>SFOX01000075.1 GCA_004552305.1 Subdoligranulum variabile | reverse complement strand
GATGACCTTGAAGGGGCTGGGCAGCTTATCCTTGTTGGCGGCGTAGTAGCGGCTCAGCGGCAGGGTGAGGTCGTAGCGCAGACCCATGTCGGACAGCTGTTTGGGGTCGCCGGTGTTCAGGGCGGCGGTCAGCTTATCGCCGCGCTTGAGCACCTTGAAGATCAGGTTCAGGTTGTCGCCGCCGTCGGACTTGTCCAGATTTTCCATATCCTCCAGCATAGGCGTGGAGATGCGCTCGAAGCCGGCAGAGCGGTAGGTCTCCAGAATCTTGCCCTGAATGTAGTCGCGCAGGGTCTGCTCAGCGGGCAGTAGATCCCGCATACCCTTCAAAGCCTGTGTTTTCATAACAGTAATTCCTCTCTATCTGTAAATTGTACCCGCCCGCGATGCCTGAAAAAGGGCGGGAGCGTTTTTAACTCAGTACTTTACCATTATAAAGGATAATGCCGGATTGTCAATCCAAATGGGCACACTATCGCAAATTGCACAAATCTTTGAGGTGAAAGTATGAAGCAGCAGTTTGCAGCAAAACACCCGTGGACGATTCTGGCTGCGGGGGCAGCCATTCAGGTGCTTACCGGCTTACCGGCGGCTTGGGGCGTCTTTCAGCAGCCGGTCATGGAGGAATACGGTCTTTCGGAGCAGGGGGCAGGCTACGCCTTTGCCCTGCTTATTGCCGCCTTTGGGGTGGGGTGTGTGCTGGGCGGCTTTTTACAGGATCAAAAGGGCCCGCGCTGCGCAGCGCTGTGGGGCACAGCCCTGCTCTGCGGCGGCTTTTTTGCGGCGGCCTTTCTGCCGGACAGGGCAGGGTGGGGGTTCTTTCTGGCCTTCAGCATCCCGGCGGGGCTGGGCACAGCCTTTTTGTACCCCTCTATCCAGTCCTGCGCCCAAAAGTGGTACGCGGGGCGCAAGGGACTGGCGACCGGGGTCATCGGCGGGGCAGTAGGACTTTCCGGTGCGTTCCTTACGGTATTCGTCCGGGCGGCGCTGCGGGGCTTTGGCCCGGTGCAGGGCATCCGGGGCGCGTTCTGGGCATTGGGGGCGCTCACCTTGCCGGTGTGCCTTGCGGGCAGCGCGGTGCTCAGCGATCCGCCGCAGAAAAAGCAGCAGCCAAGCGGGAAAAACACCCTCGACCTCTCCCCGGGGCAGATGCTGCGCACAAAGCAGTACTGGCTGTGCGCGGGCGCGGTGTGCTTTTCAACACCAGCGGTGCTGCTGTTCAGCCCTATCATCCTAAAGCTGGGCATGGAGCGCGGGCTGGACGAGACTGCCGCACTGTGGAGCATCGTACTGGGCAGCGTGGGCAGCGCCGCAGGCCGGATGCTGATGCCCATGCTCAGCGACCATATCGGCCGCCGCGCCACCGACCTTGGGCTGTTTGCGGCTTCGCTTGGGCTGTCAGCGGCGTTCTGGGCGGCGCAGGGCTGGTGGGTGGTGGTGTGCTACGCCGGGCTCACCTTCTGCTACTCGGCGCTGGCGGCGGTGCTGCCCGCCCTTTCCACCGATCTGTTCGGCCTGCCCCATGCAGGGGTGAACTATGGCTTTCTGGCTTTGGGGCAGAGCGTGGGCAGCCTTGCGTTCCCCTTTGCAGCTAACTTGCTGGCGCTGGAAAACGGGCGGCACCTGCTTGCCATGGCCGGTGCGGCGGCGGGTTTTGCGGCCATCTGGGCGCTGCATCCGGTGCAGAAAGACCCGCGCTGAAACGCGCAAAAAGAAAAGGCTGAAAAAAGTTTGCCGGTGCTTACGGCAGAATTGACAAAAATTTGACGATTGTTTTGTGTAAAGCGGTGGAAATGACAGTTAGTGCCGGATGACCGTAAAACCCGGCTGTACTTTTTGCAGGAAATGACTTGCAAAATTCGTCCGTTTTCTCTATAATAAAATCATGCGTAGTAGTACCGGTACAGGCGCTGAAAGAGAGCGGCGCACCCGGTTCGGATGCAAGCAGTATGGAGCAGCAGTTGTGCCGGCAGGGCGCGGCGGCGGTTTTATGCTGCCAAAGCGACATTTGTCAAAAGGAGAGTATGATTATGACCTATTCGCAGCAAGTA
>SFOX01000014.1 GCA_004552305.1 Subdoligranulum variabile | reverse complement strand
GCAATACTTTGTGCTGCAAAGGTGAGCGCCGCCAGTGGCGGATACAGCGAACCGAAGCAGGGGCAGCGGTCGCAGAGTGCGAGGGGCTTTTGTCCCCGATGCACGATGCGGGTACCGCAACCCGACATTATCGAGCATTTTGGCAACGCAGATGCTGTGCCGCAGCCGCCGGAGCGGTGCTTAAGCCGTCAGGCGGGAATTGTGCGGTGTTGCCCCAACTGTATTATAGAACAAATTTTGTCCGGTTGCAAGGCGGTTTGTGCAAAATACGCGGGGTTGGCAGCGATTCTAAACGTTGTTTATATATTTGCCCAATTCGCTGCCCCACGCCTGCTGCAGGCGCTCCATGCTCCACGCGGCGTTGGCGGGGCTGGTGCTGGGCAAAACCACGGCAGGTATACCGGCGGCAGCCTGCGCATATTTTGCATAAACGCGCCCCGATGCCGCCCCGTTGCAAAACACCGCCTGCACGCCCAACCGGCGCACCAGCGCTGCCACATCGTTGGGCTGCACATGGCGCATCGACGCATCGGACGCGCCGCGGATCTCGCAGCTTTGCACGGTGTCCCACAGGGCGAGGTCGTTTTGCAGAATCAGCGCTGTTTTTTCCGCGATGGTTTTCGGCTCCGGCGCGTTGGTTATAAACGCCAGCAGCCGCCAGAACCGGTTTTGCGGATTCCCGTAATAAAAGCCCTGTTCCCTGCTCTTGGGGCTGGGGAAGCTGCCCAAAATCAACGCTTTGGCGTGAGTTCCGCAGATCGGCGCAAAGCCCGGTCCCACCGGGGTGTATGCCGCCTTCATCGCTTAAAATGCCTCCGGCCAGAGCTGGCGGCAGATGTCCGCCACACCGTGGGGCGCCGCCTCGGGACCCACGACCGCTGCCGCTGCCTTGGCATTCCGGCTGCCGCTGCCCATGGCAATGCCGATGCACGCCGCCTGCAGCATGGGGATGTCGTTGTCGCCGTCCCCCACTGCCACCGTTTCGCTGAGTCCGATGCCGAAATGCTCGGCAAGCTCCAGCAGCCCGGTACCCTTGTTGACGCCGTCCTGCAAAATATCACAGGAGGGGCTGTCCGGGGGGCAGTGTACGATGTCCAGATTGAGATAGCCGTATTTTTCCACAAAGGCGGGCTCGAGCGACTGCGGCATCATACCGAACGCGCCGAAGGGCATTTCGACCAGATGCTGCTCCTGATCCTCGCCGTCCACGATGTGGTTGTCGAGTTTCAGCTCTTTTTCCACCCGCTTGAACTCGTCATAGCCGATGTAGGCGTAGTTCGCATCGTGAAAGCTGAACCGCAGGGGCAGGTCGTAGTCCTCAAAAAAATCCACCAGCGCGTACATTTCCTCCGGCGTAAGGCGATGCACCGAAAATTCGCCGGTCTTGGCGTCCGCCAGCTGCGCACCGCCCGCGCAAATCCACGCATCGGGGCGCAAACCCGCCAGCATTTCCGGCGACACCCCGGCGCGGCTGCGCCCGGTTGCGATCGCCACCTTAACGCCCAGCTTCTGCACCGCCTTGATGGCGGCGACGTTTTCCGCCGGGATGGTGCTGCACCCGTCAGGGCGCAGAGTGCCGTCAATATCCAAAAGCAGCAATTTACAGGTCATGGTAAAGCTCCTTACACTATACAGCAGTATTAGAAATATTATACCAAAAACCGCCGTGCTTGTGCAACATTTTTGCAAAAAAGAGGGGTTTCTATGCACGAAAGTTTACAATTTGCCCGCCGCCGCTCCCGCCTTTGGGTGGGGTGGATCTTGGGCGGTGCGCTGGCGCTGCCGCTGGTTCTTGCCCTGCTGCCGGTTTTGGCGCACAAGGCAGGACGCGCTTGGGGGGATTTCTGCCTGCCCCATTACACGGCACGGCTGGAGCTTTTGCAGCAGCAAAACGCGCAGCTGCGCACAAATTTGGCGAATTTAGCGGATGTAGAGGCTGAGAACGCTGCCCTGCGCACGCTGACGGGCGCGGCACGCACCGCCGCTGCACAGCGCCCCGCGCGGGTGTTGGCACGGCTGCCGGGGGTGCTGGTGCTGGCAGGACACGCCGAAATCGGCTGCGCCGTGACCGACAGCGCCGGACGGTTTGCCGGGCGTATTGTCCAAACCAGCGCCGACCGCTGCGTGATGGCACAGGCGGGCAGTGCGCGCTGCCCCACGGCGGGGCTGGCAGCGGGCTGCGGCGGACTGCTGCAGGTCAAGGGCGGCTGGCGGCTGACCGGGCTGCCCCTGCACTGCCGCGACGGCGCCGGCACGGTGGTTGCCACACCGGACGGGTTTTGGCTGGGCGTGTTTGCGGATGCGCCGCAGCCGGAAGCCGCCGGGCTGACGCAGCAGGTCCTATTGCGGGACACCGCCGATTTTTGGGACGAAATTTACTTTGTCTGCGCGTGACAGCTTGCATTTTGCCGGAATTTTTCTTATAATCAATATAAGCAGTTTGTTATCAGAAAGGTGGATTCTGCGTGAAGCAGCCCGATTCCCCGCGCCGTCAACGCAGCCGGCGCATTGTGGTGCTGGCGGTACTGTGTGCGGCGGTGTTTGCGCTGTTTCTGGCGCGGCTGGCATGGATGCAGTTTGCCATGGCAGAGCATTACGCCCAAAAGGCGCAGGAGCTCGCCACCGCGCAGTATACCGTGACCGAGTACGCCGCGCGGGGCAAAATTCTGGACCGCAGCGGCGTTATTTTAGCACAGGACGACACCGTCTTTGATGTGCTTTTGCAGGTACCCGCCCCGCGCGGGACTTCGCTGCCCCAAACCGTAGAACAGCTCAGCGCCCTGACAGGCGGCAAGGATGTGGAAACACAGCTTGCCGCCTTTTGTTGTACCGCAGCGGCGGGCGAACTGCCCGTTTTGCAAAACGCCGATGCCGACACGGTGACGGCGCTGTACCGCGCCGGGCTGGTGCAAAGCGGTGCCGTGCGCTTGGCAGCGCGGGGCGTGCGGGTATGGCAGCAGGGGGCGCTTATGCCCCACGCGCTGGGGTTCCCCGGTGCCATCACAGCCGAGCAATGGCAGGATGTCAAGGCACAAGGGCTTGCCATGGATGCGCGCATTGGGCAAAGCGGGCTGGAGCAGGCATACGACACGCTTTTGCGCGGGCAGATCGGGCGCAGCATCGTAAGCGTGGACCGCAGCGGCACCGTGACCGGGCGGCGCGTTTTGTCTGCCGCACAGCCCGGGGCGAACCTGATTTTAACGGTGGACGCCGCCCTGCAAAAGGCTTTGCAGGACGCGCTGGCAGACCGCATCGAAACGCTGCGCACCACCGCCGCCGCAGGGGCCGGGCGGGAAGCCTGCGCCGGGGCAGCCGTGCTGGTGGATGTGCGCACCGGCGGCATCTTAGCCGCCGCCAACTACCCCGGCTACGACCTGAACACCTACCGCCGCAACTACGCCGACCTTTGCGCCGACAGCCGCGCCCCGCTGCTGGACCGCTGCTGCCAAGGGCTGTACGCGCCCGGCTCTGCCTTTAAGCCCGCCGTGGCTGCCGCCGCGCTGCAGCAGGGGTTTTCGCCCTATGATACCGTCCCCTGCACGGGGCGGTACCTCTATTACAGCGGCTATCAGCCCCGCTGCCTGCAGGACCGCCATAGCGGCGCGGTGGACCTGCGCACCGCCCTGCAATACAGCTGCAACCTCTATTTTTACGACACCGGGCGGCGGCTGGGGGTGGATGTTTTCAGCCAAACGGCGCAGCAGCTGGGACTGGCTGCCGACACCGGGGTGGAAACCCCCGCCGCTGCCGGGCGGCTGACTTGGTCCAGCGACGAAAACTACCAGGCCGGGCTGACCCTGATGGCAGCCATCGGGCAGGGCAACACGGCGCTGACCCCCGTGCAGCTGGCAGCCTACGCGGCGGCGCTTGCCAACGGCGGGCGGCGTCCCCTGCTGCATTTTGCCGACCGCGCCGTGGATGCCGACGGGGCGACAGTCTGGCAGTATACGCCGCAATTCATCGAGGTTGCGGGCGGCGAAAGCGTGTTTATGCCCATCCGGGACGGTATGGTGCGTATGGCGCAGGGCAGCAGCGTTTTGCGGCAGGTCGTTGTCCCCTGCGCTGCCAAAACCGGCAGCCCCCAGCTGGCGGCGCAAAAGCCGGGCGGCGGACACTATGTCAATTCGGTGCTGATCGGCTATGCCCCGGCGGATGCCCCCGAAATTGCGCTGGCGGTCGTGCTGGAATACGGCGGGGGCGGATTTCACGCCGCGCCCGTACTGCGGGACGTGTTCAACCTGTATTTCAGCCGCTGACCCCCGCGCGGCTTTGCAAAAATTGCGCATTTCGTGCAAGCTTTGCGGTTTCAGGCGGCGCATCGTTAAATTGTTCAAAAAATGTCCTTGATTTTTTACGCACACACCTGTTGCTATGTTCCGGATTTTGTGATAGAATAAGGTCGTACAAGTGTTTGTTACAAAGACACGCGGAGGGCTTGCTGTGAACGCACAATGTATTATGCTATGTTCCGGCAAGGGCGGTACCGGCAAAAGCACGGTTTCGGTGCTTTTGGGCGCAAGCCTTGCCCGTTTGGGGCATAAGGTGCTGTTGATCGAGCTGGATTCCGGTCTGCGCAGTGTGGACATTATTGCCGGCGTATACGGGCGTACCGTCTATGATATTGAGGACGTCCTGTGCGGTCGGTGTGAAGGCGGCAAAGCGATCGTTTCCAGCCCTTTGTACACCGGGCTTTCGGTCATAAGCGCCCCCTATGAGGGCGGCGAGGTTCTTGCCGCACCCCTTGCCAGGCTGGTGACCGCGATGCGCCCCTATTTTGATTTTATCCTGCTGGACACCGCCGCCGGTATGGGCGCGCCGTTTACCGCCGCCGACCGCATTGCGGACAAGGCGCTTTTGGTTTTGACGCCCGACCCCGTGGCACTGCGCGACGGCAAAATCGTGGCGGATCGCCTGCTGGCGTCCGCGCGTGAGCAAAGCGCCGTGCGGCTGGTGATGAACCGCGTCACGCGCGAGAGCTTCGGCAAACGCGCCGCTGTGGCGGATCTTGACGAGTGCATTGACACCGTGGGCGCCCAGCTTTTGGCAGTGATACCCGAAAGCAAGCCCTTACAGCTGGCGGGTGCCAACGGCAGCGTTCCCCCCGCCGCAGACCCGGCGGTGATTGCCGGGCAGGCTATGGCAAAACGACTTTGCGGGCAAAGGGTCCCGCTTACCTATTAAAATATACGGCAGTTTGGCCGACAAGGACGGTGGATTTTTATGACGATCGCATTGATTGCCCATGATTCCAAAAAGGAGCTTATGGCGGATTTTTGCCGCGCGTATAAGCATATCCTTTCGCAGCATACCCTGATTGCAACCGGCACGACCGGGCATTTGGTGGAGGAAAAGGCAGGGCTGCCCGTGCAGAAATTTATGTCCGGCAATTTGGGCGGCGACCAGCAGATCATGACCCGCATCGCCTGCAACGAGGTGGATATGCTGCTGTTTTTGCGCGATCCCATCGGTGCCAAGCCGAACGAGCCGTTTGAAATGCAGCTGCTGCGCGTCTGCGACGTACACAACGTACCCGCCGCCACCAACATCGCCACCGCCGAAATGCTGGTGCTGGGTCTGGGGCGCGGCGACTTGGATTGGCGCACCATCATCCCCCCGCAGCAGCTGCAGGTGTAAGCAAAATTCACGTCGGCGCTGCGCGGGCAGCGTACAAATTTAAAAATTCAAAAACGGTGTGTCCGCTGGGCGGGCGCACCGTTTTTTTGCGCATAAAAACAAAAACTAAAAGGGTCTTTCCCCTGCGGGGAAAGACCCTTAACAACTTCGGTCTTGTGATTACTTGGCAACTTTGTCCTTCAGACGACCGCTGGCCTTGAAACCGGGGATGGCGGTAGGCTCCAGCTTGCTGGTGACCTTGGTCTTGGGGTTGGTGAAGTTCTTGGTCTGGCGCTCACGCATTTCAAAGCGACCGAAACCGGCGATGGTGACCTTGTCACCGCTCTTCAGCACATCACCGATGGTGCCGAAGATGCCGTCCATAACTTTTTCTACCTCGCTGCAGGAGAGGTTGGTTTCGTTTGCCACTTTGGTAATCAGCTGAGATCTGGTCATAGTATCATTAACTCCCTATCACTTGGGCATATTGCCCAGAATTGTTACGTTCCATATTATAGAGAAAATTGTGCGCAGAATCAAGCGTTTTTTACCAATTCCACACAAAATCGTCAAATGCCATAAAAAACGTGGTAAATTTTGTTGAAAATTTCGTCACTTGGTGGATTGAAATATTTCAAACCGATACATCGTGCTTTTTTGCCGCAAAAACCCGCGTCCTTGCGGGCGCGGGTACAGGGCTGTGTTTATTTGCCGGCGGCGGCGTCGCGGTGCAGGGCAGCCACATCCACCAGCTCCATTTCGCTGATATCGTGGTCGCCGCGCAGGGCATCCACCAGAACGCGGGCGGTGTCCATCGCCGTGATGGTCGGGATGGACAGCTCGGTCGCCTTGCGGCGGAACTTGACGGAATCACGGTGCGGGTCGCGTCCGTGCGGGCTGGTGGAGATAATGTAATCCACCAAGCCGCTTTCCAGCAGATCCAGCACGTTGGGGCGTGCCTCGCTCATCTGGCGCACAACGCTGCAGGGTACCATCTGACCGTTGAGGAACTTCGCGGTGCCGGGGGTGCCGTAGATCTTGTAGCCGTAATCATGCAGCTTCCAAGCCAGCTCGGCAGCCTCGGGCTTGTCGCTGTCCTTGACCGAGATGATCACGCAGGAGCCGGGACCGGGGGTCTTGAACTGGTAACCGGCAGCCACAAGACCTTTCATCATCGCCTCGTGGAAGTTGGGCGCAATGCCCAGCACCTCGCCGGTGGATTTCATCTCGGGTCCCAGCATGGTATCCACGCCGTGCAGCTTCAGGAAACTGTACACAGGCACCTTGATGGCGGTGTAGGGGCTTTGCCCGTTGCGCCAAAGCCCGGTGCCGTAGCCCATATCCCTGAGCTTTTCACCCAGGGTGCAGCGCACTGCCAGATCGACCATCGGCACGCCGGTGACCTTGGAGATGTACGGCACGGTACGGGAGGAGCGGGGGTTGACCTCAATGACGTAGACGCGGTCGTTCTGCACCGCGTACTGTACGTTGACCAGACCCACGACCTTCAGCTCGCGGGCAAAGCGCCCGGTGTAATCGACCAGCGTATCAATGACCTTCTGGCTGAAGGTGTACGGCGGGTAGACGCAGATGGAGTCGCCGGAGTGTACGCCGGTGCGCTCGACCTGCTGCATAATGCCGGGTACAAGGTAATCGGTGCCGTCGCAGATGGCGTCCACCTCACACTCGGTGCCGAGGATGTACTTGTCCATCAGCACGGGGTGGCTCATGTCAACGTGCTTGGTGATAACGCCCATATACTCGGTGACGTCGGCGGAGTTGTACGCCACGATCATATTCTGACCGCCCAAAACGTAGGACGGGCGCATCAGCACGGGGTAGCCGACCTCCCGCGCCGCCTGCAGGGCTTCCTCCAGCGTGTAGACGGTGCGACCCTCGGGGCGGGGAATGCCGCAGCGCTCCAGCAGCTCGTCAAAGCGCTCGCGGTCCTCCGCCTCGTCGATGGCGTCCGCGGGGGTTCCCAGAATGGGCAGACCGATGTCGTCCATATGCTTGGCCAGCTTGATGGCGGTCTGACCGCCGAACTGCACCAAACAGCCGTCGGGCTTTTCGGTGGCAATGATCTGATCCACGCTCTCGGGGTTCAGCGGGTCAAAGTACAGGCGGTCGCCGGTGTCAAAGTCGGTGGAAACGGTTTCGGGGTTGTTGTTGACCAGCACCGCCTCGCAGCCGTGCTTTTTCAGCGTCCACACAGCGTGGACAGAGCAGTAGTCAAACTCGATGCCCTGACCGATGCGGATAGGACCGGAGCCGAACACCAGCACCTTTTTCTTGTTGGGGTCGCTGCGCTCGGCAATGAACTGCGCCGCCTCGTTGTCGGCATCGCAGGTAGAGTAGAAATACGGCGTTTTAGCGGCAAATTCTGCAGCGCAGGTATCGACCATCTTGAAGGCTGCGCCGGGGTGGGCGGGCAGCGTTTCGGCACCGGACAGGCGCTGAATCGTCTTGTCCAGGAAGCCCAGCTTTTTGGCGGCGAGGTACTTTTCCTCGGTCAGGGCGCCGTTTTGCAGCGCCATTTCCATATCGGCGAGGTGCTGCAGCTTGTCCAAAAACCACCAGTCGATCTTGGTGATGTCGTAGATAGTGTCGTGCGGCACGCCATGCTTGAGGGCTTCGTACACGCAGAAGGCGCGCTCGGAGTCCTGCACATGCAGATGCTCGATGATTTCCTCGGTAGAGAGCTTTTCAAAGTCGGGCAGGGTCATTGTGTCCAGACCCAGCTCGGTGGAGGAAACCGCCTTCATCATGGCGTGTTCAAAGCTGTTGCCGATCGCCATAACCTCGCCGGTCGCCATCATCTGGGTACCCAGCGACTTGTCGGCGTAGACGAACTTGTCAAACGGCCATTTGGGGTATTTTACAACGACGTAGTCCAGCGCCGGCTCAAAGCAGGCGCAGGTTTCGCCGGTGACATCGTTGGTGATCTCGTCCAGCGTGTAGCCGAGGGCGATCTTGGTGGCAACCTTGGCGATGGGATAGCCCGTCGCCTTGGATGCCAGCGCGGAGGAGCGCGACACACGGGGGTTGACCTCGATGACCGCGTACTCAAAGGAGTCGGGCTTTAAGGCAAACTGGCAGTTGCAGCCGCCCTCGATGCCCAGCTCGGTGATGATATCCAGCGCGGCGGTGCGCAGCATCTGGTACTCTTTGTCGGACAGGGTCTGGCTGGGCGCCACAACGATGGAGTCGCCGGTGTGGATGCCGACGGGGTCCAGGTTTTCCATATTGCAGACGGTGATGACGTTGCCCTTGGAGTCCCGCATGACCTCGTATTCAATTTCTTTCCAGCCGGAGATGCACTTTTCCACCAGAATCTGGTGGATGGGGGAAAGCCGCAGACCGTTGGTGGCGATCTCGTGCAGCTTGTCGCGGTCCTCGCAGATGCCGCCGCCGGTGCCGCCCATGGTAAAGGCAGGGCGCACGATGACGGGATAGCCGATGATCTCGGCAAAGTTCAGCGCATCGTCCAGATTTTCCACGACCTTGGAGGGGATGATGGGCTGATGCAGCTTTTCCATCGTGTCCTTGAACAGCTGGCGATCCTCGGCGCGGTCAATGGTGTCGGGCTTGCACGCCAGCAGGCGCACGCCGCTGCGATCCAAAAAGCCGCTGCGCGCCAGCTCCATCGACAGGTTTAAGCCGGTCTGACCGCCGAGGTTGGGCAGGATGGCATCGGGCTTTTCTTTTTCGATGATGCGCTCGACTACCTCCGCCGTCAGCGGCTCGATGTAGACGTGGTCAGCGATGTCGGGGTCGGTCATAATGGTGGCGGGGTTGGAGTTGACAAGAACCGTTTCCACACCCTCGGATTTCAAGGCGCGGCAGGCCTGCGTGCCGGAGTAGTCGAACTCGGCTGCCTGTCCGATGATGATGGGACCGGAACCGATCACCAGCACCTTTTTGATACGCGGGTCTTTAGGCATCGTTGATCACTCCTTTTGCTGCGAGCATCCGCTTGACAAACTCGTCAAACAGGAACTCGGTATCCTTGGGGCCGCCGTTGGCCTCGGGGTGGAACTGCACGGTAAAGCAGTTCCACTTGAAATAATCCATACCCTCGCAGGTGCCGTCATTGGCGTTGAAATAGCTCATCTTGCCGACGGTTTCGGGCAGGGTGTCCGCCATAACCGCGTAGCCGTGGTTCTGGCTGGTGATAAAGGTGCGCTGCTTGGCAGGGCTGGTGACGGGCTGGTTGGCGCCGCGATGCCCGTATTTGAGCTTACAGGTCTTGGCACCGGCAGCCAGTGCGGTGAGCTGATGCCCCAGGCAGATGCCGAAGGTGGGGATGCCGGTGTCCAGCATCTGCTTGATGTTGGCGATGATGCCGACGTTTTCCGCCGGGTCGCCGGGACCGTTGGAGAGCATCAGCCCATCGGGGTTGAGGGCTGCCAGCTCGGCGGCGGTGGCGGTGCCGGGCAGAACGGTGACGCGGCAGCCACGCTTTTGCAGGCAGCGCACGATGTTATTTTTGCAGCCGAGATCCAGCAGTGCGACGTGCAGCGGGGTCTCGACCTCGCGCCCGTCAATGACGTTGGTGGTCGGCTCAAAGGTCTTAGGGGCGGCGCAGGTCACCGTTGCCACTGCCTCGGTGACGGCGTAGGCAGTGATGGCGGGCATCAGGGCTGCCTTTTTCTCCGGCTCGGCATCGGGGTCGAACTCGGTGGTGATCGCGCCGTTCATCACGCCGCTTTCGCGCAGGGTGCGGGTCAGGCTGCGGGTGTCAACGCCCTCAATGCCGATGATGCCGTTCTTTTTTAAGAAGGCATCCAGCGTTTCCTCGCTGCGGAAGTTGGAGGGGGTCTTGCACGCCTCGCGCACAATGTAGCCCTTGGCCCAGATCTTGCCGCTTTCGACATCCTCGGAATTCATACCGTAGTTGCCGATCAGCGGGTAGGTCTGGGTGATGATTTGACCGTAATAGCTGGGGTCGGTCAGCGTTTCTTCAAAGCCGACCATACCGGTGGCAAACACGACCTCACCGATGGTGGTGCCGGGGCAGCCGATGCTTTGCCCGCGGAACACCTGACCGTTTGCCAAAATCAGATATGACTGCATAGTTATCTCCTACCTGTTGTGTTTAGAGTTTAGAGTGCAGAGTGCAGATAAGGTGCAGCGCCTTGCGCTGCTTTGATTCGATGTGCGTGTGCGCACACACCGCCAGCTTGTCAAAAAAGCCCTTTTTCGGGCAGTAGTGTAGGGCGCGTGTCTTGACCGCGCTGCACCGCTGGCTGCGCGCAGCGCATAAAATCGCGCCGAACGGCGCGCGTTCTCACGATACATCGCTCTATCGGCTAGACTGCACGGAACGGTCAAGACCGTTCCCTACAAACCTACCGAAGGTTCGCAATCGTCCCATCAGGTTTGTTCACGGCATGAGATATGGTGCAGCGCCTTGCGCTGCTTTGATCGGGTGTGCGCGTGCGCACACACCGCATCTTCACTCTCAATTCTTAACTCTCAACTCCGTATCACAGCGTCTGCTTGGCCGCTTCCTTCATTTTGCGGCTGCCCAGATGCACCAAGGGCAGCTTGCCCTCCTTGCAGATGGGGCATTCCTCGGGGGCATAGTTGGGCAGCTCCAGCTTGAGGGCGCTTGCCACGATGGGAATCGGGGACGGTGCCTCGGCGCGGGTGCGGTCCACCACGCAGGCAATGCCCACGCAGATGCCGCCGTTTTCTTCGATAACACGCTTGGTTTCCAAGCTGGAAACACCGGTGGTGACAACGTCCTCGGCAATGACGCAGCGCTCGCCGGGGTGGATCTTGAAGCGCTTCAGGGTCATAACGTTATCCACGCGCTCGGTAAAGATGGCGCGCTTGCCCATCTGGCGACCCAGCTCGTAGGCGTAGACGATGCCGCCCATCGCGGGACCGACCACGACGTCAATGTTCAGCTCCTTCAGCTTTTCGGCAACGGGCGCCATAACCTCAGCGCACTTGTCGGGGTACTGCTGCAAAAACGCCATCTGGCAGTATGCGCCGGAGTGGCGACCCGAGGAGAGCAGGAAATGCCCCTCCAAAAATGCTTCACATTCCTTCAATACTTCCATCGCTTCGCGTGCCATAGTGTAGCCCTCCTGTATATTATTCATATTATACTAGCATATTTTGCATATAAATGCAAGCGTTTTGTATGTTTAATCTCTGGCGCAGCCGCGGATCTCATCCAGCGTCTTAACGCCGTGGGCGTCCATCCAGTCACCGATCTCGGCGGTGATGCGGGTGCAGGCCTTGGGGTCAAGGAAGTTCGCGGTGCCAACCTGCACGCAGGTCGCGCCCGCCATAATAAACTCCAGCGCATCGCGCCCGGTCAGGATGCCGCCTAAGCCCACCACGGGGATGCTGACCGCGCCGACCGCCTGCCAGACCATACGCAGCGCAATGGGGCGCACCGCAGGACCCGAAAGCCCCGCAAAGATGTTGTTGAACACCGGGCGGCGCTTTTCCAGATCCACCGCGCAGGCTTGGAAGGTGTTGCACAGGCTGATGCCGTCGGCACCTGCCGCCTCCACCGCCTTGCACATCTCGGGGATGCTTTCCGCCTGCGGGCTGAGCTTGACGACCAGCGGCACCGTGCAGACCTTGCGCACGGCGCTGACGACCTCGGCGGCATCCTTGGCGCGGATGCCGAACGCAAGACCGCCCTGCTTGACGTTGGGGCAGCTGATGTTCAGCTCCAGAATATCCACACCGGCGGCGCAGAGCTTCTGCACACCCTCAACATTTTCTTCAATAGTATGTCCGCCTAGGTTCGCCCACACGGTGGTGCCGCAGCGGCGCATGGCGGGCAGCTCGCAGTCGATAAAATGCTGCACACCGGGGTTTTGCAGCCCGATGGAGTTCATCAGCCCCGACGGGGTTTCGTACAGGCGCTCGCCCTCGTTGCCGGGCTGCCCGTGCAGGGTCAGCCCCTTGCCGGAAATGCCGCCCAACAGGCGCAGATCCTCGATATCGGCGTACTCGGGACCAAAGCCGAAAGTGCCGGATGCCGCCACCACAGGTCCCGCCAGACGCTTGCCCAAAAAGTCTACGTGCAGATCTGCCATCAGTCAAACACCTCCTGTGCGGGGAATACCGGACCGTCCTTGCAGACCGTGACCGGACCGATCTTGCTGTGGCAGGTGCAGCCCAGGCAGGCACCCAGACCGCACGCCATCTTCTTTTCCAAGCTGGCAAGGCAGGGTGTGCCGGCGGCGGCGCACAGCTTGGCAACACCGCGCATCATCACCATAGGTCCGCAGGTCAGCACGATGTCATACGCGGCTGCGTCCAGCAGGTCGGTGACCAGACCGTGATGCCCTTCATTGCCGGAATCCGTCGCCACAGCGATGGTTTCGCAGTAGGGGGCAAAGGCATCCAGCCCGTAGCTGACATCGCGGAAGCCCACGAACAGCTGCGGCTTTACGCCGTTTTCGGCAAGCTCGGCGCACAGCTGCAGCAGCGGCGCGGTGCCGATGCCGCCGCCCACGACGGCGATTTTTTTGTTTTCTGCCGCCAGTGCCGCCGCGTCAAAGCCGTTGCCGCAGGGACCGGTGACCGTCAGCGTGTCGCCGGGGTCAAGTGCTGCCAGCTTTTGGGTGCCTTCGCCCTTGATTTGGAACAAAAAGGTCAGCGTATCGCTGTTTTTATCGTAGGCGTGGACGCTGATAGGGCGGGAAAGCACCGGCGTTTCGCCCGCGCCCCAGCACCGCAGCATATAAAACTGCCCGGCGTGGGGGCGGTGGGCGGTGTCCTGCCCGTTCAGCGCCACGTCGATGCGGCAGATGTCCGCCGCGAGGTTCTGTTTAGCGGTTACCTTAGCCGAGAAGCTTGCTGCACTCACCCTGAATATCCTCCCGCATACGCACACATTCGTTGTAGGCTGCCTCGTCAAAGGCTACGCCGGGTTGTTTCTTGTAGGCCAGCAGGATGCCGCGGCTGGAGTTGACCACGCCGCCGTTGCCCGCGTTCATATAGCGGGCAATGTCCGCCGCCTTGCCGCCCTGCGCACCGTAGCCGGGGATCAGGAAGAAGGTGTTCTTGTAGGCATTGCGGATGGCGGTGGCTTCCTCGGTGTGGGTGCCGCCGATGACCAGACCCACGCTGGAGTAGCCGTGCTCGCCCATATAGTCCTTGCCCAGCTCGGTCAGGCTGTCGCCGACGAGGTCGTAGATATGGCGTCCGTCGTCCAGCTTTTTGTACTCAAAGTCCTTGGCGCCGGGGTTGGAGGTGCGGCACAGCACAAACACGCCCTTGCCCTGCTCGGCGCAGTACGGCAGATACGGGCTGATGGAGTCCAGCCCCATATAGGGTGCCAGCGTGATGATGTCCGCCTCAAAGTCGCCGGTAAAGTGCGCTTTGGCGTACATTTCGGCAGTCTTGGCGATGTCGCCGCGCTTGATGTCCGCAATGACGGGCAGCCCGGTGGCGCGTGCCAGCTTGAGGGTTTCGGCATAGGCGCGCATACCGTCCAGACCTAAGGATTCATAGTAGGCGATCTGCACCTTGTAGCAGCCCGCCACACCCTTGGTGGCTTCGATCAGGGCGCGGTTGAACTCCACCACGTTCTCCCCTGCCGTCTTGGCGGCATCGATGGCAGGCAGATAGCCGATCTCGGTATCCAGACCCACGCAGACCGGACCGTTTGCGGCAACGCTCTCGTACAGTTTGTCCATGCTGGTAATCATCTTTATATCCTCCCGTATTTATAATTTATTCCTCGATTTGAAAGGTGACCTTGCCGCCCTTGAGGGTGGTGACCACCTTGCCGTAGAGCAGCGCACCGTCGTAGGGGCAGTTTTTGCTCTTGCTGTGCAGCTCGTCGGCGCTGACCTCGTACATATGGTCGATATCGACCAGCACCAAGTCGGCATCGTAGCCGGGGGCGATCAGACCCTTGCGGTCCGCCAGACCCATCACGGCGGCGGGACCGGCGCTCATCAAAAAGCTGAGCAGCTCCAGCGGCAGGCGCTGTTCGCGGCAGAGCTTGGTGTAGCAGACGCCGAAGGCGGTTTCCAGCCCGACCATACCGGCTGCGCCGTTCTGCTTTTCCTCGGCGGTGTGGGGAGCGTGGTCGGTGCCGATGCAGGTGACGGTGCCGTCCTTGATGGCATCCATGAGGGCGGTCACATCCTCCGCCTTGCGGATGGGCGGGTTGACCTTGTATTGCAGGCGGCTGTCGTCAAACCAGAGGTGATGCGGGGTGACCTCGCAGCTGACCCGCGCGCCGCGCAGGCGGCTCATCCGGATGGCATCGACCGCCTCCTTGGTGGAAACGTGGCACATATGCAGCCGGGTGCCGTAGTATTCGGCAAGGTGGCAGTTGCGCACGGTTTCGATGTTTTCGGCAAGGCGGTAATCCCACGGGCTGATTTCGCGATCCTCGGCGTGGGACATCACGGTCAGACCGCGGTCGGTGGCAATGGCAAAGACCCGCGCCATAACAGCGTTATTCATCACACCGTTGCCGTCCTCGGTGATGAATTTGACATCCTCGGGCAGGGTGAGCAGGTGGTCGATGCTTACGCCGTCAAAGTCCTTGGTGATGGACACCGTCTGGTTGGCGTCGCACACTCCGATGCGGGCTGCCTCGGCTTCGACCGCGCGGGCGATCTCGGCGCTGGAGCAGACCGGCTTGGTGTTGGGCATCAGGTTCACAAAGGTATATCCGCCCGCCGCAGCGGCGGCGGAGCCGGTGGCGATATCCTCTTTATATTCAAAGCCGGGGGTGCGCCAGTGGCAGTGGGTGTCGATAAAAGCCGGCAGCAGCGTGCGACCCTTGGCGTCCAGCACGTCCTCGCCCTCAGGTGCGGGCAGCCCCAGACCGAGCGCGGCAATTTTACCGTCCTTCAGCCAGACTTCCAGCGGCTTACCATTTGCGTCCTTTGCATTGCGGATCAGCATAATTTACTCCTTTTAGCGGGTTTTACAAAAAAAAGACTTTTCCCGAAAGCGGGAAAAGTCAAAAAGAAATACCTCGTGCAGCGCACAGAGAAAAGAACGCCCCACGGTTGATTTTATGACCGATGGTAAGCAACGTCATAGTGGGGCTCCTCTCGTACACAGTTTTTTATATTGTACCATGCTGCAAGGGTGGCTGTCAATGAAAGTCGCACCCTGTCGAGTTAGGGATTTTACAGAAATTTTTCCAAACTTTTGGACATTTTGACAATTTTTCAAACGGTTGCCATTTGGCTGAAAATGTGCTACTATTAAGAATAATGTATAGAGGTTATCTATAGGAAGAAGGATTGTGTATGGGTCTGTGGGAGGACGCAAAAAATATCCGGGACAAGGACCCCGCCGCCCGCAATGTGGCGGAGGTCATCATTTTGTACCCCGGTTTTCATGTGCTGGTCACGCATAAAATCGCGCATTTTTTGTATAAGCACCACTGCTTTTTCCTGGCGCGGCTGGTCAGCCAGCTGGCGCGGCACCTGACAGGCATTGAGATCCACCCCGGTGCCACGATCGGGCACAAGCTGTTTATCGACCACGGTATGGGTATCGTGTTCGGCGAAACTGCCGAAATCGGTGACAACTGCACCATCTACCACGGCGTGACCTTGGGCGGCACCGGCAAGGATACCGGCAAGCGCCACCCGACCTTGGGCAACAACGTGCTGATCGGCGCGGGTGCCAAGGTGTTGGGACCGGTGTATATCGGGGATAATGTGCGCGTGGGCGCGGGCAGCGTGGTGCTGAAGAACCTGCCCGCCAACGCCACCGCCGTGGGCGTACCCGCCGAGGTCGTGCGGGTGGGCAATATCAAGTGCTGCCCGGCGGATGATTTGGATCAGCAGGATCTGCCGGATATCGTGAACCAGCGCATCAGCCAGCTGGAAGCGCGCCTGAGCCGTTTGGAAGCCGAGGCGCAGGGCGAGTTCCCGCCCGACAAAACAAAAACGTAACGCAGCAGCGTTACGTTGAGAGTTTAGAGTTTAGAGTTAAGAGTTTAGATTCGGTGTGTCCGCGCAAGCGGACACATTTTTTATTATAGGGCGATGTAGGGCGGGATGGTGCGGTATTTCCGGCAGGTTTGTAGGGGACGCATAAATGCGTCCCGTGGCGTTTACCCGTTATATTGCAATATCGGTGCGGTTGCGGCGGGCGGCATATATGCCGCCCCTACGGAGTACCCGTAAGTTTCGCGTTCCCGTTAGGTCGCGGGCGGGGCATGCCCCGCCCCTACCGGGTGGTGAATTTTTCGGCGGAGCCGTAAGACGGGAGCGGGTGGGCGGGGCGTCAAGAAATGTGTCTTGACGATTTTTTAGCCCCGCCCGTCCGCGACCCACATATTTGGGGTTCCAAGGGGCGAGCAGCCCCTTGGCCGTGCCCCGCGCTTCGGAAGTAGCGGCACTTTTCTTTGGTACTTTCTTTGGGTGTCCAAAGAAAGTACAAGGGGCGTCCAAAGAAAGTACAAGCACTCCCTTTTACATCCACCCCAACGTCTTAGCGTAGGCAAACAGCACCGGCACAAGCCAAAGCGCCGCCCAGCATACCGCAAAGGTCGCGGCGATGCAGCGCCGCCAGCTGCTGCGCCGGGTTGCCGGGGCGGAAAGACACTCTGCCACGGTGGCGTTTTTGCAGGGCAGCTTGAACAGCAGCTCCGCCAGCATGGCACCGTAAAAACAGACCGGCGCCAAGTCCGTTAAGCGGGGAATCAGCGTCATATAAAACGATACCGTCCGTATGCCGCTGCCCGTCAGCGAGTACGGCATACCCAGTGCGTAATTCAGCACGCCCATATCCAGCATATCGCCCTCCAGCGCACCGGGCAGTATCCTAAAAATCATCAGCACCGCACCGGCTGCCAGCACGGCATCCACAAAAAACAGCACGCCGCCGCAGCGGTTCTTCAGGGTGGTCAGCACCAAAAACGGCACAAGCAGCAACAGCCATTGGGGATGCCACAGCACAAGGGCGAACAGCAGCCCGAACACCGCCAGCCCCAGATACAAAACCGCGTTGTCGCGCTTGGCGGGGGTCGCCGGGGTGTACAGCCACGCCGCCACACAGATGACCGCCATTGCCATACCGAACAGCGACGCATCCATCACCCCGCCGGGGAAGCACTGCGCAAACAGGCGATCCGCCATCAGCGTGTTAAAAAAGTCCGCATCGCCCGTGCGTCCCCGGAACAGCAGCGCCGTGGGCAGGTACAGCCAGAAGGATGCCGCCATATATCCTGCCACGCGCAGGGGGCGCTTTTCCGCCAAAAGCAGCAGGGGCAGCAGCAAAAACAGCGGGAAAAACTTGCACACCAGCCCCGCGCCCATAATTAGGCTGAATTTCCACAGTTCACCCTTGCGGTACGCCAGCAGCGCCCACAGCACAAAGAACAGGCACAGGCTGTCGTACTGCCCCATGACCGCCACCGTCAGAAAGCTGATAGGGTTCAGCCAAAAGGCAAAGGGCGCCCACGCGCAGGCGTCGGCATCGCAGCCGTATACTCGGGCAAGTTTGCCGGTCAGCACGCCGCAGCCCAGCCAGAACGCTGTCCCCACCGCCTTGCACCAGAGCGCCAGCGTCACATCGCTGAACGCCGCGCCGGTCAGCTTTTCCAGCCCGTAGAGCGGCAGTTCCCACAGGGCGTACAGGATGTACACAACAATGTTGTAGTGCGCGGCGTTGCTGTAATCGTAGCCGTACACGCGGGACAGGGTGTTTTCGTAAAAATTAAAAAACTGCCCGTCAAAGGTGCTGCGCAGCAAAATGTAGGCGTGGCGCGCCGTTTCCAGAATATCGGGGTGCGCAAACAGCAGGTACACCGCCGCCAGCCCCAGCGCAAACAGGGCTTTTTCCCATTTTTGCGGCGCGGCGGGCAGGGGTCGCTTTTTCAGTTGCAGGGTCATTGTCGGTAGCTCCTTATTGTTTCAACTGCTCCTCCAGCCCGGCGCGGGGCGTGACATAGACGGTGGTGTATACCTCGTACAGAACCATACCGGGCTTGGCACCGTTGGCTTTCCAGATATTTTTGACCTCGGTGGTGTCCACTGCGACCTTGACGCCGCCGTTCTGGCTGGAATGGATGACCGCCAGCTCGGCTGCCTCCTGCTTGGTGGAATCGGGAATTTCCTGCCCGCGGCTCATCACCACGCAGTGGCTGCCGGGCGCTTTTTGCACATGGAACCACAGATCCTTGCCGCGGGCGGTGTGCAGGGTCAGCTTGTCGTTTTGCAGGTTGTTGCGCCCGACCAGAATTTCAAACCCGTCGCCGGAGCGGTAGCGCAGGAAATCCGCGGGCTTCTGCTTGCGGTCGCGCTGCTTGTAGTATTTTAAGTAGCCCTGGTTTTTCAGCTCAGCGCGGATCTCATTCAGCGCCGCCTCGCCGGGGGCGGACTCGACCTCATACAGCACGGTGGCAAGGTATTCGATCTCCGCCTCGCCCTCAACCAGCAGCTTTTGCAGCATGGCGTGGGCGGTCTGCTTTTTCTTGTAGTCCTTAAAATATTTCTGGGCGTTGTCGTTGGGCGAAAGCCGGGGGTCCAGCTGGATGGTCACATCCTCGCCGGTGTAGTAGTTCTGCACGGTGACCTGCCGGTCGCCCTTGTGCAGCGCCCACTGGTTGGCTTGCAGCAGTTCGCCGTACAGGCGCAGGGTGTCCGCCTTGGCGGATTGCGCCATTTCCTCGCGCCGGGCTGCCTGCTTGCGCACCGCGCGGTCGTGCATATTGTGTACCGCCTTGTACAACTCGCGGCTTTTCTGGCGCAGACGCTCGGCGCGGTCCTTAGTGGCGTAGTAGTCCTCCAGCATTTCGCTGTACGTCGCGTACTGTGTCAAAAGTGCGGCGGCACCGTACTGCTGCGGCACAAAAAAGCTGAATTCCACAGGGCGCGGCGGCTCGTCGCCTTGGGCGATGCGCACCGCCGTGGGGGTGCCGCCCGCGGCGTGTTCGGCTTTCAGGGCGTCCAGTGCGGCGGCGAGCTTGGCTTTTTCGGCAGCGGTCAGGTCGCACGCCAGCGCCGGGGTTTCGCCCAGGGCGCGGCAGACTGCCTCCCGCATGACAACGGGACCCACCCCCGCCACCGATTTGCCCAGCGCAGCGGCGACGGGCAGGTCTTTTTCGCAGGCGGCTGCCACCATAGCGGCGGCGCTTACCTGCAAAAAGTCAGGGCGGGCGGGCTTGGGCGGCAGCGTGTAGGCAAGACCGGGCAAAAGCTGGCGCACCTCGCTGTCCTCAAAATCCACGCGCTTTAAAGCGTCGATGATCCGTCCGTTTTGTACCAGAACCAGGTTGGAGTATCGTCCCATCAGCTCAACCGCCATCGTGTTGGTGACAAGGTCGCCCATCTCGTTGGTGCAGCGAAAATCAAAATACACAATGCGGTCGCCAGGTTCGCGGCGCAAATCGACCAGCCTCCCGCCGGTCAGATGCTTGCGCAGCAGCATACAGAAGCCGGGGGGCGTCAGCGGGTTTTCAAAGGTTTCGCGCGTTAAGCAGACGCGCGCCGAACCGCTGCGTGCCGAGAGCAGCAGGCGGTGGGTATCGGTGCGGGTGCGCAGGGTGATGAGTACCTCGTCGCGGGTCGGCTCAAAAATTTTGTCGATTTTCGCGTCCAGCAGGGTGGTTTTCAGTTCCTCCGCCACAAGGGCGAGAGTTGCGGCATCTAATGACATACAGTGTTTCCTCGTGTGATGGAAGGATTTTTATAGATAATAGATAAGAGATAAAAGATAATAATTCTGGTGTGCCCGCCGCGCGGGCACGTTTTTATATAGTGCGATGTAGGGCGGCAAGTAGTTATAGGCAAGGCACCCATTTTCGGCAGGTTTGTAGGGGACGCATATATGCGTCCCGTGCGGTTTAGCCGTTGGGTTGCAATACACGGGTGGTTGCAGCGGGCGGCATAGTAGCCGTGCCTACAAACCAAACCATTATATTCATTATAACATACGGTCGCGGGCGGGGCGTGCCCCGCTCCTACCGCGCGATGTTTGTTATTGCCTTGTAGGGCGGGGTGACCCCACCCCGCCGGGGAAATGAGCGGCAGCCGCAAATTTCCCCCTCATCCGTCACCGCCCCGCGCTTCGGAAGTAGCGGCGCCTTTCTTTGGTACTTTCTTTGGGCGTCCAAAGAAAGTACAAGCAGCCCCTTACACCAGATACTGATACGGGTCGGTGTCGCTTTCGGCGTGGGCGATGTCCAAGGCGGGGAAATGCTCGTGCAAAATCTGCGCCAGCACGTCAGCGATGGTGTTTTCGGTACCCCAGTGTCCGGCGACCACCAGCCCGACTCCCTTCTGCTTTGCCAGCAGGGCGATGTGGTGGGCAGCCTCGCCGGTGACCAGACAGTCCGCACCGAGGTCGATCGCCGCCTGCAGGTAGCTGCCGCCCCCGCCGCTGACCTCTGCCAAACGGGTGACGGGGCGGGCACTGTCCACAAATTTAACGCCGCTGTGCAGGGTTTTGGCGCAGAACTGCGCCAGCGCCGCCGTGGTGGTGGGCATCGTGGTGCCGATGCGCCCGCAGCCGTCGGCAAAGGTTTCACGCCCGCTGCGCTGAATGCCCAGCACGTCGGACAGCATATCGTTGACGCCGCCCGGCGCCGCGTCCAGATTGGTGTGCATACAAATTGCCGAGATGCCGTTTTGCATCAGCAGCGCCGGCACATCGTCCTTGTCCAGACGGCGCAGCGGGTCAAAAATGACCGGGTGATGGCTGACGATCAGCTCGCAGTCGTTTTCCACCGCCTCCCGCACGACGGCGGGGGTGATGTCCAGCGCGGTCAGAACACCTGTCACGGGCGTGCCGGCGTTGACCAGAAGCCCCACGTTATCCCAGCTGCACGCCAGCTCCGGCGGGGCGATTTTTTGCAATGTATCGTAAATTTCCTGCACGGCTACGGGCATATACGTTCCTCCATTTGCTGTATCAGGGCGTCCACCGCGTCGCTCTCGGCGCCGGGGGCAAGACCCAGACGGTATTTTTTCAGCTTGGCGTTTTGCTGCGCAAAGTACGCCCTGTCCCCCGGCTGACCGGGAATTTTGCCGCACAGGCATTCCAGCCCGGTCGGCTCGCGTTTTTCGCCGGTATAGCGTGCATTAATGACGGTGTACCACCGCCCGGCAGCCTCGCACAGCGTTTCGCCCCGCAGGGCAAAGCCGTTTTGCAGCAGCCAGCGGCGCAGCACGCTGTGCTTGGTGGCAGGCACCAGCACCAGATTGTACCGCGCATCGAACACCCATGGCGCTGCCGCCAGAATTTCGATGATGGTTTCTGCCCCCATACCCGCGATGATAATGTCGTCCGCCTCGCCGGGCTGCAGCACCGAAAGCCCGCTGCCCAGCCGGAACTGCACCGCATCGCCGTACGGTGCGCACGCCAGCCGCGCCTTTTGCAGCGGGTCGGGGCGCAGATCGCAAGCCAAAACAAGCGGGCAGCGTCCGCTGCCCGCCAGTGCGGCGCTTAATTTGCCGTGGTCGCAGCCGATGTCCGCCGCCGTGTGTCCCGCCCGAACATAGGCAAAGGCAGCACCCAGGCGGGCATCCAGCCGCGGCAGATTACTTGTTGCCAAAGTAGTCGTTCAGCTCGGCAGCCAGCGCGTCGGCGTCCACACCGTGAACAGCGCACGCCTGCTCCAGCGTTTCACCGTGGGCAGCCATGCAGCCCAGGCAGTGCATACCGGTGGCGAGGAAAATCGGCACGCAGCCCTGCGTGGGGTCATTCTGAAGAATTTCGGCAATGATGGTATCCTTAGTAACAAACATACAAATAAACCTCTCTTATACTTTTGGCAACACCGCACAATTCCCTAGCACCGCTCCGGCGGCTGCGGCACGGCATCTGCGTTGTCAAAATGCTCGATAATACACAAAGTATTATCTGCGCTTTTGGCTTAGCAGCTGCCGCACCTCGCTCGACGTATCGGCACTTAGAATTGTGCTGTATTGCCTTTTATAATGCGCCCTGCCAGCCGGCATACAAGCCAAAGCCCTGCAGGATCGTCAACAAGGTCAGGGTGCTTACCGCGGCGCACGCCGGGTAAGCGGTATCGCGCGGGACAAAAATGCCCTTTGCATTTTTTGCCGGCAGCAGCACGGCGGGCAGCATCGGCAGCAGGTAGCGCCCCTGCAGCCCGAACAGCACCGTGTAGCTCAGCGGCGTCCAGCTCATCGAAACAACCACGGCGGCGCACACCACGCACAGCACCGTGCCGGCAACGCCCCATGCGGTGTGCCTGCCCAGCAGCGGGGTGCTGCCCTGCACGGGCAGCGCGGCGACCGCCAGCGCCAGCACTAGCCCGAGACCGATCAGCCAGCTTACGTCGATGCGGTAGACGATGGGTTCGCCCAGCGTGGTCCCGAGAATCCCCTGCAGCCACAGCGGGCTTTGCTCCACCGCGCTGCGCACCAGCATTTTCAGCGTCACCGTGACATAATGGCAGGCATAGGGTACCGTGTAGCAGTAGGGGGATTCGCCGTTGGGCAGGCGCTCGACCATCATTTCAGGCGTGGGCACCGGCATACGGCGTGCCACGGCAAAGACGGCGGCTGCCGCGGCAAGGACGCCGAGGGCAAACACCAGCCAGAAGCGTTTTTCGGTATTTCTGCGGCGGCAGTGTTCAAACGCGCACAGCACCGCCAGCACACAGGCAGCCGCCACTGCACCGATCAGCAACGCCGCCGCGCCGCCCAGCCCCGTGTGGGAGCCGAAGAACCGCAGCGCCGTGCCGAGGTTGGCAGCGCACCAGCTTGCCGCTGCAAGCCCCAGCACGCCCGCCTGCCACAGATGCCCGCGCAAAACGGCGGTCTTGCCCGCCGTACCCGCCAGCAGATTTTGCGGCGGAATGATCAGGCACAGCAGCACAGTAGGCAGATAAATTGCCTTGTTGGGTGCGTTGACCGCCGCCAGCACCGCCAGCAGCACAAGCTCCCACGCAGCAGCCTTATGGGTGCGCAGCCGCAGGCAAAGCGCCAGATAGCAGAACACCAGCCCAATCAAAAGCGCATCGGGCGACAGACTGCCCGCCAGCTGCAGCGGCATGGGCAGCAGGGCGGCGGCGGTCAGTATACCCTGCGCCGCCTTGGGTGCCAGCGCCACCGCCAGCGCCGCCAGCAGCGCGTAAACCAGCAGATTAGCCATACGCCCGTATGCCAGCATCGTGTAAAAGTTTTTGCCCAGAACCCGCGCCAACAGAATGCCCAGCACCTGCGGCGCATAGTAGCCGTTGCCGCTCTGCCCCGCCTGCGGCGCACCGGTGACGGTGGTCACATTGGGGCTGCCGGGCTGGGTGCGGCGGGCGGTGTCCGCCTGTTTGTACGCCAGCACGCCGATTTTCCCGGTCTTGGTGCCGAAATACGGCGCATCGCATTCGCGCAGAAGCAGCTTGCCGTCCTGCCCTTGGGTGGGCTGGGCGGACAGGCGGCTGGCTTTTTCGTAACAGACGGCAAGGTGGGTGTACTCATCGGGCGCGGTCAGCGCCGGGGTGACCTGCACAAAGGCGCAGCCCAGACACAGGGCGACCGCCGCCGTGACCCACGGCAGCGCCGCACGCCGCTTGAGCAGCCACGCCGCCAAAAACGCGCCCAGCCCCAGCGGCAGTGCCAGCTGCAGGGCTTTGCGCATCGGCCACTGCCCGGCGTAGGCGGTGATCTGCTGCACAGCCAGCGTAGCGCCGACGGCGGTATCCCCGCTGTACAGCGGCATACCGTCCTTTTCTTCGGCGCTGCACCACAGGCTGACAACGCCCGGCCACGGCTGGGTGGCGGTGATGCGCACCGTCAGCGTTTCGTCCGCCGCCGGGATATAGGCATTCTCCAGGGGGAACGCCACAAACACATCCCCGATGATATCGCGGTAGTCCCGCCGCACAGCGCCCAGGCTCTGCCCAGCCTGCGTCAGCAGCTCCACCTGCACCTCGCCCGCCGGGTAGGCGGTGTTGTGGGTGTCAAACTTCAGGCGCACGCCGTACACCGGCTCGCCCGCCGGCACCGGCACCAGCTGGGTCAAGCCCTGCTCGGTCAGATCGGCATATCGGGTGTAGTCGTCGTTGATCAGGGTGTAGGACGCCAGCTCGCTGAGCCGGTCGGTCAGGTCGTACCCTGTCCAGCAGCACGCCAGCACCGCCAGCGCTGCCGCCAGCAGTCCCCACGCAAGGCAGCGAAGCTCCCGCTTGAAATCCGGCTTGTTCTGCATACGGTACCCCCTGCCCCGGTATTTTTTGTGGTTTGCGTGCAGGATATACCGGCACGCTGTCATTATACCGCAAAATGCCAAAAAGCGCAACAAAAAACCGCGCCTTACGGCAAAAACCGTAAGACGCGGCAGATAAAGCGCAGCTTAGGGCAATACCGCATAATTCTAAGTGCCGATACGGCGAGCGAGGGGCGGCAGATGCTAAGCCAAAAGCGCAGATAATACTTTGTGTATTATCGAGCATTTTGGCAACGCAGATGCCGTGCCACAGCCGCCGGAGCGGTGCTTAAGCCGTAAGGCGGGAATTGTGCGGTGTTGCCTTGTATCACGAAAGCGTGGTAAATCAGCCGTTCTCCTTCATCTTAGCGAAGCACTCGCTGCAGTAAACGGGGCGATCTTCGCGGGGCTGGAAGGGCACCTTGCAGGTCTTGCCGCAGCTGGCGCAAACGGCGTCGAACATCTGGCGCTCACCGCGGGTGGCGTTCTTGCGGGCATCGCGGCAGGGCTTGCAGCGCTGGGGCTGGTTCTCGAAACCACGGCTGGCGTAGAACTCCTGCTCGCCGGCGGTCCAAACGAACTCTTTGCCGCAATCCTTGCATACCAAAGTCTTGTCTTCGAACATAGTGGGTATCTCCTCTGTGTTTGTATTTGCCCGCGGAAGAATCTAAACCAACGCATATGGAATGGACCAACGAACTGATTTTAGGCGCTACTGGGGGCAGGTTATATATGACCAGGCAAAACGCCTGAATCCAAGGGATATCACGGCAACACCTTACAATTCCCGCCTAACGGCTTAAGCACCGCTTCGGCGGCTGCCGCACCTCGCTCGCCGTATCGGCACTTAGAACTGTGCGGTTTTGCCTTTACGTCCCCCGCAGTTTGCGGCGGGCGCGTGCCAGTGCGTTCGCAACGCTTTTGGGGCTGGTACCCATGGTGCGTGCCGTCTGCGCGGGCGAAAGCCCGTGGACGCTGGCAAGCAGCACCCTGCGCTCGGTGTCCGAAAGCTCGGTGCGGACCTTGTGCAGGGCATCGGCGCAGGCTTCACTGGTGAGAAGCTGCTCCTCGGGTCCGGGGCGGGTATCGGTGCCGTCCACGTCCGGCAAAGGAACGCTGAAATTCAGCGGCGCGTGCTTTTTGCGAAGCGCCGTCTTGCAGGCGTCCTGCTGGGCGTTACGGATGCAGGCGGCGGCAAAGGCGGCAAACGGCACCGCGGCGGCGGGGCGGTAGCTGCGCACGGCGGAAAACAAGCCGATCAGCCCTTCCTGCACGATATCCTCACGGTCAAGACCCGGTGCCTGATACAGCGAAGCGCCCTTTTGTATGGCGGGCATCATACGGGCGATAACAGCCGCGTTGGCGGTTTCGTCCCCGCTGCGCGCCCGCGCCAGCAGTTCCTCGCTGATTTTTTGCATAGCCTTGTCCCCCGGAGAAGATGCGAACACCTTTATAATAGCCGTAAAACAGCATTTTGTCAATCTTTTTTTTGCCGGGTGCAAGCAAAAAACCGCACCGTCCCCCTGCGGGAACGGTGCGGCACTGCCGGAAGGTTTTACGGCTGCGGGGCGTCGGGGTAATCCCGGACGTGCAGCAGCGCTTCGGCGGCGGCGACCTCCTCCGCCGTGGGGACGCGGGCGTCCTGCAGCGGGTAGTCGATGCCGAGGTTCTGCCACTTGAACAGCCCCAGCGTGTGGTAGGGTAAGATCTCGACCCGGCGCACGGTGGGCAGCGTGCGGATGAACGCATCCAACTCACGCAGCCCGTCGGCGTCGTCCGTCAGACCCGGCACCAGCACATGGCGCACCCAGAGCGGCACGCCCTTTTGCGCGGCATAGCGTGCCAGCGCCAAAATGTTGGCGTTGTCGTGTCCGGTCAGCGCCTTGTGGCGCACGGGGTCGATCTCTTTTACGTCCAGAATCAGCAGGTCGGTGTTCTGCAAAAGGGTGTCGAACCGTGCCATCCACGCGGGGTCATCGGGCGCAAAGGGCTGGGCGGAGGTATCCAGCGCCGTGTGTACGCCCTTGGTCTTGGCAAGGCGGAACAGCTCGCTGACGAAATCCAGCTGCAGCAGCGGTTCGCCGCCGCTGACGGTCAGCCCGCCGTTATTGCGCCAGTAGTTGCGGTAGCGGTACGCGGCATCGAACGCCTGCTGCGGGGTCTTGGCGTTGTCGCGCGTGAACGCCCAGGTTTCGGGGTTGTGGCAGTATTGGCAGCGCATAGCGCAGCCCTGCAAAAACAGGACATACCGCACGCCCGGTCCGTCCACCAAGCCGAAGGTTTCGACCGAGTGAACATAGCCGATTGTGGAATCTGACATAGATGCACCTTTTTCTGTAAAAATCGCCGTTCGGGCAATGCCCTGCATTTATTACATCGTCTTGTGGCAGGTACGGGAGATAACGTCCATCTGCTGCTCCTTGGTCAGGTCGATGAACTTGACCGCGTAGCCGGAAACACGGATGGTGAAGTTGGCGTACTCCTCTTTTTCGGGATGCTCCATAGCGTCCAGCAGCTTTTCCACGCCAAAGACGTTGACGTTCAGGTGGTGGGCGCCCTGGTCAAAGTAGCCGTCCAGCACCTGCACCAGATTGTTGACGCGCTCGCCCTCGCTGTGACCCAGCGCATCGGGGTTGATGGTCTGGGTGTTGGAGATGCCGTCCAGCGCCCAGTGGTAGGGCAGTTTGGCAACGGAGTTCAGCGATGCCAGCAGACCGTGGGTTTCGGCACCGTAGGAGGGGTTGCCGCCGGGGGCAAACGGGGTGTACGCCTTGCGTCCGTCGGGCATAGCGCCGGTCGCCTTGCCGTACACGACGTTGGAGGTGATGGTCAGGATGGAGGTCGTCGGCTCGGAGTTGCGGTAGGTGTGGCGGCGCTTGATCTTCTCCAGGAAGCTGCGCAGCAGCTCGACGGCGATGTCATCGGCGCGGTCATCATCGTTGCCGTACTTGGGGAAATCGCCCTCGATCTCGTAGTCGGTGACCAGACCCTGCTCGTTGCGGATGCACTTGACCTTGGCGTACTTGATGGCGCTCAGGGAGTCCACCACATGGCTGAAGCCCGCAATGCCGGTGGCAAAGGTGCGGCGCACGTCGGTGTCGATCAGCGCCATCTCGGCAGCCTCGTAGTAGTACTTGTCGTGCATATACTGGATCAGGTTCAGGATGTTGACATACAGCCCTGCCAGCCAATCCATCATAACATCGTACTTTGCCATAACCTCGTTGTAGTCAAGGTACTCGGCGGTGATGGGGGCATAGGCGGGACCGACCTGCTCGCCCAGCTTTTCGTCCACGCCACCGTTGATGGCGTACAGCAGGCACTTGGCAAGGTTGGCACGGGCGCCGAAGAACTGCATCTCCTTGCCGGTCTGGGTGGCAGACACGCAGCAGCAGATGGAGTAGTCATCGCCCCAGACGGGCTTCATAACGTCGTCGTTCTCGTACTGCACCGAGGAGGTGTTGATGGAGATCTTGGACGCATAATCCTTGAAGGTCTTGGGCAGCGCGCTGGAGTACAGCACGGTCATATTCGGCTCGGGTGCGGGACCCATATTTTCCAGCGTGTGCAGGAAACGGAAGTCGGTCTTGGTGACCATGGAGCGACCGTCCATACCGATGCCGCCGACCTCAAGAGTCGCCCAGACGGGGTCGCCGCTGAACAGCTGGTTGTAGCTGGGGATGCGGGCAAACTTGACCATACGGAATTTCATAACCAGATGGTCGATCAGCTCCTGCGCCTCGGACTCGGTCAGGGTGCCGTTGTCAAGGTCGCGCTGGATGTAGATATCCAGGAAGGTGGAAACGCGACCCACGCTCATGGCGGCGCCGTTCTGGGTCTTGATGGCAGCCAGATAGCCGAAGTACAGCCACTGCACCGCCTCGCGGGCGTTGGCGGCGGGCTGGGAAATGTCGAAGCCGTAGGCGGCAGCCATCTCCTTCATGCCCTTCAGGGCGGAGATCTGCATGGCGATCTCCTCGCGCTGGCGCACGACCGCCTCGGTCATAGTGCCGTCGCCGCAGTTGGCGAAATCGTTCTGCTTTTCGCGGATCAGAAAATCAATGCCGTACAGGGCAACGCGGCGGTAGTCGCCGACGATACGACCACGCCCGTAGGTGTCGGGCAGACCGGTCACAATGTGGCTGTGGCGGGCTTTTTTCATTTCGGGGGTGTAGGCATCAAACACCGCCTGATTGTGGGTACGGCAGTATTTGGTAAAAATTTCGTGCAGCTTTTCGCTGGGCTGGTAGCCGTAGGTCGTGCAGGCCTGCTCTGCCATTTTGATGCCGCCGTAGGGCATAAAGGCACGCTTGAGGGGCTTGTCGGTCTGCAGACCGACGACCTTTTCCAGCTCCTTCAGCTCGGGGTCGATGTAGCCGGGACCGTAGGCAGTCAAGCCGGAAACGACCTCGGTTTCCATATCCAGCACGCCACCCTTGGCGCGCTCTTCTTTTTGCAGCTTCTGCAAAGCGCCCCAGAGTTTATCGGTAGCCTCGGTAGGACCGGCGAGGAAGCTCTCGTCCCCGTTGTAGGGGCGGTAGTTTTTCTGGATAAAGTCGCGGGTATTGACTTCTTCTTTCCAGATGCGGCCTTCAAAGCCTTGCCACTGTTTGAAATCTGTCATTTTGCACCTCTCTGTGTTTGTTAAAACGGGAATGTCCGTTCTTCCGCAGGTTATTATACACTAACCTGCGGAGAAAAGCAATAGACCCTTGTTGCAGCCAAAGGGATTCTTGTCTTGGCAATTCATACTATACCATTTTTGTAGGGTTTTGTCTGTTGTCCCGGCAACAGTTGGGGAATTTTTTTGCGCGTGCGTGAGCGCACGCCTAGAGTTGAGAGTGGAGATAAGGAGTGCCGCTGCGCGGACACATTTTTATAAGGATATGGCATAAACCCCACAATTTTTGCATTGCCATTATGTCGCGGGCGGGGCATGCCCCGCCCCTACCGCGCGATGGTTTTTTATTGCCCCGCCGGGGAAATGGACAACCACCGCAAATTTCCCCTTCATCCGTCACCTGCGGTGACAGCTTCCCCCAAAAGGGGGAAGCCTTTCGTGGAGTTTACCCGGTAGGTTGCCTTGTTGAGAGGATTGCAACGGGCGGCATATATGCCGCCCCTACAAACCAACCCGCAAGTTTTTCATTTCCATTCGGTCGCGGGCGGGGCATGCCCCGCCCCTACCGGGTGGTGAATTTTAATTGAATGTGCCCGCGCCGCGGGCACTCCTTATTTATTATCTATTATTTTTTATCTATTATCTATCCACTGTACCTCCCTGCCCCGCCCAGTTCCTGCTCGATGCGCAGCAAGCGGTTGTATTTCGCCACACGCTCGCCGCGGCTGGGCGCGCCGGTCTTGATGAACCCTGCGTTCAGCGCCACCGCCAAGTCCGCCAAGGATGTGTCCTCGGTTTCGCCGCTGCGGTGGGAAACGATCGCCGCAAACCCCGATTTCTGCGCCAGCTTGATCGCCTGCATCGTTTCGGTCACCGTGCCGATCTGGTTCAGCTTGATCAAAATCGCGTTGCCGCAGCCCTCAGCAATGCCCCGCGCCAAGCGGGCGGTGTTCGTCACAAACAAATCGTCCCCCACCAAGCGCAGCCTGCCGCCCAGCGCCGCCGTCATCCGCTGCCAGCCCGACCAGTCCTCCTCATCCAAGCCGTCCTCCAAGGACACGATGGGATACCTGCCCGCCAGCTGCCGCCAATGCTCGATCAGCTCGTCGGCGGTGTAGGTTTTGCCGCTTTTGGGCAGGCGGTAATGCCCGGGTCGGTCGGTTTTCCACTCACTGGCGGCGGCGTCCATCGCCAGCACAAAATCCACGCCGGGGCGGTAGCCCGCCTTTTCGATGGCACGCAGGATATATTCCAGCGCGTCCTCGTCCCCGGCAAGGTCGGGCGCAAAGCCGCCCTCGTCCCCCACCGATGTCGCCCAGCCGTCGGCTTTCAGCAGCGCCTGCAGCGCGTGGAACACCTCGGCACCCCGGCGCAGCGCCTCGGCAAAGGTGGGTGCGCCGATGGGCAGGATCATAAATTCCTGTACGTCCACCGTGTTGGCTGCGTGGGCGCCGCCATTGAGGATGTTCATCATCGGCACGGGCAGGTCGGTTGCCGCCGCGCCGCCCAAAAAGCGGTACAGCGGCATTTTTTGGGCAGCCGCTGCCGCCTGCGCCGCTGCCAGCGATGCCGCCAGAATCGCATTGGCACCCAGATGCGACTTGTCCTTGGTGCCGTCCGCCGCCAGAAGCGCCGCGTCCACGGCGTACAGATCCCGCGCGTCCAGCCCCTGCAGCGCCTGCTGTATCGAGCCGTTCAGGTTTGCCGCCGCCTTGGTCACGCCTTTGCCGCCGTAGCGGGCGGGGTCGTTATCCCGCAGCTCCAACGCCTCAAACGCGCCGGTCGATGCCCCGCTGGGCGCAGCGCCCCTGCCCGCCGTGCCGTTTTCCAGAACGATCTCCGCCTCCACGGCAGGGTTCCCGCGCGAGTCCAAAATTTCGCGCCCTGTCACGGTTTTTATGGAAAATTCACTCACTGTACACACCCCCGTTTTGTAGTCAGGGGTAGTATGGGCAGAATTCTTTTATTTTATAAGAGTTTAGAGTAAAGAGTGGAGAGTTAAGATTGGGTGTGTCCGCTGTGCGGACACATTTATCCAAAAAACCCGCACCTTGCGGTGCGGGCGGAAAATCGTATTACAGCTTGAAGCTGTCCTTCAGGGTCACGATGCGGTTGTAGGTGCCGGGGTGCTTGCTGTCGGGCGTAAAGTAGCCGTTGCGCACAAACTGGAAGCGCTCGCCGGGCTGGGCGTCCTGCAGGCTCTGCTCCAGCTTGGCACCGTGCAGCACGGTGACGCTTTCGGGGTTGAGGTAATCCTTGTAGTCGGCGCCGTCGGGGATGCTGTTCATATTGGCTTCGGTAAACAGCTTGTCGTACAGGTTGACCTCTGCTTCGACGCAGTGGGCGCAGCTGACCCAATGGATGGTGCCGCGCACCTTGCGCCCGTCGGCGGGGTTGCCGTTGCGGGTTTCCAGGTCGGCATCGGCGTGTACTGCCACGACCTTGCCGTTTTCGTCCTTGTCCACGCCGGTGCAGCGCACAAGGTAAGCGCCCATCAGGCGAACCTCGCTGCCGAGGGTCAGGCGCTTGAACTTCGGCGGCGGCACCTCAAAGAAGTCGCTGTTTTCGATCCACAATTCGCGGGTGAAGGCAACCTTGCGGGTGGTGGTGTCGTTGGCGTCGCGGTTGGGGTTGTTGGGCAGGTCAAAATACTCGCAGGCATCGGCGGGATAGTTGTCGATGATCAGCTTGACCGGCTCCAGCACAGCCACGCGGCGCTGGGCGTTCAGCTCCAGCTCACTGCGCAAAACGGCCTCCAGCTGGCGCATATCCACGAGGTTGTCGGACTTGGAGATGCCCGCTTCCTTTACAAAGGTAAAGATACTGCTGGGGGTATAGCCGCGGCGGCGCAGACCGCACAGGGTGGGCATACGGGGGTCGTCCCAGCCGTCCACGATGTTGGTTTCGACCAGCTCGCGCAGGTAGCGCTTGCTCATCACGGTGTTGGTCACGTTCAGGCGGGCAAACTCGCGCTGCTTGGGGAACTCACCGCCGAACAGGTTGGTGATGACCCAGTCGTACAGGGGGCGGTGGTTCTCAAATTCCAAGCTGCACAGGCTGTGGGTGATGCCCTCGATGGCGTCCTGAATGGGATGCGCAAAGTCGTACAGCGGGTACAGGCACCACTTGTCGCCCTGACGGTGATGGCTGACGTGCTTGATGCGGTAGATGGCGGGGTCGCGCATCTGCATATTGGGGCTGGCGAGGTCGATCTTGGCGCGCAGGGTCTTTTCGCCGTCGGCGAACTCGCCGGCACGCATACGGCGGAACAGGTCGAGGTTTTCCTCCGGCGTGCGGTCACGGTACGGGCTGGGACGGCTGGGCTTGCCGGCGTCGCTGCCGCGGTATTCCTGCATCTGCTCGCGGGTCAGGTCGTCCACATACGCCTTGCCCTCGCGGATGAGCTGCTCGGCGCATTCGTAACAGCGCTCAAAATAATCGCTGCCGTAGAAGATGCCGCCGTTGGGGTCTGCCCCCAGCCAGTGCAGGTCCTGCAGGATGCTCTGGACGTACTCGTCGCCTTCGCGGGCGGGGTTGGTGTCGTCAAAGCGCAGGTTGAATTTGCCGCCGTAGTGCTTGGCGATGGTATAGTTGATGAAGATCGCCTTGGCGGAGCCGATGTGCAGGTAGCCGTTCGGCTCCGGGGGAAAACGGGTATGTACGGTTTCGACCTTGCCCTCGGCGAGGTCGGCGTCGATGATATCCGTCAAAAAGTTCGAGAATTTTTCTTCTGCCATAGTGTTACACCCCAAAAATTCGGGCAGTACCGCAGGTTTTGACCCGCCGTTGCGGCGGACAGGGCGCGGCGCTGCCGTTGCATTATTCTTTTATGATACACTAATTGCAGCGTTCTTGCAAGAGGGACAGAAGGAAAAGTTGAAACCAGAGTTAAGAGTTAAGAGTTAAGAGTTAAGAGTGGAGAGTTAAGATTTGGTGTGTCCGCCGCGCGGACACAGTTTTATATAGTACGATGTAGGGCGGGGTGACCCACCCCGCCGGGGAATTTGGCGGTAGCCGAAAAACGCCCGGAACGGTCAAGACCGTTCCCTACAAATTGCCGGAAGGCAAGCAACGATGGGTAGAATGCGGATTTCCGGTGGGTTTGTAGGGGACGCATAAATGCGTCCCGTGCGGTTTGCCCGGA
>SFOX01000074.1 GCA_004552305.1 Subdoligranulum variabile | reverse complement strand
CCAGCAGCATCCCTGCTATGAGCAGTATATTTTTTCGTTTCTTCTTCATAAGGTCAATTTTCCCCCGACTGCCCCGCAGCCAGACCTCTTCACAATACGTTCTTCCAAAGGCTTTATGCCAAAGCGCTGTGCACAGTTTTTTTGCAAAAAGTGTACAACCGCTGCATGTCAGTTCCCGCATAAACCGACACTATCCATAATAACATTATACCATTCCGCAAAAAAAGCCTGTCAACACATCCCCGGGGCGATTCGTGTCGTTTCAAGGGCGATTCACGCAGATTTGCCCTGTTTTTGCCGCTCAAAAGGACAAAAAGACCCGTAGGCCGCGCCTGAACCTTCAGGGCCGCTGCGGGTCTTTTTGCTGGTGCAGAAGAAGGGACTTGAACCCTCACTCACAAGGAACTGGTGCCTAAAACCAGCGTGTCTGCCATTCCACCACTTCTGCTCATAGAAAAAAGGCAAGTCAAAAACCGACTTGCCTTCTGGTGCGAGGGAGGGGACTCGAACCCCCAAGGATAAACCACACGCACCTCAAACGTGCGCGTCTGCCAGTTCCGCCACCCTCGCATACCTGTTGTACAGTTCTCCGGTTTTTGAGGTAGAAAACCGTTGGTGCGGACTGCTTGCATATAGTAACACATTTCCGGCAATTCGTCAAGTGGTTTCTTTGTTTCTCATAAGTTTTTTTAAATTTCATATCTATAATAGCGGCGCAGAGCGCGCGCAAAGGCAGCTTTCCGGGCAATTACACCGGTCATTTGTGCGTAGAAAGTCTGCCTGCGGCGCGCGCCCAGAGCAAAGGAGGGGTTTGTGTATGAAACTATTTGTGCAGCGCACCGGCTGGCGCATCGGACTATGGGGCGGGCTGCTGGCGGCAACGCTGGCAGCGTTTGCGGCAGGGTGGCTGGTACCGGCACGCGCACCGGCGGGCTGTAAGCTGGGCGAGCTGACCGCCGCGCCGGACTTTTCGCCTTTTTCCCCTGCCGCAGCGGCGGTGGCTGCATCCGATGCCGGTACGCCCGCTGCCCCTTCCCTGCCGGAAAAATGGGTCTGCCTGACCTTTGATGACGGCCCCAGCAAGACCACCCCGGAGGTGCTGGCTGCGCTGGACGCCGCCGGGGTGCACGGCACCTTTTTTGTGGTAGCCACCGGCTACAACGAGAAATATCTCCCCCTGCTCACACAGGCTGCTGCCGCCGGGCACCAAATTGCACTGCACTCTGCCTCCCACGAATACAGCGACATCTACCGCAGCAGCGCCGCCTACTGGCGGGACATTTCCCTGCTGAAGGAGCGCATCGCGCCCTATGTGGACGCCGAGAGCATCCGGTACCTGCGCTTTCCCGGCGGCAGCACCAACACCGTGAGCCGCCGCTACGGCGGCAAGGGGCTGATGCCGCAGCTGAAAACTGAGGTGGAGCAGCGCGGCTGGCAGTGGGTGGACTGGAACGTCTGCGCCGAGGACGCCGTGGGCGGGCACCCCAGCGCGGATACCATCTACCGCAATGTAGTGCGGGAGACCGGCGAGCAGACCCATTGCGTGGTGCTGATGCACGACTCTGCCACCACCCGCACCACCGCCGAGGCACTGCCGGATATCATCCGGTGGTATACGGATAACGGCTACACCTTTTTGACCGTAGCCGAGGCGCTGCCGCTGGGATAACGCGCCTTATAGCCACTTTTCAAAGCAGCGTCCCAGCAGCACCCCGGTAGAGACCATCGCCGCCAGCCAGAACCAGCCTGCGCCACCGGTCACCACCCACCCTGCCGCCAGAATGGCGACAAAGGTACATACCGGCGGCACAGCGATGCGCAGGATGCGCAGCAGCTTCTCCCGCCGGGCGGGCAGTCCGGCGTCCAGCTGCTCGGGGTGCACAGCATCGCAGCAGATCTTGTCCCAGTACTTGCCCGGGTTGCGGTAGGCCTTATACGCGATGCCGTCCAGCGAAAACTCCGGGTACATCCCCTCTTTGGTCAAAGTTAACTGCGTTCCGTTTTCCTCTGCATAGGCCTGCAACGCCGCCGTAAACTCCTGCGGGGTGTTGATGCTGCCCTGCGGGATAAAGAAAAAGTGCTTTTGATGCTGCACCTGC
>SFOX01000073.1 GCA_004552305.1 Subdoligranulum variabile | reverse complement strand
CGCCGCCGACAACGCAGACGTTTTTCAGCCCTTCGATCTCGGTTGCCTTGCCCAAAGGTACCACAAAGTCATGCACGGCTTCGCCCTCTTTCAGGGAGTTCAGCTGCATAGTACCCGCACCGACGACCTGAAAAATGATGGAAACGGTGCCGGCTTCGCGGTCAAATCCGGCGATGGTCAGGGGGATGCGCTCGGAATCTTCCTTGGCGCGGACAATGATAAACTGCCCGGCCTTGGCCTTTTTGGCAATCAGCGGCGCATGGATCCACAGCTCGGTCACAGTGGGGTTCAGTTCCCGCCGTTTGATGATAGTAAACAAGGCAATCTCTCCTTTTTTTCAGGCAGCAGCCGCCCGTTTTGCGGTTGCGGGCGAACCTGCCTATAATATCTTACTGTATAGTGTAACGCATTTTTATGTGGTTGTAAAGGGTTCAACATCGCCAAATTTCGCACGGTTTTCTGCTCATATTGACAAAGCCTCAACACAAATTTTACAGTCAAAAAAAATAAGGCGTGACAAGGCGGGCGTGTTATGGTATACTAATACTTACAATTCGGTAACAAATCGGGGCGCAAAAAACGGCAAAGGGGCTTTTTGCCGCGCCGCCCCTGCAAGGAGGTGCGTGGCTACGCACGCAAAATGTAACCGTATGCCGCAGTTTTTGGTGATGCTGGGGCTTTGCTTTGTTTTGCTTTTTGGGGCAGCGCTGCCCGCCCGCGCTGCCGAGTACGACGCCACGCTGGATCAGCTGGCGCGGCTGCAGGCGCTGGCAGCGGAGTTTTGCACCCAGAGCGACAGCGCCGACGACCCCGTTTTGCTGACGCTGACCTACACCCGTTCGGGCGCTTACGGCTCCACCGTGTGGGCAATGACCGCCGGGCTGCAAAATTCGGAATTTGACGCCTTTGTGGAGCAGCGCGACCCCACCCTGAGCGAGCTGAAAAACGTCGGTTCGCTGACTTTGCCCAACGGGCAGGCGGTGGATTTTAACCATCTGCTGGCGTCCATCAATATGACCTACCGCGGTCTGCCCACCGCAGGCGGCTGGGGCGGCGACTGTATGGAGCTGGCACAGGCGTACAACGGGCAGGCATCGGACGCCGCCGGCTACGCCGAGCTGATGCGCGCTACCTTTAATATAGACGATGACGGCGCCAACAGCGTGTTTGGTGACCAGGACCTGCGCGCAGACCTTGACTCGGTGATCGTCGGCGCGCAGATCTCTGCCGACAGCGATCTGGCAGCCACCCTGCGCAACTACTACGCCAACCTGACCGACTACGACCGCGCCCGGCAGTTTATTATGCTGAGCTTCGGCAGCGTGAACACCGGCGACAAATCCTTCAAGGAGGTCGTCTACAACGCCCTTTTGCAGGACAGCGGCGCCCAGCTGATGCTGTACCTAAACGGTATGTGGCAGCTCGACGGCTGGCAGCTGGACCCCGCGTGTGCGCCCGCGCTGCGCGGTGCCACCGACCTGCTGGCGGAATATCTGTCCGGCTGCGTCAACGGGGAGCGCATCACCGGCAACGGCAGCAGCCTTGCGGTGATGGGCGGGCAGGCGTTGGCGGAAGCCCTGACCGTGTTGGGCGAGTATGACGCCGCCGACGCGGTACTGGCCGCCGAGAGCAGCGCCGCCACCCCCGCGCCCGACAGCGACACCGCCAGCGCGGTGATCAACTCCGCCACCGATGCCCTGCGCGAGCATTTTAATGTGAAGATTTTCCAGGTGATTTTGCTGATTTTGGGTGCCATTGCGGTTTTTGTGCTGATTTTCAGCATCGCTCTGTTGGTCAGCCACAGCAATCCCCCGCCGAAAAAGCGGAGAAGAAAATAACGGATATTTAACGGACATTTATGGTGCGCCCGCCTTGCGGGCGCATTTTTTGTTGCCCCGTAGGGCGGGGTGACCCCACCCCGCCGGGGAAATGGGCGGCTGGCGCAAATTTGCCTGTCAGGTTGTAGGGGCGAGCATTGCTCGCCCGCGGCGTTTACCCGTCAGGTCGATTTGGCGGGTTGGCTGCAACGGGCGGCATATATGCCGCCCCTACAAGTCAACCCGTAATTTCGTTATTACCGCAAAACCGCGGGCGGGGCGTGCCCC
>SFOX01000043.1 GCA_004552305.1 Subdoligranulum variabile | reverse complement strand
AAGACACATTTTTTGACGCCCCGCCCACCCGCTCCCGTCTTACGGCTCCGCCGAAAAATTCACCACCCGGTAGGGGCGGGGTATGCCCCGCCCGCGACCGAATGGGAACGAAGAACTTACGGGTTAGTCCGTAGGGGCGGCATATATGCCGCCCGTTGCAGCCGCCCCGGTAATGCGATATAACGGCTAAACGCCACGGGACGCATCTATGCGTCCCCTACAAACCTGCCGGAAAAATTACACATCATAAAACCGTGCCCGCGCGGCGGGCACACCCAATTTATTATCTTTTATCTTTTATCTATTATCTTAAGAAAAGGAGCTTCCTATGAGCAAAGTTCTTGTTATCGGCTGCGGCGGCGTTGCATCTGTCGCCATCTCCAAGTGCTGCCAGGTCAGCGACGTTTTCACCGAGCTGTGCATCGCCAGCCGCACCAAATCCAAGTGCGACGCGCTGGCCGCCAAGCTCGCCCCGCACACCGCCACCAAAATCACCACCGCACAGGTCGATGCCGACGACGTGCAGCAGCTGTGCGACCTCATCAACGCCTACAAGCCCGACCTCGTGATGAACATCGCCCTGCCGTATCAGGACCTGACCATCATGGACGCCTGCCTGGCCTGCGGCGTCAACTACATGGACACCGCCAACTACGAACCCGAAAACACCGACGACCCCGCTTGGCGCGCCGTCTACGAAAAGCGCTGCAAGGAAGCCGGCTTCTCTGCCTATTTCGATTACAGCTGGCAGTGGGCGTACAAGAAAAAGTTCGAGGACGCCGGTCTGACCGCCCTGCTGGGCTGCGGCTTTGACCCGGGCGTAACGCAGGCGTACTGCGCCTACGCCGCCAAGCACGAGTTCGATTCCATCGACACCATTGATATTCTGGACTGCAACGGCGGCGACCACGGCTACGCCTTTGCCACCAACTTCAACCCCGAAATCAACCTGCGCGAGGTGTCCGCCCCCGGCAGCTATATGGAAAACGGCAAATGGGTCGAGGTCCCTGCCATGAGCATCAAGCGCGAGTACAACTTTGATCAGGTCGGGCAGAAGGATATGTACCTGCTCCACCACGAGGAAATTGAATCCCTGGGCAAAAACCTGCCCGATGTCAAGCGCATCCGCTTCTTTATGACCTTTGGGCAGAGCTATCTGGATCATATGCGCTGTTTGGAGGATGTGGGGATGCTGTCCACCACGCCCATCCACTACAACGGGCAGGAGATCGTACCCATCCAGTTCCTCAAGGCGCTGCTGCCCGACCCCGCCAGCCTCGGTCCGCGCACCAAGGGCAAGACCAACATCGGCTGCATCTTTACCGGCAAAAAGGACGGTAAGGACAAAACCTACTACATCTACAACGTCTGCGACCACGAGGCGTGCTACCGCGAGGTCGGCAGCCAGGCCATCAGCTACACCACCGGCGTGCCTGCGATGTGCGGCGCGCTGATGATGCTGACCGGCGAATGGGTCAAGCCCGGCGTCTACACGGTCGAGGAGTTCAACCCCGACCCGTTCCTGGACGCGCTGGACAAGTATGGTCTGCCCCGCAGCGAAAACTTCGCTCCGGCGCTGGTGGACTGATGCCCGCGCCGGATACCCGCCCGCCGTTTGCGGCGCTGGGCGGCGTTCTGCCTGCCGCGCTGCACACCCTGCCCACGCCCTGCTACCTGCTGGACGAGGGGGCGCTGCGCCGTAATGCCGAACTGCTGGGCGCACTGGCGCAGCGCACGGGCTGCAAAATTCTGCTGGCGCAAAAGGCGTTCAGCAACTATAACCTGTACCCGCTGCTGGCACCGCACCTGGCCGGCACCGAAGCCAGCGGCTTGTACGAAGCCCGCCTTGGCGCCGAGGAGATGCCCGGCGGCGAGGTACACGTTTTCTGCGCCGCCTACCGCGACGACGAGATGGACGAGCTGCTGCGCTACGCCGACCACATTGTGTTCAACTCGCCCGCGCAGCTGGCAAAATTCGGCGCCAAGGTCAAGGCGGCGGGCAAAAGCGTGGGGCTGCGCATCAACCCCGAATGCTCCACACAGGACGGTCACGCCATCTATGACCCCTGCGCCCCCGGCAGCCGCTTGGGCACGACCCGCGCGGCGTGGGACGCCGCCGTGGCGCAAAACCCCGCCTTGCCCCAGCTTTTGGACGGGCTGCATTTCCACACCCTGTGCGAGCAGGACGCCGACGCGCTGGCGGTGACGCTGGACGCTGTGGCGGAAAAATTCGGCGATATACTGCCCAAAATGCAGTGGGTGAACTTCGGCGGCGGACATCACATCACCCGCCCCGGCTATGATATCGAAACGCTGACGCAGTGCATTGCCCGCGCACAAAATGCGTGGGGCGTCACGGTGTATCTGGAGCCGGGCGAGGCGTGCGCGCTGAACGCCGGGTATCTTTTGACCCGCGTGCTGGACGTAGTGCAAAACGGCGGCACAACGGTGGCGATTCTGGATGCCAGCGCCGCCTGCCATATGCCGGACGTCATCGAAATGCCCTACCGCCCGCCGCTGCTGTTTGCCGGGGATGCCGGGCAAAAGCCCTGCACCGTGCGCTTGGCGGGACCGACCTGCCTGGCGGGGGACGTCATCGGGGATTACGGCTTGGACGCCGTACCCCGCGTGGGGGATTTGCTGGTATTCGGCGATATGGCGATTTACACCACCTGCAAGAACAACACCTTTAACGGGATGCCCCTGCCTGCCATCTGTGTCCGCGACGAAGCGGGCAACGTGCGGGAGCTGGTCAGATTCGGTTACCGCGATTTCAAGGCAAGACTGGGGAGATAAAAAAACAGCGCTCTGCACGGCAGAGCGCTGTTTTTATAGATAATAGATGGAAAGCCTTCCCCCAAAGGGGGAAGGTGGCGCGGTACGCGCCGGATGAGGGGGAAATGTCCGGCAGCCGCAACTTTTCCCCTCATCAGTCACCTCCGGTGACAGCTTCCCCCTAAGGGGAAGCCATGGAGGCAGCGCTTCATTTCTGCATCGCGCGCTCGAAGAAGTCCAGCTTTTCGGTCTTGCCGATGACCGACACCGTGTCGCCCTTGGTAAACACATAATCGGGCGAAAATTCCACGTCGGTATGCTGTTCATGCTCCACGGCAATGATGTTGATGCCGTACACGCGGCGCAGGTTCAAATCCTTGACGCTGTGTCCGACCAGATGCCCCGATGTCACAATGCGCCGCACCTCCACGTTGTCGCCCAGCGTGACGTAGTCCAGCATATTGCCGTTGATCAGCCGCTTGCCGATGCGCACCGCCATATCGGCTTCGGGGTAAACGACATCCGCGCCCAGCTGCTTCAGCACCTCGCCGTGTACGTCGCTGGCGGCCTTGGCAATTACATGCGGCACGCCCAGCTTCAGCACCTGCATCGTGGTCATAATGCTCACGTCCACGCGCTCGCCGATGCAGATGGTCACGGTGCCGCAGTTGTGCATACCGGTTTCGCGCAGCGCCTGCTCGGTCAGCGCACCCACCACAAAGGCGTATTCGGTGTCGCCGCGCACGGCCTTGACCTTTTCCTCGTCCTTATCAACGGCGATGACCTCCTTGCCGGCGGCTGCCAGCGTCTTGACCAGCGCCGTGCCGAAACGCCCCAAACCGATGACGCCGTAGGTTTGGTCAGGAATTTGCTTTTTCATTTTCAATACCTCGTTCTCAGCCAATGGCAATGGCTTCTTCGGTGTAATGGGCGACCGGTGCGGGGCGGTTGACCCAGAGCGACAGCAGGGTAAAGGCGCCCACGCGCCCGGTGTACATGGTAAAGATCAGCACCCAGCGGCTGGCGGCGCAAAGCCCGCCCGTAATGCCCATGCTGAGTCCCGACGTGCTGTAGGCAGAAATTACCTCAAACAGCAGGGCGATAAAATCCGTCTGCGGCTCCAGCAGGCACAGCCAAAATGTGCCTTCCAGCACCACGATAATGCCCAGCAGTGTGATGGTGGCGGCGCGGGACAGGGCATCCTTGGGCAGACGGCGGTGAAACGCCCCCGGTCTGCGCTTGGAAAACACCGACGAAACCTCCTGCATCAGCACAAAAAAGGTCGTCGTCTTAATGCCGCCGCCCGTTGAACCCGGCGATGCGCCGATAAACATCAGCAGCATTACGACCATCAGCCCCGGCTTGCTGAACTCGCACAGCGGGTAGGTGGCAAACCCGGCGGTGCGGGTGGTCATACTGGTAAACAGGCAGCCCAGCCACGGAAGCCCCTCGGTCAGGCGCAGCAGCACGGTGCCGCCCAGCAGCAGCACGGCGGTGGTGGAAAGCACCACCTTGCTGTGCAGCAAAAATCTGCGGAAGCGGAACCGGCAGCGCTGGATATCCACCAGCACCAGAAAGCCGATGCCGCCCACAATGACCATTGCATCGGTGACAAGGTTCAGAACGACGTCGCACTGGTAAGGCACCAGCCCGCGCCCGCCGCCCAAAATATCAAACCCGGCGTTATTAAAGGACGCTATGGCGTGAAAAATACTGACCCACGCTGCCTTGGCGGGGGAAAAATCCCGCACAAAGCTTGTGTAGCTGATGGCGGCGCCGACCCCCTCACACACAAGGGTCACGGTAAAAACGGAGTGGATCAGCTTGACCATACCGGAAAAGCTGTCCACGTTCAGCGCCTCGCGCACAAGGCTGCGCCCGCGTATGCTGATGGAGCGCCCGGCAGCCAGCGCCAGCGCAATGCCCACCGAGGTGATACCCAGCCCGCCGATCTGGATCAGCAGCGCCAGCACGACCTGCCCGAACAGGGTAAGGGTGTCGGCGGCATCCACAACGACCAGCCCGGTCACGCAGACGGCGCTGGTGGCGGTGAACAGCGAATCCAGCGGGGTAAAGGTCTGCCCCGGTTTGACCGAGCAGGGCAGCAACAGCAGCCCCGCGCCCAGCAGAATGACCAGCGCAAACCCGGCGGCGATAATGCGCCCCGGCGGCTGCCGCTGAAAAAAGTTTTGGATAGATTTCAAAATTGACACCTGTTTCGCCCTTTATAGGCTCTATATTATAAGGTAGGGGAACCCCCGGCGGGCTGCGCCCCACGGCGCGCCTTGCTTTGATAATAGCATTTTACTGCCCCAGCGTCAAGCGCAGGCGGGAATTATTCGGTGTTGCCTTAAAAAATGCCCCTTGACTTCCCGGCGGGAGTGTGCTATATTCAAAATAACTTCATCCTGTTAAAGCTTTGAGGCAGACAAACGGGACGTTGCAAGCAACTAACAGAGAGAGCCGCCGCGGGTTTTCGCGTGGTGCAAGCGGCTTTAGACGCTGCAGCGTTCTTACCACTGCCGAGCGCGGGGGCGAACCCCTGCCGGGTACAGCCCGTTACAGCTGCATCGAGCGGTGCCGTTGCGGCACAATCTGGGTGGAACCGTGGAGTATTTGCAATGCTTCATCCCTTGTACAGTGGGGATGAAGCATTTTTTGTTGCGCCAAGCGCAAAGGAGAGTGTATTATGAAGATCATCTACAAGGACGGCGTCGTCGCCGAATGCCCGCAGGAGGAAGAGCTGCACGTTCTGCGCCACACGGCAGCCCACATTATGGCACAGGCCATCAAGCGCCTGTACCCGCAGGCGGATTTTGCCTTTGGTCCCGCCACCGAGAACGGCTTCTACTATGACGTGGATCTGGGCGACACCAAGCTCAGCGATGAGGATCTTGCCAACATCGAAAAAGAGATGAAGAAGATCTGCAAGGAAAACCTGCCCATCAAGCCCTTTATCCTGCCCCGCGACGAGGCAGTCAAGCTGATGAACGAGCGTCAGGAGCATTACAAGATCGAGCATATGGCAGACCTTGCCGACGAAACCGAGTTCAGCTTCTACCAGCAGGGCGAGTATGTCGATATGTGCATCGGACCCCACCTGTGCTACACCAAGGCGCTGAAGGCGTTCAAGATCACCCAGCAGTCCGGCGCGTACTGGAAAAACGACAAGGAAAACAAGATGCTGACCCGCATCAACGGCGTGGCTTTCCGCAATCAGGAGGAGCTGGACGCCTGGGAAAAGCAGCAGCAGGAGGCGCGTGAGCGCGACCACCGCAAAATCGGCAAGGAGATGCGCCTGTTTATGACCGATGATCTGGTCGGGCGCGGTCTGCCGATGTTCCTGCCCAACGGCTACACCGTCTGGCAGCAGCTGGAGAATTATATCAAGGAGAAGGAGCGCAAGCGCGGCTACCTGCACGTTATGACCCCCTGCGTCGGCACCGTGAACCTGTACAAGACCTCCGGTCACTGGGACCACTACCGCGAGAATATGTTCCCCGCCATGGAGATGGAGGGCGAAAGCTATGTTCTGCGCCCGATGAACTGCCCCCATCATATGATGATCTACGCCAACCGCCCGCACAGCTACCGCCAGCTGCCCATCCGCATCGGCGAAATTGCCCACGACTTCCGCTACGAGTCCTCCGGCACGCTGAAGGGCATCGAGCGCGGTCGTCACTTCTGCCAGAACGACGCCCACCTGTTCTGCACGCCGGAGCAGATCAAGAGCGAGGTTGCCGACGTGTGCAGCCTGATTTTTGAGGTGTACAAGGACTTCAACATCACCGATTACCGCTGCGTGCTGTCCCTGCGCGACCCCGCCGACAAGAAGAAGTACCACGACGATGACGCCATGTGGAACCATGCCGAGCAGGCGCTGCGCGAGGTGCTGACCGAGCTGGGCATCCAGTTTACCGAGGAAATCGGCGAGGCCGCCTTCTACGGTCCCAAGCTGGACGTCAACGTCAAGCCCGCCGTCGGCGCCGAGTACACGCTGTCCACCTGCCAGCTGGACTTCTGCCTGCCCGCCAAGTTCCACCTGACCTATGTGGATTCCGACGGCAGCGAAAAGACCCCCGTGGTGCTGCACCGCGCCATCCTTGGTTCTCTGGACCGCTTTATGGCGTACCTGATCGAGGAAACCAAGGGTCGTTTCCCGACTTGGCTGGCACCCACGCAGGTCAAGGTGCTGCCCGTCAGCGAAAAGACGCTGGACTACGCCCGCAGCGTAGCCGACAAGCTGGCTGACGCCGGTATCCGCGTTGTGCTGGACGAATCCAACGAGAAGATCGGCTACAAGATCCGCGAGGCACAGCAGGTTGACCGCGTGCCGTATATGCTGGTTCTGGGTGCCAAGGAGGCGGAAGCCGGCAACCTCAGCGTGCGCGACCGCAAGGGCGAAACCACCACGATGGAGCAGGATGCCTTTGTCGAGATGGTCGTCAACGAGATCAAGACCCGCAAAAATTGATATGTTTTTTAAGTCCTCTGCCCTCCCGGCGGAGGGCTTTTTTGTAAATAAAAGATAAAAGATAATAGATAATAAATAAGGTGTGCCCGCCGCGCGGGCACAAAAAGTTTATTGAAAAAGCCCCTTTTCGGGTGGTACTGTAGGGAGGGGTCTTGACCCCTCCTTGCTGTCTTACGACAGCAACAATATAATGGGTAAACCGTAGGGGCGGCATATATGCCGCCCGTTGCAGCCAACCCGGTAAATCGACCTAACGGGCAAACCGCACGGGACGCATATATGCGTCCCCTACAAACCCGCCGGGAATTTCCTGTCATCGCAAAATTTTGCGTTTACCGCCAAATTCCCCGGCGGGGTGGGGTCACCCCGCCCTACAGGGTAATATATAAAATGTACCCGCGCGGCGGGTACACCAAATCTAAACTCTTAACTCTCCACTCTTAACTCTGAGCAGGGGCGCGTGCCGCGCCACCTTCCCCCCAAGGGGAAGGCTTTTTCGGCAAAAACCGTATTTGTCTATTGCAATTTGCCCCGTCCGTATACTATAATCATTGTATACAGCAAAAAATGTGCTGTGACCGCGCGATTTACGAAGGAAGATGGTGTTGAACTGTGTCCCTGAAACCGAAGATCCTGATTGCCGATGACTCTGCTATGAACCGTGCCATTTTGGTGGAAATGCTGGGCGACGGCTATGATGTCATAGAAGCCGAAAACGGTCGTGAGGCGGTGCGCGCGCTGCAATCCGCGCCCGAAATCGACCTGCTGCTGCTGGACATTATGATGCCCGAAATGGACGGCTTTGAAGTGCTGAAGCAGATGAAACACTACGGCTGGATCGAGGATATCCCGGTCATTATGATCTCTGCCGAAAACGGCTCGGCGTATGTCGAGCGCGCCTACGACTTAGGCGCAACGGATTTTATCAGCCGCCCGTTCGATATGGCCATCGTGCGCCGCCGCGTCACCAACACGCTGATGCTTTACACCAAGCAAAAGCAGCTGGTGGGGCTGGTGGCACGGCAGGTGTACGAAAACCAAAAAAGCAACAACCTGATGATCAATATCCTGAGCCACATCGTTGAATTCCGCAACGGCGAAAGCGGCTCGCACGTTTTGCATATCCACACCGCCACCGAGCTGATTTTGAACCATCTGGTGAAAAAAACCGACAAATACAAGCTGTCGGCGGCGGATATCGCCATGATCGGCACGGCGTCCTCGCTGCATGATATCGGCAAGATCAACATCCCGGAGAAGATCCTCAACAAGCCCGGACGCCTGACCAAAGAAGAATTTGACATTATGAAAACGCACACCACCATCGGTGCGCATATTCTGGAAAACCTGCCCTTCCAGCAGGAGGAGCCGCTGGTCAAGGTCAGCTACGAGATCTGCCGCTGGCACCACGAGCGCTGGGACGGGCGCGGCTACCCCGACGGGCTGAAGGGCGAGGAGATCCCCATTGCCGCGCAGGTGGTGGCGTTGGCGGACGTCTACGACGCCATGACCAGCGAGCGCTGCTACAAAAAAGCCTTTGACCACGACACCGCCGTGCGTATGATTTTAAACGGCGAGTGCGGCACCTTCAACCCGCTGCTGATGGAATGTCTGACCGAGGTGGCAGACGATCTGCACCGCGCGCTGACCGACAACGAGGCTGCCGCGCAGATGAATTTCGGCAACGCCACCCGCAAGATCACCGACGCGCTGCTGCACGAAAACGACCTGCCCGAAACCGGGCGCTTAGAAAATGCCCTGCAGATCGAGCAGCAAAAGTATACATTTTATGTCGACCACACCCCCGACCTGCAGCTGGACTACAACGAGGCCAGCGACACGGCAACTATGTCGGAGTGGGGTGTCAAGCACCTGCACTGCCCCAGGGAAATGCCCTTTAAAAACGCCATGGAAACGCTGCTTGTGTCGCCAAACGACCGCAGCGCCATGCTGGACGCCATCGCCAAAACCGATGCCGACCACCCCGACACCGCCGTCACGGTGCTGTTGTCGGTGGACGGGCTGCTGCGCTGGCACAAGGTACATATCCGCACGCTGTGGATGCGCGATGAGGAAACGATCCGCGTAGGTCTTGTGATGCAGGCGGAGGACGTACACGAAAAAATCATTCGGGATGCCAAGGAAGTCACCAAGGAAACCATCATCACCACCGGCAAGGGAATGGCGTGTACGATGCATATACTGAAAAACGTCTTTGACGTGGTGCGTCTGGTGGACGTGGGGCATACCTGCGTGCTGAGCGTGGACGAGCAGGGGAAAGTTGTGGACGAGGATCACCCCTGCTATACCGTCTGGAACCGCGAAAACCGCTGCGAAAACTGCGTGTCGTTCAAGGCGTTTACCCAAAAGACCCAGCTGGCAAAAATTGAATTTATGGGCGAGGATGCCTATCAGGTCATCTCGAAATATGTCGAGGTCGAGGGGCGCGCCTGTGTGCTGGAGCTGGTGGTCCGGCTGCGCAAGGATATGCCGCTGTCCTTCCACGGGCGCGAGCATCTGGTGCGGTCGCTGCATCAGTATTCGCAGGAATTGTATCTGGACGCCCTGACCGGCGCGTTCAACCGCCGCTATTACGAGGAGCAGTTCTGCGGGCAGGATTCGGCGGACGGCGTGGCGGTGCTGGATGTGGACAACTTTAAAGCCATCAACGACACCTACGGGCATCCGGCGGGCGACGCCGCCCTGCGCACCATCGTGCAGGCGATCGTGGGGTGCATCCGCAACAGCGATATTCTGATCCGCTACGGCGGCGATGAGTTCTTGCTGGTGTTCCCGGACATTCCGGAGCCGGTATTCCACCGCCGTTTGCAGGAAATCAGCAGCGCCGTGTCAGATGCCACCGTACCCGACCACCCGGAAATGCGCCTGAGCGTCAGCGTGGGCGGTGTATACAAGATGAGTCCGCTGAGCGACGCCGTCTACCGCGCCGACACCCTGATGTACAAGGCAAAAACCGAAAAACGCCGGATGATGCTGCACAACCACGAGCGCGACCGATTGATGCCGGATTGACGGCTGGCTGGACGTATGTTCTCTCTTTTGGCAGCAAAAGAGAGAACCAGAGAAAACTGCCGCTGTTTCGACGCAGCGGACCCACGACCAGGGGCTGCGGGGTTGCGAGCATGGGAACCCGGCTGAGCGTGCGAAGCCGGGGAGCGAGCAATGTTCGCCCCGGCGGGGCGAATAACCGCACGAGCGAGTCGGCTATGCCGACTGGCGGCGCTCGTTGTGCGCCGCCAAGCGCTCGCCCCTTGGAACCCCAAATATGTGGGTCGCAGACGGGCGGGGCTAAAAAATCGTCAAGACACATTTTTTGACGCCCCGCCCACCCGCTCCCGTCTTACGGCTCCGCCGAAAAATTTACCACCCCGTAGGGGCGGGGCATGCCCCGCCCGCGGTCAAATGGTGGCGCGAAAATATCGGGTCATCCGTAGGGGCGGCATATATGCCGCCCGTGCAATCTTCCCAACAATGCAATCTAACGGGTAAACCGCACGGGACGCATCTATGCGTCCCCTA
>SFOX01000072.1 GCA_004552305.1 Subdoligranulum variabile | reverse complement strand
GGCACGCGCTGGCCGAGGCCGTGCGCATCGACGCGGCACACCGGGACGAGATCCCCTCCACGAAAGGACTGCTGGTATGATCGCCATTCTTGATTACGGGGTGGGCAACCTGTTCAGCCTGCGTTCCAGCTTGCAGCAGCTGGGGCTGCAGGCAGTGGTCACCGCCGATGCCGCTGCCATCCGCGCCGCCGACCGGCTCATCCTGCCAGGGGTGGGCGCATTCGGGGATGCCATGGCAAAGCTTACCGCCACCGGCCTTGTGCCGGTGCTGAAGGAGCAGGCGGAACAGAAGCCCCTGCTGGGCATCTGCCTTGGGATGCAGCTGCTGTTTGAAAAAAGCTACGAATACGGCGCGCACGCCGGGCTGGGCTTTATCAAAGGCGAGGTCTGCCCGCTGGGGCCCGACCTTGCGGACAAAGGGCTGAAGGTGCCGCAGATGGGCTGGAACGCCTTGCACATCGTAAAGGATGATGCGCTGTTCCGCTACATCCGCGAGGGCGAGTATGTGTACTACGTCCACAGCTACTACGGCAAAAACTGCGCCGAAAGCACCCTTGCCGTCAGCGATTATTCCATCCCGGTCACCGGCGCGGTGCGGGCGGGGCGGGTGTACGGCACCCAGTTCCACCCGGAAAAAAGCGGCGACACCGGGCTGCGGATCCTCAAGGCGTTCAGCGAATTGTGAGAGGGTACGCCCTCTCAGGCGCTCCCGCGCCAGATTCCCCCTTTTGTCGCTGCGCGACATCTTCCCCCGGAGCGGGGGAAGTCTTTCCTCAAAGGGGGAGCCAAGCCGTTAAGTTCGTTGCTAAAGCTTTAGGAGCAATGAAAAAGTTTCCGGCAGTGCTCTTGGCTCTCCCTTTGGGAGAGCTGTCACCGAAGGTGACTGAGAGGGCGCAAGCCGTTGACCTCGGCACTAAAGTATTAAGCGCTATGAGAAAGCTATCGGGAGCGCCTGAGAGGGTTCGTTCCTAAAGGAGAAACAACTATGCAGCTATTTCCAGCCATTGACCTGCGCGGCGGGCAGGTGGTGCGCCTGACACAGGGCGATTACGACCGCATGACCGTTTACGGGCAGGACCCCTGCGCACAGGCACGCAGCTTTGTGGCCGCCGGGGCAAAAAATCTTCATGTAGTGGACTTGGACGGTGCCAAGGACGGCACCCTTTCCAACTACGACACCATTGCCGCGCTGGCAAAGCAGGGCGGCTTGTACATCGAGGTAGGCGGCGGCATCCGCACCGAGGAGCGCATTGAAAAATACCTCTCCCTCGGGGTGGGGCGCTGCATTCTGGGCAGCGTGGCGGTGACGGATTTTGCCTTTACCGCCCGGATGCTGCAAAAATACGGCGACAAAATTGCCGTGGGCGTGGACGCAAAAGACGGCTATGTGGCCATCCACGGCTGGAAGGAGGTCAGCACCGAGCCGGGCGTGGCCTTCTGCAAGCGGCTGGCAGAAGCCGGCTGCACCGCCATCATCTACACCGACATTGCCTGTGACGGCGCGATGCAGGGCACGAACCTTGCCCTGTACCGGCAGTTGGCGGCAGAAGTGCCCGGGGTGGCCTTTACGGCCAGCGGCGGCATCTCCTCCGAGGCGGAGCTGCTGGAATTGCAGCAGATGGGCACGGCAGCGGCCATTCTGGGCAAAAGCCTGTACACCGGCGCGCTGGATCTTGCCCGCTGCGTGCAGCTGGTGCAGGACTGAGAAAGAGGGGTCTTTATGATAACCAAACGCATCATCCCCTGTCTGGACGTGCGCGACGGTCGGGTGGTCAAGGGCACGAACTTTGAGGGCATCAAGGACGTGGCCGACCCGGTGGAGATGGCACGGCTGTACAACGCCGCCGGGGCGGACGAGCTGGTGTTTTACGATATCACCGCCAGCTTTGAGGGACGCGCCCTCTTTACCGACATCCTGACCCGGGTGGCGGGAGAGATTTTTATTCCCCTGACCGTGGGCGGCGGCATCAACACGCTGGAAGATTTTGATCGGGTGCTGAAATGCGGCGCGGATAAGGTAAGCGTCAACTCCGGCGCGCTGAAGGACCCCGGGCTGATCCCAGCCGCCGCGCAGCGCTACGGCGACCAGTGCGTGGTGCTTTCCGCAGACGTAAAGCGGGTGAACGGGCAGTTCCGGGTGTTCGCCAAGGGCGGGCGCGAG
>SFOX01000042.1 GCA_004552305.1 Subdoligranulum variabile | reverse complement strand
CCCCTACGGATGACCTGTTATATTGTTGTACCCGCAAAACCGCGGGCGGGGCAATGCCCCGCCCCTACCGTGCAATGGTTTTTATTGCCGCACAGTCCCATGATGGTTTGTCATTCCCGGCAGGTTTGTAGGGGACGCATATATGCGTCCCGCGCGGTTTTCCCGATATATCGTAATATCCGGGCGGGAAAGCCTTCCCCCTTCGGGGGAAGCCATACACGCGGTTTACCCGCAAATTTCGCGTTTTCCCCCACAAATCAAAAAGCGCCGCCGCGCTCCTTGCGAAGTGCGGCGGTGCCCGTTAGCTTTGCGTTAAGCCGAAAACAGATTACAGCTCAGCGAAGTACTTAATGGTGCGGACCATCTGAGAGGTGTAACTGTTCTCGTTGTCGTACCAAGAAACGACCTGAACCTGATAGGTGTCGTCGTCGATCTTAGCGACCATGGTCTGGGTAGCGTCGAACAGAGAGCCGTAGCGCATACCGATAACGTCAGAAGAAACGATCGGATCCTCGTTGTAGCCGAAGCTCTCGGAGGCAGCAGCCTTCATGGCAGCGTTGATGGCTTCCTTGGTGACGTCCTTGCCCTTGACAACGGCAACCAGAATGGTGGTGGAGCCGGTGGGGACGGGAACGCGCTGAGCAGAGCCGATCAGCTTGCCGTTCAGCTCGGGGATGACCAGACCGATGGCCTTAGCAGCACCGGTGGAGTTGGGAACGATGTTCTGAGCGCCGGCGCGGGCACGACGCAGGTCGCCCTTGCGCTGCAGGCAGTTGGTGGTGCAGGAAGCAGCGGAGATGACCTGATCCTCAGCGGTCAGGGTCTTCTCGTTGACGGAGTAGACGATGGTCTTCAGGTCGTTGCCGGCAGGAGCGGAGATAACGACCTTGCGGGCGCCGGCCTGGATGTGGGCCTCAGCCTTGGCCTTGCTGGTGTAGAAGCCGGTGCACTCCAGAACAACGTCGATGCCCAGCTCGCGCCAGGGGCAATCCTTGGCGTCCTTAATGGCGTAGATGGTGATCTTCTTGCCGTCGACAACGATGTAATCCTCGCCGGCCTCGACGGTGTGCTTGTTCTCACCGATCTTGCCCAGGAAAGAACCCTGAGCGGTGTCGTACTTCAGCAGGTGAGCCAGCATAGCGGGGCTGGTCAGGTCGTTGATGGCGACAACTTCGTAGCCGTCAGCCTCAAACATCTGACGGAAAGCCAGACGGCCAATGCGGCCAAAACCATTGATTGCAACTTTAACAGCCATAATAAAATCCTCCATAGATTTATTGTAACCCGGTCAGCGGCCTACCCGCTTTGCGGTATGATACTATTGTACTCCATTTTGCCGAACTCTGCAAGTGCCTGTTATTATTTTAACACGAAATTTTCAAGTTTTTTTCAAAGTTTTTTGCTTTTACAGCTTTTGGCACCTTTTTTTAGGGTGCATTTGCATACACTAGCCCCAAAACCACTGCCCAAAAGGAGGGGTGCCGCTGTGTTTCCCGATGACCCTGCCCGCGCTGCCCTTGCGCAGGATGCCGCCTTTCGCCGCCTGAGCCGCCGCACCGTGCGCCCGGGTGCAAGGCTTGCCGCCTGCCTTTTGGCAGAAGCCGCTGCCGCCCCTGCCCCGCCCCGCGCTTTGGATCTGACCGCCGAGGTCGAAGCCCTGTGCGCCGCCCTGCAGCAAGCCGTGCGCCGGCGCAGCTGGCTGTATTTTGCCCCGGCGGACGCGCCGCTGCCGGTGGCCGTGCCGCGCCCTTTGCTGCAATGCAGCCTGCTTTGCTTTGTGCAGGGGGTTCTGCAGGCGCAGGGGGCTGCCGTTGTGCAGGTACACACCGCGCCCGGCGCGGCGGTGCTGGTGATAAAAGGCGGGCGGTGCGCCACCCTACCCCGCGATGCCCGCGCCCTGCTGCTGCGGCTGGCGGCGGTAAGCGGCGGGGCGGTGGTGCAAAGCGGCGGCGCAGGGGCGTTTTCGGCGGCGGTGCGCCTGCCCAAAAGTAGCCTGCCGCTGCGCGCGCCCTGCCAAGCACAGGATTACCTGTACGACCGTTTCAGCCCGCTGTACACCCTGCTGGGGCGGCAGTGCGCGGGTTACGGCGAGGAACTGGGGCTGCGCAGTTAAGATTGCCATTTTGCTGTTGCAATGCCGGGCGGGGTGCAGTATACTAAGGGCAAAGGAAAGCCCTGTATCTGACTGTTGATAAACCTAACCGGATGATTGCGAACTTCCGGCTGGTTTGTAGGGAACGGTCTTGACCGTTCCGTGCAGTCTAACCATTAATACGATGTATCGGGAAAACGCGCCGTTCGGCGCGATTTTATGCGCTGCGCGCAGCCAGCGGTACGGCGCGGTCAAGACACGCGCCCTACATTATTACCCGAAAAAGGGATTTTTTGACAAACCGCCCTGTACCCACCCCGCAAGAAAGGAGCGCTGCCCTGTGTTGTTTCGCCTGACCCCTGCCGAGTCCGCCTGCGTAAACGAAATTCTGCGCGGCTACGCGGATAATCCCCACGCCCAGCATATGAAGGATTTTATCCAGCATGGCACCGTGACCACCTACGAGCATTGTATGCGCGTAGCGCGCATCGCCTTTTGGCTCAACCGGCGGCTGGGGCTGGACGCCGATGAGGTCAGCTTGGTGCGCGGCGCGTTTTTGCACGACTTTTACTTATACGACTGGCACCACTGCAAGGGCATTACCCACTGGCACGGCTTTAAGCACCCGCAGGCGGCGCTGTACAACGCCGAAACCTTGTTTGATTTAAACAACACCGAAAAGGACTGCATCCGCTGCCATATGTGGCCCCTGACCGTGACCGCCGTTCCCCGCACGCGCGAGGCGGTGCTGGTAGGCACGGCGGACAAAATTTCCTCCGGCTGGGAAACCGTGATGGAACGCCGCGCCGTGCGCAGGCAGCGCACAGAAAACCTCAAAAACCGATAAAAACACGCTGCACCGTTTTTTCGATGCAGCGTGTTTTTTATATTGCCTGTTATTCCGTATCCTTGCCGCAGGCGGCAACGGCGCAAATCAGCCCGCCGATGCCCAGCGCCGACAATGCCAGATTGCCGTACACCTCGGCGGCGGTCAGCGCACGCAGCTGCCGCAGCGTCTGCACGGTCCCCGCGCAGCTGCACAGCAAAAAGCAGCCTGTCCCCGCGCCGAACAGCGTGTGTCCGCAGGGCTGTCCCGGCGTCAAAAACACCTTGAGCAGTGCCGCCGCAAACAGCAGCGCCGCCGCACTGCCCAGCACGTTCAGCGTGTAGGTCACGCGCGGCAGGGCGGCGGGGTCAATTTGGAACTGCCAGAACAGCCGCCACAAAAAGTACAGCGGCATCACCAGCGCCGCTGCCGCACTGCCCGGCTTACCGCGGGCAATGCCGTAGCCCGTGCAGGCGCGCACCGCGTACACCGCCAGCCACAGCGCCGAAAAAATTGGCGTGACAGCGTCCAGTACATACGCAAACGCCGGTTTCAGCGCCAGCGGCAGATACCCGTTTTTTGCCAAAAACAGCACGGCGGGCAGGTTCATCAGCCCCGCTGCCAGCAGCAAAATAGCAGTGACCGCCATCACCGCGCCCAGCGGCTTGCATCGGTCCGCCAAGGCAGCCGGCTGCGCGGCACAGCGTCTGCCCGCAAGGTACGGCAGTGCCAGCGCTGCCAGCCATACCGCACACAGGCACGCCAGCATCGGTGCTGCCACAAAGCCGGACGCGCCGCCCGCCAGCCAACCCGTAGCTGCCAGCACCGCGCCCGCCGCCGCAATGACCGCCACGCGCGGTCGATGTGGAACGTTCATACCTTTACCCTTTCATACCCGGCTGCCCCGCCGCATAGGCTGGGACAGGCTGCCGTTTCCTCGTATATGGGCAACACCGCACAATTCCCGCCGTATCGGCACTTAGAATTATGCGGCATTACCTATGATGTATTGTACCGCCGCAGCCGAGTTTTTTCAAGTGCAGGGAGCGTGTTGTGTGAAAAAGAGTTTCGGTGCTGCGGGGTTCACCCTGCTTTTGGCGTTTTTTCTGCCGTTTTCGGCGCTGCTGCTGCCGCGCCCAACCGTCCCGCCTGCCCCTGCGCCCCTGCCGGAGCCGACGCTTCCGCCGCTGCCGACTGCCGCGCCCGCCGCAACATCCGCGCCCGGCACCGTGACCGTTTGGGATGCCGCCGTGCAGCAGGAACGCACGCTGGCGCTGCCGGAATTTTTGGTGGGGCTGGCTGCCTGCGAAATGCCGCCGGACTGGCCCGCCGATGCCCTGTGCGCCCAGATGGTTGCCGGGTACAGCTACGCGCTGGCACTGGGGGACACCCCCTTGCAGGTCAACAGTGCGCAGTGCTTAGGCTGGACGGATACCGACGTATTAAAAGCACGCTGGGGCGATGATTACAACCAATTTTACGCCCGGCTGACCCAAGCCGCGCAGACGGTGAACGGCTGTGTTCTGACCTACGGCGGCAGCCCGGCGGCGGCGTGCTACCACAGCATCAGCGCCGGGCATACCGAGGCAAGCCAGAACGTCTGGGAAACCGCGCTGCCCTATCTGCAGGGGGTACCCTCCCCCGCCGACCTTGCCGCTGACGGCTACGAGGTCACCGTGCAGTACAGCCCCGAGCAGGTCAGCGCCGTTCTGCTGGCGCTGGGGCTTGCCCCGGGCAGCGACCCCGCTGCGTGGTTCGGCGATGCCGTGCGGGATGACGCCGGGTATGTAACGGCGCAGACCGTGTGCGGCAGCCGGGTCGCGGGTACAAAAATGCGCCGCGCATTTCATCTGCGCAGCGCAAGTTTTGCCGTTGAATATGACGGTACATCGTTTTGTTTTACCACACACGGCTACGGACACGGCGTGGGGCTGAGCCAGTACGGCGCCAAGGCGCTTGCCGAGCAGGGCAGCACCTGGCAGGAAATTTTGCTGTACTATTTCCCCGGGTGCGAGGTGCGTCAGCCCTGAGGGATGTCCCGCTTGGTCAGCCCCAGAATCAGCGCAGTAAGCAGCGCACCCGCCGCATTTGCCACAACAAACCCTGCCGGGTTGCCCATAACCGCCAGCAAAAAGATGCCGCCGTGGGGCGCAGGGCAGGCGCAGTTGAGCAGAACCGCCAGATACCCCGCCAGCGCACTGCCCGCCATACAGGCGGGTACGACCCGAAACGGGTCCTTGAGTGCAAAGGGCAGCGCACCCTCGGTGACAAAGGAAGCGCCCATCACAAGGTTTTGCGGCACGGTGCGGCGCTCCTCCCGGGTGAATTTTTCGGGAAACAGCAGGCACGCCAGCGCCACGCCCAGCGGCGGCACCATACCGCCCGCCATAACCGCCGCCATCACGTCCTGCTGCCCGCCGACCAGCGCCAGCGTGCCGGTGACATACGCCGCCTTGTTGATGGGTCCGCCGTAATCGGTCGCCATCAGCCCACCCAGCACGCAGCCCAGCAGCAGCCGGCTGCCGCCGCGCATACTGTTCAGCGTTGTGTCCAGCCAGTAGTTGACCTGCCCCAAAACGGGGTTGACCAAAAACACCATCAGCGCGCCGATGCCCAGCAGGCTGCCCAGCGGCACCAGCAGGCTGGTGCAAATATGGTCCAGATCCTTGGGCAGCTTGGGGCAGCGGGTGGTCAAAAGCCGCAGCAGCGTACCGGCGGCAAAACCGGCAATCAGCGCACCGCCAAAGCCGCTGGAAATCCAGCTGCTTTCGCTGTTGACGGTGGTACCCATCTGCGCCAGATACCCGCCCATAAGCCCCGGCATAAAGGCGGCGGTGTCACCGATGCTTGCGGCAATAAACGCCGCCAGTACGGGGTAGATCATCGCCATAGCCGCCTGCCCGACGGTGTTCAGCATAGCCGCCAGTGTGCCGGGACCGTTCAGATGCACCACCAGCATCGCCAGCGCCATACTGATGCCGCCCGCCACCACAAAAGGGATAAACCGCGATATACCGTACATTAAGTGGCGGTAAGCCTCGTTGACCAGCTCGGCGTGGTTGCGGTTGCGCATCGCTTCGCCCCCGCGGTAGACCTCCGCCTTGCCGGAAAGCACCTTTTCCAGCAGCTTTTCCGGCTCACGGATAGCCTCGTCCGCCGAAGCATTGACCACCTTTTTCCCCACAAACCGCGCCGTCGGCACCGCGCGGTTGACCGCAACGATGATGCCGTCGGCTTCGGCAATGTCGGCAGGGGTCAGCTCGTTTTCGGTGCCGCCCGCGCCGTTAGTTTCGATCTTTATGGCAATGCCGTATTTGTCGGCGCTTTTTTGCAGCGCCTCTGCCGCCATATAGGTGTGCGCCAGCCCGTTGGGGCAGGCAGTGACAGCCAGCAGCCGGATATGCCGCCCGGTCGGGCGTTTGGGTTCGGGCTGCGCCGCCGTTTCTTTTTCGGCAATGCAGGCGCGGAACTGCTCCGGTGTCTGCGCCGCTGCCAGCGTGCGGCAAAAATCCTTGTCCACCAGCAGCCCCGCCAGTGCCGCCAGTACAGAGATGTGCAGGTCGTTTTCCCCCTCGGGCGCGGCGATCAAAAACAGCAGATTGACCGGCTCGCCGTCCGGCGTGGTGCAGCAAATCGGCTTGTCCAGCGTGATGGCCGCCAGCGCCGCGCGGCGCACCGCCGCCGTTTTGGCGTGCGGCACCGCCAGACCGTTGCCCATACACACGCAGCCCTGCGCCAGCCGCGCCAGAACATCCTGCTCCAGCAAAGCGGCATCCTGCACAGCGTCGTCCTGTGCCAGCAAGCCGCACAGGGTGTGAACAGCGGCAGGCAGGTCCGCTGCGGTGCTGTGCAGCCGGATTTGCGGCAGCTGCAAAAGGTCGGTGATCTGCAAGGGGTACGCCCTCCTTTGTGAATTTTACGGCAAAGTCATGCCGTAAAAAGGCGGTTCCGCCTTACACGGAACCGCCGATTTTGCAGATGTTACAGCAATTAGTTGAGCAGAGTCAGCTCGGACTCGGGATCGAACAGATGGATCTTGTTGGTGTCCATAGCAACGGTGATCTTGTCGCCGCGGCGGCTCTTGGAGGTGGGGGCAACGCGAGCCATCAGGTTCTGACCCTGATAGGTCATGTACAGGTAGATCTCGGCGCCCATCAGCTCGGAAACCTCAACCTCGGTGCTGATATGGCTGTTGGGATGCTTTTCGAGGAATTCCTCGTCGTCCTTGATGTCCTCAGGACGGATGCCGACCTTCAGGCTCTTGCCGACGTAAGCGTCCAGCTTGCCGTCTGCGGTCTTTTCGGTGGGCAGGGGGATGTCGGTGCCGGCCAGGTCAACCACGGTCATAGCCTCGGTCTGGTCGTGGGTAACGTAGATGAAGGTGGTAGCCAGCTTCTTGTGCAGCTTGATGATCTCGGTGCGCATGCTGGTACGCAGCTTGGCGTCCAGGTTGGACAGAGGCTCGTCGAGCAGGAAGACAGCCGGGTTACGAACCATAGCACGACCCAGCGCGACACGCTGACGCTGACCACCGGACAGAGCCTTGGGCTTACGGTCGAGCAGATGCTCGATCTCCAGAACCTTGGCAGCCTCACGAACGCGCTTGTCGATCTCGTCCTTGGGGGTCTTGCGCAGCTCCAGACCAAAAGCCATGTTCTTGTAAACGGTCATATGGGGGTACAGAGCGTAGTTCTGGAACACCATGGCGATGTCGCGGTCCTTCGGGGGGACGTCGTTGATCAGACGGTCGCCGATGTACATCTCACCGTCGGAAATTTCTTCCAGACCGGCGATCATACGCAGGGTGGTGGACTTGCCGCAGCCGGAGGGACCGACGAAAACGATAAATTCCTTATCGGCGATCTCCAGGCTGAAATCGGGAACGGCAACGACGTTGCCGGGGTAAACTTTCTTGACGTGACGGCAGCTGATAGAAGCCATGATGCATTACCTCCGTAATTGTGTAAGAACCCGTGAACGGGGTTGATTTACTTGACATCACTATAATATCAGGTTATAATACATTTGAAAATAGTATTTTATTGATATTGGAGTGTGGAAATTGATATTTGATGCCGAATCTTTTTGCACCGCCGCCGAAATTGCCGAGCTGGACGGCAAAACGCCGAAAACGCTGACCGGCGCGGGGCTTTGGGTGGGGGTTTTGTCGCGCGGGGGCTGCCTGCTGAACGACGGCGAGCGTCCGGGGCAGAGCGGGGACATTTTGCTGGGGGCTTCGCCCCTGACGCTGACCCCCTGCGGGGACTGCCATCTGGTGGCGGTGCGGCTGACGGGGCAATGCCCCGACGCCTGCCTGCTGAGCCTTGGCGCCGCCCGCTGGGCGGACGGCGCCTCCTGCCCCGGCGCGGCGGAGCTGCTGGCGCAGATGCACAGCGCCCCCGCCGACCCGGTCGCCTACGGCGTTTTGTGTGCGGTCGCCAAGGCGGACGAAACCAGCCGTCCCCTGCCGCCGCTGGTTGCCGAGGCGATGACCGCGATCCGCCAGAATTATATGGCGCTGTACGGCGTGGAGGAATTGAGCAAGCAGCTGGGCGTGACCAAAAGCCACCTGGTGCGGGTGTTCAAGCAGGAGATCGGCGTGCCGCCGGGCAAATATCTGACGAACATACGCATAGAAGCCGTCAAATCCCTGCTGCTGAGCGATGAGTACAATCTGGAAACCATCGCCGGGCTGACAGGGTTTTCGGGTGCCAACTACCTGTGCCGGGTGTTCAAGCGGGAGGTGGGCATCTCCCCTGCCGCATGGCGCACCGCCGCCGCCCCCCGCCGCGTCATCCCCAAATTACCGCCCCGCAGCGAGGAAATGTTTGTATAAATTATAAATAAAGAAAGCGGCATCCCGCAGGATGCCGCTTTCTTTCGAAAAAAGAGAATTTTCTACCCATTCCCATCGGCGGACCTGTGCCGACGATGGAAATACCGCTAGAGCATAAAATTGTGTTCGAGTCGCCGTCAGGCATGAGAACCCAATTTTATGCGACAGGGTGAATCCAAAGGAGGGGTGCAGGAGCGTGGCGCAGCCACACCGCGACGAACCCCTTCTTTGCGCGTGTCGGGTTTCCCGACACGCTCCGGCATCCCGCAGGATGCCGCTCTTGTTGTTTTTATTGGGGTCACACGGTCTTGTAGCCGTCGGGGTTGTGGCTCTGCCAGTTCCAGCTGTCGCGGCACATCTCGTCAATGCCGTACTGCGCCTCCCAGCCCAGCTCGCGCTTGGCTTTACTGGGGTCGCACCAGCACTCGGCAATGTCGCCGGGGCGGCGGGGGTCAATGACGTAGGGCAGCTCCTTGCCGCACGCCTTGCTGAAGGCATGGATGACATCCAGCACACTGTAGCCGTGACCGGTGCCGAGGTTGCAGATGAACAGACCGGGCTTTTCTTCCAGCTTATGCACAGCGGCAACGTGACCGCGCGCCAGATCGACAACATGGATGTAGTCGCGCACGCCGGTGCCGTCGGGGGTGGGATAGTCATTGCCAAAGACGTGAACTTCCTTCAGCTTGCCGACTGCCACCTTGGCGATGTAGGGTACAAGGTTGTTGGGGATGCCGTTGGGGTCCTCGCCGATCAAGCCCGAGGGATGCGCACCGATGGGGTTGAAGTAGCGCAGCAGGGCGACGTTCAGCTCAGGGTCAGCCTTGCAGCAGTCGGTGAGGATGCGCTCGCTGAACACCTTGGTGGTGCCGTAGGGGTTGGTAGTGCCGCCGACGGGGAAATCCTCGCGGATGGGCACGCTGGCGGGGTCGCCGTAGACGGTGGCGGAGGAGGAGAAGATGATGTTGTGGCAGTTGTGGTGCCGCATCACGTCCAGAATGTTCAGCGTGGTGGACAGGTTGTTGGAGTAATACTCGATGGGCTTGGATACACTTTCGCCCACGGCCTTGTAGGCGGCAAACTGAATGACGCAGTCGATGTCGCTGTTTTCGGCAAAGATTTTTTCTACGGCAGCCTTGTCGGTCATATCCGCCTCAACAAAGCGGAAATCCTTGCCGGAGATCTGCTTCACACGCTCCAGAGCCTGCGGGCAGGAGTTGTAGTAGTTATCCGCCACAACAATGTCGTAGCCTGCGGCCAACAATTCGATACAGGTATGGCTGCCGATGTAACCGGCACCGCCGCTAACCAAAATTGCCATAACAAACGCTCCTTTTACAATGTATTGATATTGCCTTATGTTGCAGGCAGCTGCCGGCGCAGCCGCCCCTTACTACCTTTATTCTACTTTGTCGGGGCAGTTCCGTCAATAGTCGTTTACGGTTCGTCTATATCTTTTTGTTGCCTGTTTTGCCGCCGGGCTGTCAGGTACATCTGCTGGCGGCGGTACTCGGCGGGGGTGTTGCCGGTCGCCTCGCGGAATTTTTTGCTGAAATGTGCGCCCGAGCAATAGCCCATCTCGGCGGCAACCTCGCCGGGCAGCGCTCCGCGTGCCAACAGCTGGGCGGCGTAGTCCAGCCGCATGGCGGTAAATTCCGCCCCGGCGGTACTGCGGGTGCGGGCGCGGAACGCCTGCTGCAGCTGCGCACGGCTGCAGCCCAGAGCCTCGCAGAGCGCCCCGATATGCAGCTCGCTGTGCAGGTTGGCGGCAAAATAGCTGCGCGCCGCCTCCACCAAGGCGGTCTGGCGGCGTTCGCGCTGCTGCCGCACGGCAGATTGGCGGCGGGGCTGGCGGCATCGGCGCGCCATTAAGATCAGCAGATCCTCCAGCCGCAGCACCATCTGCTGCACCTCGCCCAGGGCAGGCTCGCCCCGCAGGCGGGTGGGGTCATCGGCATCAAACAGCAGCCGGACCTTTTGCATGATATACTGTGTGTCCTGCTGCTCGCCCGGCTCGGCATGGGTCACAAAGCCGTGCAAATGCCCGGCAGACTCGCCCGCGCAGAGAAATTCCACGCGCAGCACCTCGGGCGGCACGCCGCCCACCGTGCGCATAGCACTGACCTCGCCGGGCGGGTGCAGCAGCAGCGCGCCGGGATGCAGCAAAATGCGGCGGTCATCGCAGCGTTCCTCTATATTGCCGCTGTGCAGGTAGACCAGCACCCACCCCGCATGGGGCGCGGCGGGCAGCTCGGCATCGGCGCGGTATTCGGCGCTGCTGGCCGAGATCAGCTGCTCGATGCGCAGCGGAAAAATCTCGTACATAGGACACTTCCTTTTTTACGGCAATACAGCGAACGAGGTGCGGCAGGTTTGTAGGGGACGCATATATGCGTCCCGTGCGGTTTGCCCGTCATACCGCATTATAGGGACGGCTGCAGCGGGCGGCATAGTAGCCGTGCCTACAAGCCAACCCATTCTATTCATTATAGTATAGGGTCGCGGGCGGGGCGTGCCCCGCCCCTACTCGTCCATTAAAACTAAAAGTAAGGCTTTAGAATTACCACGCTAGTAGGGGCGAGCATCGCTCGCCCGTGCCCGTTTGCCTTGTAAGAAAGCTGACCCGGAAAAGGGCTTTTTGGCAACGCAGATGCAACCCCTGCCTTACGCCGCCACGGTGCCGGGTAATTCGTCCGGTTCGGGGTCTGTGCCGCTGCTGAACACGCCGGGCGCAACGTCCGCCAAGGCGGGGAACCATTCCAGCTCGGGGCAGGTGTCGGTCAGCCCCACACAGTAGGCGGTCAGCGGGCTGATGGTCTGGGTAATATCCTGCAGGCGGCTGGTGCCGTCGGTATCGTAGGTGCTGTGCATAATGTCGTTGGGGTACCGGCGCTCTATGTAGCGAAGCAGCGCCTCATCCACAAAGGCGTCGGTGCTGCCCTCGTACAGATCGGGCGCGCCGAACAGGTGCAGCATCTCGTGGGCGTAGGTGGCGGGGTTTTCCGGCTCGGTGTCGGGGCTGTAGGCATCGTAGCGGTACAGGCAGGCGTACTCATAATAGTATGCCTCGCCCGAATCGGCATAGTGGACCATGGCAAAGGACGTGCCGCCCGCAGGCAAAAAATACAGCATACCTATGTTGGTTGTACTGTATTTTGCCTGCAAGTCCGCCGTGTCGATGCGTGCGCTGAGGGTGTCCAGCTCCTCGAGCAGGGCATCGCTTTCCTCGCTTTGCTCGCCGCCTGACACTGCATTGTGCAGCGTGTAGTAGCCGCCGTCGGCATGGTACAGCAGCGTCTTGATGCCGTAGCTGCTGCCCTGCTGCGCCAACCAGTCCAGTGCGGTATCGACCCGCGCCAGTGCATCGGTGCGCGCTTCCTCCGTCCATTCCTCGCAGCCGGGGGCATTCAGAAACACGCTGACCAGCACCGTCGGCTCGGTCAGCAGTTTGACGCTGCCGTAGCGCTGCTCGGCGGCGCTGCGCCCTGCGGCAGGGGTCTGCACGGGGGCAGGGGTCTGCACAAAGGGGATGTCGGTCTTGTACTCCCGCTGAATTTTCGGCATACAGCCGCACAAAAGCAGCACAGCCAGCAGCAGTGCCGCCAAGCGTTGGTAGTGTTTCATAGTTGTATCGTTACCATTCCAATACGGGTTTGCCGTCGCGGGCGGTCAGGGTGACCGTTGTCGGCGCTGCGCCGAGGCGACCCTCGACCAAGGCATCCGAAACCGGATCCTCGACGGTCTTGCGGATGGTGCGGCGCAGCTCACGCGCGCCGTAACGGGCGGAGCTTTCCGCCACAATGGCAGCCAGCGCGGGCTGGTCATACTGCAGGGTGATGCTGTGCGCCTGCAAGCCGGGTTTGTATTCGTCCAGCATCAGGGCGGCGATTTTCTCCAGATCGCTCTCGCTCAGCGGGCGGAAGGTGATGATCTCGTCCACACGCCCGATGAACTCGGGGCGCAGGAACTCCTGCAGCGCCTTGATGCTCTTGTCGGCGGCGGCGGTTTCGGCGGTTTTGCCAAAGCCGGTTGCGCCGCTGCGGTCGGTAGAGCCGGCATTGGAGGTCATACAGATGACCGTGTTGGAGAAGTCCACCGTGCGCCCCTGTGCGTCGTTGATCTTACCCTCGTCCAGAATTTGCAGCAGGATGTTCATCACATCGGGGTGCGCCTTCTCGATTTCGTCAAACAGCACGACGCTGTAGGGATGGCGGCGGACCTTCTCGGTCAGCTGTCCCGCCTCCTCGTAGCCGACATAGCCCGGCGGAGAGCCGATAAGACGCGATACAGCGTACTTTTCCATATATTCGCTCATATCAATGGCGATCAGCGGGTCCACGGTGTCAAACAGCTGGGCTGCCAGCTGCTTGACCAGCTCGGTCTTGCCCACGCCGGTGGGACCGACAAAGATAAAGCTGGCGGGGCGGTGGCGTCCCGACAAATCGGCGCGGGCGCGCTTGATGGCACCCGCCACGGCGTGAACGGCTTCGTCCTGCCCGATGACATGGCTTTTCAGCGCATCCTCCAGCCCCAGCAGACGCCCGTACTCGGTTTCCTTGATTTTGACCGCGGGTACACCCGTCCACAGCTCGACGACCTGCGCCACATCGTCCATCGTGACCTCGATCTCTGCCACGCGCAGCTCCAGCCCGGGCAGTTTTTCGCGCTGCTTCGCCAAATCGGTTTTGACAGTCGCCAGCGCCTCGTAGTCGATGGCACTCTCCTTGCCCGGCTCCTGCTCGGGGTTTTCCAGCTCATGCTCGCGGGCTTCCAGCGCGGCGACTGCCTTTTGCGTTTCCGCCAGCTCGGTGATTTCGGGGTGGCGCAGGCTGCAGCAGGCGCACGCCTCGTCCAGCAGGTCAATCGCCTTGTCGGGCAGGAAGCGGTCGGTGATATAGCGTTCCGACAGCTTGACGATGGCGGTCACCATCGGGTCGGGAACGCGCACGCAGTGGTGCTTTTCGTAGTAGACGCGCACGCCCTTGATGACCTCGATGGCTTCCATGATCGAGGGTTCCTCGACCTTGACGGGCTGAAAGCGACGTTCCAGCGCGGAATCTTTTTCGATATACTTGCGGTACTCGGCAAACGTCGTCGCGCCGATGACCTGCATCTGCCCGCGGGAGAGCGCGGGTTTCATAATGTTGGCGGCGTTCATCGCACCGTCCGAGTCGCCCGCGCCGACGATGGAATGGATCTCGTCAATAAACAAGATGATGTTTCCGGCAGCTTTGACTTCGCTGATCAGCCCCTTGACGCGCTGCTCAAACTGCCCGCGGAACTGCGTGCCGGCAATCAGCGCCGTCATATCCAGCAGGTAAATTTCCTTGTCGCGCAGGCGGGCAGGCACCTGCCCCTCGGCAATGCGCTGGGCGATGCCCTCGGCGATGGCGGTCTTGCCGACGCCCGCTTCACCGATCAGGCAGGGGTTGTTTTTCTGGCGGCGGCACAAAATCTGAATGGTGCGGTAAATTTCGCGGTCGCGCCCGATGATGCGGTCGGTCTTGCCGTCCCGCGCCTTCTGGGTCAGGTTTTCGCAGTAGGTTTCCAGGAATTTGCGGCGGGGGGCTTTTTCTTTTTTGCTCTTGCCCTTGGCATCGTCCTGCTTGCGCGCACCGAAACCAAAGGGAAACACCGGGCTGCCGCCGGGGACAAAATCCTCCTGCGGGTCGTCCTCGTCGGGGGCGTCCTCCATAGTGCCGCCCATCAAGGGCGAAAGTGCGCCGGATTCGGCAGCCTCCTGCAGGAAGCTGCCCAGACGCTCCTCCATATTTTCAAGGTCCTGGTCGGACATACCGAACTGTTTCATCAGGTCATCGACCGGCTGGATATGCATTTCCTTGGCGCAGGTCAGGCAGTACCCCTCCTGCGTGGGCTTGCCGTCCTGCATACGTTGGATAAAAACAACGGCAGGGCGTTTTTTACATTTGACACAAAGCATTGTACTTCACCTCTATGCTGTGAATGGACCCGCCGGGCGGGTCGTTCCGCCAAAGGGGCGGAGGGGTAGGTTGCTATTCAGATTGTCGACAAACCCAATATTTGTAGGGAACGGTCTATCTCCGCGCTAAGAGCCGCCGCTGTGCGGCGGTTGCGCTCCGAAACGCGCCTGCGGGCGCAGTGACCGTTCCGTGCAGTCTGGCAGATGGCACGATATATTTCGAAAGCACGCGCCTTTCGGCGCGATTTTATGCGCTGCGCGCAGCCAGCGGTGCGGATGGGTCAAGACCCATCCCTACATTACTACCCGAAAAAGGGCTTTTGACAAGCTGGAGGGCAAACTGCCCTTATACACATTATTGAACAACCCCGCCCATTTTGCAAGGGGCGGGGCGAAAAGTTCAGAAATTATTTACGGCGGCGCTTACCCCAGCGTGGGTACAAAGGGGTTGAACGCCCCAAACAGGCGGTAGACGGCGCTTTGGTTCAGCACCGAAAGCTGCAAAAACGCCACGCGCCCGCCCGCAAGGTTTGCCAAAAACCACAAAACCAGTGCCAGCAGCCAGCAGTCCACCGCGCCGGTGCAAAGCCCCAGCACAAGCCCCAGCAGGCGGTTGACCCCGCCCACCAGCGGCACCACGTTGACGCATTGCAGCAGCTTGACCAGCAGTGCCACCACGATGCGCAGCACCGAGCAAAGCAGCACAAACACCAGCACCTGCACCAGCGGCAGGATGACCGGCTCCAGCAGGGTGCTGATCTGGTCGCTCAGTCCGGTGCCGGCGGTTTCGACCAGCCCCGTCAGCGTTTCGCGCAGGGCTTCGGGCAAAAAGTCCAGCCCCTGCAGCGTGCTGTCCAGCCCGGTGCCGGTTTCGGTCACCGCCTGCCGGACCTTTTCGGTCACCGCCTCGCGCACGAACCAGTCGTACAGCTGCGGTGCCAGCGCGCGGGTGCCAAGCATCGCGGCGGCGGCGCTGAACAGCGTGCCTGCCAGCTCTGCCAGCCCCGCCAGAAAGCCCCTGCGCCAGCTGCAGACGGCAGCCACCGCAAAGACCGCTAAAAACAAAACATCGTAAAGATAGGGTGCATTTTCCATAGGGGTTCTTCTTTCTTATTCGTGCAAAATTTCGGCGCGGGTGCCGGTAAACACCAGCATTTCCCGCGCGTTGATGACCGCCAGCGGGCGGGAGGGCAGGTCGCTGCGCGTCCACTTGCGCACGCCGTCGTAGCCGTAGCATTCCACCGCGTCCGCGCACAGCAGGTAAATATCAGTGTCGGTGGCGGAAATGCCATACGCCTGCCGGGCGGGAATTTCCGCCATAGGGGTCAGCGTATCGTCCAGCGTCACAAGGCTGTTGCCGCCGCGGATGTTCAGCAAAAGCGCCGTTTGGCGCCGCCCCGCCGCCACACTTTGCAGCGTAGCACCGCCAAAATCGTAGCGGTAGACCTCGGCGCCGGTGCGCGGGTCCAGCACGGCAAGGTAGCTGTCAAACACCGCCACGGCGCGGCTTTCGGTCTGCCAGTCCAGCTTCATCAGCATACTGCCCTGGCTTGCCTTGTAGGCAACGCCCTCCTCCTCGGAGGCGGTGTCCATAAAATAGATGCTGCATTGCAGCTGCCCCTGCCTGGCTGCCAGCGTGCCGGCGGCAAAGCGGCGGTTATCGGGCGAAAACGCCACCGCAATGGGGGTTCCCTGCGTCTGGGTGGTCTGCCAGTTGTAGGTCTGGTGCATAGCGGCATCATACACCCGCAGCTGCGCGGTATAGCGCGAAAGCTCCGTTACGACAGCCAGCGAGTTATTGTTGGACATCGCGCACAGCAAAATGCTGTTGTCAAAGGTCTGGGTGTACAGCTTGGCGGTGCGGCTGGCAACGGTAAGCTCGTTACCGGCGCGGTTGTACACGGTAAAGTGCGTGCCGCCCACCGCCAGCACGGGGCGGGCGTAGCCGGGCTGCATTGCAAACGCCTTGACGCCGTAGGGCGAGTAGACGACGGCATCGCTGCTGCCCAGCTCCACAAAGCCGCCCGCCAGCTCCTCGATCTGCACGGGGTCGCTGATGCCGGTGTTGACCGGCCAGCCGCCGCTGGAACGGTTCAGATAGAGTGCGGCACTGTCCACCGAGTCCGCCAGCAGGGCGATGGACGCCGACAGCGTGCCGGTAAGCCCCGCTAAAAACAGCGCCAATACGACAATTACCGCCGTGACGAACGCCATACGGCGGCGCTGGCGCTTTTTGAACAGCGGCTCCAGCGATTTTACGTTTTCCGCCGGGGGCTGCTGCCCGGCAGGGGCGGCGGCGCGGCGGCGGATGGGTTTGGGCGTGCGCAGACCGATGTCCCCGCTGGTGCCGGGTATGGTATCGGTCAGGGTCCCCTGCTCACGCGCCAGCATACGCTTGCGGCGCTCCAGACGTTCCCGGTCAGCTTTGTTCACGGCGCTGCGCCCCCTTTCGTTTGAAAATTACAGATACGCCACATCCTCCAAAAACAAGCCCTTGGCGGGCAGCGTCTGCCCTGCCCGGCGGCGGTCGCGGCTTTGCAGCAGCGGCAAAACGGAATCCGGCGTGCGCTTGTGCAGCCCGACTTCGACCAAGGTCCCCGCCAGAATGCGCACCATATTATATAGGTAGCCGTCCGCCGTCACGGTAATGACGACCGTTTCGCCCTGCTGCTGCACGGTGCAGCGGGTGATGGTGCGCACGGTGTCGCCGTGGGCAGCCGCCCCCGACCCGGAGGCGCAGAGCGCCAGAAAATCGTGCGTACCCACAAACTGCGCCGCTGCCGCCTGCATAGCGGCGATGTCCAGCGGCTGGGACACGCGGGCGCAGGTGTCAAAGGTGAAGGGGTCGTCGATGCGGGCGTTGCGGATATAGTAGCAGTAGGTCTTGGCGTGGGCGGCGTACCGGGCGTGAAAATCCGGCGGTGCTTCGCTGATTTCCAGTGCGCGGATATCCGGCGGCAGGTGGGCGTTGAACGCCTGCACCATTTTTTGCGCGGGGACCTTGCCGTCGTAGGCAAAGCTCAGCGCAAAGCGGCGGGCGTGGACCCCGGCATCGGTGCGCGAGCAGCCCTTGACATCGGGGCGGCAGCCCAGCACCGCCTGCATGGCGTTTTGCAGCACCTCGCAGACGGTCAGTGCATTGGGCTGCACCTGAAAGCCGGCGTAATTTGTACCCTTGTAGGCGATCCAGAGTAAATACGTCATAGAAATACCAGTTTGTCAAAAAAGACCTTTTGCGGGTAGTAATATAGGGCGCGTGTCTTGACCGCGCCGCACCGCTGGCTGCGCGCAGCGCATAAAATCGCGCCGAACGGCGCGCAATTTCACGGTACATTGTACTGTTGGTTAGGCTGCACGGAACGGTCAAGACCGTTCCCTACAAACCAGCCAAAAGTTTGCAATCGCCCCTTTGAGTGTATTGATAGTCGGAAACATCGCCGCGCAGCGGCGACAGCTTATCTTAAGCTCACGCCAGTCCCGGCACAAACAGCCGGGTCAGGCAGATGCACGCCAGCAGCACCGTGATGATGACGGCGCAGCGGGTATCCTCGGCGGTAAATTTCAGCTGCTTCAGGCGGGTGCGTCCCTCGCCGCCGTGGTAGCAGCGGCATTCCATCGCCATCGCCAGCTCGTCGGCACGGCGGAACGCCGAGATAAACAGCGGGATCAAAATCGGCACCAGCGCCTTGATGCGCTGGCTGAAGGTGCCGGTATCCAGCATAGCGCCGCGCGCCTTCTGCGCGTTCATAATTTTTTCAGTTTCCTCGATCAGGGTCGGGATAAACCGCAATGCAATGGTCATCATCATCGCCAGCTCATGCACGGGGAAATGCACCTTGGCAAGCGGGCGCAGCAGGCTTTCGATGGCGTCGGTCAGCACAATGGGGCTGGTCGTATAGGTCAAAAGGCTCGTACCTGCGATCAAAGCGCAGACGCGCACCGACAGCAGAATGGCGTACTTAATCCCCTCGGCATAGATGTTCACGATCCAGAAATGCACCAGCGGCTCGCCCTGCCCGGTGACGAAAAACAGGTTCAGCACCGAGGTAAACAGAATGATGGGTACAATGGGCTTGAGGCTTTTTAAAATCATTTTGCCGGGGATCTTTGCCACCCGGTACAATGCCGCCAGCAGCGCAATGGACAGCGCCAGCCCCAGCGGGTTGGGCGCGACAAACAGTGCCACAATGTAGGCGATGGTCGCCACCAGCTTTAAGCGGGGATCGCAGCGGTGCAGCACCGAATTGCCGGGAAAATGCTGCCCGATGGTAATATCCTTAAGCATCCTGCGCACCTCCCTGCTTGGCTGCCAGCGCCTTGCGTATGGTTTTTACGGCGTAAGGGATAGTGTAGACATCGGTGTGGATATCCAGCCCCATCTGCCGCAGCCGCAGAAAAATCTGGGTGACCTGCGGCACCGAAAGCCCCAACTCCAGCAGCTCCTGCGCGCGGGCAAAGACGTTTTCGACGGTGTCGTACATGGCGATGCCCGCATGGTTCAGCACCAGCACGCGGTTGGCGTACTTGGCGATATCCTCCATCGAATGGCTGACCAGCAGCACCGTGATGCCGGTTTTTTCGTGGTATTCCTTGATTTGGCTTAAAATGGTGTCGCGCCCCTCGGGGTCCAGCCCGGCGGCGGGTTCGTCCAGCACCAGCACGCGGGGACGCATCGCCATAACGCCGGCAATGGCAACGCGGCGCTTTTGCCCGCCCGAAAGCTCAAACGGGCTTTTTTGCAGCAGCTCCTCGCTTAAACCGACAAAGGCGGCCGCCTCCCTGACGCGCTGCTCGATCTCCGCCTCGCTCAGCCCCATATTGCGCGGACCGTAGGCGATATCCTTGGCGCAGGTTTCCTCAAACAGCTGGTATTCGGGATACTGCATGACCAGCCCCACCATAAAGCGGAAGCTGCGCAGGTCGGCGCCCTGCTGCCACATATCCTTGCCGTCCACCAGCACCTTGCCGGAGGTGGGGCGGTTGATGCCGTTAAAGTGGCTGATCAGCGTGGATTTGCCGCTGCCGGTGGAGCCGATAATGCCCACAAAATCGCCCTCCTCCACGCTGAAGGAGATGGCATCCAGCGCGGTGACGGCGTCCGGCATACCGGGGTTATAGACGTAAGTCAGGTTTTGAACTTCAATGATGTGTGACACGGTGTTTTGTCCTTTCCCGCAAAATACAACCCCCGCGCGGGCGGGGTGTCGTTTTTGCCCTCGATAGGAATAGGCTTCCCCCTGGGGGGGAAGGCTCAGACTGTTGAAAAACGCAACGGGAATATTGCGAACTTCTGGTAGGTTTGTAGGGGACGCATAGTTGCGTCCCGTGGGGTTTACCCCGCTATATCGCATGATCGGTGCGGCTGTAACGGGCGGCATATATGCCGCCCCTACAAGCCAACCCATTATATGGAAGGCTTTATTTGAGCAGTTTATACAACTCCTCCGCGCAGGCTTCGGGCGTGATGACCTCCTTGGGCAGCTCAATGCCCACCTTGGACAGCTCGTCCCGCAGTTCGGCGGCTTGGGGTACGTCCAGATGGTAGCTGTGCAGCCTTTGCGTCTGGCTGAACACCTGCTCGGGCGTGCCTTCCATGACGATGCGTCCCCGGCTCATAACCAGCACGCGGTCGGCCTGGGCGGCTTCCTCCATATAATGGGTGATGGATACAATGGTGATGCCCGCCTCGCGCAGCTGGCGGATCGTGCGCATGACCTGCGCGCGCCCATGGGGGTCCAGCATCGCCGTTGCCTCGTCCAGAACCAGGCAGTCGGGGCGCATGGCGATAACGCCCGCAATGGCGACGCGCTGCTTTTGCCCGCCGGACAGCTTATACGGCGCTGCCTCGCGCTTTTCATAGATGCCTGCCAGCTTCATCGCTTCGTCGATGCGGGTGCGTATTTCCGCAGGCGGCACGCCCAGATTTTCCGGCGCAAAGGCGACGTCCTCCTCCACAATGGTGGCAACGATCTGGTTGTCGGGGTTTTGGAACACCATACCCACCTTCTGGCGGACATCGTAGAGATGCTCCTCGCTGCGGGTGTCCATATCCTCCACCAGCACGGTACCGGTTTCGGGCAGCAAAATGGCGTTGAAATGCTTCGCCAAGGTGCTTTTGCCGCAGCCGTTCGCGCCCAGCACCGCCACAAACTCGCCGCGGCGTATCTCCATCGAAACGCCGTCCACCGCATAGCGGGGCTGTTCGGGGTCATAGCGGAATTTTACGTCCTGCACGCGCAGCATCGGGTTTTCATTCGGCATAGTTTCACTTCTCCCAAACGGCGGTTGCACCGCAGGGTACCACACCGCCCGTGGCGGAAACCGGCAAGCCGATCTCGTCACAGTGGGTATAGCCGCCCTTGACGGGGCAAAGCGTCGTCTTGACAATATACTCCATCACGGCGGGGCTTAGTCCCTCGGTGTAGGAGTTGATGGCAAAAAACAGCGGGTCATCGCTTAAAACCTGTTCTGTCAGGGTGATCAGGTCGTAGACGTTGTCCTCTAGCTTCCAGATTTCGCCCCCGGGACCGCGCCCGTAGCTGGGCGGGTCCATAATAACGGCATCGTAGCGGCTGCCGCGGCGCAGCTCGCGCTGCACAAACTTGACGCAGTCGTCTACAATCCAGCGGCAGGGGCGGTCTGCCAGCTTGCTGGCGGCGGCGTTTTCCCGCGCCCAAGCCACCATACCCTTGCTGGCGTCCACATGGGTGACCGATGCGCCCGCCGCAAGGCACGCCAGTGTGGCGCCGCCCGTGTAGCCGAACAGGTTCAGCACCCGGATGGGGTGACCGGCGGCGCGGATCTTTTCCTGATACCACGCCCAGTTCACCGCCTGCTCGGGGAAAACGCCGGTGTGCTTAAAGCCCGTGGGGCTGACGATCAGCGTCAGGTCGCCCCACCGGATGTTCCATTTTTGCGGCAGCTTTTTGTGGTAATTCCACTGTCCGCCGCCCTTGGCGGAGCGGTAGTACACAGCGTCCGCCTTCGCCCACAGGGGGCTGGTTTCGTCGTTTTTCCAGATGACCTGCGGGTCGGGGCGGATCAGCAGCGTGCTGCCCCAGCGTTCCAGACGGTTGTGGTTGGTGGCATCCAGCAGTTCGTAATCCTGCCATGTATCGGCGGGGCGCATAGGCGGTTCTCCTTACTTATTCAGAATACGTTGTTTGATGATTGCGGCAATGCGGTCGGCGCTGGCTTGGATGGCCTGCTGATCCTGACCCTCGACCATAACGCGGATCTTCGGCTCGGTGCCGGAAACGCGCACCAGCACGCGACCCATACCCATCAGGTTCTGCTGCTCGCTCTCGATATATCCGGCGATGTACTCGTCCTCTTTGTACGCCTGCTTCTGGTCCTTGTCCGCCACGAGGTTGATCAGCACCTGCGGGTACTTGGTGTACACGGCGTTCAGGTCGCTCATCTTGGCGCCGTTTTGCGCCTTTTTGCGTGCCAGCACCTTCAGCAGCTTACCGGCGGTCAGCTCACCGTCGCCGGTGGTGGCGTGGTGCAGGAAAATTACATGACCGCTCTGCTCGCCGCCGATGGCATAGCCGCTGGCGCGCATTTCCTCCAGCACATAACGGTCGCCCACGGCGGTGCGGGCGGTCTGGATGCCGATGGATTCCATATACTTCATAAAGCCCAGGTTGGACATTACGGTGACCACGGCGGTGTTGCCGTCCAGACGACCGCGCTCCTTCATATCGGCGCCGACCAAGGCGATGATCTTGTCGCCGTCCATCTCGGCACCGTTTTCGTCGCAGCCAAGGCAGCGGTCGGCGTCGCCGTCAAAGGCAATACCGCAGTCGTAGCCGCCCGCCTTGACGGCAGACTCCAGCGCCTCCAGATGGGTAGAGCCGCAGCCGTCATTGACCGACACGCCGTCCTGCGCCATCCCCATAAAGCCGCACTCGCAGCCGAGGCTGGGGAACAGCTGCTTCGCCACGTTGGCGGAGGCACCGTTGGCGCAGTCGAACAGGACCTTCAAGCCGGTGAGATCTGCGTCGATATGCTCGCGCAGGTAATCGACATAGTCCGCCACGGCGGTGGTGCAGGTGTGGATGCGCCCGATGTCGGCGCCCTCTGCCAGACGAATCCCGGCACAGTTGTTAAAGACGTGTTCCTCGATCTGGTTTTCGACCTCGTCGGGCAGCTTGTAGCCGTCGCCCTTGAAGATTTTGATGCCGTTGAATTCCATCGGGTTGTGGGAAGCGGAAATCATAATGCCGGCGTCCGCCTGATATTTGCGCACCAGATACGCCACGCCGGGGGTGGGGATGACGCCCAGCAGCACGACATCCGCGCCGACGCTGCACAGACCGGCAGCCAGCGTGGATTCCAGCATATCGCCGGAAACGCGGGTGTCCTTGCCGATGAGGATCTTGGGGCGGTGACCGTCCAACTTGGTCAGCACAGCCGCCATACCGCGACCGATCTGCAGCGACAATTCACAGGTCAAATCCTTGCCCGCAACGCCGCGGACACCGTCGGTACCAAAAAGTTTACCCATAATACAATCATCCTTTCGTACTGTAGCTCTATGATTTTCTAGTTGAATAGCAATCTATCTATGAAAAACAGGCGGCAGTTCTGTGAGGTGCCCTCTGTTTTTTCAAAACATCGTCTGCTGCCCGTCGATATCATCGAACCGCCGGGGCACTGCCATATGCAGATGCTCATAGGCAAGGCGGGTCACGCAGCGCCCGCGCGGGGTGCGCGTCAGCATACCCATCTGCATCAGGTACGGCTCGCAGATATCCTCCAGCGTCACGCTTTCCTCGCCCAGCGCCGCCGCCAGCGTTTCCAGCCCCACCGGTCCGCCGTTGTACATCTCAATGATGGCACGCATCAGGCTGCGATCCAGCTCATCCAGACCCAGCTCGTCAATGTCCATCCAGCGGCGCGCCTCAACGGCGGTTTCCTTGTCAATGGTGCCGTCCCCCTGCACGGTGGCAAAGTCGCGCACGCGCTTGAGCAGACGGTTGGCGATACGCGGCGTACCGCGGGCGCAGCGCGCCAGCTCCAGCGCGCCATCCTCGGTGATGGGGATGCCCAGAATGCCCGCGCTGCGGGTGATGATCTGCCCCAGCTCCTGCGGGCTGTACGGCTCCAGCTTCAGCAAAATGCCAAAGCGATCGCGCAGGGGTCCCGTCAGCTGCCCGGCGCGGGTGGTGGCACCGATCAGCGTAAAGCGCGGCAGGTTGATGCGGATGCTCTGCGCGCTGGGTCCCTTGCCGATCATAATATCCAGCGCGTAGTCCTCCAGCGCGGGGTACAAGACCTCCTCCACCTGGCGGGACAGGCGGTGAATTTCGTCGATAAACAGCACATCGCCCTCCTGCAGGTTGGTCAGCAGGGCTGCCAGATCGCCGGGCTTTTCAATGGCGGGACCGGAGGTGATGCGGATCTGCACGCCCATCTCCTGCGCCACAATGCCCGCCAGCGTGGTTTTGCCCAACCCCGGCGGACCGTACAGCAGAACGTGATCCATCGGCTCGCCGCGCTGCTGGGCTGCCCGCAGATAGACGCGCAGGTTGCCCTTGGCCTTGGTCTGCCCCACATACTCCTCCAGCGTTTTGGGGCGAAGGCTGTTTTCCTCCGCATCGGCGGGGCTTGCATCGGGGCTGACCAGCCGGCTGGGGTCTACGGTAAATTCCTGATTCATTCTCTACCCTCTCTCATCTTGCGCGGGACAGGCTGCGCAGCGCCACTTTGATAATTTCCTGCACGGGCAGCGTTTCGTCTACGCGCGCCACGGCAGCGGCGGCATCGCTGGGGCTGTAGCCCAAGCTGACCAGCGCAGCCACCGCCTGTGCGGGTGCCGAGCTGGGCGCGGGCGCGGCAAAGTTCCCGGCAAAGCCGGTACCCTCGGCAAGACCTTTGCCGACCTTGTCTTTCAGCTCCAGCGTAATGCGCTGCGCCAGCTTGGGACCCACGCCGCTTGCCTTGGTAAACGCCTTGTGGTCACCGCTGGACGCCGCCAGCGCGACCTTTTCGGGACTCATCACCGATAGGATGGCCAGCCCCGCCTTGGGTCCCACACCGGAAACGGCGGTCAGCATTTTAAAGCAGTCCCGCTGCTCCAGCGTGGCAAAGCCGTACAGCGAAACGTCGTTTTCGGTCACGTTCATCACGGTGTAAACGGTACCCTCCTGCCCCGGGGCGGGCAGGCTTTCGCCGGTGGTGGCAGGGATCTGCACCCAGTACCCCACGCCGCCGCAGCGGATGACCACGGCGTCCAGCGATTTTTTTATAATTTTTCCTGTCAGACAGTAGATCATCTTGTTTCCTCTCTATATAAATAGGTAGGCGGCTTCAGGCAGGTAGGCGCTTCAGCGCACCGGCGTACCCATCAGGCGGCTGCGGCTGCAATGGCAGTGCGCAATTGCCATACCCAGGGCGTCGGCGGTGTCGTCCGGCTTGGGGATGCTTTCCAGATGCAGCATCATACGGGTCATTTCCTGGATCTGCTTTTTCACCGCCTTGCCGTAGCCGGTAATCGCCTGCTTGACCTGCATGGGGGTGTACTCGTAAATGGGGATGCCGCACTGCGCAGCCGCCAGCAGAATGACCCCGCGCGCCTCCGCCACACCGATCACGGTGGTCTGGTTGTGCTGATAGTACAGCTTTTCGATGGAGAGCGCCTCCGGCTGGTAGCGGCGGCAGATATCCAGCACGCCGTCGTAGATTTCGGTCAGGCGCTGCTCAAACGGGGTGTCCTTTTCGGTGATGACGGCACCGTACCCCACCGGGGCAAACCGATTGCCGACATATTCAATGACCCCCCAGCCCACAATGGCGTAACCGGGGTCGATTCCCAAAACCCGCATGACCTGCACCTCTCCATAATAATACAGATACAGTATAGCACAAAAATCCCTGCGCGTCTAGGGCGATACCGCATAATTCTAAGTGCCGATACGGCGAGCGAGGTGCGGCAGATGCTAAGCCAAAAGCGCAGATAATACTGGATGCTGCAAAGGTGAGCGCCGCC
>SFOX01000041.1 GCA_004552305.1 Subdoligranulum variabile | reverse complement strand
CAACCAGCGCAAGCGCCGCCGTGGCCGCTACAACAGCAAATATGCCTTGTCCGAACGGCTGGTCTGCGGAAACTGTGGCAGCCCTTACAAGCGGGTGACTTGGAACATTCACGGCAGAAAGCAAATTGTCTGGCGGTGCGTGAACCGTATCGAGTATGGCACGAAATTCTGCGGCAGGTCGCCGTCCGTCCCGGAAGAAGAACTGCACAGAGCTATTTTGAAAGCGATGCAGGATTTGGCTGCAAACTTTACCGATGAAGTCGCTGCCCAGATCAACGGTATCTTGCATGACATCCAGACCGGCGAAAGCGCAAAGCCCAATTTGCAGGAGCAGTTGGAGCAGACCCAGCAGGAATTTGACCGACTGCTGGAGATGTCCTTGGACTTTGATGAGGATACTCCGTTTCTGGATGACAGGTTGAAAAAGTACTCCGTTTCTGGATGACAGGTTGAAAAAGCTGAACAGCAAAATCAAGCGTCTGAAGAAAGCCATTGACGATAGCGCTGCACAACAGGAAAAAGCCAGCCAGCCGGAGATGTTGCTGTCAGCCAAGGATCTGCAAATTCAAGAATATGACGATGCTCTGACCGCGAGAATCATTGAGAAAATCACGGTGAGGTCGCGTAATGAAATTGAAATACGGTTCATCGGCGGCTACAAAAAGACAATGCAGCTGACATAAAAATAAAGAGGTCATACCCAATCGGAGATAAGGTATCTTCGATTGGGTATGGCCTTTTTCACTTTTATCGGAAAGAGGTAGCTATGAAGCTGGGAGAGAAAATCAAGCTGGTGCGTAAGCACAGAGGACTAACGCAGCGGGAACTGGGAGAACGACTGCACTTGGATGGAAATGCAGCAAATCGCATTGCCCAATATGAGTCAGGATTCCGAACGCCGAAAGAGGATAGAATCCAAGAAATAGCCAGAGTTCTGAATGTCCGCAAAGAAATTTTTTTTACAAGGGCAGAAACGCCAGAGGATATTATCCGAACATTGATCTGGTATGACTGGGAACATGACTGCGGTGGGAGTGTTCCAATTGATGCGATTCTGCTCTTTGATAATTTTGAGGAAGTAGGCTGTTTTTTGAAAGAGTGGTACAGCCAAAAGAAAAGACTGAGAACGAGGAAAATCATAAAGGCAAAGTATCTGGAATGGATGCTGCAATGGCCCACAGAGAAAGAAAACAATAAAATTTCTCTGCATCGTTGATTTTCCACTTTCAAAACAGGGTATCTTTTTTATCACACTCAGACAAATAAAACCCCCGCGCGGTTCCGATTTTTCGGAACCGCGCGGGGGTCTTTTTTATTCCGGCTGCTGCGCGGGGGCTTCGCCTGCGGGCTTGACTTCTTGGTTTACTACCGGGATAAACCGCTTGGCAAACTTATTTTTGCCGCGGCTTTTCACATAAAAATACCCGATGATCGAGAAGGTCAGCGCACCGATAAAATTCACGAACAGATCCTCCATCGTGTCCAGCAAGCCGATATCCAGATATCCGCCCAAGCCCAGCGCGGTCTGGGTGCCGTCCGCCTGCATAATGATAACATCCGTTATATTATGGATCACCACCGGGTGGTTGCCGCCGGGGGCATCCAGCATAATGCTGCCGATGGCGCTGACCACCGTGTCCTTTTGCATATCCAAAAAGAACAGCTGATCCATCGTACATTCAAAAAATTCCCAAAGGACGCCAACTGTCATCGAGAAGCAGAACGCCGCGATCGCCATATACAGCGGCGACAGGTTGAACCGCTCGCTGCTGCTGCGGTTTAAAATATCCACCAGCGAAAAGCCGATCGCCGCGCACAAAAAGCCGTTCAGCGTGTGCAGCACGGTGTCCCAATAGGGGAAGGTGACGTAATACGCGCCGATCTCGCCCAGAATTTCCGCCGCATAAATAAACAGCAGAATGATGATCTCCAGCGTGTTGGGCAGCTCCACATCCAGCTTGCGCTTCATAACGCTGGGCATCATAAACAGCAGCAGCGTCAAAACGCAAAGGAACACGTTTTCAAAATTGCGGTTAAAAATCTGCGCCAGCATCACCAGCACCACCGAGGTGCGCAGCAAAATATATACCAGCGTCACCGAGCGCTTTTCCTTCCACAGGTGTTGGGTTTCCCTGCGCAGGGGCTGTTTTTTGTTGTCCATGGGCATCGTTCAATCCTCCAGCGAAAAGTCTTTGGGGTCAAGGTTCGGCAAAACCTGACGGCGGGGTACGCGCAGCAGCGGGTCATAGCTGAACCTACGGCAACAGTAATAGGGCGATACCACGCCCTTATTTTTGCACAAAATCATCTTGGGGTCCGCCGCCGGGGTGCCGTGCAGGCAGTAGGCGCACGCCGGGGAGATGTTGGCCCCGTAATACGTTTTTTTGAACATAGCTTCACCGATTTACTTTAGGCAACACCGCACAATTCCCGCCTTACGGCTTAAGCACCGCTCCGGCGGATCTCCGCGCCAAGAGAATGCTCGCCAATACACAAAGTATTGCCTGCGCTTTTGGCTTAGCAGCTGCCGCACCTCGCTCGCCGTATCGGCACTTAGAATTATGCGGTATTGCCTTCATGATTATACTTATTATTATATAAGGTTTTGTACCCTTTGTAAAGCACCACCGCCAAAAACAATCCCCCCGTAACCAGGGCATCGGGCGGCAGACGTCCCGTTACTACCAGCCGGTTGGCGCCGCCCGCCAGCGTCGGCACGGCACCCGGCAGCAGCCCCAGCGCCAGCCGCACACACCCCAAGCTGACCGCCGCCTGCACACTGCGTCCAAGCGCAAGGGGACGCAGGGATATTTCCCGCGGCAAAAGCGCCGCCAATTGCAGCCACACCGATGCGCTGAGCGCGCTCAGGCACACACAGCAGCCGTACACCGAAATTGCCCCGCCCAGCGCGGCAAATTCTGCGCACCCGGCGCTGACCTCCAGCGCACCCGAAAGCACCGCCGCATACAAGGCGGGCAGCGGGCAAAGCTCCCGCAAAAGCTGCGAGATTACGCTGAAAAGCACAACGCTGCCGCACACCGACAGGCAGCTGTTGACCGCATCGCCCACCGCCTGCGGCACGCCAATGCCGGCACACGTCCCGGCGGCAGGGAGCTGCCGTTTACCCGGCGGGGGCAGCAGCGGGCGGCAAACCAGCGCCGCTGCCGCATTGCCTGCCAGCTGTGCGCCGAACAGCACCCACCCCAAGGGCGCACTGCCCAGCAGCAGCCCGCCCACACAGCCGACCACAAACCCCGGCGCGGCGCAGCACCCCAAGCACAGTGTCAGCCCCGCCTGCCGGGTGTCAAGCTCGGCCCGGCGGTACGCCTGCGCTGTCAGCCGGGCGCACACCGCATACCCGCCCAGCCAGCTCAACGGCAGCAGGGCGGCGCGGCACTGCCGGGGCGTAAGCTGCCCTAAAATCAGGCTGCACGCCGCAAAGCAGGGAAACAACGCAGGCAGCACACTGCCCGCGCACAGCCGCAGCCCCTGCGCAAAGCCCTGCGCCGCCGCCCCGGGGCGCACCAGCACCCCCGCCAGCAGCGCCGATGCTGCCGCCAGCCACACCCCACGTTTGAGCAAAGGGTTCATATCCCAACCTCCCCCGCGTATACTGGAATGATGATTTGAATGGGAGGGATGCCCTGTTGAAGCCCCGCAGACCCCGCAAGGCGTCCCCGCGCCCGCAGCCGCCCACGCTGTTTGCCCAGCCGCCCGCCGCCTTTTACACCCTGCCGGAAATCGAACTGCGCGGCGGGTATGCCGTAGCGTGCGGCTGCCGCCGGGTGCTGACCTTCACGCCCGAGAGCGTCTGCGTGGACACCGGACAGGTGCTGGTAACATTTTATGGCAGCCGCCTGCGAATAGAATCCCTTGTGGGAAAAAGGCTGATGCTGGCCGGGGAGGTGACACGCATTGAGTTTTTGCACAAGTGGCCGGGGGCGCAGCGCGAGCGCCGTGTGCCTTGACCGGCTGCAGCTGCAAATCGGCGGCAGCGGCGCCGACGTTGCCGCCCTGCTCAGCCGGGCGGCAGGGCAGGGGATACGGCTGAAGCGCATCGTACCCGGCACAGACGGCTGCACGCTGTACCTGTGGGGGCGGGACTTGGCTGCCTTTTCGGCGCTTGCCGCGCCCTGTACCGTGCAGATCGTGCGGCGCACCGGTGGGGGGCTTTTGCTTGCCCGGCTGCTGCGCCGCCCCGGCATTTTGTGCGGGTTTGTTTTGTTTTTGGCGCTGCTGCGCGTGTTTTCCGGCTATTTGTGGTGCATTGACTTCGGCACGCTTTCCCCGGCAAGCGCCGCTGCTCTGCGTGCCGTTCTGGCAGAACAGCAGATCACCGAGGGCTGCCGCCTGAGCAAGCCGCGCCTGCAGGCTGCGCAGGACGCCGTGCTGCAGCAAAGCGATATCTTTGGCTGGGTCAGCCTGAATTTTGTAAACGGCTGCCTGTTTGCCGAAGCCACCCCCACCCAGACCCAAACCGTGCAGCCCGCCCCCAGCGCCCGCGTTCTGTGCGCCAAGGCGGCGGGAGAAGTGCTGGCTGTGCAGCTGCAAAGCGGCTTTGCCGAGGTCAAGCCCGGGCAGTTTGTTGCCGAGAACCAGCGCCTTGCCACCTGTACGCGCACCGACCGCAACGGGCGGGCGGTGTACCAGCCGGTATCGGGGCAGGTGATGGCACGGCTGCAAAAGCGATACACCGCGCAGTGTCCGCTGCAAAGGCAGTCTGCGCGCCTTACGGGGCGGCAGGCGCAACGCCTGACACTGCATCTTTTGGGACACCGCTTTTTGCTGCAAAACGACACCCCGCTTGCCGGGGACAGCGACACCGCCTGGCTGCCGCTGCGCTGGGGGCGCATTTGCCTGCCGGGATGCCTTCAGCGCGAAACCTTCTGGCAGCGGCAGACGCTGACACAAACCTTGCCCGAAGCCGCCGCCCGGGCGCTGGCGCTGCGGGACTGCCGCCGCGCCCTGCTGGCGGACTTTCCCGATGCCGAAATTTTGCGGGAGCAGCGCACCGTCACCGTGCAAAACGGCACGGCGCACGCCGAGGTACGGTATCTTTTTACCGCCGACATCGCACAGGCGGCGCAGGATTGATTTTTGTGGGACGCCCCGTTTTCTTTGCCAAAACTGTTGAAAATATTTTGTGCAAAATTAACAGTTTCTTTTGTCAACAACTGTGATATAATCTAAATGAGTTTTGTGTAGTCTACATTATAGGGAGGATTTTTCTTTGGCAGAACGCTCGATTGAACTGGACAGCATTGAACTGGCTGCCGCCATTTTTGGCAGCGGTGACCAGAATATCCGCCTGTTGGAAAAGGAATTTCGCGTCACCGCCGTTTGCCGCGGCTCGGAGCTGCGGTTTTCCGGCGAGGATAAGGATGTGACTGCCGCCGTACACGCCATTGACGGTATGGTCACCCTGATGCAGAACCACACCCCGCTGGAGGAGCAGACCGTGCGCTACTGCATCAGCCTGGCCCGCGGCGGGGAGGAGAGCCGCCTGCGGGAGCTGACCGATGATTTTGTGGCAGTCACCGCCAAGGGTCGCCCCATCCACCCCAAAACGCTGGGGCAAAAAGAGTATCTGGCAGCCATCCGCAAACACGCCATCACCTTCGGCGTGGGTCCCGCCGGCACCGGCAAGACCTATCTGGCGGTGGCTATGGCGGTCAAGGCGTTCAAATCCAAGGATGTCAGCCGCATTATCCTGACCCGCCCCGCGGTCGAAGCCGGCGAAAAGCTGGGCTTTCTGCCGGGCGACCTGCAAAACAAGGTAGACCCCTATCTGCGCCCGCTGTACGACGGGCTGTTTGATTTGCTGGGGGCAGAAACCTTCCAGAAATTGTTTGAAAAGCAGGTCATTGAGGTCGCGCCTCTTGCCTATATGCGCGGGCGCACGCTGGACGATGCCTTTATCATTCTGGACGAGGCGCAGAACACCACCCCCGAACAGATGAAGATGTTCCTGACCCGTATGGGCGTGGGCAGCAAGGTGGTTGTCACCGGCGACGTGACCCAGATCGACCTGCCCGAAAAGACCCGCAGCGGTCTGATCGACGCCTTGGAGGTGCTGCGCCATGTGGACGGCATCGCTCAGGTGCGCCTGACCGAAAAGGACGTGGTGCGCCATCGCCTGGTGCAGCAGATCGTCCGCGCCTATGAGCAGGCCGCCGAGCATAAAACTTAAGGCAGCACCGCATAATTCCCGCCTTACAGCTTAAGCACCGCTCTGACGACAAGCGCTGAAAGTATATCGTATCACCGCATAAAAAAATGAGCAGGAGGTTCGCATACTATGTCCAATAAAGTATTGATCACCAACGACCAGAATGTTATCAAGATTCCGTCCGGGCTGCGGATTTTGATCCGCCGCAGCTGCAACGCTGTGCTGGACTTCGAAAAATTTGACGGTCCCGCCGAGATCAGCGTCACCTTTGTGGACAACAACCGCATCCACGAGCTGAATCTGGAATACCGCAATAAGGATTCCGCCACCGACGTACTCAGCTTCCCGATGGGGGAAAACGGCGAGTACGACATCGACGAGGACAACGGCTGCAAGATTCTGGGCGACATCGTCATTTCGATGGAGCGCGCCACAGAGCAGGCGGAGCTGTACGGGCATTCCCTGCAGCGCGAGGTCGCCTATCTGACGGTACATTCCATGCTGCATCTGCTGGGCTATGACCACGAGGCTGGCGGTCTGGAAGCCGTGCGTATGCGCGAAAAAGAAGAGGCTGTGCTGATCCAGCTGGGTCTGCCGCGCACCGTGTCGTATACCAGCGATGAAATTTGAACGTCTTACCCGCTTTGCCCGCGGCTTTGTGTACGCCTACAACGGCATCCGCGCCGCCATAAAGGAGGAGCGCAATTTCCGGTTTCACCTGTGCGCGGCGCTGTACGCCTGTCTTGGGTCCTATTGGGCAAGGCTGTCCGCCGTTGAATGGGCGCTGATCGTGCTTTGCGTAGGTGCCGTGCTGGCGCTGGAGCTGGTAAACTCTGCCATTGAGCGCGCCGTGGACAAGCCCGACACCACCCACTGGTGGACCGCCGGTGCCGCCAAGGATATGGCAGCCGGGGCGGTGCTGGTGATGGCACTGGCAACGCTGGTCATTGCGGTGTTCCTGTTTGCCCCGCGTTTTGGCGTACTGTGGGCAAATTTTACCGCCCATTGGGGCAATGTTCTCGGCGTGGCCGTGTCTATGCCCCTGCTGCTTTGGGGGTTTATCTTCCGTTACGATAACTCAACACAGAAAGGCGAAAATCCGAATGGCGAAACCGATTCCTGAAATGCCCAGCAGCGTCTTTGTGGCGCTGGTGGGTCGCCCCAACGTGGGCAAATCCAGCCTGACCAACTACCTTGTGGGCGAAAAGGTGGCCATCGTCACCCAAAAGCCCCAGACCACCCGCAGCCGCATCACCGGCATCATCACCAAGGGACCCGTGCAGTATGTGCTGATGGACACCCCCGGCATCCATGCCGCCCGCAACAAGCTGGACGCCCGTATGACCCAGACCGCTGCCGCCAGCCTGAAGGACGTGGATGTGACCCTGATGCTGTTTGAGCCGGAGGGGGAGTTCACCGATGCCGAGCTGCGGATGGTGGCCGCCCTGCAAAAGGGCGGTCCCGCTGTGGCGGTCATCAACAAGGTAGACCTGCTCAACAGCCTGACCAAGCTGGAAGCCCGCCGCCGCCAGATCGAGGAGTTCGGCTGCTTTGACAAGGTGCTGACGGTTTCCGCCAAGGACGGCACCGGCTGTGACGAGCTGTTTGCCGTGCTGAAGCCCTACGGCAATGAGGGTCCGCACTATTTTGACGATGAAGCCTTTACCGATATGCCGGAAAAAGAGCTGGTCGCCGAGCTGGTGCGCGAAAAAGCCCTGCTGTTTATGCGCGATGAGATTCCCCACGGCATCGCCGTTGTGGTCGAGCGCTTTAAAGAGCGCCCCGACAAGGACCTTATTGATATTGATGTGGACATTTACTGTGAGCGCAAAAGCCACAAAGGTATGATCATCGGCAAGGGCGGGCAGATGCTGAAAAAAATCGGTTCCGCCGCCCGCGCTGACATCGAGGAGCTGCTCGGCGTCAAGGTCAACCTGCAATGCTGGGTCAAGGTGCGCGAGGATTGGCGCGACAGCGAGCAGCAGCTCAACAACCTCGGCTTTGCCAAGCCGTAACCTGCCGGTATTTCCCACCCAAGCTGACAACTTTTGTAACTCCCTTTCTTTATAATAAAAGGAAGAAAGGGGGCATCGGTATGGCTACGGCAGGGGATTGGGCGCAGTTTGCCCAAACCGGCAGCGTTTACGATTATCTGCGCTACAAGAAAAACACGCAACAGGAGGACACCCATGCCGATTGCGACAACGGGTCTGGTGCTGCGGCAGGTGAAGCTGGGGGAGGCAGACCAGATTCTGACCCTGCTGACCCCTGACTTGGGGGTCATATCCGCCTCCGCCAAGGGCAGCCTGCGGCTGAAAAATAAGCTGTTCAGCGCCTGCGGGCATTTCAGCTATTCCGAATTTGTGCTGACCAGCGGGCGCAGCCACTATTTTGTGGACGATGCGCAGGTCAAAAAGGTGTTTTACGGCGTGTCCTCCACCGTGGAGGGGCTGGCGCTGGCATCGTATATGGCAGAGGTCGCCGCCGAGCTTTCGCCCGCGCCGCCCGAAGCTGAGGCGCAGCTGCGCCTTTTGCTGAACTGCCTGTATATGATCTGCGAAAAAAAGCGCCCGTGGCGACAGCTGAAAGCCATCTACGAGCTGCGCGCGCTGTGCCTGGCAGGGTATATGCCCGACATACTCGCCTGCGCCAATTGTGGAAAATATGACGGAGGTTCGTTTTATTTCAGCCCGGTGGAGGGGCGCCTGCTCTGCGCTGACTGCGCCGACCGCGAGCGCCACCTGCCCAACTTAGACCCCGGCGCACTGTATGCCCTGCGCCACATCTGCCTGAGTGAGGATAACAAGCTGTTTTCCTTTTCTTTAGCCGATGCATCGTTAAAAAATCTGTCCGGCGTCTGTGAGCAGTATCTGCTGACGCATCTGGATCACGGGTTAAAAACGCTGGATTTTTTAAAAACCGTAGTAGAGTAGGAGAACTTGACCCTGTATGGATACAGCCTATAAAACCACCTTAGAACTTGACAAGGTTCTGGCGCGCGCCGTGCAGCTTTGCACCTGCCGCGAAACCAAAGCCCTGATGCAAGACCTGCAGCCCTTTGACACAGTGGAGGAGGAACGCTACGCGCTGGCGCAGACCAACGCCGTCAACGCGCTGCTGATCAAAAACGGCAGCCCGCGCTTCGGCAGCGTCAACGAGGTACGCCGCGTTGTGGCGCACGCCCAAAAGGGCGGCATCCTGTCCATGGGCGAGCTGCTGGAAATTGCCGCCACGCTGCGCAATTTTGCGGGGCTGAACCAGTGGTACGGTCTGAGCGAGCATGAAATGCTGCCTACCGACGACCTTTTTTATGCACTGGCACCTCAGCCCGTGTTGGAGCGCCAGATTTCCGAAAGCATTCTTTCCCCGGATGAAATGGCGGACACCGCCAGCGTCACCCTGAGCGATCTGCGCCGCAAGATCCGCCAGACCGAGGATTCCATCCGCACCAAGCTGGATGCCATCATCAAAAATTCTACCACCAACAAATTTTTGCAGGACGCCGTGGTTTCCCTGCGCAACGGGCGCTATGTCGTGCCTGTGCGCGCCGAGTACCGCGGCGAGGTGGGCGGCGTCATCCACGATGTTTCCAGCACCGGCGCCACCGTCTTTGTTGAGCCGACCGCCGTGGTCGAAGCCAACGCCCGCATTATGCAGCTGCGCGCGCAGGAGCAGGAGGAGATCACCCGCATCTTGTCCTCCTTCTCGGCGCAGGTGGGCAGCCTGGAGCCGCAGTTCAGCTACAGCTACGACGCCATGCTGCAAATCGACCTGCTGCTGGCAAAGGCGCGCCTTGCCGTGGAGCAAAACGCCTTTATGCCCGCCGTCAACGACAGCGTGCGCTTTAAGCTGAACAAAGCCCGCCACCCGCTGATCGACAAGAAAAAGGTCGTACCTGTGGATATTTCCTTGGGTGACGAATACGACACGCTGGTCATCACCGGTCCGAACACCGGCGGCAAGACCGTGTCGCTGAAAACCGCCGGGCTGCTCAACGCTATGGCGCAGTACGGCTTTTTGATCCCCGCGCACGAGAGCAGCGCCGTCTGCCATTTTGACGAGTACCTTGTGGACATCGGCGACGAGCAGAGCATTGAGCAGAGCCTTTCGACCTTCTCCGGTCATATGAAGCGCATCGGTCATATTTTGCAGATCGCCCGCCGCGGTTCGCTGGTGCTGCTGGACGAGCTGGGCGCCGGCACCGACCCCGCCGAGGGCGCGGCGCTGGCCGTCAGCATTCTGGAGCAGCTGCGCCGCCAAGGCAGCCTGCTGATGGCGACCACCCACTATGCCGAGATGAAGGTCTATGCGCTGGAAACGCCCGGCGTGGTCAACGCCAGCTGCGAATTCAACGTAGAAACGCTGATGCCCACCTATAAGCTCAGTGTCGGCGTGCCGGGCAAGTCCAACGCCTTTTTGATCAGCGCCAAGCTGGGCATCCCCGCCAACATCATCGACGCCGCCCGCAGCCATATGTCCAACGACGACAAGCGGCTGGACAGCGTCCTTGCCCAGCTGGACGATTTGAAATTGCAGCTCAAGGCGGCGCAGGACGATGCCGAAAAAGCGCGCTATGACGCCGAACACGCGCTGGAAAGCGCCGAGAAAAAGCGCGATGAGCTGATCCGCCAAGGGCAGGAGGAGCTGGAAAACGCCCGCCGCCGCGCCAACGAGCTTGTGCAGAACGTGCAGAACGAGGCGTACAATCTGACCGACGAGCTGCGCCGCATCCAGAAGGATGAAAAGACCAGCGCCGCCCAGCGCGCCGTGCGCGCCCGGGAAATTGCCCGCAAGGATACCGAAGGGCTTTTGAAAAAGACCGCCGCCAAGCCTCAGGCTGCCCGCGATTTCGTACCGCTCAAGGACGTGCAGATCGGGCAGGAGGTTATGATTGCCGAGCTGAACCAGCTTGCCACCGTCACCGCGCGCCCTGACCGCAGCGGTATGGTGGAGGTGCGCGCCGGTATTATGAAAACCAAGGTGCCGCTTTCCGGCTTGTGCGCCCCCGCCAAAATGGACAAGCGCCCCGCGCCGCAGCCCCGCCGCAACAGCTCCCGCGTGCAGCTGGACAGCAGCCGCAAGACCAGCATGGAACTGAACCTGCTGGGCTACACGGTGGACGAAGCGCTGAACGAGGTGGATAAATTTTTGGACAGCGGTATGCTGCGCGCCCAGCACACGCTGTATATCATCCACGGCAACGGCACCGGCGCGCTGCGCACCGCCATCCAAAAGCATCTGCGCACCCACAAGGCGGTCAAGAGCTTCCGCGCCGGGCGCTACGGCGAGGGGGAAAGCGGCGTCACCGTTGTGGAGCTGAAGTAAAGGCAACCCCGCACAATTCCCGCCGTATCGGCACAACTTAGAATTTGTGCGGTATTTTCTAAAACAAATCCCGCTTTTTGTATGTGGCGGATCTGTGCCGCCCTGTGCTATACTGATTGCAAGACCAAAGGAAAGAGAGTGACCGTTTATGGCCGTGGAGTACAGCAGTACACGCAGCTTTACCCTGACCCTTGCCCACCGCGCTGTCGGGGATATCCGCCGCGGGGGGTTCCGCCAGCTGCGCAACTATGTGGATATGTGCGCCACACTGGCAAAAAAACCGCAGCAAAAGGAATTTTTCGCCTGCGCACAGGCTGCTTTGCAGCGCACCGACAGCTGCTATTATTCAATGATCCACAACCTGCTGGATTCGGTAGATGATGACCGCATCTGCACCGTGGGTGTCAACCTGGGCTTTGGCGGGTTGATCTACGGTGCCAGCAAGATGAAGGTGCAGGCTGATGCCGACCGCACACCGTTTTCTTGGGTGCAGGTCGCTGTGTGCGGTGATGCCGCCCTTGCCGAGCTGGTACCCGCCGCTGCCCAAAAGGGCAGCTATGTCTGGGTGCTGGATGCCACCCGCGGCAACCCCGCCGATGCTGTTTCGCTGGCGCTTGCCAACCCCGAAAGTGTCTTTGGCATCCTGGCAGAGCCGGAAACCCTGACCAATGCCTGCCTTGAGGCGCTTTTGCCCTGTATGAACATTGTCATGCTGCCCTTGCTGCACACGCCGGAGCTTACGCCCGAGGCTTGCCTTGCCGCCCGCGCCCTGAAAAAGCACCGTATGATGTATATGCTGACCGTGCTGGCAGCACAGGACGAGATCGACAGCATCCTGCATCCCGACTGGGTCGAAAGCATCGCGCAGGAATCGCTGTTCTGTATGCTGGCACGGCACGGGGACGTCACGCCCGAAGCCTCGCAGCGGCTGCGCAGTGGCATTGTGGCGGGTCGCCTGGAAACCGGCTTGCCCGTTCTGATGCTGGACTGGGAGGGGGATACCAGCTACCTCAACCGCCACATTTCCGAGTATGCGGTGCTGGGCAAGCACCTGCCCGCGGGGTACACCTTCCCGCTGAACATTGACTTCTGACGTGTTACTGCAATAAAAAAACCTGCTTTCCGTCTGTCTTTTCGACAAATAGAGAGCAGGTTTTTTGTTATACTCATTTTGCCACGCTGTCGCGCAGACCCTTGACCAGCTTTTCAGGCAGCAGCATATCCACCCACTGGGGCGAGTGCATAATGCGTGTTTTCATACCGCCCAGCGCCCACGGAATCAGCACGCCCATCAGTGCGCCCGCGTAAAAGCGCCCCACGTTCAGGCACTGGTCGGGGGTGGCGGTAGGCATCATCTCCTTGGCACGTTGGCGGAAAATGGAGCAAAGATACTCAAACGCATATTCCTGCAAACTGTTCTGCCCGTTGTAGGCAAGGGCATTGCAGTAAAACACCTTGTTTTGCTCTAAGTAATCCACAATGGCATCCAGCATAGCATCCCAGCTGCTGTACGCCGAGCGCTCTACCAGAAAACTGGTGATGCCGTTCTGGAAATACCAGTTCACCAGATCATACTTATCCTCAAAATGGTAGTAAAAGGTGTTGCGTCCCACGCCGGCGTGATCCACAATATCGTTGACCGATATTTTTTCCAGCGGGGTCGTGGCCATGATCTCCTGCAGGCTTTGTGCCAGCAGGCGCTTGGTCTGGTTGGATCGGGGCATAACAGACGCTTCTCCTTCCCAAAATGTAATTTTCCTCATTATATCACAACTTATGCGCCCTTTGCAAATGTTTTTTTGCGCCCCGTACAGCTTGGACAATACCGCATAATTCTAAGTGCCAATACGTCGAGCGAGGTGCGGCAGATGCTAAGCCAAAAGCGCAGATAATACTGGATGCTGCAAAGGTGAGCGCCGCCAGCGGCGGATACAGCGAACCGAAGCAGGG
>SFOX01000071.1 GCA_004552305.1 Subdoligranulum variabile | reverse complement strand
CGGTGGTATTTTTTGCATTTTCCATTTTGGTTTCCCTCCAATGGTCGCGCGATGCCCGGCAGTACAAAAAGCCGCATGAACAGTCCATCCATGTGCAGCAGCACCCGCCGCGCATTACGCCGTGTGTAGGTTGCCCGCGTACTCACATATGAGCCGCGAATATCTTCTCCGGTCTGTATCTTCCCGGCGTCGTACAGACGCCGCATAGCTTTAATCTTCTGCCGCCATCGGGTCGTTTTTCTGCCCATCGGCAAGCGCACAACTGCGCCGCTGTCGGACAGAAAATAGCGCGTTTGACAATACCGGAACGGCTTATTGATGGGCACAATTTTGGTTTTCGCGGTGTTGAGTTGCAAGCCCTTGGCTTTCAGCTCCTGCGTTATCGCCGCCAGTGCCGCCCGCAGAACTTCCCGGCTTTCCGCCAGTATCCACCTGTCGTCCATGTAGACGCCTACCGCCTCAACGCCCGGCATATTTTCCAGCCGATGATCGCAGCGGTTGACGTAGTTGACCGCAAGCGTTTGATTCAGCGGGCTGCCCAGCCCTATGCCCACGTCGCCGCCCGGTTTGACCTCTTGGCATAACAGACGCATAAGGCGGGGATCCGTGCATTTCTCGGCGACGTCTCCCAGCGCTTCCGCCTTTATCGTCCGCTTGAAGTTTCAACTGCTTGGCGGTTTCTGCTGCCCGCTGGGTGGCTTCTGCTGCCCGCTGCTGGGCGGCGGCAAGCTCTGCCCGGTCTTTCTCTGCCTGTTCAGCGGCGGCAGCGTCGGCGGCTTCCTTGCGGGCGTTAGCAATTTGCCGTTCCGCCTTGGCTTTGGCGTCCGCCTTGGCTTTGGCGATTTTATCGGCGGCAGCCTTTTCCGCCGCGCGCTGGGCGTCTGCCTTTGCTGCTTCGAGCGCGGCGGCGTGTTTGGCTTCCAGCTCTGCCGCAATCTCAGCCCGCAGCTGTTCCATGTCAACTTCGTGGGCGTCGGCTTCGACGGTATCCGCCGGGGAAGTTTCAAACATTGCCAGTTGCTCCGCCATGTTGTTGCGTTCGTCGATGATCTTCTGCAATTCGGCGACCGTGATATTTGCCAGCCCATCGGCGGCAACTTCTTCCCGGTCGTCCGGGCCCAGTTTTGCAAGCAGCGCCAGCTTTGTGACGCCAGCGGCGGCGTTTTCTTCAATGAGCTGGGCGGGCAGTTTCTCCACAACGGAAATATAATTATAGGCTTGCCGCTGCCGGATACCGACCGCCGTTTCTGTGTAGGCGGCAAACGTGTCGAAGCCCAGATCCTTGTAATGCCCGGTGTCGCGCATCTGTTTGAGCTTGCGCCCCAGATTCAGCAGACTGTCCGCCGCAGCGCGGGCGGCGGTCATAATTTCATAGTGCAGCGCCAGCGCGTCCGCCTGTGCGGGTGTGGTATTCTCGAAAAGTGTCATCTGGTTTTCGTTCATGGTTCAGCCCTCCGTTATGCCGCCGATGCGGCGAAATTCTTTGTTGCTTTCTGCTTGTTCAAAATCCACGGCCGCACAACTTCCCTCAGCCATGCGTTTTCAAATGCCTGTACCGCTGCGGTTCTGGCGCAGTTTTTCTCGCCCCGGTTTTGAATAACTTTGCCGGTGTGGGTGTCTAGCTGCAAGGTGTAGAATGGCACGTCCGGCGCATCGGCGCGACGAATGAAAAATATGCAGTTGCCGCCGCAATGTTCCTTTCCATAGCCGCCGACACAGTGATGCAGAAATTTTCCTTCGGCAATAAGCTGGTTTTCATTCTCAGCCGGGATAATCAGCAAACCGTTCTTTTCGTACCGCAAGCAAGAGATTTTTTCTGCCATTTTTTTGAATTTTTCCCGCAGCTCTTTCTTCGTCTCGTACTTAATGGCGGCAGTGGCTCGTGCCTGCGCCGCCTTGACGTCGCGGGGAAATGCTACCGCATCGTCGTCGAGGTCAAATCCGGCGCTTACCGCGTCCGTCCAGTAATCAAGACATAGGCGCGAGCTGCCTTGCTTTTTGATATAATTCCATGTGCGCACGATGCCATATTTCTGCAACAGCCACAGCTTCGCGTTGTTTTCCGCCCAATATGTACCATCATAACCCAGAACGTCCGCATAGCTGCGCGGCGCTGCATATTTCAGGCAGATGGCAACAGCGTGTTGACGGCTTACCAGTTTTGCAATTTCGTACCTTCGCCGCTGCTGTGTATTCCGGCTTGCTCATGCGCAGAATTTCGTGCGGCTTTTTCGCCGTCCAGTCCAGCCAATCCAGCCCGGCAACGGACATGCTTCCGTCTTTTCTTTGTGTGCTTTCCAGCAGACCGGCGCACAGTTTCGGGGCAGTGTTGGCTATATTCTCAATAACCGGGTGGCGCAGGAAAATCCGTGCGTATTGCAGCAAGTCGGCGGTGCTTCTCCGCCCGCGCAGCCCTTCCAGCTTTTCCAGCTTAGCGTTTTCCAGCGGTGTGCCCTCGTAGACGTCCGGCGCATGAGGTAGCAGATACGCGAAATTGCCGTCCACGACCTCGAAGCGCTCCGTTTCGCGCCACGTGTCTATATACTCCATTCGACACATAGGCGACCAGCCGCCGCGCTCCATAGCCGTAAAGCGATGCCACCGCCCGCCGGGGTCGAGCACATAGGCGTTGCGCTTGCACATTTCGAGGCTGTCGTAGTCGTAGCCGATTTCCCGCGCCGCCAGCCAGTTGATGAACATAACGCAGCCGCCAGCCTTGCGGATTTCCCACAAGTATTTCTTGTAGATGATGGGGTAGTCGTCCAGCCTGCGGCGGTGGGCTATAACCGCATACGTTCCGCAGGTGGGGCAGGTCATGCCCATGCCGTTGCGCTTCGCGCCGTCGTCTGTCAAAAAATATTTGTACTTTCCGCCCGCGCCGCCAGCGGCAAGCGGTTCGTGCCATTCTGTGCCGCAAGCGGTGCAACTGCATTTCGCAGACCATTCCGCCGCCCCTGTCAGTGGATGCCGCAGCCGTTCGGTTGTGTAGCGGATAACTTCTTGCCCGGCGTTGCCGCTGGCTTTCAGCCATTTCCACACCTGCTCGGCGCTCATTTCCGGCGTGCTCGGTAATAAGTCGATAATCTCCATTGTGCTGCCCCCTCAGTCCATGAAATCGGCAAGGTTGATGATCCTGCGGCGCTGCGGCTGTTCCGCCGGGGTTGGTGTGACATTCGTCAAGCCGTAAAACTCGCGGATAATTTTGTCTGCTTGTGCTGGGCCACAAAAGCCGACACCGTTTTTCGCGTGTTTCTTGGCGAAATCCGCGATTTTCTTTTCGCAGTCCGTCAGGGCAAAGCCCTTTTTGTCGAGATCGTCTCCGACGATGGGCGCAAGCTCTGGCGTTTCCTTGATGATGTCTTTCAGCTGTTCGCCGACGCACCACGGCGCTGCGTCAGGGGTTAGGGCTTTCTGCTGTTCCTCGATCATTGCGATGGTTTCGGCTAAAGTTTTCATTGCATTTCCTTTCTTTGTCTGGTATGTATTCCGCAAACGCCCACCCGCGCGGGCGGGCGTATAACTCAATGAACAGGCGGCGGCGGTAGATGTAGTCGCGTTGCAGTTTGCGAATTTTCGCCGCCTTGACCTCCACGACCTTGACCGCGCCGTTTGCGTAGGTGATGAAAAAATCAGGTGTATAGTGCGCGGGCGGCAGATGCATCCCGCAGAAATCAGCAGCCGGGAACAGCTCGAAACGCTTGTGCAGTTCGCAGCTTGCAACCTTGCCCGCCAGTATGTCCGGGTAGATATAGGCGGCATAATAGTCCTGCTCCAGCTTACTGTCCGCGCCCGGCAACATCGGGCTTGCGCTGGCGGCGGCAACGGTGTCCGCCGTCTGCCGTAGGCGGGCGCGGCGTTCTAGCTCTGCTTTAACCTGAGCTTGTGCCGCTGCCCCTAGGCTTTTTATGTCTACGCCCATCGGCTTGCCCTCGCTTTCGCTGCATCTTTAGGCTGATAGACCAGCCCAGAAAATCGTTATATGTGGCGGTCGCCTCGGTCAGCTCCCACCCCGGATATTTTCGCGCCCAGTATTCCCGGTCGTGCAGCCGCCCGCTGTCGGTGGCTATGCGAGCAACTTGCGACCGCGTATATTTTCCGTCGCGCGGTGTCGGCATGACAGGATTTTTTATTCCACGGCTGCGGAAATATCGGTGCTTTCGCTTCGGGTATTTCATCAGGTAGTTGGCGAGGGCTTCGAGGCTGCCACCGTCGAATTGTAGGCGGTCGGCGTTGGCTCTGCCGA
>SFOX01000040.1 GCA_004552305.1 Subdoligranulum variabile | reverse complement strand
ATCTACTGCACATCTTACCATAATGCGTCGGATAGAAAAGGACAGGCATCCATTTTTGATGCTTGTCCTTTTGTATTCAGTTACATCATCCCGAAGTGTTTCGGCGCCGTTGCGTTTGCTTTTTGCTTCTTATCGTGACACCGGATGCTTGTTGGAAACTGCTCCTTTTCTGCATTGACACCTTGCGCCGATGCGCTTATAATAAAATCATATTCGCAATTCTAAAAAAGGGGTAATCACTATGGCAAATGTTCGCACCCGCTTTGCGCCGTCCCCCACGGGCTATATGCACGTTGGCAACCTGCGCACGGCTTTGTATACCTATTTGCAGGCGCGCCACAATGGCGGCACCTTTATCCTGCGCATTGAGGACACCGACCAGGGTCGCTTGGTCGAGGGCGCTACCGACATCATCTACAACACGCTGAAGGCCACCGGTCTGACCTGGGACGAGGGTCCCGACATCGGCGGTCCCGTCGGTCCCTATGTGCAGAGCGAGCGTATGGGGATGTTCAAGCAGTATGCCGAGCAGCTGGTCGCGGCGGGCAAGGCGTACTACTGCTTCTGCACCGAGGAGCGCCTGAACGAAATGCACGAGGCACAGCGCGCCGCCGGCGAAATGACCCACTATGACGGGCATTGCCGCAACCTGAGCGCCGAGGAAGTCGCCGCCAAGCTGGCCGCCGGGGAGCCGTATGTCATCCGCCAGAAAATCCCCGAATCCGGCGTGGCGGGCTTTGACGACGTGGTGTACGGTCACATTGAGGTCGATGTCAAGGAGCTGGACGACCAGATTCTGATCAAGACCGACGGTATGCCCACCTACAACTTTGCCAACGTCGTGGACGACCACCTGATGGGCATCACCCACGTCATTCGCGGCAGCGAGTATCTTTCCAGCACGCCCAAGTACAACCTGCTGTACGAGGCGTTCGGCTGGGAAAAGCCCATCTACGTACACTGCCCGCCCGTTATGAAGGACGCGCAGAACAAGCTGAGCAAGCGCAACGGCGATGCCAGCTATCAGGACCTGGTTGCCAAGGGCTACCTGCCCGCCGCCGTGCTGAACTATCTGCTGCTGCTGGGCTGGGCGCCCGAGGGCGAGCAGGAGATTTTCTCGCTGGACGAGATGATCAAAATCTGGGACCCCGCGCGTATTTCCAAGTCCCCGGCGATTTTTGACCCGCTGAAGCTGCGCGCCATCAACGCCGCGTACATCCGCGCCTTGCCTGCCGAGGAGTTCCGCCGTTTGGCTGACCCGTTTATTGACAGCGCCGTACACCGCGACATTGACCGCGATCTGCTGTGCGCCAATTTGCAGCCCCGCTGCGAGGTGCTGGAGGATATCCCCCCGCAGTTGGATTTCTTTGACGCGGTGCTGCCCATTGACGCCGAAATGTACCGCAACAAGAAGCAGAAAACCGACCCCGAATCCGCCAAGGAAGCGCTGAGCGCCCTGCTGCCGATGCTGGAAGCCCAGACCGACTGGAACCGCGATGCCATTTTTGAGGCGTGCAAGGCTTTGGCAGAGCAGATGGGCAAAAAGAACGGCTGGCTGTTGTTCCCGCTGGGCATTGCCCTGTCCGGCAAGGCACGCACCCCCGGCGGCGGCACCGACCTTGCCGCCATGCTGGGCAAGCCGGAAACCCTGAACCGTGTGAAGGCTGCCCTGGAAAAGCTGTAAGATAGACACGCTCAAAGAAGGGGTTCGTCGCTGTGTGGCTGCGCCACGCTCCTGCACCCCTCCTTTGGATTCACCCTATCGCAAAAAATCACGTTCTCATGCCTAAAGGCGACTCGAACGCGATTTTTTGCTCTGGCGGTATTTTCATCGTCGGCACATGTCCGCCGATGAAAATGGATTGAAAATTTCCTTTTTCGACAGTTTGAAGCGCCCTCGCAGAGGGCGCTTTTTTTAGAGTTAAGAGTGGAGAGTTTAGCGTTCAGATTTGGTGTGCCCGCCGCGCGGGCACATTTTTTTGCCCTGTAGGGCGGGGTGACCCCACCCCGCCGGGGAATTGGGCGGCTGCTGCAAAACTGCCGGGCGGCATATATGCCGCCCCTACAAACCAACCCGTCATATTCAGTATAATATAGGGTCGCGGGCGGGGCATACCCCGCCCCTACTGTGCATTTGCGGGGAATCACCCTTTTATAAAATGTGCGCGCGCGGCGCGCACTCCACATTTATTATCTTTTATCTTTTATCTTTTATCTATTTTTCACTCCCCCATCACCTCCGCCGGGTCCAGATATTTCCCCTGTTCCACGCACTCCAAATGCAGGTGGCTGCCCGCGTGCGCCTCGGCGGCTATGCTGCCCATCTGCCCCAATACCGTGTCCGTTGTGACCTGCTGCCCCTGCGCCACCTGCGTCTGGCGCAGCCCGCAATACCGCCACACAAGGTCGGACGAATCCGTCACCTCCACGACGCTGCCCCACAGGGCATCCCACCGCACGGCGGTCACTGTGCCGCCCACCGCCGGGGTGATTGCCTTGCCCTCCGGCACCGTGTAATCCGTGCCGTTGTGGGTGCGCCAATCGCCCAGCGTTTCACTGTACACCAGCTCATCGCCCGTAAACGCCGCAATCGGCTTGCCGTACCAAGCGGGCATCTGCCGCACCGGCTGCGATGCCACCGGCGCAGGCTCGGGCGCGGCGGTGGGTTCCGGGGTGGGTTCCGGGGTAGGCGTGGGCGTCGGTGCCGGGGTCTGCGTCGGCTTGGGGATGTCCGCCACCGGCTTTTCCACGGCGGTGTCCGGCTGCTCCCACAGGGTATCCGGCTGCTCCACCACGCCGGGCGCGGTGCCGGGCTGCCCTGTCAGATGCCCCACAATGCGCCGCAGTGCCAGAATGCCCGCCGCTGTGGCGGCAAACGCCACCGCCAGGCACAAAAGATACAGCCCTTTTTCCCGTACAAACGCTTTGAAACGGTCCATTGTCCCCCATCCTTTACCTGCAGATTGTTGTTGTATGCCCCTAGTCTGCACGCACGGCGGGCGTTTTATACACGGCACAGTTATCCGTTTTGGTCATAATTTTAAGCATTATACAATTTGGATAATTTTAAAATTTTTTTATTGCGTTTTGTCGCAAAATCGTGTAGAATAAAGTGTTGTAGTTTTTAGAATTGTTTTTGATAAATTTAAGGAGTAACCCATGGCTTCGTTACGCGAGGAAATCGAATCCCGGCGCACCTTTGCGATCATTTCGCACCCCGACGCCGGCAAAACGACCCTGACCGAAAAGCTGCTGCTGTACGGCGGGGCGATTCAGTCCGCCGGCTCCGTCAAGGGCAAGCAGAGCGCCAAGCACGCCGTTTCTGACTGGATGGACATTGAAAAGCAGCGCGGAATTTCCGTTACATCGTCTGTTTTGCAGTTCAATTATCAGGGCAAGTGCATCAACATTCTGGACACCCCCGGACACCAGGACTTCAGTGAGGACACCTACCGCACCCTGATGGCCGCCGACTGCGCGGTCATGGTCATCGACGCCGCCAAGGGCGTTGAGGCGCAGACCATCAAGCTGTTCAAGGTCTGCACGCTGCGCCACATCCCCATCTTTACCTTTGTCAACAAGATGGACCGCGAGGCGCGCGACCCCTTTGAGCTGATGGAAAACATTGAGGAGATCCTCGGCATCAAGACCTACCCGATGAACTGGCCCATCAGCTGCGGCAAGGATTTTAGGGGCGTGTACGACCGCAATGCCAAGCGCGTGCTGGCGTTTTCCAGCGACGGGCGCGCCAACGGCGTGAAGATGGTCGATGAGGTGGAGGCAGAGCTGGGCGACCCCGCGCTGGACACGCTGATCGGCGCTGCCAACCACGAAAAGCTGGCGGAGGACATCGAGCTGCTGGACGGCGCTGCCGAGGAATTTGACCTTGAAGCCGTGCAGCACGGCGAATTAAGCCCCGTGTTCTTCGGTTCCGCTTTGACCAACTTCGGCGTGGAGCCGTTCCTGAAAGAATTTTTGCGGCTGACCCCCACCCCGCTGCCCCGCAAGGATGCCGCCACCGGCGAGCTGGTGGACCCTTGCAGTGAACAGTTCAGCGGGTTTGTGTTCAAAATTCAGGCAAATATGAACAAGAACCACCGCGACCGCATTGCGTTTTTGCGCATCTGCTCCGGCAAGTTTGAGCGCGGTATGGAGGCGTTCCATGTGCAGGAGGGCAAGAACATCAAGCTTGCCACCGGCACCAGCCTGATGGCAGACGACCGCGCCCTCGTCAGCGAAGCCTACGCGGGCGATATCATCGGTCTGTTTGACCCGGGCATTTTCTCCATCGGCGACACGCTCTGCACCGGCAAAAAGCACGTTCAGTTTGCCGGCATCCCGACCTTTGCGCCCGAGCATTTTGCCCGCGTGACGCAGGTGGACACGATGAAGCGCAAGCAGTTCGTCAAGGGCATGGAGCAGATCGCCCAGGAGGGCGCTATCCAGATTTTCCGCGACCTCGGCTCCGGCATGGAGGAGGTCATCGTCGGCGTGGTCGGCGTGCTGCAGCTGGAGGTGTTGGAGTACCGTTTGAAAAACGAGTACAACGTCGATATCCGTATGCAGTCCCTGCCGTATGAGCATCTGCGCTGGATCTTGAACGCCCCTGACGAGCTGGACATCAAGCATCTGGATCTGACCAGCGACACCCGCGCCATCGAGGATATGAAGGGCAAACCTCTGCTGCTGTTCGGCAGCCCGTGGAGCATCGACTGGGCAGAAAACCACAACGAAACGTTGAAATTGTCCGAGTTCGGCAACCTGACGTTCTAAACAGCAAAACACCCCCTAGAAAGACGGCTTTCCGCGTTCTTATTTTCCCCACGTCTCCGCCAGCGCCTGCCGTTCTGCGTCTGCCGGCGGTTGCCCGTCAAACAGGCTGCCGTACCGGTACAGCCCGCCGCCGGGGATGCCCGCCGCCTGCAGCGCGCGCCACTGGTCGGCAAGGGCGTGTCCGATCTGCCACTCGCCGGGGGTATCGCTGCCGTCGCCCGTGCCGATGCGGTACGCGCCCAGCCCCGCGTACAATGCCACTTCGCCGCTGCGGGGCAGCGCCGCCCACTGTGCCGCTAAGCGCGCCAAGCTGTGCGATGTATCGCCGTTTTTTGTGTATTGCAGCCCCCAATACAGCTGCGGCATCACATAGTCGGCATAGCCCGGCTGGCGCAGCCACAGCGCGGCATCGCTGTATTGCACCGCCGCGCACTGCGCGGCATCGCCCGCCGGTGCCACACCGAACCGCCGCCCGCAGCCGTGTACCGTCTGCCAACACAGCTGCATCAGCGCGTTGACGTTTTCGGTGCGCCACTGCGCAAGGGTCAGCGAGGTCTGCGCGGCGGCGTAGTCGTCGGCATCCCAGGCGGGGTCGGTCGTGGGGTAAAAATAATCGTCAAAATGCACGCCGTCCACGGCGTAGTTTCGGCAAAGCTCGCCCAGCGCGTCGGCAATGTACTGCCGCACCGCCGGGTTGGCGGGGTCCAGATAACTGCCCGTATCGGTGGTCTTGACCCAGTCCGGGTGCAGCACGGCGGGGCTTTGGGCGCACAGGGCGGGCGTTTGCCCCTGTTGGACGCGGTAGGGGTTGACCCACGCCTCCAGCTCCAGCCCGCGCGCGTGCGCCGCCGTGACCCAGATCTCCAGCGGGTCAAAGCCGGGGTCCTGCCCCTGCTGCCCCGTACACAGGTGGCTGAAGGGAAAATACGCGCTTTGGTACAGCGCATCGGCAAAGGGGCGCACCTGCGCCAGCACGACGGTGGCACCCAAGGCGGCGACCTTGTCCAGCATTTGTTCGGTCTGTGCGCGAAAGGCGGCTTCGGTCGAAAAATCCATCTGCTGCCATTCCAGATAGCTGACCCACACGGCGCGGTATGGGCGCGGCGTTTCCGGTGGCGGGGTCGCCGCCGGGGTCGCCGCCGGAAGCGGAGCGGGCGCAGCTTGCGGCGCAGAAGGCTGCCGCAGCAGAAAAAACGGCGCACAGAGATACACCGCCGCCAAGATAAGCATCCACCCAAAACGCCGCAAAAAACAACACCCCCTGCAGAATCATTATGCAGGGGGTGTTGTTTTGTATGCAAGATCAGTCCAGGAAATCTTCGTTCAGGGTAACACCGAAGTCGCGGGCGATGGCACGCAGGTTGTCGTCGGTGATGGTCTGGCGGATCAGCCCGCCGCCCATGGACAGCACCTTGACGTAGATTTCGGCACTTTTTTCGATGGTGTGGGCAAGACCGAAGGTGATGTCAAAGTCGGGACCGGAGGCGAACAGACCGTGCTGCGCCCAGACGGCGGCCTGATAGGTTTTCATTTTTTCGCTGGTTGCCATGGCGATATCGGCACCGCCGGGGACCATCCACGGGCAGACGCCGACGCCCTCGGGGAATACGACGGGGCATTCGGTGGCGCTCTGCCACAGGGCGCGGCTGAAGTCGCGGTCGGTCAGCGGCAGGATGTAGGTCAGCGCAATGACGTTGGTGGCGTGGCAGTGGTAGATGACGCGGTTGGCGCCGTTGGTGGCGGCTTTGCGCACGCTGTGGTTCATAAAGTGGCTGGGGAATTCCGAGGTGGGCTTGGCGCCGTCAGCAAGACCCCAGACGATGCGCCAGCTGTCGCCCGCAGCGTTGATTTCCACGATGCCGATGCTGTGGATGGGGTCCGGCTCGACGTTGCGGAAGAACTTGCCCGACCCGGTGGTGAGGAAGTATTCCCCGGCGAGGTTGTCGGCTTGCACGCCCATATTGACCCAGGCGCGGGGCGCAGCGTCAAAGAAGGGGCGGCAGGCGGCGACGTCGGCGTCGGTCATACGGTAGGTCAGGTTGCCGCCGTTGCGTTCGTGCCAGCCCTGCAGCCAGCCGTCGTTGCACATACGGATAAAGCCCTGTACGCAGGGAACGGAAAAGATAGTAGACATAAGTTTGCTCCTTTTTTGTTAAAGTTGAGAGTGGAGAGTTGAGAGTTGAGATTTGGTGTGTCCGCTTTGCGGACACGGGTTTACGGGCGAAAGCCTTCCCCCGGAGGGGGAAGCCTTTCGTGGAGTTTACCCGGTAGGTTGCATTGTTGGGAGGATTGCACGGGCGGCATATATGCCGCCCCTACAAGCCAAACCATACTATTCATTATAACATACGGTCGCGGGCGGGGCATGCCCCGCCCCTACGGGGCGGTGAATTTTTCGGCGGAGCCGTAAGATGGGAGCGGGTGGGCGGGGCGTCAAAAAATGTGTCTTGACGATTTTTGGGCAGCTCCGCACAATTTTAAGTGCCGATGCGGCGAGCGAGGTGCGCAAGGCGCGAAGCAAAAAGCGCAGGTAATACTTTGTGTATTACCGAGCATTTTTGCAATGCGGATTGTGTGCCGCAGCCGCAGCAGCGGTGCCTAAAATTGTAAGGGGATGCCCCTCGCCCCGCCCGTCCGCGACCTTCCTCTTTGGGGTTCCAAGGGGCGTGCAGCCCCTGGTCGTGGGTCCGCTGCGTCGAAACAGCGGCAGTTTTCTCTGGTTCTCTCTTTTGCTGCCAAAAGAGAGAACATCGCCCCTTACCGCGTGATTACCTCCACCGGCACGTTAAAGATCTTCGCCACCTTCAAAATCGTGTCGATGTGCCGCCCAACGGCGGCTGCCATATGGTGGGTGGGACCCGCCTCGCTCCAGCGGTTGCAGAACTCCCGCGCGCCGCAGGCAAAACGGGTGCGCATATTCGTGTCGCCAAAGGTAAAGATCGGTCCCGGCTCGTTGATGCCCTCTGCCGCCACAAACTTAAAGTGTCCGTCCTTGTCCTGCGTAATGGCAAGATAGGTCACCTCGCCCACCGGCGGGTAGAACTGGGTCAGGTACCCGCCGCCAGTCTTGCCGTGGAACACCGGCACGATCTTCATCGTCGGCTTTTTGGCTTGGGAAATATCCGCGTCACCCGAACCGGAATGCCCGATGATGCAGATGTCCTCGTCAAAATCAATGGAGTACATCTCGCTGAGCTGCCCGGTTCCCGCAATGGTCTTGAGGATGCTCATCGCCATGGCGACCTTGATGTCACCCTCGACCGCGCACGCCGTCCCCTGCTTGATCAGCATCGAGAAGGCGGGGATCAGCATGGAATCCAGCTTGCCCGCCACGCCCTTGGCAAAGCCGTCATAGTGGGATGCCACAAAGGCGAGCTTTTCGTCCTTGACCCACTGCTCAAACGCCACAACGTAGCGTGCCATATCCCAGACGGTTTCCACCGTGGCGCCGCCCTCGATGTCAAAGGTGTCCAGAATTTCCTCTGCCTTGGCGCGGATGGCAGCCTCGTCGGTGACGTTGTCGGCGATCGCCCACATTTTTTCCCAGTCAAACTGCTTGGTGTACAGCCACATCCGGTTGTACAGGTTGGTTTCGTCAATGTACAGGTCCATCATACCGGGATACGGGCGTCCGATCTGCGCCAGGTTGGTGTCGCGGAAACGGCGGCGCACCTGCGCGGCCTTGCACCAATCGTTGATTTCCGCCTGCACGGCGGGGTCGCCGCCCTCCACCACGCCGGTGATCACGGCGTGGCGCTTGCCTGCGCGCTCCAAGTCCGCCACCATCTCGCCCACAGCGCCGCAGGCGTACAGCTCGCCCAGCCAAGTGGGGGTGTCGGTGTTGGCGTAGTCGGGCGCTTTCTTCTTTTGCACATTCACCAGCACGACCGGCACGTCCAAATCACGCACGGCGGGCAGCATATTGTACGAGGTCGCGTAGGTCAGCAGCTGCAAAATGACCAGATCGACATCGGCGGCGCGGAACTTGTCGCCCGCCGCCATCGACTGCTCCTTGGTGGTCACGATACCGCCGTCCACCAGCTCCACGGTGTCGGGCAGCGTCTTTTTAAAGGCGGCGTACTGCCCCTCAAATTCCGGGACAAGGCTGGGGAACTGGGGCAGATACGCGCCCAGCGCAATGGCAAATACGCCCACACGGGCTTTGGTTTCCACTAACATGGGTTCATACCTCCTGTTTGGTTTTGGGTTTGTATTCTCGGATGGCAAAGCTGTGCCGGATGGCGGCGCGGGCTGCCGCCAAGTCCGGAAATTCGCCCGCGCGGATCATCTGCACCAGCAGGTTGCCCAGCGCCGTCCCCTCGGTGGGACCGGCAAAAACCGTCAGCCCGGTGGCGTCGGCGGTCAGCTGGTTTAAGTAGTTGTCCTGACTGCCGCCGCCCACAATGTTCAGGCTGGTATAGGTGCGCCCGGTCAGCGTTTGCAGCTGCTGCACGGCGCGGCGGTAATCCTGCGTCAGCGAATTGTAAACGCACTGCATCACCTCGCCGGTGGTCTGCGGCACAGGCTGGTTTGTGTCGCGGCAGGCGGCTTTGACCTCGTCGATCATCGACGCGGGCGCCAGAAAGCGGTTATCGTCCGGGTCCACGCAGCTTGCAAAATCGGCGGCGCCCTGCGCGGCGGCGATCAATTCCGGAAAGCTCGGGCGGGTGCCGGTGGCTTCGCCCAGCTCGCGCCGGATGGATTGGATCATCCACAGCCCCATAATGTTTTTGAGGTAGCGGAAGCGGTAGTTGTAGCCGCCCTCGTTGGTAAAGTTGGCGGCGCAGCTTTCGGGGGTGGTGATGGGCTGGCGGTTTTCGACGCCCAGCAGGCTCCATGTGCCGCTGGAAAGATAGGCGGCCTCGTCATCGCGGGCAGGCACCGCCAAAAATGCCGAGCCGGTGTCGTGGGTGGCGGGCAGCACGACCTCGGCGTCAAAGCCGACAAACGCCTGCACCTGCGGCGTAAAATGCCCCAGCGCCGTGCCGGGCATTAAAATTTTTTGGAAAATTTTGCGCGGCAGACCGATCTTTTGTATCAACTCGTCGTCCCAATCCTTACTTTTTGCCCCCACCAGCGCCGTGGTGCTGGCGTTGGTGTACTCGTTGGCGGCGACGCCGCACAGCAGGTAGTTGAGGTAGTCGGGGATCATCAAAAAGGTTTCGGCGTCGGCGAGTTGTTCGGGGTGTTCGGTTTTCAGCGCCGCCAGCTGATACGCGGTGTTGAAGGGCTGGTACTGGATGCCCGTGCGGGCGTAATGCTCGGCAAAGGGCAGCCCGGCGGCAGCCAGTGCGTCGCGCACGCCCTCGGTGCGCTCATCGCGGTAGGCGACGGCATCGCCCAGACGCCTGCCGTTTTTGTCCAGCAGCACAAAGTCCACCGCCCAGGTGTCAATGCCCACGGTGGCGGGGGTATACCCCGCTTCGTGCGCCGCCTTTAAGCCGTTCAGAACCTCCCGCGCCAAGGCTTCGATGTCCCAGCAAAGGTGACCGTTTTGGCGGTGTACGCCGTTTTCAAAGCGGTAGACCTCCCGCAAAACCAGCTTGCCCTTTTGCACCGTTCCCACGATGTGCCGACCGCTGGATGCACCGATGTCCACTGCCAAAATACAGGATTGCATAATTCTCTCCTTTTTGGTAAAATAGCGGTAGCGGGGGGATGAATTGCCCGCATCTTTAAGCATAGTATAATGCGGTGCCGCGCGATGTTCCATCGGCAAAAGCGCCGTGTTCTTTGTGAAAATTCCACTGCAGGAGGCACACCATGCTGACCTACAATATGGACGTGGAGGAGCGCAGCCTTTGGCTGCGTGCAACGCCCGGCGCGGCGGTGCTGGCGCAGCCCTTTTACTGCACCGAGGCGGGGTATTTTTACGGGCGCAGCCGGTTTGCTACGGCGCGCACCGACAAGGAAAGCTATCTTTTGTTTTACACCGTGGCGGGCGCGGGGCTGATCGAGCAGGGCGCCCAGCAGATTGAGCTGCCCGCCGGCAGTGCGCTGCTGCTGAACTGCCGCACCCCGCAAAGCTACTGCACCGCGCCCGGGCAGCAAAGCTGGCAGCATACTTGGGTGCATCTGGACGGCGCGGGCGTGGCAAATTTGGCGGAAACGCTGCTGCCGCAAAACCGGCTGACCCCCGTGCGGGTGAGCGCGTGGGAGATGCAGCCGCTGTTTGACACGATTTTTGCCGAGTGGGATCGCGGCACGGTGGCGGCGCAGATCGAAACCGGGCTGACGCTGCACCGAATGCTGGCGCTGATGGCGGCGCGGTTATTGGCGGGGGATGCCTCGCGCTCCAACCGTGCGCTGATCGAGCAGGCGACCGGGTACATCCGCGCCCATTACGCCGAGCCGCTCTCGCTGGATGCGCTGCTGGCGCAGACGCCGGTGAGCAAAAGCTGGTTTTTGCGGCTGTTCCGGCAGTACACCGGCACAACGCCCTACAATTTTTTGCTGTCCACCCGCATCACCCGTGCCAAGGAGCTGCTGGTTTTAACGGATTTTGCGGTCAGCGAGGTCGCGCATCAGGTAGGTTTCGGGGATGAGAGCAATTTTTCGACCCGGTTCACGGCGATGGTCGGGCAAAGCCCGCAGCAGTACCGTAAAAGTGCGATGCAGCCGAGGTGAGGACTGTACTTTCTTTGGACGCCCAAAGAAAGTACCAAAGAAAACCGCCGCTACTTCCGAGGCGCGGGGCACGGCAAAGGGGCTACTCGCCCCTTTGATCCCCAAAGAGGAAGGTCGCGGACGGGCGGGGCTAAAAAATCGTCAAGACACATTTTTTGACGCCCCGCCCACCCGCTCCCGTCTTACGGCTCCGCCGAT
>SFOX01000013.1 GCA_004552305.1 Subdoligranulum variabile | reverse complement strand
GCTGAGGAGTCGAACAGCCCGTCCCCGCCGCAGCGGGGCGCAAATCAGCCCGGTGGGCTGTTTGCGAGGGCGCGGGAGACTCCCATCAGCGTTCCCGAATTGCCACCGCCGTATCCCGGCACGGGGTGTGCTTTTTATGTTGAGCTGCTGAGGAGTCGAACAGCCCGTCCCCGCCGCAAAATTCCTCGGCGGGGTGGGGTCACCTCGCCCTACGGGGCAATAAAAAACATGGCGGGGTAGGGGCGGGGCACGCCCCGCCCGCGGTTTTACGATGTTGATCATTTTACGGGTTGGTTGGTAGGGGCGGCATATATGCCGCCCGCGCAACCATCCGGGCAAATCGACCTGACGGGTAAACCGCATAAAAGGCTTCCCCCTTGGGGGAAGCCTTTTTCGTCGGGGTGGGTCACCCCGCCCTACATTGCTTAACTCTGCGCAGGCGCAACGCCCCGCCTTTCGTCAATACAGAAAAATTTTCTTCCCAAACACCCTTTGTATTGTTTACATTGTCTATTGCTTTACTGCACTAAAGTGTGCTATACTTTAAAGCATTAAATCGGCAGTACAGAGGGACCCCAGCACCAAACAGTGGGTACGCCTGCCAAGGCTGCTGCCGAATTTGGGAGGATAAAAATATGAAAAAAATCATTTCCGTTGCCATGGCTGCCGCAATAGCTGCCGCTCTTGCCGGATGCGGCGGTGCCGCGTCCTCGTCTGCTCCTGCTTCCTCCGCCGCTGCTTCTGCGGCGGACAGCACGGCCGCCAAGACCTACACCGTCGGCATCTGCCAGCTGGTACAGCACGAGGCTCTGGATGCCGCTACCCAGGGCTTTAAGGACGCCCTGACCGCCAAGCTGGGCGATGCCGTTAAGTTTGACGAGCAGAACGCCTCGGGCGATTCCGCCAACTGCGCCACCATCGTAAACGGCTTTGTTTCCAACAACGTTGACCTGATTCTGGCAAACGCCACCGCACCCCTGCAGGCAGCCGCGCAGGCTACCGCCACCATCCCCGTGCTGGGTACCTCGGTCACCGACTACGCCACCGCGCTGGACATCTCCGACTGGACGGGTACCGTGGGCAACAACATTTCCGGCACGTCCGATCTGGCACCGCTGGATCAGCAGGCAGCCATGGTTCAGGAGCTGTTCCCCGACGCCAAAAACGTGGGTCTTTTGTACTGCAGCGCCGAGCCGAACTCGGTATACCAGTGCGATGTTATGGAGGGCTGCCTGACCGACATGGGCTTTACCGTAAGCCGCTACGCCTTCACCGACACCAACGACGTCACCTCGGTGGCGCAGACCGCCGCTGACGCCTCCGACGTCATCTACATCCCCACCGACAACACCGCCGCCTCCAACACCGAAGCCATCGCCAACGTGCTGCTGCCCGCCAAGGTCCCCGCCGTCACCGGCGAGGAGGGCATCTGCAGCGGCTGCGGCGTTGCCACCCTGTCCATCAGCTACTACGACCTTGGCTACGCCACCGGCGAGATGGCTGCAAAGATTTTGACCGAGGGCGCGGACGTTTCCGCCATGCCGGTTCAGTACGCCCCCAACGTCACCAAAAAGTACAATGCCGCCAACTGTGAGGCGCTGGGTCTGACCATCCCCGACGATTACACAGCCATCGGCTGATTGGTCTGACACATCACCCATAACAGCGGGAAAAGTGCAAGCAGCGCTTTGCCCGCTGTTTTGGTGCTTATGACAACACCGCACAATTCCCGCCGTATCGGTACTTCAAATTGTGCGGCATTGCCTTATGGTATTTCCCCAAAAACAACGCAGAGGAGTTTTATTATGTCTTTCCTTACTTCCCTGATGAATTCTATGCCCGGTGCCGTTGCCCAAGGGCTTATCTGGGGCATTATGGCGATCGGCGTGTATCTGACCTACCGTATTCTGGACGTTGCCGATCTGACCGTGGACGGCTCCTTGGGTACCGGCGGTGCAGTCTGTGTCGTGCTGGTGCTTAACGGCGTACCCGTGGGGCTGGCGCTGGTCGCCGCCACCGCCGCCGGTATGCTGGCAGGGCTTGTGACCGGGCTTTTCCACACCGCCTGCGGCATCCCCGCGATCCTTGCCGGCATCCTGACCCAGCTGGCGCTGTACTCGGTCAACCTGCGCATTATGGGTACGGGTACCGGCGGTGGCAAGGCGAACCTGCCCATCAGCGTGGATAAATACGGTCTGCTGGTTTCCGCGCGTTATGTGCGCGATATGGTCCTGCACAACCCCATTTTGATTCTGGTCATTTTCTGCCTGGTGACCATCGCCGCCCTGTACTGGTTTTTCGGCACCGAGCTGGGCTGCGCCCTACGTGCAACCGGTGCCAACCGCCATATGGCACGCGCACAGGGCATCAACACCAACGTTGCCACCGTTCTGGGGCTTATGATCTCCAACGGTCTGGTTGCGCTGTCCGGCGGTCTGCTGGCGCAGTATCAGGGCTTCTCTGACATCAATATGGGACGCGGCGCCATCGTCATCGGGCTGGCAGCCGTCATCATCGGCGAGGTCATCTTCAGCCGCGTGTTCCGCAACTTTGCCCTCAAGCTGCTGGCGTCCATCATCGGTGCCATCATCTACTATATTGTCATGAACTTCGTGCTGCGTCTGGGGCTTTCCACCGACGACCTCAAGCTGCTGACCGCCTTGGTAGTGGCTGCCTTCCTGGCAATTCCGTACTGGAAGGGCAAGTATTTCACCAAGCCCGCTGTCAAGAAAGGGGAGAAGCACCATGCTTGAGATCAAAAATGTTTACAAGACCTTTAATGCCGGCACCGTCAACGAGAAGGTTGCCCTGCGCGGGCTGGAGCTGACCCTGCAGGACGGCGATTTTGTCACCGTTATCGGCGGCAACGGCGCGGGCAAGTCCACCATGCTGAACGCCATTGCCGGTGTGTGGCCCGTTGATATGGGCAAGATCCTCGTGGACGGGCAGGACATCACCCGCCTGCCGGAGCATAAGCGCGCACAGTACATCGGGCGCGTGTTCCAGGACCCCATGATGGGTACCGCCGCCACCATGCAAATTGACGAAAACCTTGCGCTGGCTGCCCGGCGCGGTGCCAAGCGTACGCTGCGCATCGGCATCACCAAAAAAGAGCATGACGAATACTACGAGCTGCTGAAAACGCTGGATTTAGGGCTGGAAAACCGTATGACCAGCAAGGTCGGCTTGCTTTCGGGCGGGCAGCGTCAGGCCGTGACCCTGTTGATGGCAACGCTCAAGCGCCCCAAGCTGCTTTTGCTGGACGAGCATACCGCCGCGTTGGATCCCAAGACCGCCGCCAAGGTGCTGGAGCTTTCGCAGAAGATCGTCAGCGAGAACCACCTGACCACCCTTATGATCACCCATAATATGAAAGATGCCATCAAGTACGGCAACCGGCTGATCATGATGCACGAGGGACACATCATTTACGATGTGCGCGGTGAGGAAAAAGCCAACCTGCAGGTCAGCGACCTGCTGCAGCGGTTTGAGCAGGTCAGCGGCGGCAGCTTGGACAATGACCGTATGCTGCTGTCGTAAGCAAAATTTTACAATGCGTCCGCCTGTGCGGGCGCATTTTTTGTGGCGGTTTTGTCCTGTTCGGTTTGTAACCAAATTGTAATCTATGACAATTTGTGAAAAACCATACCCAAAGGCGCCCATCTGTGTTATAATGACCATTATATACTGAATATTGTGGGTGCGACCGGGTTTTCTGCAAGACCTTGTCCCGCCTTTTGATCTAGGAGGTCACAGTACCATGAGTCACGATAACTCCCACCGTTTGGCAGAACTCAGCCCCACGCAGCGCAAGGCCTGCATCGTGCTGGCAGCCTGTGCGGCGGCTCTTATTGTCAGCATCATCGCCGCTTCGTTTTTGGCAAAGCCGTCCTCGGGCGGCAAAAAGGGCGGCTACGACCCCGATGCCTACCCGCTGGACACCAGCCTGTCCGCCGTGCTGGGTGCCACCACCGCTGACGACAGCTACATCACCTCCAGCGTGTTTGCCGGTGACCAGACGGCGGTCACCCTCTCGCAGGACAGCCGCATCACCTTGGACCAGTACGTCGGCAAGGACGGGCTTCTGGTCGCGCAGGTGGGACGCGAAAGCTGCGTCAACTTTGAGGAGGACTCCAACTCCTACACGCTGCTGCAGGCCATTGCTAAAATGAAGCCCCGCCGCGTCATCGTGACGCTGGGCAGCGCCGATGCCGCCGCCGGCACCGATGTTTCCGCCTTCCTGACCGACTACAAGCAGCTTTTGCAGAACATCAAGGCCGCCTACTCCTACTGCGATGTCATCGCCGCCGGTGTTGTGCCTGTGACGGAATCCTCCACCAACGCCGCCGCCACCCAGACGCTGATCGACCAGTACAACCAAGGCATTGCCGCCCTGTGCGAGGATCTGGACTGCAAATATCTGAACACCGCCGAGGTTTTAAAGACCGACTCCGGCTATGGGGAGGACACCTATTTCTCCGGCAGCGGGCTGTCCCGCTCGGGTGCCACCGCCTTGGCAAACTACATAATGAACCACGCCTACCAGACCGACGACCGCCGCCCGGATACCAACGATATCCCCAAGCGCGCCGCCGCTGCTGTGGGCGTTGCTACGCCGACCCCCACCCCCACGCCGGAACCCATCGTGTACAGCTATGAGGTGGAGGACAAAAGCAAGGGCAGCCTGACCGGCAACGGTCAGACCAACGTTCCTGCGCTGGAAATTGAGGCGCAGGAGGGGGACAGCATCACCGTTACCGCCGTGGCAGCCGAGGGCTATGTTTTCTATAAATGGAGCGACGGCGTCACCGATGCCAAGCGTGTGGACGTAGTTTCCCGCGCGGGCAAGTCCGTCAAGGCGATGTTCAACGACGCCCGCGTCGAGGTCAAGCTTGACCGCTCCGACGTGACCATCAAGAAGGGCGAAAGCGTGACCGTCACTGGCTTTGTCAAGCTGGGCGAGAAGGACTACGATTCCTCCAAGCTGCAGTGGGCCGTCAACGGCGAGCTGCAATCCAACGGCAGCTCCTACACCTTCAAGGGCGACAACGCCGGTACCTACACCATCAAAGCGGGCATTGAGATCAACGGCACCTACGCCAGCGCCGAGTTCAAGGTGACCGTGCAGGCTGACCCGACCACCGTTACCATTGATTACAAGGGCAGCATAATTGCCCCCGGTCAGGACATCACCCTGACCGCCAAGGTTACCAACCCCAGCGGCAGCACCACCTGGAGCTGCGATGAGATTGGCTGGACCGCCAGCGGTGACACCGCCACCTTCCGCCCCGATGCCGCCGGCACCTATACCATCCATGCCAAGAACAACGGTGTGGACGCCACTGTGACCATCACCGTCAAAGCCCCGACACCGCCTCTCACCACGAACCCGGATACGGGAGCCAGTTCCGGCTCCGATTCCGGTGCCAGTTCCGGCTCCGATTCCGGTGCCAGCTCCGGCTCCGATCCCGGTGCCAGTTCCGGCTCCGATCCCGGCAGCAGCAGCGCTGATGGGCAGTGACCCCGCGCCCCGCTTCGGCATATACTGAAGCGGAGGTGACCCGCTATGCTCTACTTTTTTGAATGTGAAGAAGGCTTCGTCCCCGACAACGGGCAAAACGATGTGACCAACGGCAGCGTGGAAAATTTCCCGCCCGATGCCCCCGTACCCGAGGAACTGCCGGAGAAAGCCCCAACCCAAGGCAACACCGCATAATTCCCACCCGGCGGTTTTCAGCCCTGCTGCGGCGGCTGCGGCATTTCGTTGCCCGAACGAACAGGAGTAACCCCAAAAATGGCCATTTATACCTGTGTTTTACTGGACGTGGACAACACGCTTCTGGACTTTGACGCCGCCGAGCGTCAGGCACTGACCGATATGCTGACCGAGTACGACCTGCCCCACGATGCCGCCGCCTGCGAAACCTACCATACCGTCAACCGCGAGCTGTGGGACGCCCTTGCCAAGGGGCAGCTGACCCGCAAGCGGCTGTTTCAGGTGCGCTTTTCCCGCTTTATGCAGGCAGTCGGCGTGCCTGACAACGGCAAGGGTGCCGCCATGAACGACCGCTACGAGGAGCTGCTTTCCACCCATGCCGACTTACTGCCGGGCGCGCTTACCGCGCTGGAGGAACTCGGCGAGGTGGCGACCCTTGCCATCGTGTCCAACGGCTCGATTTCCGTGCAGGAGCCGCGCATTGCCGCCTCCGGCATTGACCGCTTTATGGACGGCATTTATATCTCCGAAAAAATCGGTGCCGCCAAGCCCAGCGCCAAATTCTTTGAGTATGCACTGCGCGACCTCGGCATTACCAACCGCCGCCGCGTGCTGGTGGTGGGCGACGACCTGCTGGCAGACATCAAGGGCGGCATCAACGCCGGGCTGGACACCTGCTGGGTCAACTTTAAAAATCAGGAAAACAATACCGGCATCCAGCCCAAGTACACCGTTACCTCCTTTGAGGAGCTGTACCGCATCGTCATGGAGCCGGAGGAGCTGGAAAATCTGGGCGTGCGCAACCGCCGCCACAGCAACGAAGCCCTGTAACATTCCGTACCGCTGCTTTTTTCGGCAGCGGTATTTTTGAGAAAAAAGGAAATACAACTATGCTGCTGGAACTGAAAGATTTAGGCAAAAGCTTTGGCGAGCACGAGGTGCTGCGCGATGTCAACGCCGCCATCGAAAAAGGGGACCGCATCGGTATGATCGGCGCCAACGGCACCGGCAAAACCACGCTGCTGCGTATTCTTTGCGGCGAAAGCCTGCCCGATAGCGGCGATGCGGCGTTCGGCACCGGCGTGACCGTGGGGTATCTGGAGCAAAACGCCCGGCTGGACCCCGACCTTGACATTTACGCCACCATGAAGCTGGTGTTTGCCCCGGCGCTGGACGCCTTGTCCCGCATGGAAGCCCTGCAGGCGCAGCTGGCGCACACCCCCGACGATGCCGCGCTGACCGAGCAGATTGCCCACTGCACCGCCGTGGTGGACGCGATGGACGCCTACAATATGGACACCCAGATCAAAAAGGTCCTCAACGGTATGGGCTTTCCCGCCGAAACCTGGCAAAAGCCCGCCGGGGTGCTTTCGGGTGGCGAGCAGACCCGTCTGCGCCTGGCGCGGCTGCTGGTCGAGCGCCCCGACCTTCTGATTCTGGACGAGCCTACGAACCATCTGGATTTAGAAACCATGGCATGGCTGGAAGCCTACCTGCGCAGCTACCGCGGCGCGGTGCTGGTGGTCAGCCACGACCGCTATTTTCTGGACGCCGTCTGCACCCGCATCTGGGAGCTGCGCGGCAAGACTGTACTGACCTACCGCGGCAACTACTCGGCGTATCTGCCCCAGCGCGAGGCCGCCGACGAGCGCCAGCAGAAGCTGCACGATGCCGCCTTGGAAAAGGCCGCCAAGCTGCAGGATTATGTGGACCGCAACCTTGTGCGCGCCTCGACCACCAAGATGGCGCAGAGCCGCCGCAAGCAGCTGGAAAAGCTGGAAATCGTCGAAGCCCCTGTCAACGAGGCGCGGGAGCTGAACTTCCGCTTTACCTACGACATCGAGCCGTATGACGAGCTGGTCATTATGAAAAACCTGTCCATCCGCATCGGGGAGCGCACCCTGCTGGACACGCTGGACTATGTCATACACCGCGGGGACAAGCTGGTCATTGCCGGTCCCAACGGCACGGGCAAATCCACGCTGCTGCAGGTGCTGGACGGCAAGCGCCGCCCCAGCGGTGGTATGGTGCGGCTGGGTACGGGCGCCAAGGTGGGCATCTTTACCCAGCAGCAGGCACACCGCGCCGGGCGTGTCATTGATGCCATCTGGAATCAGTACCCCCGCTTTACCGAGCTGGAGGTGCGCAGCCATCTGGCACGCTTCGGCTACCGGGGCGAGGAGGTCTTTAAGGACTGCGCGTCGCTTTCAGGCGGCGAGCTGGCACGCCTGCGCTTTGCCGAGCTGGCGCTGGAACGCCCCAACCTGATGTTTTTGGACGAACCTACGAACCATTTGGATATCTATATGCGCGAAAGCCTGACCGAGGCGCTTGCCGCCTACACCGGCACGCTGCTGCTGGTCACCCATGACCGGTACCTGATGCAGACGCTGGGCTGCCCGATTTTGTATCTGGAAAACGGGCAGGCGCTGTTTTACCCCAACCTGGAGGCACTGCAAAACCGCGAGCAGGGCAAGACCACCGAGCAGCAAAAAGCCGCTGACACCGCCAAAAAGCAAGCCTACGGCAAAGAGCAGCGCCGCCGCCGCGCCGAGGTGCGCGCCCGCATCAAGGCGGTGGAAACCGAAATCGAGGAGCTGGGCGCGCGCATTGTCGAGCTGGAAAACGACATCAGCGCCCCCGAAGTGCTGCGCGACCATCTGCTGCTGCGCGACAAATGCGATGAGCTGGACGACACCCGCTTCCACCAGCAGGAGCTGTTTGACGAGTGGGAAAAGCTCGCCGAGGAACAGGAATCCTACGAGGCGGAAGGGGAATAACCCCCGCCGAGAAAGCCTTATATGCGGGTTTACCCATAATGCTTCGGCGCTTCCTGCATCCGCCCTTCGGGGCGGATATTTTTTTGGCAATCTTTTTCGTCAACTACTGTACAAAAAACCGCCCTTACGCTATAATACTAGTAAGTATCATTCGGAAGGGAGCGTCTTGTTTTGTCTGAATTTTCCGTGTCGCTGGCAAAGCTCGCCAGCGAAGCCAACCTGACCGTTGCCTACACCCCCTGCGAACTGGAAAAAATCAAGGTCACCGCTACCGAAGCCAGCCGCCCCGGTATGCTGCTGGCCGGCTACTACGAAAACTTTGACTGCCACCGCCTGCAGATCATTGGGCTGACCGAAATGTCCTATCTGGAGGAAATTTCGCCCAGCCTGCGCAACACCCATCTGGAAAAGCTGTTCTCGTTCCAGCCGCCCGCCGTCATTTTGTCCCGCGGGCTGCAACCGCTTTCGGAAATGATGCAGTTTGCCAAGCAGTACGGCGTACCCGTCCTGCTTTCGACCGAGATGACCTCCGCCCTGATGGGCGTGCTGATCACCACGCTGAACACCGAGCTGGCGCCCCGCATCACCCGCCACGGCGTGCTGGTGGAGGTCTACGGCGAGGGCATCCTGATTTTGGGCGACTCCGGCGTGGGCAAAAGCGAAACCGCCATTGAGCTGGTCAAGCGCGGTCACCGCCTGATTGCCGACGATGCCGTTGAGCTGCGCAAGATCAGCTACCGCAAAATTCTGGGTACTGCGCCTGCCAACATCCGCCATTTTATCGAGCTGCGCGGCATCGGCATCATCAACGTTGCGCGGGTGTTCGGCATCGGCTCGGTGCGCTCCAGCGTGGAGGTCGAGATGGTCGTCCAGCTGGAACCGTGGGATCGCACCAAAAACTACGACCGCACCGGGCTGGAAACCGACTACTACGACATTCTTGGCGTCAAGATCCCCAGCATCCTGATCCCCGTTATGCCCGGACGCAACCTTGCCGTCATTCTGGAAACGGCTGCCATCAACAACCGCCAGAAAGAAATGGGTTACAACGCCGCCAAGGAGCTGCTGGCGCAGCTGGGGCTGCAGGACGATATTTCCCTGTAAAGACAATACGGAAAGAGAAGGCACCTACATTTTATGCAATTGATCGCAGATCTTCACACCCACACCCTTTGCGCCTCCCATGCATTCAACACCTTAACAGAAATGACCGCCGCCGCCCATGAGATGGGTCTTGCGGCGCTGGCGCTGACCGACCACGCGCCCGCCATGCCGGACGCGCCGCACATCTGGCATTTTGCCAACCTCAGCGCCCTGCCGCACCGCCAGAACGGCGTCGCCGTTCTCTATGGAGCCGAGGTCAACGTTATGGACACCAAGGGCGGGCTGGATCTGCCGCAGACCATGCTGGCCGGTATGGACTGGGTCGTTGCCTCCATCCACAGCCCCTGTATGCCCGGCGTGCTGACCTGTAAGGAGGCAACCCGCCTTTGGCTGGCGGTTGCCGAAAACCCTTATGTGGACTGCATCGGTCATTCCGAACAGCAGAATTACCGCTACGATTACGACACCGTGGTCAAGGTTTTTGCCCAGAACCGCAAGGTCGTGGAGCTGAACGGCAATTCCGCCAACGTGCGCCGGGACGGCATCCCCAATATGCGCCTGCTGCTGGAAGCCTGCGCCAAATACGGCTGCCGCATCGCCGTAAACAGCGATGCCCACAGTGTTCCCCAGCTGCAAAACAACACCCGTTCTTTAAGCGCCCTGCTGGACGAAGTGCAGTTTCCGCAGGCGCTGGTCGTCAACGCCACGGCACAAAATCTCATCAACGAACTGAAAACGCACGGGCGCGCCTGTGCGAACGAAATAGGAGGAATTATATTATGAGCAAGTATACTATCGGTATTGATTTGGGCGGCACCACCATGACCGCCGGTCTTGTGGACGAAAACTACGATATTGTGGGCAAAATCACCTGGGCGACCCGCCTGCCGCGCCCCGCTGCCGACCTGGAAAAGGCACTGGCAGACCTGTGCCGCGCCGTCGCACGCGAGAATAAAGTCCCGTTTTCCGACATAGCCTATGTAGGCATCGGCACGCCGGGCAGCGTCAATTTCACCACCGGCTTTGTCGGCTTTAACACCAACTTCGGCTATCACGACTGGAACCTTGGTTCCGATATGGAAAAGCTGCTGGGCTGCAAGGTCTATGTGGAAAACGATGCCAACGCCGCCGCCTTCGGCGAGTACATTGCCGGCGGTGCCAAGGGCTACAAGAATGCCGTCATCATCACGCTGGGAACCGGCATTGGCAGCGGCATCATCCTGAACGGCAAAATTCTGCGCGGCTTCAACTTTGCCGCCGGTGAGATGGGTCACCACGTCATCGTCAAGGACGGCATCCAGTGTACCTGCGGACGCCGCGGCTGCTGGGAGCGCTATGCCTCCGCCAGTGCGCTGACCCGCGAAACCAAAGCCGCTATGGAGCAGCACCACGACAGCCTGATGTGGAAGATCGTGTCCGACATCGACCACGTCAACGCCAAGACCTCCTTCGATGCCGCCGAGCAGGGCGATGAAATTGCCAAGCAGGTGCTGGCAAGCTGGATGGAGTACGTCGGCTGCGGCATTGCCAACGTCATCAATACCTTCCAGCCGGAGGTTATCTGCATCGGCGGCGGCGTGTCCAATCAGGGCGAGGTGCTGCTGGCACCCGTGCGCGCCTACGCCGAAAAAGAGACGCAGGGCATCACCTCCGGCAACTTCCCCAAAATCTGCGCCTGCACCCTGCGCAACGACGCCGGTGTCATCGGCGCAGCCACGCTCGCCGGTTCCATTTGACAAACAGGAGGAACTATGCAGCAGCAAACTGCAGTTACCCTTCGGCAGGCGCTCGGCAACGCCGCCCTGCCTTTTTCCGAGCAGGAGCCGTTGGCCCCGCACACGACCTTTCGCATCGGCGGGGCAGCACGCTTTTGGTTGACACCCAAAAATACTGCACAGCTGCGTGAAATGCTGGCGCTTTGCCGCGCCCACGGCGTGCGGCGGTATCTGCTTGGCAACGGCTCCAACACACTGTTTTCTGACGAGGGGTTTGACGGTGCCGTGATCGATTTGCGCGGCATCGATGCGCCCGCCGTCTGCGAAACCCAGCCCGACGGCGCTGCCGTTCTGACCGTCAGCGCCGGGTCCACCTTGGGGCGGCTTTGCGCCGAGGCACAGAGCCGCGGCTTGACCGGGCTGGAATTTGCCTGCGGTATCCCCGGTACCGTCGGCGGTGCCGTGTATATGAACGCCGGTGCCTACGGCGGCGAGATGAAGGACGTGCTGACCGAGGTCACCTTTTTGAACGAGGACGGCGCACTTTGCACGCTGCCCGTCGCCGAGCTGGCTTTGGGCTACCGCACCAGCGTATTTGAGCAACACCCCGCATGGTGCATCGTTTCGGCGCGCGTGCGGCTGGCGGCAGGGGATAAGGATGCCATCACCGCACAGATGCAGGACTTTTTGCGGCGCCGCCGGGACAAGCAGCCGCTGGAATGGCCCAGCGCCGGCAGCACCTTCAAGCGTCCGCAGGGTGCCTTTGCGGGCCAGCTCATCGAGGACTGCGGGCTGCGCGGTCTGCAGGTGGGCGGCGCGCAAATCAGCGAAAAGCACTGCGGCTTCGTCATCAACCGGGGCGGCGCGACCTGCGCCGACGTGCTGGCACTGACCGAGCAGGTCAAGCGAGTTGTCCGGGAAAAGACCGGCTTTGTTTTGGAACGAGAAATTCGCGTTGTAAAGTAATTTTTACGGGGAAACCTATGAATTTTGTAATTGTTACGGGTCTGTCCGGTGCGGGCAAGTCGATGGCTGTCAATGCGCTGGAGGACATCGGTTTTTTCTGCATTGATAACATTCCCGCCGCGCTGCTGCCGCGTATTGTGGACTTTGCCCTGCAGGGCGAAAACCAGCTTTCCCGCGTGGCGGTCGTTATGGACGTGCGCGGTGTGCGCTCCGGCGAGGAGCTGAACGCGGCGCTTGCCGATCTGGATGCCAAAAAAATTGCGTATGACATCCTGTTTCTGGACGCCAACGATGCTGTCATTCAGCGCCGCTACAAAGAAACCCGCCGCCAGCACCCCATCACCATCGCGCAAAAGGTACCCATCACCGAGGCGATCCACCGGGAACGCGCCCTGCTGCAGCCGCTGCGTGACCGCGCAAAGTATGTCATAGACACGTCACTTCTTTCCACCGCACAGAACAAGGAGCGCGTCTGCAGCCTGTTTTTGGACAAGGGCGAAAGCCCCATGGCGCTGACCGTGGTTTCCTTCGGCTTCAAGTACGGGCTTCCGCAGGAGGCCGACCTTGTGCTGGATGTGCGCTGCCTGCCCAACCCCTTCTATGTGCCGGAATTAAAGCACAAAACCGGGCTGGATGCCGAGGTGTACGATTATGTGATGTCCTTCCCCGAGGCGCAGGAGCTTTTGCATCGGTACGAAAATTTTCTTGCCTATGCGCTGCCGCTGTATATCAAGGAGGGCAAAAGCCAGCTGATGATCGCGGTGGGCTGCACGGGCGGCAAGCACCGTTCCATCACTTTTGCACGCAAAATCGCAGAATTTTGCCAAAAGCAGGGCTATATCCCCGCCGTTTTGCACCGCGATGCCGCCCGAACACTGTAAGCATAGGAGAACCAAGCCTTGAGTTTTTCGCAAGAAGTCAAAAACGAAATCCTGCGCCATAAAATCACTAAGTCCTGCTGCACCGTGGCCGCCGCCTATGCGGTGGCCTGTTTTGGTAAATATTTCGATGACCGGGGTGTCGTGCTGCAAACCGAAAACGAGGGCGTCGCCGCCTTTGCCCAAAAGCTTTACCGCCGCTGCGGCATCCAAGGCAGCGTGCTGCGCAAGGAGCGCCCGACCGGCTGCGTGTACGAGTTCAGCGTCAAGGATCCCGCACAGGTCACGGCACTGCTGGCGCTGTTCGGGCATACCGGCAAGGAGCCGACCCTGCGCATCCGCCCCGACCACTTCAAGTGCCAAAACTGCGTACAGGCGTTTATTTCTACCGCATTTTTGTGCTGCGGCACCATCACCGACCCCGAAAAAAGCTACAATCTGGAGTTTTTGTCCACCCGGCATTACCTCTCCCAGCAGCTGGAAGCCATGCTTGCCGAGCATCATTTTTACCCCCACCGCGCGCTGCGCAAGGGCTCCAACACCGTGTACATCAAGGCCGCCGACCATATTGAGGATCTTCTGACCTTTATGGGCGCGGGCGGCGCTGCCATGCGCATTATGGAGCAGCGCGTCTACAACGAGATGCGCAACAAGACCAACCGCCTTTCCAACTGCGAAACCGCCAACATCGGCAAAAGCGTGCAGGCCGCCGTGCAGGTGCATCTTGCCATTGAGCAGCTGCGCGCTGCCAACGCCTTGGACACCCTGCCGGAAAACCTGCGTCAGACCGCCGAATTGCGTATGCAGTACCCCGATCTGCCGCTGGCAAAGCTTGCCGAAAAATTTGACCCGCCCGTAAGCAAGGCGGGGCTTTCCCACCGGATGAAACGCATTCAGGAGGCTGCCGCCCGCCTGCAGCCCCGCACCACCGAAAAGGACGCAAACCATGTCTGATGTGACCCAACGCCAATTTACCCACCTGCATGTGCATACCGAGTACAGCCTACTGGACGGCGCCTGCCGCATTGACCGTATGTTTGACCGCTTAAAGGAGATGGGGCAGACCGCCTGCGCCATCACCGACCACGGCGTTATGTACGGCTGCGTGGCATTTTTTGACGCCGCCAAGGCGGCGGGCATCAAGCCCATCATCGGCTGCGAGGTGTACGTTGCCACCCGCACGCGGTTTGACAAGGTCAACCGCATCGACGGCAACAACCACCTTGTGCTGCTGTGCAAAAACGAAACCGGCTACAAAAACCTGATTAAAATGGTATCCGCCGGTTTTACCGAGGGGTTCTACTCCAAGCCTCGCGTGGATAAGGGGCTGCTGGAAAAGTACCACGAGGGTCTGATCTGCCTGTCGGCGTGTCTGGCGGGCGAGGTGCCGCAGGCGATTCTGGCAGGGGACTACGAGCGCGCCAAGCAGACCGCCCTGTATTTCCGCGATCTGTTCGGGGCGGGAAACTACTATCTGGAATTGCAGGACCACGGTCTGGAGGAGGACTCGGTCGTGCTGCCGCAGCTCATCCGCCTTGCGCGCGAAACCGGCATCCCGATGGTTGCCACCAACGATGCGCACTACATCAGCCGTGATGACGCCAAGATGCAGAGCATCCTTCTGTGCATCCAGACCGGCAAGACCATTGCCGATGCCGACCGCATGGAATTTCAGACCGATGAGTTCTACTTAAAAAGCACCGACGAGATGTACGATTTGTTCTCTCTGGTGCCGGAAGCCTGCGAGAACACCAATAAAATTGCGGAGCAATGTAATTTTTCCTTTACCTTTGGCGACACCAAGCTGCCCTACTTCAAAGCGCCCGACGGCATGGAAAACCAAGCCTACTTTGAAAAGCTCTGCTACGAGGGGCTGGAGCGCCGCTATCCCGGCAAGGTCACCGACGCCCTGCGCGAGCGCCTTGCGTATGAGATCAACGTCGTCAAAACGATGGGGTACACCAACTACTACCTCATCGTCTACGACTTTATCAACTACGCCAAAAGCCGGGACATCCCGGTCGGTCCCGGGCGCGGCTCGGGCGCGGGTAGCCTTGCCGCCTACTGTGTGGGCATCACCGACATTGACCCCATCCGCTACAATCTGATTTTTGAACGCTTCCTCAACCCTGAGCGCGTTTCCATGCCCGACTTTGACGTTGACTTCTGTTACGAGCGCCGTCAGGAGGTCATCGACTACGTCAACGAAAAGTACGGACGCGACCATGTGGCGCAGATCGTCACCTTCGGCACCATGGCAGCCCGCGCCGCCGTGCGCGATGTCGGGCGCGTGATGGGACTGCCGTATCAGGACGTGGACAAGGTCGCCAAGCTCATCCCCATGGAGCTGAAAATGACGCTGAAGAAGGCGCTGGAGGTCAGCCCCGACCTAAAGGCGCTCTACGAAGCCGACAGCCAAGTCCACGATTTGATCGACACTTCGTTAAAAGTTGAGGGGATGCCCCGCCACGCCTCCACCCACGCCGCGGGCGTTGTCATCACCCGCGAGCCTGCCACCGAATATGTGCCGCTTTCCACCAACGACGGCTTGCCCGTGACCCAGTTCAATATGGTGGAGATCGAGCGTCTGGGGCTTTTGAAGATGGACTTCCTCGGTCTGCGCACGCTGACCGTCATCCACGATACCGAAACCGCCGTGCGCCGCCGCGAACCGAATTTCCGTATGGCGAACATCGACTACGACGACCCCGCCACCTACGCTATGCTTGCCAAGGGCGAAACCGAGGGCATCTTCCAGCTCGAATCCACGGGTATGACGCAGGTGCTGGTCGGTATGCGCCCCAAAAATCTGGAAGATATCATCGCCCTGATTTCGCTCTACCGCCCGGGTCCGATGGATTCTATCCCCACCTATCTGCGCAACCGCCGCGAGCCGGACAAGATCACCTACAAGACCCCCAAGATGGCGCACATCGTCGATGTGACCAACGGCGTGGTCATTTATCAGGAGCAGGTCATGCAGATCTGCCGCGAGCTGGCGGGCTTCAGCTTCGGGCAGGCCGATAACGTGCGCCGCGCCATGAGCAAGAAAAAGCTCAAGGTCATGGAGGCGGAGCGCGAGCATTTTGTCCACGGCTGCACCGAGCCGGGCAAGGAATGCAACGGCTGCGTCAAAAACGGCATACCGGAGGCTGTCGCCAACGAAATCTACGATGATATGATCAGTTTTGCATCGTATGCCTTCAACAAGTCCCACGCCGCCTGCTACGCCTATGTGGCGTTCCAAACCGCCTACCTCAAATGCCATTACCCGCAGGAGTTTATGGCAGCCCTGCTGACCAGCGTGCTGGACAACACCACCAAGGTCATTGAATACACGACCGAGTGCCAGCGTCTGGGCATTACCGTGCAGCAGCCCGACATCAACGTATCCCGCGGCGGCTTTACCGCCGACGGCGGCAGCATCCGCTTTGGTCTGAACGCCGTAAAAAGTGTGGGGCGCGGGCTAATCGACGCCGTGGTGCGCCTGCGGGCAGGGGAGCCGTACCGCAGCCTGTACGACTTCTGCAAGCGGCTGCGCGGCAACGAACTGAACCGCCGCGCACTGGAAAACCTCATCAAGGCCGGTGCCTTTGACCGGCTGGAATCCAGCCGCCGCGCCATGCTGGAAAGCGTGGAGGGTATATTAAAAAGTATAGAAAACGACGCCCGCCAGAATCTGGAGGGGCAGATGGATCTGTTCGGTATGCTCAGCGGCGACGCTGCGCCCGCCAACGAGTTCCGCGTGCCCGATATGCCGGAGTACACCACCTCCGAGCTGCTCAAGATGGAAAAGGAGGTTTCGGGGCTGTACCTGTCCGGTCACCCGCTGGACGCCTACCGCGCACAGATCGCCCAAATCTCCACCTGCACGGTTGCCCAATTGCAGGGCGAGGACGCCAAGCTATTCGACAACCAGACGGTAACGCTGGTCTGCATTGTGGTCAGAAACAAAATTATGACCACCAAGTCCAACACCCTGATGGCGTTCACCACCGTGGAGGATCTGACCGGCACGATGGAGCTGCTGATCTTCCCCCGCGTGCTGGCAGACTGCCGCGCCGTATTGCAGGAAAACGCCGTCATCGTGGCAAACGGGCGCGTGTCTGTCAAAGAGGAGGAGCCTGCCCGTCTGGTGGTGGACGGCATCCAGCCCATTGACAGCTACGACCCTGCCGCCAGCTTCGGGCGCAACCGCGTGCAGCGGGTGCAGCGCGAGGTCAGCGGGGAAGGGGTGAACGGTTACTTTTTGACCGTACCCTCCCGCCAATGCGCCGAGATGCATAAAATTGAAAACCTGCTGTGCAACATCTTTGACGGCGGCACCGCAAGGGTGTATTTCCGCTTTGCCGACACCGGGCAAAAGATGCTGGCGCAGCATATGGCGGTGGTCGATGACCCGCTGTTGCGCGCCGAGTTAGCGCAAATTTTGGGGGCAGACAACGTAAAAGTGCAGAATTTGCCCAATCCTGCAAAATAAATCCATACACTTTGAGAGAATTGTCCATAATCGTTAGGCACTTCTTGTGGTATAATGAGGTTGTTGTATGGATTGTTAAAAAATTATTCTATTGTTTCCAATATGTCGGCTTCCACTGCGTCCGGCATTTCCCCAAAACAGGAGGGATTTTTTATGGCTAAAGAAATCAAAACGATCGGTGTTCTGACCAGCGGCGGTGACGCGCCCGGCATGAACGCAGCCGTCCGAGCCATTGTTCGCGCCGGTATCAGCAAGGGCTACCGCATGATGGGCATCCAGCGCGGTTACAACGGTCTGATCGACGGCGAAGTTTACGAGATGAACGTGCGCAGCGTGTCTGAGATCATCCACCGCGGCGGCACGATTTTGTATACCGCCCGCTGCCTTGAGTTCAAGACGGCAGAAGGTCAGGCAAAGGGCGTTGCCCGCTGCAAGGAGCTGGGCATTGACGCGCTGGTCGTCATCGGCGGCGACGGTTCCTTTATGGGTGCGCGTGCGCTGTCCAATCTGGGCATTCCCTGCGTGGGCATTCCCGGCACCATTGATAACGATATCGCCTGCAGCGAGTACACCATCGGCTACGACACCGCTATGAACACCGCCGTTGAAGCCATCGACCGTCTGCGCGACACCACCCAGAGCCACGACCGCTGCAGCGTTGTCGAGGTCATGGGGCACCATGCCGGGTATCTTGCGCTGAACGTGGGCATTGCCACCGGCGCTATGGCCGTTCTGCTGCCCGAGATCCCGTTTGATTTTGAGCGCGACATCCTCAGCCGTATGCGCAAGACCCAGATCACCGGCAAAAAGCACTTCATTGTCATCGTGTCCGAGGGCGTTGTCAACTCTCAGGAGCTTGCCAACCAGATTCAGGCTGCCACCGGCGTTGACACCCGCGCGACCATTCTGGGTCACATTCAGCGCGGCGGTTCCCCTTCGGTCCGTGACCGCGTGAACGCCTCCCTGATGGGCTACCACGCCATTGATCTGCTGGACAAGGGCATCTCCAACCGCGTTGTCGCCCTGTCCGGCGGTCAGATCGTGGACTACGATGTCAACGTGGCGCTGTCCATGCACAAGACCATTGACCGCGATATGCTTGATATCGCCAATGCCATCTCCATCTGAAGCAGAAAACAAGGCAAAACGTAAAAAATTCGCACAAGCCCGCACAAAATTGCAAAAAACACTTGCAATTTCGGCGGGCTTGTGGTATTATACTACGGCAATACACACGCATTGCGTTGTTTTTTTGTGCCTTTTTGTCGGTAACACGCAAAACGGTTAGAAAACATAACCCCACAATGCGGAGGGTAAAAACTAAATTTATTGGAGGAAATTACAATGGCAGTCGTATCTATGAAACAGCTTCTGGAGGCCGGTGTCCACTTTGGTCACCAGACCCGCCGCTGGAACCCCAAAATGGCTAAGTACATCTTCACCGAGCGCAATGGTATCTATATCATTGACCTGCAGAAGACCGTGAAGAAGCTGGACGAGGCTTACAACTTTGTGCGCGACACCGCTGCTCAGGGCGGCGAGATCCTGTTCGTCGGCACCAAGAAGCAGGCTCAGGATTCCATCCGCGACGAGGCTACCCGCTGCGGTATGCACTATGTCAACGCTCGCTGGCTGGGCGGTATGATGACCAACTTCCGCACCATCCGTAAGCGCATCGATCGTATGGAGCAGCTCAAGACCATGCAGGCTGACGGCACCTTCGATCTGCTGCCCAAGAAGGAAGTTGTCAAGCTCGAGCTGGAGATGGAGAAGCTGGACAAGTACCTCGGCGGCGTCAAGAACATGAAGACCCTGCCCAAGGCTATGTTCATCGTTGACCCCCACAAGGAGCGCATCGCCGTTTCCGAGGCCCGCAAGCTGAACATCCCCATTGTTGCTATCGTTGATACCAACTGCGATCCCGATGAGATCGATTACGTTATCCCCGGCAACGACGACGCCATCCGCGCTGTCAAGCTGATCTCCGGCGCTATGGCCAGTGCCGTTCTGGAAGGCAAGCAGGGCGTTCAGGACGCTCCCGCCGCCGAGACCGAGGGCAAAGAGGACTAATTTGCCCCCCAACGCATAACACAGAAAGGAAACGTGTACTATGGCTATTTCTGCAAAGGACGTTATGGAGCTGCGCAAGCAGACCGACTGCGGCATGATGGAGTGCAAGAAGGCACTGACCCAGGCTGACGGCGACTTCGCCAAGGCCATTGAGATCCTGCGTGAGCAGGGTCTGGCTACCGCCAGCAAGAAGGCCGGCCGTATCGCCGCCGAGGGCATGGTGTATGCCGTTTCTTTCGACAACTGCGCTGTTGTTGTTGAAGTAAACGCTGAGACCGACTTCGTTGCCAAGAACGAAAAGTTCGTTGAGTTCACCAAGGATATCGCCAAGGTCATCGCCGAGACCAACCCCGCCGATGTCGAGGCTCTGATGAGCACCAAGATGGGCGAGGGCACCGTGGACGATGCCCTGAAGGCTCTGATCCTGGTCATCAAGGAGAACATCAAGGTTCGCCGCTTTGCCCGTTACGAGGGTCACTGCGCCGCTTACGTTCACGGCGGCGGCACCCACGGCGTTATCGTCAAGTTTGCCACCAGCGACGACGTTGCTGCCAAGGCTGAGTTCGCTGCCTTCGGCAAGGACATCGCCATGCAGATCGCCGCTGCTAACCCCACTTACCTGAACGAGAGCGACGTTCCCGCCGACGTTCTGGACAAGGAGAAGGAGATCGTTCTCGCCCAGATGGCAAACGATCCCAAGACCGCCAACAAGCCCGACGCCATCAAAGAGAAGATGGCCATCGGCAAGCTGGGCAAGTTCTACAAGGAAGCCTGCCTGGTCGATCAGGCCTTCATTAAGGACGGCGGCATCGACGTCAAGAAGTACGTTGCCGACACCGCCAAGGCTCTGGGCGGCGACATCCAGATCGAGGGCTTCGTCCACTACACCAAGGGCGAGGGTCTTGAGAAGCGCAACGAGGACTTCGCTGCCGAGGTTGCTGCAGCTGTCAAAGGCTAATGTCAACGGATTGAATGCATAACGAACCCCGCCCTGCGGAATATCCGCAGGGCGGGGTTTTTTGCTTGCCTCGGGCAAATGGGCGGTTGGCACGAATTTGTCCTTCGCTTGTAGGGGCGAGCATTGCTCGCCCGTGCGGTTTACCCGGTAGTTCGTAATATCCGGGCGGTTGCAACGGGCGGCATATATGCCGCCCCTACAAACCCAACCCATTATAATAAACGGTCGCGGGCGGGGCATGCCCCGCCCCTACCGCGCAATGATTTTTGTTGCCCCGTAGGGCGGGGTGACCCCACCCCGCCGAGGAAATTGGCGGTTAGCACAAATTTGCCCTTCGCTTGTAGGGGCGAGCATTGCTCGCCCGTGCGGAGTACCCGTTATGTTGTTGCTGTCGTAAGACAGTACAGAACAGCCGCTGTCTGCGCTTGCAGACAGCGGCTGTTCTTTTTGATTCTTACTGTTTGCGGAAGGTCAGACCGTCGTCGCTCATGGAATCGACAATGGCAAGGCTTGCCAGCTTATAGCCGGCTGCGCGCAGCTCCGCACCGCCGGGCTGGAAGCCCTTCTCGATGCAGATGCCGATGCCGCCCACCTGCGCACCCGCCTGTTCGCACACGTCCAAAAGCCCCTTCATCGCCTTGCCGTTGGCAAGGAAATCGTCCAGCACCAGAACCTTGTCAGCAGGGGAGAGGAACTTCTTCGCCAGCGTGATGTCGTACTCCTTGCCGTAGGTGAAGGACTGCACCTTGCTGGTAAACACATCGCCGTCAATATTTTTGCTCTTCGCCTTTTTGGCAAAAACCACCGGCACCTTGAAATACTGCGCGGTCATACAGGCAATGGCAATGCCGGATGCCTCAATGGTCAGAATCTTGTTGATGCCGTCATCCTTAAAGATGCGGTAGAACTCCTCACCGATTTTGCTCAGCAATTCAACATCCAGCTGATGGTTCAAAAAACAATCTACCTTTAATATATTGCCGGGTCGGACCTGACCCTCCTGCAAAATGCGATCTTCCAACAGTTTCATCTGGCGGCTGCCCCTTTCCGATTTTAAAAAACGCGCTTGTCGCTTTTGAATTTTTGATGGTTTCTTTATATTATGACAAATTTCACGGCATTTTGCAAGGATTTTTACAAAGGAAAAATCACTTTTTCCCGCATATTCTCACATTGATAAAGTTTTGTAACCAAAATTTGTGGATTTTACCATAATTCACCGCAAAAAAAGCCGGAACACTGGCAATAAATACTCTTGCAAAGTGGGAATTTGCCCGCTATAATAATGAGTATCTTGCAACACAAAGTTGTGCGACTTTCAAGTGTTGCAATCCTTAGGAGGGAAAGAGATATGAAAAAGTTTGTTAGTTCTGTTTTGGCGGCTTCCATGGTCTTGAGCCTTGCCGCCTGCGGCTCCTCTGCCGCATCTTCCGCCGCGTCCTCTGACGCTGCTGCTTCCACCGGCAGCACCACCGCATCCGCGGACTTCACCCCGATCAAGATCGGCGGCATCGGTCCCGTTACCGGCGGCGCTGCCATCTACGGTCAGGCGGTCAAGAACGCCGAGGAGCTGGCTGTCAAGGAGATCAACGAGGCTGCCGGTTACACCGTGTTCGACTTCAAGTTTGAGGATGACGAGCATGACGCCGAAAAGAGCGTCAACGCCTACAACAGCCTGAAAGACTGGGGCATGCAGGTTCTGGCAGGTCCCACCACCACTACCCCGTCCCTGGCCGTAGCCGCCGAGGCCGCCAATGACAACCTGTTTATGATGACCCCCTCTGCCTCCGCCGAGGCCGTCATCCAGATCGGTGACAACGTATTCCAGATCTGCTTCACCGATCCCAACCAGGGCATTGCCTCTGCCGACTACATCGCCGAAAATGCACTGGGCACCAAGGTCGGCATCATCTACGACTCCTCCGACGCTTACTCCGCCGGCATCCACGACAAGTTCAAGACCGAGGCTGCCGCCAAGGGGCTGGAAGTCGTCGCAGACGAAGCCTTCACCGCTGACAACAAGTCCGACCTGTCCACCCAGCTGACCAAGTGCCAGTCTGCCGGTGCCGACCTCGTCTTTTTGCCCATCTACTATCAGGAGGCTTCCCAGATCCTGATCGCCGCCAACAGCAGCGGCTATACCCCCAAGTTCTTCGGCTGCGACGGTATGGACGGCATCCTGACCATCAAAGGCTTCGACACCTCTCTGGCTGAAGGTTTGATGCTTCTGACCCCCTTTGCCGCCGATGCTTCCGGCGAAAAGACCCAGGCCTTTGTCACCGCCTACAAGGAAGCCTACGGCGATATCCCCAACCAGTTCGCCGCCGATGCCTATGACGTTGTCTACGCCATCTACGATGCCGTCAAGGCAGGCAACCTGAGCGGCGATATGAGCGCCTCCGACCTGTGCGACGCCCTCAAGACCCAGATCACCGGTTTGACCTTTGACGGTCTGACTGGCGACGGTATGACTTGGGACGCCTCCGGCGCAGTTTCCAAGGCTCCTAAGGCTGTCGTCATCAAAGACGGTGCCTACGCCGCTATGTAAATTTTGTAGCCGATGGCGGCTGCCGGGTCATTATGTCCGACAGCCGTCATTTTATTTGTATTGGCAGTAAAAAATTCTTCTGCACGGGTTGCGGCAAAACACCGGCAGGGGATAGAGTGAGGTGTTCTTCGCAATGCAATTTTTCTCTTATCTGATCAGCGGTATCAGCCTGGGCAGCGTCTACGCGCTGATTGCCCTAGGCTACACGATGGTCTACGGCATTGCCAAAATGTTGAACTTCGCCCACGGCGATATCATCATGATTGGCAGCTACATTGTATTTTTCGCGTTTGGCTCGGCAGGGCTGAACCCCATCCTGGCGATCGTGCTGTCGATGGTGGTCTGCACCGTGCTGGGCGTCACGATTGAACGCATCGCTTACCGTCCTCTGCGCGACGCGCCGTCGCTGGCTGTATTGATCACCGCCATCGGTATGAGCTATCTTTTGCAGCAGGTGGCACAGCTGTCCTGGACGTCCAGCCCCAAGAGCTTTACCTCGGTCGTCAAGGGCTTTGCCCCCATCTCGCTGTTTGACGGGCAGCTGCGCATCCCGGCGGAAACGGTCGTCACCATTACCGCCTGCGTTGTCATTATGATTGCGCTGATGCTGTTTATCAAGTATGCCCCCGCCGGTCACGCCATGCTGGCTGTGTCCGAGGATCGCGGCGCCGCCCAGCTGATGGGCGTCAACGTCAACGCCACCATTTCGCTGACCTTTGCCATCGGCTCGGCGCTGGCCGCCGTTGCCGGTGCGCTGCTCTGCTCCGCCTATCCCACCTTGCAGCCCACCACCGGTGCTATGCCCGGCATCAAGGCGTTTGTGGCGGCGGTCTTTGGCGGCATCGGCTCGATCCCCGGTGCGTTCTTGGGCGGCATCCTGCTGGGCGTCATCGAAAACCTGAGCAAGGCCTACATCTCGACCCAGCTGTCCGATGCCATCGTGTTTCTTGTTCTGGTCGTGGTGCTGATCGTCAAGCCCACGGGTCTGCTGGGCAAGAAAGTCAACGTGAAAGTGTAAGGTGGCTGCTATGAATTTCAAAACCATGAAACGCTCCACCAAGAGCAATTTCATCACCTTCGGCATCGTGCTGGGCTTTTATCTGCTGATTCAGATCCTCAGCGCTGCCGGGCTGCTGACCAACTCCTTTTCCGGTCAGTTGGTTCCCATCTGTGCTTATGTAATTATGGCGGTTTCGCTGAATCTGACCGTCGGCATTCTGGGCGAGCTGAGCCTTGGTCACGCCGGGTTTATGAGCGTGGGTGCTTTTTCCGGCACGCTGGTCTGGGTCTGCCTGTATGACACCGCCTGCCCCAAGCCCTTGGCACTGCTGCTGGCGTTTGTTGTCGGCGGTATTGTGGCGGGTCTGTTCGGCTTTGTCGTCGGCGTACCCGTTCTGCGCCTGTCCGGCGACTATCTCGCCATCGTCACGCTGGCATTCGGTGAGATCGTCAAAAACTTTATGAACGCCTGCAACCTCGGCATCGACGCCAAGGGTCTGCATTTTTCCTTAAAGGATATCGACTCGCTGCACCTTGAGGCAGACGGCAAGGTTCTGATCAACGGCGCTATGGGCATCACCGGCATCAAGAAAGCCTCCACCTTTACCATCGGCATTGTGCTGGTCGTGCTGACGCTGGTGGTGATTCTGAACCTTGTCAATTCCCGCGCAGGACGCGCCATCACCTCGATCCGCGACAACGAGATCGCCGCGCGCTCGGTAGGCATTCCCATCACCAAATACAAGCTGATGGCGTTTGTGACCAGTGCCGTGTTTGCCGGTATGGCGGGCGTGCTTTACTCGCTGAACTACTCCTCGCTGGTCGCCAAAAAGTTTGACTACAACACCTCGATTTTAATCCTCGTGTTCGTGGTCCTGGGCGGCATCGGCAACCTGCGCGGCTCGGTCATTGCCGCCACCGTGCTGACCGTGCTGCCGGAGATCCTGCGCAGCATGAACGATTACCGTATGCTTATCTACGCCATTATCCTGATTGTGGTTATGATTTTCGGGCAAAGCCCGCAGATGATCGAGTGGCGCAAAAAAGTGACTGCCCGCTTGCGCAAAACGGGCAAGGATGAACCGAAGGGGGTGGCGTAAATGGCACTGTTGGAAGTCAGCAACTTGGGCATTGCGTTCGGCGGTCTGCAGGCCGTGGCGCAGCTTGACCTTTCCATCGAAAAAGGGCATCTGTACGGGCTGATCGGTCCCAACGGTGCCGGCAAAACCACCGTTTTTAATATGCTGACCGGCGTCTACAAGCCCACCGAGGGCAACATCGTGCTGGACGGCAAGGACATTACCGGCAAAAGCCCCGAGCTGATCAGCAAGGCAGGCGTTGCGCGTACCTTCCAGAATATCCGCCTGTTCAACGAGATGTCGGTGCTGGATAACGTCAAGGTCGGTCTGCACAACCAGTACAAGTACAATATGTGGACGGGCATTCTGCGCCTGCCCCAGTACCGCGAAATTGAGCATGAGATGAACCGCGAGGCAAAAAAGCTGCTGAAAATTTTTGACTTGGACGGTCAGGCGGACTTAAAAGCCAGCCAGCTGCCCTACGGCAAGCAGCGCAAGCTGGAGATTGCCCGCGCACTGGCGACCAATCCCAAGCTGCTGCTGCTGGATGAGCCTGCCGCCGGTATGAACCCCAACGAAACCGAGGAGCTGATGCAGACCGTGCGCAGCGTGCGTGACCAGTTCGGCATTGCCGTGCTGCTGATCGAGCATGATATGAACTTTGTTATGGGCATCTGCGAGCAGATCACCGTGCTGGATTACGGGCGCGTGATTGCGCGCGGCGACGGTATGTCGATCCGCAATAACCCCAAGGTCATTGCGGCGTATCTGGGAGGGGACTGACCATGGGCGAATTGCTTTCTGTTAAAAATATCAATGTGTTCTATGGCTCCATCCACGCCATCAAGGACGTATCGTTCCATGTCAACGAGGGCGAGATCGTCACGCTGATCGGTGCCAACGGCGCCGGCAAGACCACCACGATGCACGCCATCTCCGGTCTTTTGAAGCTGCAAAGCGGCGAGATCGACTACAACGGTCAGGTCATCAGCAAGATGGAGCCGCACAAGATTATCCGCCAAGGCTTGGCGCAGGTGCCGGAGGGGCGCCGCGTGTTCAGCGGGCTGACCGTGCAGCAAAACCTGCAGATGGGTGCCTACACCCGCCGCGACGGCAAGGACGCCATCCAGAGCGATTACGATATGGTCTTTGACCTGCTGCCCCGCCTAAAGGAGCGCCGCAACCAGCCTGCCGGCACGCTGTCCGGCGGCGAACAGCAGATGCTTGCCATGGGGCGCGCCCTGATGTGCAAGCCTAAGATGCTGCTGCTGGACGAGCCGTCGATGGGCTTGTCCCCCTTGCTGGTCAAGGAGATTTTTAAAATCATCCGCGAGGTCAACCGTAACGGCGTGACCGTGCTGCTGGTCGAGCAGAACGCCAAGATGGCGCTGGAAATTGCCAACCGCGCCTATGTTCTGGAAACGGGCAGCATCAAGATGGAGGGTGAAGCCACCGAGCTTGCCAACAACATCGAGGTGCGCAAGGCGTATCTGGGCTGCTGAACCCCATCACCCCCGGCATCTGCCGGGGGTGATTTCGTTTGCCAAGAAACTGAATCGACTGGGTCTATGGAATTTGTGGGGGCGAGCATTGCCCGCCTGTGCGGTTTTCCCGTACCAACGTATTTTGGGTATGGCTGCGGCGGGCGGTCGATGACCGCCCCTACAAGCCAATCCATTCTATTCATTATAGTATAGGGTCGCGGGCGGCATAGTAGCCGTGCCTACGGATGACCCGGTATTTCCCCGTTGCCGTTATGTCTGGCAACCGTTATAATGTGCCCGCCAAGCGGGCACACCCTATCTTAACTCTAAACTCTTAACTCTCAACTCTAAAACAAGCGGTGTACCCCATCGGGTACACCGCTTGTTTTGTTTATAACAGCGCTGCCGGGGGGCGATCCTGCTCGTCGCCCGGCTGGGAAAGAATATCCATCACCTTATTGTACAAGACGTTTCCGTGCGCAATAAAGTTGTTCTTGACCATCTCCGCCACCAGCTTGTCGGGCATCGCCAGCTCCAGCCGGAACACATCGCTGCCGTCCTCGCCGATCGTACACACCACCGCGTAGCCATCGGCGGTTTCCTGCACCTCGGCGCGGTTCATGGCCGCCTTGTGCCGCCAGCTCTGGATCTGCAAAACGCCGCGGATCGCGCTTTCGCGCACGGTGCGGGGCAGATCCTGCGCCAAGGTGGTTGCCACCGTAAAGCCCTTGTCGGTCACGGTGTAGCTGTCGTTTTCGGCGTCGTGCAGCACCAGCTGCTGCTTTTCCACGTCCGCCAGCGCGTCGGCGAACTCAAAATAGTTGACCAGCTGCTCCTGTAACAGCGCGCCCTGCAGCGTTTCCCGGGTGATGGGACCCGCCGTTTTGATCATATAACACAGCAAAATGCGGATCTGCAAATTGTCGGTCAGTCCGCCGGGCTTGACCCCTGCGGTAAATGCTTCTGCCAAGTGTGTCACATCCTTGCCTTAATCAGTCGTTTTCTTCTATTATACACACTGCTTTTGCGCCTTGCAAGTATTTTAAAATACTGTTTCGATCTGCTTGCGGCTTTGCGGGGTCGAGTAGATCCATTTTTTGATCCGCCCACGGGTCACAAAATAGTGCGGCTCAAACCGCAAGGGCTGCCCCAAATTCTTGTTGACCACCACCAGCTTGATCTTCATTTTATCGGGCAGGATATTTTTGATGTACACGCTCACGGTCTGCCCCGGCGTCAGGGTGGGGTCCGCCTCGGCCAGCCCGGCAAGATTCGGCGCGATCTCAATAAACACGCCGTACTCCTCCACGCTGCGCACAATGCCCACCACCGTTTCGCCGGGGGCAAAGCAGGCGGCGTTCTCGCTCCAGGTTCCCAACAGCTCGCGCAGGGTCAGCACGATGCGCCCTTGTGCGTCGCGGTTTTTGATGGCGCACAAAAGCTGCTGCCCCACCCGCACCCGGTCGGCGGGGGAGGAAATGCGCGACACCGACAGGCAGTCGATGGGCAGCAGTGCCGCGATGCCGCAGCCGATATCGCAAAATGCGCCGAACCCCTCGATATGCGTCACGGTGCAGGGCAGCACACAGCCCGCCTCCAAGGTGTCCAGATACTGCCGCTTACACTGCCGCTGGGCAGCCGCGCGGGACAGCAGGTAAATTTCCTCGCCGTTTTCGTCCCGCTGGCTGCCCGTCACCACAAAGCAGGTCGGGCGTCCCACGCGGGTCAGCACCGCAATATCCTTGATCTCCTCGCCGGGGGCGGTGTCCACGCACTCGGCAAAGGGCATCCGGGCGCGGTGTCCGGCAATTTCAAACCGCAGGCAGCGGTCGGTGTCATAGGCAAGGGCGGTGCTTTGCAGCACCTCCCCGGCGGCGATGCAGCGCTCCCATTCCTCGTGGGTCAGGGTGTTGGCGTTGCGGCAAAGACCTTCAGCACGATATTCCAGCATTTTCGGTTCCTCACTTCTCATTTGTTTTCCGCAAAAGCGGTTGATAACTTTTATGCACAGGGTTTGCAAATCAGCACAAAATGTACTATAATAAAAGATATATCTGTTCAGAAAGGCGGCTGCATCATGGACGTTCAGGTCGGGGATATCCTGCAAACCAAAAAACCGCATCCCTGCGGGGCAAACCAGTTTGATGTACTGCGCGTCGGTATGGATTTCAAGATCCGCTGCCGGGGCTGCGGTCACGAAATTATGCTGCCCCGCGCCAAGATCGAGCGCAATATCAAAAAAATCCTGCGCGATACCAAGCAGTAGCGCCCCTTGCCGTATTCGCCCAAAACCGTTACCGCAAGGAGAAGCTATGCCCATACAGGATCTGCACGACGTCGAGCGCCGCTACGAGGAGCTGACCTACAAAATGTCCGCGCCCGAGGCGGCCGCCGACGCCAACGCCTACGCGCAGATGATGCGCGACTACAAGGAACTTACCCCCTTAATTGAAGAATACCGCCGCTGCCGCCGCCTAGAGCAGGAGCAGCAGGAGGCGCAGCAGCTGCTGCAGCAGGAGGCTGACCCGGCGTTTACCGCTATGGTACAGCAGGAGCTTTGCGAAATTGCCCGCAATCTGGCGCAAAGCCGGGAGAATCTCAAGCTGCTGCTTTTGCCCAAAGATGCCGATGACGAAAAAAGCGTCATTTTGGAGATTCGCGCCGGTGCCGGCGGCGAGGAAGCTGCCCTGTTTGCCCACAGCCTGTGGCGTATGTACACGATGTACGCCGCCAAACAGGGCTGGCGGTGCGAAACCGTCAGCGAGAACACCACCGAGCTGGGCGGCACCAAGGAGATCGTTTTTTCCGTGGAAGGGGACAGCGTCTACAGCCGCTTAAAGTTTGAAAGCGGCGTCCACCGCGTGCAGCGCGTACCCGAAACCGAAACCCAAGGGCGCATCCACACCTCCACCGTGACGGTCGCCGTTATGCCCGAAGCGGAGGAAGTGGAGTTTGAGCTGAACCCCAAGGATCTGCGCATCGACACCTTCCGTTCCTCCGGCGCGGGCGGTCAGCACATCAACAAGACCTCCTCCGCCATCCGTGTCACCCACCTGCCCACCGGCACGGTGGTGGAATGTCAGGATCAGCGCAGTCAGCGCGAAAACAAGGAACGCGCCCTAAAGGTCCTGCGCAGCCGCCTGCTGCAGCAAAAGCAGGACGCCTACGACGAAGCCTACAACGCCCAGCGCCAAAGTCAGGTCGGCAGCGGTGACCGCAGCGAAAAGATACGCACCTACAATTTCCCGCAGGATCGCGTCACCGACCACCGCATCGGTCTGACGCTGCGCAACCTGCAAGGCGTGCTGGACGGCGACCTTGACCGCGTCATCGAGCCGCTGATTTTGGCTGACCGGGAAGAAAAATTAAAGCAGAATCACGAGGATACACCATGAAAACGCAAGTTTTACCTGTCAATGATGCATCGGTAGCGCTGGCTGCCGAGCTTTTACAAAAAGGGGAGCTGGTCGCCCTGCCCACCGAAACGGTCTACGGCATTGCTGCCGATGCCCGCAACGGCGCGGCTGTGGAAAAAATCTTTAAAGCGAAGGGTCGCCCCCAAGATAACCCCCTTATCGTACACATCTGCGGGATGCAGATGCTGGACGGCATCGTGTCCGAGGTACCCGCGCGCGCCCAAAAGCTCGCCGCCGCCTTCTGGCCGGGTCCGCTGACGATGGTTATGCCCAAGGGCAGCGAGGTCAGCCCCGTTACCTGTGCCGGGCTGGATACCGTGGGCGTGCGTATGCCGTCCCACCCGGTGGTGCAGGCGGTCATCCGCCAAAGCGGGGTGGCGTTTGCCGCGCCCAGCGCCAACCTGTCCGGCAAGCCCAGCCCCACCAACGCCGCCGACACGCTGGCGGATATGGACGGTCGGCTGCCGCTGATCCTCGACGGCGGCGAAAGTGCCGTCGGTGTCGAGTCTACCGTCCTCTCGGTGGTGGGGGAGAAGCCGATGCTGCTGCGCCCCGGTTACATCACCAAGGAACAGCTGGAGAGCGTCTTGGGCGAGGAAGTCATCGTAAGCCCCGCCATCCTCGAAAAACTCAAGGACGGCGAAATTGCCCGCAGCCCCGGTATGAAATACAAGCACTACGCCCCCAAGGCGCAGGTCACGATTTTGCGCGGCAGTCTGGATGCCTACACCGCCTATGTCCGCGCCCACGCCGAGCCGGGCGTCTGGGCGCTCTGCTTTGACGGCGAGGGCAAAACGCTGCCCGTGCCGTACATCGAATACGGCAAAAACCACGACGGCACCACCCAGGCGCATCACCTGTTTTCCGCCCTGCGTGAGCTGGACAAGCAGGGTGCGCGCATTGTGTACGCCCGCTGCCCCGAGCAGGACGGCGTTTCGATGGCGGTGTACAACCGGCTGATCCGCGCCGCGGCGTTCCGGGTGGAGGATGTATGAAAATCATCGGGATTACCGGGCGTTCCGGCTGCGGCAAATCCAGTGCGACAAAATTTTTAGCCGCGCAGGGGTATCCTTGTATTGACGCAGACCTCATTGCCCGCGAGGTTCTGCTGCCCGGTTCGCCCTGTCTGCCGCCCTTGCAGGCGCATTTCGGCGCGGACATCGTGGACGAAGCAGGGCAGCTGCGCCGCCGCCTGCTGGCGGACCGCGCCTTTGCCACCCCGGCAGGCACACGCACCCTGACCGCCGTGACCCAACCGGAAATTTTAGCCCGCATCGAGCATCGCCTGCAGGATGCCGAAGCCGCCGGGGCTGCGCTTGCCTTTGTGGACGGCGCGGTCATCGTAGGCACCCCCTTTGAAAGCCGCTGCGATGGCATTTTGCTGATTTCCGCCCCGTATGATACCAGCGTTGCCCGCATCTGCGCGCGGGACGGCATTGCGCCCGAGATGGCACGCCGCCGTCTGGATGCGCAGACCCCCGTGGAAACGCTGCGCGCCGCTGCCCGCTGGGAGCTTATCAACGACGGCACCGAGGTGCAGCTTCAGGATAAGGTCAGCTGCCTTTTGCGGCAGCTGCGGGAAGGAGGCTTATGACCCACCGACAACAAAAGCATCGAACCCGGCACCCGCTTCTGCGCTGGCTGGCGGCGCTGATTGCCCTTGGCATTTTGCTGGTTTCGGTTTTCTTCCGCAACCGGATCGCCCGCGCCCAATACCCCTGCCGCTACGCCGACATGGTGACCCGCTATGCCGAGATGTACGACCTGGACCCGCTGGTTTTGTACGCCTTTATCCGCACCGAAAGCAACTTTAACCCCAACGCGCAGTCCGACGCCGGGGCAAGGGGACTGATGCAGATCACCGAGGTCACCTTTGACTGGATCAAGCTGAAAATCGCCCCCGATGAAGCGCTTACCTTCGACGATTTATTTGACCCCGAAACCAACATCCGCTTCGGCAGCTATTTTGTGGCGTACTGCCTGCAGCGCTACGGCACCGACCTTGCCACGGCGGCCGCTGCCTACCACAGCGGCGTGGGTACGGTGAACGAACTTTTGGCGGACAGCGCCTGTTCGCCCGACGGGCAAACGCTTTCGCATTACCCGTACCCGCAGATGCGGCGGTATGTACACAAGATCACCACCGCCTACCAACGGTATCAAGAGATTTACTCTGATCCATAAACAGCGATGCTGCGCAATTTGCGGCACCGTGGAAGTAAGAAAAAGAAAGGAATTTCCTATGAAAACGACCGAAGAACTCAAAGCACTGCTCTACAAGAACGAGAGTGTAGCCGACCTCGCCCCCGATTACCTCGCCGCCGCGCAGGATTTCTGCGAGGGCTACAAGGCATTTCTGAACGCCGCCAAGACCGAGCGCGAGGCCACCAAGACGGCTGAAAAGCTGCTGCTGGATGCCGGCTACCGTCCCTTTGTCGCCGGTGAAACGCTGAACCCCGGCGATAAGGTCTACGCCATCAACCGCGCCAAGTGCGTGCTGGCAGCCACCATCGGCACCAAGAGCCTGGAGGAAGGCTTCCACCTGAACATTGCCCACATCGACGCCCCCCGCCTGGACCTGCGCCCCGTGCCGGTCTTTGAGAAGGAGGACTTCGGCTACCTGCGCACCCACTACTACGGCGGCATCCGCAAGTACCAGTGGCCCACCATTCCGCTGGCGCTGCACGGCGTGATTTTCCGCGCTGACGGCAGTCAGGTGGATGTCTGCATCGGCGAAAAAGACGACGACCCCGTATTCTGCATCACCGACCTGCTGCCCCATCTGGGCGCCAAGCAGAACGCCAAGACGCTGGCAGAGGGCATCACCGCCGAGGATCTGAACGTTCTGATCGCCTCCACCCCCATTGCCGACAAGGACACCGAGAAGCGCGTCAAGCTGAACGTTCTGGCGATGCTCAACGAAGCCTACGGCATCACCGAGCGCGACTTCACCCGTGCCGAGATCGAGGTCGTACCCGCCCACAAGGCACGCGATATCGGTCTGGACCGCGCTATGATCGGCGCTTACGGTCACGATGACCGCGTGGACGCTTACCCCGCCCTGATGGCGGAGATCGGCATCAAGAACCCCGCCTACACCAGCGTCTGCGTGCTGACCGACAAGGAGGAAACCGGCTCCGACGGCGTCACCGGTCTGAACAGTATGTACACCTTCCACTTCCTGCAGCAGCTCTGCGCCGGGCAGGGAGCTGACTACATCACCGCCTGCAAGGCTGCCAAGTGCCTGTCTGCCGACGTTACCGCCGCCTATGACCCGACCTTTGCCGATGCCTTTGAGCCGGACAACGGCACCTACGCCGGGCGCGGCGTGGCGGTGTACAAGTACACCGGCTCCCGCGGCAAGGGTGGCACCAGCGATGCCAGCGCCGAAACCGTCAGCTACCTGACCCGCCTGATGGACAAGAACAACATCGTCTGGCAGATCGGCGAAATGGGCAAGCTGGATCTGGGCGGCGGCGGCACCGTTGCCAAGTATGTGGCAAATCAGGACATCGACACCATTGATATCGGTGTGCCGGTGCTGTCCATGCACGCCCCGTTTGAGGTCGTTTCCAAGGCGGACGTCTATATGGCGTACCTGACCTTCAAAGCCTTCTGCGAGGATGCCGAGTAAAACGCAAAAATCCCGCAATTTTTTCTGAAAAAGTGTTGACAAAGCCTCTCCCGTTTGTTATAATATCAACTGTCGCCGGAATAAAGCGAAGCGACAGTCTGGGGGATTAGCTCAGCTGGGAGAGCGCTTGCATGGCATGCAAGAGGTCACCGGTTCGATCCCGGTATTCTCCACCACAAGACCGCAACTGCAAGGTTGCGGTCTTTTTCTTTTGCGTGTCAAGAAATCACATTTCTTGGTCTACTGAATGTGTAGGGGCGACCATGGGTCGCCCGCCAACTTGGCGAAGCATCGCGTTTTCCGGGGCAGTTTTCTTACTAGGCAAACGGGCACGGGCGAGCAATGCTCGCCCCTACTCGTGTGGTATTTCTAAAGCTTTACTTTTCGTTTTAATGGACTGGTAGGGGCGGGGCACGCCCCGCCCGCGACCCTATACTATAATGAATAGAATGGGTTGGTTTGTAGGCACGGCTACTATGCCGCCCGTGCAATCATCCCATTCAGTTTCCTGACAAACAACAACGGGCAGGGTACAGCACCCTGCCCGTTTGGCATACTTGTTATGCTCAGCACAATTCTTTTGCGGTCTTTTCAGGATTTCCGCTGCCGATTTTATCCGTTTTGTATTGCGTCCTGGCGTTGTTTTTGCACGCTGCTGCGGTAAACCGCCAGCGAAACCGCCGCCGCCAGCACCTCGGTGATCCAAAAAGCGTGCCATACCGCCGCCACGCCGAACACCCGGCAAAGCAGCCATGCCGCCGGCATAATGACCACCGTATACCGCACCAGCGATATCACCAGCGATGCCGTGCCTTTGCCCAAGCCCTCCAAGGCACCGCACGCCGTCACCGACACGGCAGACACCACAAAGCCTATACTTATGCAGTGCAGCGCCTGTTCACCCATGGTGATTGTTGCCGCATTGGCGGTAAACAGTCCCATAATATTACCTGCAAAACACTGGCACGCCACCGTGCCTGCCGCCATAATGGCGGCGCTCAGCCCCAGCGTGATCTCAAAGATTTTTTTGACCCGCTTGCTTTCTCCCGCGCCGTAATTGTAGCCGATCAGGGGGCGCATACCCTGCACAATGCCGTTGGCGGGCATATACAAAAAGGTCTGCAATTTGTAATATATGCCCAGCACAACAACATAGCTCTGCGAATACCCCGCCAGCAGCCCGTTCAAAAACGATACCAGCAGCGACGGCAGCGCCATATTTAAAATGGCGGGTATGCCGATGCCGTACAGCTGCCGCGCCATCCGCGCCTGCGGGCGCAGGTATCTGCGCCGCAGATGCACCGGCAGCTCCATACGCGGGCAGACCAGCAGGTACATAACCACCGTCGTTGTCTGCCCGATGCCCGTGGCCAGCGCCGCACCGGCAATGCCCAGCGCAGGCAGCGATCCCCAGCCGAAAATCAAGACCGGGTCCAGCACAAGGTTGACCGCCGCGCCCAGCATCAGCCCCGCCATGGTCAGCTTCATCCGCCCGACAGACTGCAAAATTTTCTCCACCGCCAGCGACGCCATCAACACCGTGGAAAAGGAGAACACAATGCTTGCGTAGGTCACGCCCAGCGCCACGGTCTGCTCGCTGTCGGTGAACAACCGCAGATACGCGGGCATCAGCGGGATGCTTACGGCGGTCAGCACCAGCCCATGCACCAGCGAGATGGCCAACCCCTGCGTTGCGGCGCGATCTGCCTGTTCTTGGTTGCCGGCGCCCAGATGCAGCGCAATCATCGCATTGATGCCCACGCCGAAGCCGATGGCAATGGAGTTGATGAGGTTCTGCACCGGGAACACCAGCGACAGCGCCGTGAAGGCATCCTCGCTGATTTTGGCGATAAACAGGCTGTCCACGATGTTGTACAGCGCGTTTACCAGCATGGAAATGACCATCGGCAGCGCCAGCGACATCAGCAGGGGAAAGACCGGTTTTTCTTTCATATACGTTTCCTGCAAGGGGATTCCTCCTTTTAGCGCACAAAAAAGCCACACAACGACCCCGAAAAGAATCGTTATGTGGCGAAAAGTAGTCTTGACTGTAAAAATCCACATAAGGGGCGCGGTGCGCTGCCCTTGTTTTAGTGGGGATATTTTACCACGTCATTTCCGCTTTGTCAAGCGGTTATTTTTTGCGTACGGCAAAGCCGAACGCCGTACCGCACACACCGCCCACAATGTGCATAAAGTTGGCAACATTGTCCTGCACAAACAGGATCGCATACACCTGCTGCCCCAGATACAGCGCGCCCACCAGCAGCAGCGTGAGCGGCACCCCGCCGCCGCGGCTGCCGGCAAGGCTGGCAAGCATGATCAGCATAAACACAATGCCGGATGCCCCCAGCAGCGCACTGGCAGGAAAGAACACGCACTGCAAAATGCCGGAAATCACCGCCGTTATGGCAATGCCGCACAAAAGCGTGCGGCTGCCGTATTTTTCCTCCAGCGGCGGGGCAACGACCAAAAACAACAGCATATTGTTGATAAAATGGTTCCAATCCGCGTGTCCCAGCACATGACCGAACAGCCGCAGATAAAACAGCGGGTCTGCCAAGGACGAGCGGTAGACGCAGAAAAACATCCGCGTGCTTTGCCCTCCGGTAAGCACCCCCAGCAGCAGCGCCGCCAGCGAGGCAAAGAAAAAGCTCAGGGTGACCGGCGCATTGTACTGCAATTTTATGGTGCGGCGGCTCATGGACAACAGCTCCTTTTGCTTGGGCAGCACCGCACAATTCCCGCCTGACGGCTTAAGCACCGCTCCGGCGGATCTCCGCGCCAAGAGCCGCCGCAAGCGGCGGTTGCGCTCCGAAGCGCCTCGCTGCGGCTCGGTGTGCGGCACGG
>SFOX01000070.1 GCA_004552305.1 Subdoligranulum variabile | reverse complement strand
GTATCGCCGCCGCTGCCGATGCAGCGCAGACGGTTGAATCTGCAAACAGTATGATTTCGCAAGCGCCCTCCGGGGTAAAATAAACAAGGTCGTCATACCCTTGCAAATCAATGGCATTGCGTGGGTATTCGTCTTTTATACATAAGGAAAAGGGGCTGCACAATGAACCGTGTCGTTAAAATCGTGCTTTCTGTCGCATTTTCTCTGCTTTGCCTTTTGCTTTTCATCGGATCGCCATTCCTGCAAGGCGGGCTTTTGTTCCTGCTCGCTGCGGTGTTGGCGCTTCCGGTCAAGCCTATTCAAAACTTTTTGGGTAAAATCCTACCCGCAAAAAGTCCCCGATTTGCAGGCGGCGCTATAATCGCCGCACTGTTTATCGCCGGTGTTGTCGCACTTCCGTCCAGCAGTACGCCCGCCAGTGCGTCAGAACCGATGCCGACCGCCACCGTTGAGCCGGCACCCACGGAAGAATCCACGCCGGAACCGACCGCAACCGCAGCGCCTACGGCAACGCCGAACCCCACTGCGACGCCCACGCCTGAGCCGACAGCAACGCCCGAACCTACCGCGACGGCAGCCCCCACCGCCGAACCCACAGCAGCGCCGACCGCTGCCCCCACAGAAGCGCCCACGCCTGAACCGACCGCCGCACCTACCGTCGCGCCTGAACCAACCGTTTACATTGCGGGCAGCGGTAACGGGAAAAAATACCACAGTTATTCCAGTTGTAGCGGTATGACCGACCCGGTAGAGGTCACACTCTCGCAAGCGCAGGCATGGGGATACACCCCTTGCAAGCGTTGCCACTAACAACAAAAGCCGCCCCACATCGTGGCGGCTTTCCTTAAAAGGTGTATTCAAATGCAAAGCTATGGTTTCCAGATGCCCCGCGCATTCGGCTACTGCCGCAAATCCACGACGGGGCAGCGTGAAGAAAGCATCGAGGCGCAGCAGCGGGCTATTGTGTCCTATGCTGCCGCGTCCGGCTTCGAGCTGGTAAAGGTGTACAAAGATCACGGCAACAGCGGGCGGAACGGCGAGCGCCCGCAATTTACCCAGATGGTGCAGGACGCCATCGATGGCGGGGCGCAGTTTATTATTGTCCACAAGCTCGACCGCTTTTTCCGCAATGCGGAACGGCAGACCCTTGTCGAAGCACAGCTGCGGCGGTATGGTGTTCGCGTCCTGTCGGCGTCGGAACATTTCGACGACACCCCGCAGGGGCAGTTCATGCGGAACGTAACGAAAGCGATAAATCAGTGGTACAGCGCGAACCTTGCGCAAGAGGTTGTTAAAGGCTTGCGAGAAAATGCCATGAGCGCCCGCAACACAGGTGGGCCGCCTCCGCTGGGCTATGCCGTGGATAAAGCGACCGGCAAATTTGTCATTGCCCCGCGCGAGGCGGAAGCTGTGCAGCTGATTTTCCGGCTGTATCTGCAAGATGTTGGTTATGCCGGTATCCTCGACGCGCTGAACGCGGGCGGTTATACGACCCGCCGGGGGCGTCCGTTTGGAAAAAATAGCCTATACGACATTTTGCGAAACGAAAAATATACCGGGCTGTATATCTGGAACCGCCTTGCGCCCGCTGATTTTGAGGGCAAGACCAGCCGCAGGCGGTTGAAGCCCCGCGACGAATGGGTCTGCGTCGAAAACGGTATGCCGCGAATTATAGATCCGGCAGACTGGCAGCGCGTACAGGACGAAATGGAAAAGCGCCGCCACCGCAACGCCCAGCACAAGGCGAAAGCGTTTTATTTGCTTTCCGGGCTGGTCGTCTGCGGCGGGTGTGGCGGGCAGATGGGCGGCGAAATGCGCCGGTATAAAAGCCATGGGCAGCCGGTCGAATACAGGTATTACAGCTGTATCAATAAGAAACGCTTGCACGACGATGGGGCGCACGTCCGTGCCGTGCCCGCCGACAAACTGGAAAATGCGGTCGTTGACTACCTCCAGCACGTCGTCCTGTGCCCCGAAACGATGGACGCGATCTGCGCCGCTGTGCTGGGCGCTACGCAGCCGGGAACGCCCCCGGCAGAACGCGCCAGCGAGTTGCGGAAAGAAATAGGCACTTTACAGCAGAAAATTGATCGGCTTTACGCCGCCATAGAAAACGGACTTGACGCGCCGCTCACGATTCAGCGTATAAACGACCTTCGAAAGCAGCAAGCTACCCTGCAAGCAGAAGTGGACGCGCTGGGGGAGGACGTCCGCAAGACGGCGGACACAGTGGAACAGCTGCGCCGGGTCTGGGCAAATATCCGGCTTGAAAACATGCAGCCGGAACAGCTTCGGGCGTTTATCCGTGAATTTGTCGAAAAAATTATCGTGTACGATGACGACGACGGCGGTCATCGGGTGCGCATCGTCCTGGATCCCGCGCACGTT
>SFOX01000069.1 GCA_004552305.1 Subdoligranulum variabile | reverse complement strand
GTGTGCTGCCGGGCGGCAAAATAGGCTTCTTCCAGCGGCTTTTCCTGTGCGGTCAGCCAGTCGGTCAGGGCGGGCAGGGTGTCAGGGGTCAGGTCTGCCATCTTCTGCCCGGCGGCAAAGCCGCTGCGGCGCAGCACCGCCAGCAGGTTGCCGGTCTTTTCGGCGGCTTTTTCGGCGGTGTCCGCCTTGCGGGCGGCGGCATCCAGTGCGGTCTGCCGGTGCGCCAGCTCCTCGCTGAGGGCATCCAGTGCGCGCCCCTCGCCGCTGGCACCGGCGGCGCTGTGGGCGGTCAGGTAGGCGCGGCGGGCTTCCGCTTCGGCGGTCTTGGCCTCGGCGTAGCGGGTGCGCAGCGTTTCCTGCTGGCGGCGTCCGGCGTCCACCCGCTCCTGCCAGACGGCCTTTTCCCCGGCATCGGCAGCAGCCCGCGCCAGCAGGGCGGCGCCCCGGTTCACAAGGGCTTCGGTCTGTTTTTCGGTGGCTTCGCGGCCATAGCGCACGATCTCGTCCAGCGCATCGGCGCGGGTCTGGGCTTCCGCCAGAACGGCGTGCAGGTTTTCCAGCTCCAAGCGGTCACCCTGCAAGGCTTCCAAGTCCAGCTCCGGCTGCGGGAGGATGTACTGGTACAGAAACTCCCGGAAATTCGGGATCTCGTCCATGCTGGTGCCCATCTGGAACACCTCGTTGAACTTTTTGCCCAGCGGGCTGGCTGCGCGCCCGATGCCCAGTGCGCGGCAGATGCGGTCCCGCGCTTCGCTGGGGCTGCGGGTGTAGGAAAGCCGTCCCTCGGCGGGCTTGAAGTCCTCCTTGGCGCTGGGCGCACCGGTGCGCGGGTCGATAAAGGGCAGCTGTTCCAGCGTGATGCCGTCCTCCGAGATATACCACGTCTGGTCGCCGGGGTGCAGCTCCTGCATGGGTCCTTCGGACTCCACACGCACCGCGATGACAAAGCTGGTGTGCTTTACGCTGTCCCAGAACTCTGCCCCGATATACGCCACGGTATGCCCCGGGCGGCGGTAGGCGTTTTCGCCGCGCTGCTTGGCGTGGACAGAGCCTTGCAGGGTGCGGCCGCTCTTTTTATTGCCCAGCGCATTGAAGTTGCGGTTGGTGGTAAGGCAGTAGCGGATGGCGTCCAGAATGGTGGTCTTGCCCACGGCGTTCACGCCGATCATATAGGTCAGGCGGGCGCAGTCGAAGGTGGTATTTTCAAAGTTGTGCCAGTTGATCAGTTTCAGGCGCTTGAGTTCGATCATACTTCAACCTCCCCTGCTTCGGTGTCTGCGCCCTCCGGGCGCTCGTACAGGCCAAGCTCGGTGCGGGTGCGGGCGCTCTCCGCAGCGGCATCCGCAAGGTCGGCATCCGGCAGCGCCAGCAGCACCGTGGGGAATACCTCAATGCGGCTGTCCAGCCCGGAGAGCCGCCCCACCGGCCGCGCCAGATTGTACCGGCGCAGGGTGCGCATAAGCTTTTCCAGCGTTTGCTGATCCAGCTTGCGGGGCAGATTCATCTTTTGCAGCTCTGCCTGTACCTCTTCCACCGTGACCAGCACCTCGTCTGCGCTGGCGGCAAGGCTTTCCCGCTTTTGCAGGTACAAAAGCCGCAGCACCAGCAGCAAAATGCTTTCATACTTGAGCAGCCGTGCCTGACTGCCCTCGTGCTCGTTGACCAGCGCCGCCGCCTGCATGGGCGCGGGGTACAAAAGCACCGCGTAGCCCAAGGGCTTGAACACCGCCCGCACCTCGTTGAGGTGATCCTGAATATACAGATATTTTGCCCGCTGTTCCTCTACGCAGCCCAGCACAAAGCAGTGGTTGAGCAGATAGTTTGCGGTTTCTTCCAGCAGATCAATGGTTGCCATCCGTGTTTACCTCCTTGCGGCGGGTCAGGACAAAATCCTGAAACCGGAAGCCGCCGCGCTCCACCCAGTTTCCGGTCAGGGTGATATCATACTCCCGGTGCGGCGACTGGGAATAGGTGTGCAGGCCGATGATGCCTGTGAAATCGTTCGGGTATTCCTCCACAAGGGTGGAGGCGTTCACCTGCCCGCGGGCTGCCAATGCCTGCCGCGCCAGCAGCGCCACGTTTTCCTCGGTGACGGCAAGGCGGGCGTAATCCAGCAGCAGCTGCTGCTCCTGCCGCAGCCGGGCGGGGTCAAGAGGTTCGGTGCGCACCGGGGCAAGAGACGCTTCGGTGCGGGGCGCGGCGGGGGGATACAGCGGTTTTGCGCCGAACACTGCTGCCGGGTACAGGTGCAGCCGTGCTGCCACCGGGCCATCGTCCGGCTCAAACAGCTGCTCCGGGCTGCGGATGTCCTCGGCGTAGCGGCGCAGCAGGGCGGTGACGCTGCCCTGCGCCGAGCGGTCGCTCAGCAGCAAAAACTGTGCCCGCTGCACCGCACGCTTGCGGTAGCGGATGTGGTTGGCGTCGATCTCC
>SFOX01000012.1 GCA_004552305.1 Subdoligranulum variabile | reverse complement strand
TTCCACCTGTTCCCATTCCGAACACAGAAGTTAAGCTCACTTGTGCCGAAGATAGTTGGCTGGAGACGGCCTGTGAAAATAGGTAGATGCCGGCTTCTCGAATCGCCTTATCCCGCAAGGGATGAGGCGTTTTTTTGTTTTATACGCAAAATGCAAGAGATACAACAGAACCCCCGCCTTGACGATGCTCGTCAAGGCGGGGGCTGCGTTTTGGGGAAGTAGGCTCGGAAGTCCTCCCTTTTTTATCATTATGGCACATTTTTTTGCCGTGACAAGGGGGGGGATAAAATTATGGAAAAATTGCGTCAGCGGCAAAAATGTGGTATACTGAACTATATAAAAATCACAGGGGAGCATTGCTATGACCTTTGCAGAATATACGCAGCTTGTTAAGACCATCGACCACCATATGGAGCTGTATTATAACGAAGATACGCCGGAAATTTCCGACTTTGAATATGATGCGCTGATGCGGCAGCTCAAGAGCGCCGAGAAGGAGCATCCCGAATGGGTGACGCCTGATTCCCCCAGCCAGAAGGTGGGCGGTCGGGCAACCGGTGCGGCAGAGGGCAAGATCAAGCACAATGTACCGATGCTTTCCATTGAGGACGTTTTCACGCTGGAGGATGTCACCGCGTGGACGGACAAGGTGCGCGCCGTGCATCCCGACGCAGTGTTTTCGGTGGAAACCAAGGTGGACGGCTTGAGCCTGACGCTGCGTATGCGCGGCGACGAAAACGGCAAAATGAAGCTGTATATGGCGGAAACCCGCGGCACCGGATTTCAGGGCGATGACGTGCTTGCCAATGCGCAGGAGATCCCGGACATCCAGAAAGAACTCGATCTGCCGTACAAATATCTGGAGCTGCGCGGTGAGGTCTATATGACCCATGCGGCATTTGATGCCTACAATGCGGCGCAGGAGGCGGCGGGCAAGCCGATTTCCGCCAACCCCCGCAATTTGGCGGCCGGCACGCTGCGCCTTTTGAATCCTGCCCTGACGCGCGAGCGCGGGCTGAGTATGTTTGTTTTTAATGTGCAGGACGGTCCGCAGGAGCTGATGCAAAGCCACTGCGCCGCGCTGGACGCACTGGAAGCAGCCGGCGTGACCTGCGTGTACCACAAGCGCTGCGAAACGGACGCGGAAATTTTGCAGACGATCCGCGAAATCGGCGAACTGCGCGCCGAGCTGCCCTACGATATTGACGGTGCTGTGGTAAAAATTGACCAGATCGCCTACCGGAAGGATTTCCCGGCAGGGGCAAAATACAGCGCCGGACATATCGCCTACAAGTACCCGCCCGAGGAACGCACCGTGACGATGGACGAAATCGAGGTGGCAGTCGGGCGCACCGGCAAGCTGACCTTTACCGGCATTTTCCACGACAGCGAAACCGGAAAGCCCGCGCGGCTGTGCGGCACCAGTGTGTCCCGTGCTACGCTGCACAATCAGGACTATATCAACGAGTACAAGGTCGGCATCGGCGGACAGTATCGGCTGTACAAAAGCGGCGAGATCATCCCCAAGCTAAACGGCTGCGTCAAGGAGCCGGAACATATTTTTACGGCGCCGGCAACCTGCCCGGTCTGCGGCGAACCGCTGATCCGTGAGGAGGACACCGCCGACATTCGCTGTGTCAACCCCGCCTGCCGCGCCCAGCTTTCGCGCACGATCTCCTACTTTGCGTCGGTCAACTGTATGAATATTGTGGGCCTGGGCGAAACGCTGGTGGACGCGCTGGTGGAGCAGGGCTACCTGACCAGCTACGCCGACATCTACAAGCTGAAAAACCACCGCGACCAGCTGGTTGAGGCGGGCATCATCGGCAAAGAGAAAAACACCGACAAGGTGTTGAAAGCAATTGAAAATTCCAAGAACAACTCGCCGGTGCGGCTGGTGGCGGCGCTGGGCATCCGCAACGTGGGAGTGTCCACGGCGCGCGCGCTGATGGCGCAGTTTGCCAGTGTGCAGGCATTGGCGGCAGCCTCGATTGAGGAACTGACCGCGATCCAGGACATCGGTGAAACGACGGCAGCCTGCATTTACGAGTTCTTCCGCCATGAGAGCAACGAGAAGATTTTGCAGGAGCTGACGGCGGACGGCGTAAATATGCAGATGCCGCAAAACAAGGATGCTACGCAGAAATTGGGCGGTAAAACCTTTGTGATCACCGGCACGCTGCCCACCCTGGGACGCAAGGAAGCGCAGGAGCTGATCCTGAATAACGGCGGCAAATGCACGGGCAGTGTCAGCAAAAAGACCGACTATCTGGTCGCAGGTGAGGCGGCAGGCTCCAAGCTGACCAAGGCGCAGGAGTTGGGCATCACCGTGCTGGACGAGGCGGCGCTGCTTGCGATGATAAACGGAGGGAACGAGTAATGCGTGTTCTGGTGACGGGGGCAGGCGGCTTTGTGGGCAGCCGCGTTATGCGGATGCTGGCAGGGCAGTACGAGCTGCACCCGCTGCCCAAGGGAATGGCGGCAGGGAACCCCGATGCCGTTTTGCGCGAGGTCGCCCGTGTGCAGCCGGATATGATTTTGCACACGGCGGCTATCTCCGATACCGGCTATTGCCAGCAGCACCCGGAGGAATCTTACCGTTCCAACGTAGTTTTGCCACTGGCACTGGCAAAAACCGGCGTCAGGCTGGTGGCGTTCAGTTCGGATCAGGTGTATACCGGGCTGGGCGGCAGCACGCCGTTTGCCGAGGATGCACCCCTGCAGCCGACCAACGTGTACGGGAAGCATAAGCGGGAAATGGAGCAGCGCGTGCTGGACGCTGCCCCCAACGCTGTGCTGCTGCGGGCAACGTGGATGTACGATTTTGCCGGGGGCGGTCTGCCGCTGCGGGGCAATTTGCCGCTGAACCTGCTGCGCGCCGCGCAAGCGGGGGAGGAGATGGGATTTTCTGCCCGGGACTTTCGCGGCATAACGTGGGTGCGGGATGCCGTGCAAAACCTGCCCGCGGCGATGCATCTGCCGGGCGGCGTGTACAATTTCGGCTGCGAGAACCCGCTGGATATGTGGCAGACGGCACAGGAATTTTGCAAAATTTTAAACGTTGCACCGAAGCTTATGCGCCAAGATTGGCAGCGATGCCTTGCCATGGACACCGCCAAGGCACAGCGCGGCGGCGTGGTGTTTGCCGATACCGTGCAGGCATTCCGCCAATGCGTCGAACAATGCCGCCATAGGTAAAAGTCTGAAAAAAGAAAATTTGTATCCATTTTCATCGGCGGATATGTGCCGACGATGAAAATACCACTAGAGCATAAAATCGCGTTCGAGTCGCCCTTGGGCGTGAGAACGTGATTTTTTGCGACAGGGTGAATCCAAAGGAGGGGTGCAGGAGCGTGGCGCAGCCACACCGCGACGAACCCCTTCTTTGCGCGTGTCGGGTTTCCCGACACGCCCGAAAGAGGACTTCGGTCCTCTTTTTTATTTTGCCGTTCTAGCCCCCTGCGCCGCGGCATACAGTGGCAATGGGAGGTGACAGAGAAAATGGACGAGTATTATCAGGCAGCATCTGCCCTGCCGCAGCCGCTGGCGGGGACGCTGGCGGCGCTCAGCCCGCGCATGGCGCCCTTTGTGCAGGAAATTCGGCTGCGGGCGGGGCAGGGCGTGCAGTTTACCGTGCAGGGGCAGCTTTCCCCGGCGGGCAAGTATCTGCCGGAATTGAACGAAAAAATCAGCGAAGAAACGCTGAAAAGCTGTTTTTTGCAGCTGTGCCGGCACTCGGTCTACGCCTATGAGGATGAGCTTTCGCGCGGGTATTTTACCCTGCCCGGCGGCAGCCGTGTGGGGGTGGCGGGCTGCCGCGGCGGGCGGGGCTTTGGCAGGGTGACCTCGCTGAATCTGCGCATTGCCCGCCCGGTTTTGTGCAGCCTGCCCAAAGAGCTGACAGATTTTTTGGCAGCGCCGACAGGCGGTGTGCTGGTCGTTGGCGTGCCGGGCAGCGGAAAAACAACCTTCCTGCGTTCGATTTTGCAGTATCTTATCGAGCAGCGGCAGATCGTGGCGGTGGCGGACGAGCGCGGTGAGCTGACGGGCGTTGACTGTAAAGGCAAAATGCTTGTCAGTCCGGGCTGCGATGTCTATACCCGCTGCAGCAAGGCGGCGGCGGTGGAAATGTCGCTGCGATGCATGAACCCGCGCTTTATTTTGTGTGATGAATTAGGCACGGCAGAGGATGCCGCCGCGCTGGAATGGGGCGTTGCGTCCGGTGTGGTGTTTGCGGCATCGGTGCATTGCGAAAGTCTGCGGGCGCTGCAAAAACGCCCCCAGCTGGCGCGGCTGCTGCAGACAGGCGCCTTTGCGCGGGCAGTGCTGCTGGCGGGCGGACATCGCCCCGGCGAGGTCGCAGAATGGAAAACGCTGTGTTAAGCGCTGCCCTGAGACTGGTATCGACCCTGCTGCTGTGCGCGGCGGGCGGCGGGCTGGGGCTGGCGGCAGCCCAAAAACAGGAACGCCGGTGGGGGCAGGTACATACCTTTGCGCGGCTGCTTTCGTATATCGGGCAGACGCTGCAGTACCTGCCGCTGCCCGCTGCCGACCTGCTGGAGCGTGCCGCCGCCTACCCGGAATTTGCCGCCCTCGGCGCGGCAGCGTGTACACAGTTGAGCGACTTGGCACCGCCCGCCGCCCTGCCCGCCCCGAAACGGGACGAGGCGCAAAGCCTGTTGCGGGCAGCCGGGGAAAGTGACCGCGCGGGCGCGTGTGAAATGCTGGCGGCAGCGGCAGCTCTGTGCGAGGACGCCGCCGCCGAACGGCTTCCGGCGCTGCGGCAGGCGCGGTGCCTATGGCCCAAATTGGGCTTCTGCGCGGGGCTGTTGGCGGCGGTTTTGTGGGGATAGGGGGCGCAGCGTGGAAATTGACCTTGTGTTCAAGATCGCGGCGACCGGCATCATTGTGGCGGTGCTGAACCAGCTTTTGATCCGCTCCGGGCGGGAGGATCAGGCAATGATGACCACTCTGGCGGGGCTGGTGGTGGTGCTGACGATGCTGGTGCGCCAAATCAGCGACCTGTTTGTGCTGATCAAGGCATTGTTTGAATTATGACGATATATGGTAATATTTCAGTGGGCGGTGCTGGCGTTTGCGGCGGCGGTGCTGCAGCTTACCTTAAAAAAAGAACAGCCCGCGTTTGCCTTTTTGGTGTCCGCCTGTGCGGCGGCAGGGCTGCTGGGTGCCGTGGCGGGGCAGGTGCGCCCCCTCCTTGTCTGGCTGCAGGGGCTGGAGGCGTATTTCCCGGGGGAAGGCATACGCTGCCTTGTGCGGGTGCTGGGCATTGCGCTGGTGGCGCAGTTTGCCGCCGACCTTTGCCGGGAAGCCGGGCTGGCGGCGGCAGCCTCAGCGGTGGACCTCTGCGGGCGGGCGCTGGCGCTTTTGCAGGCACTGCCCCTGTTGCAGCAGCTGCTGGATGCCTTTGCGGGGTACTTGCAGTAACGGTGCTGCTGCCGACTGCCGCCTTTGCGGCGCAGTTGCCCGACCAAACGCAGGAAATTTTGCGCACGGCACCCGACATTGCGCAGGTATCAAGCTGGACACTGGACGGGCTGTGGGCGGCGGCCCTGCGGATTCTGGCGCAGCCTGCCGCCGCGCCGCTGCGCTTTTTTGTGCAGCTGTGCGGGTATCTTTTGCTGTGCGGGGTGCTGGGGCTTTTGTGCGGCAAAACGGGCTGGCGTGCTTGTCTGGACTGTCTGGCGGTGCTGGGCTTCGGCGGGGTCAGCCTTGCCGCCATGATGCAGCTGGTGCAACGGGTGTCCGCCACGGCGCTGGATTGCCGCAACTATCTGGCGGCATTTATCCCGGTGTACAGCGGCGCGGTAGCGCTGGGCGGGCAAAATGCCGGTGCGGCAGCCTACAGCGGGCTGTTTTACGCGGTGTCGGGGCTGGTGGGCGGCGTCATCGGGCAGGTGCTGCTGCCCGTGATGCAGGTGTATTTCTGCTTTGCGGCGTGCGCCTGCATCTGGGGCGATGCGGGCATCGAGGAGGCGGCGCGGCTGTTTTCGCGCTGCCTTGTCTGGCTGCTCAAGGGCTGCGGCGCGGTGTTCGGATTTGTGCTGGGGCTGCAAAATATTTTGACCGGCGCGGTGGACAGTGCCGCCCTGAAAACCGGGCGCAGCGTTTTGCAGGGGCTTTTGCCGGTGGTGGGGGATGCCGCCGCTGCGGCGCTGACCGGGGCTGCTTCTGCCGTGCATCTATTAAAGGGTTCGCTCGCCTTGGCGGGTATGGCGGCGTTGACCGCGCTGTTTGCGCCGGGGCTTTTGCAGTGCTTTTTATATGCGGCGGCGTTCGGCGCGGCGGGGGCGCTGGCATCCTTCGGCGGGCAAAAGCAGTGCGGGCGGCTGTGCGCCCTGTATGGCGAGGGTGCCAAGCTGTGCGCGTCGGTGCTGGTTTTGTACCTGTTTATGGTGCTGCTGTCCACGGCGCTGCTGCTACTGACAGGAAACGGAGGTTGACCGAATTGGAAAGTATCCGTCATCTGGCGCTGGGCTGCTGCGTGGTTTCCACGGCGGCGGGACTTTTGCGGGTGTTCTGGCCGGACAACGGCTACAAACCCGTCATAAATGCGGTGCTGATGCTGTATATTATAACGGCGGTGTGGCAGTTTGCCCGCACGGCGGACTGGCAGGGCGTGGTGGGGCAGCTGCAAAATTTTAGCGCGGCGGCAAAAACCGACTACGAGCCGTATGCCAAGGCGCTGGCAGAGCAGGTCAGCGCACAGGCGGTGCGGGAAATTTTGCAGCAAAACGGCATTGAGGCTGCCGTCAGCCTGCGGGACGGCACACTGTATGTGACCCCCACCCGCCCGGCGGATGCCCCCCGCGTGCGTCAGCTACTGCAGGAAAACTGCGGCAGCCTGCCCTACACCGTGCAAGGCGGGGGTGATGCCCCGTGACGGCGCTGTGGCAGCGGCTGAAACCGCTGTGGGACGACGAAAAACGCCGGGTGCAGCTGCTGGCGGCAGCCGGTATGGCGGGGCTGTTGCTGCTGGCAGTGTCCGAGTGGCTGCCCGCCGAAACCGCCGCTGCGCCGCCAAATGCCGCCGAAGCACAGGAAGCCGACTACGCCGCACAGCTCGAACAGCAGATGGCAGAGCTTTTGGGTACGGTCGAGGGGGCAGGCACCGTGCGGGTTATGGTCACGGTGTCCCACCGCGAAAAAACCGTCTACGCCGCAGACACGGAATCCCGCGCCGACGGCAGCGCCGCCAGCACGCCGGTGCTGGTCAGCGGCAACACGGCAGGGCTGGTGGAAACCGTCTACGCGCCGGAGGTGCTGGGCGTGGCGGTGGTTTGTACCGGCGGCGACGACCCGGCGGTGCAGGCAAGCATCACGGCGCTGGTACAAGCGCTGACCGACGTGGGTACACATCATATCACCGTTGCCAAGATGGCAGCCGACAAGGAGGAAGCACGATGAAACAGCCTGTTTTCCGAAAATTCAAGAGCACCGGCGTCACGGCGGCTTTTTTGACCTTGGCGCTGGGCGGGGCGGTTTATCTGAATTGGAGCTACGCCCGCGCCCTGCCTGCCGAGGCGCAGACCGTGGGCGCTGCGGCAAAGGAAACCGCCGCGGTGACCGACCCGCTTTTGCCTGCCGCTGCCGACGCCGACGCTGGGAACACTGCCAAAAACTACGGCGAGGCGCAGCTGGTCAGCGTTGTAAAGGACGCGGGAACATCGTTTTTTGAGTCGGCACGCTTATCGCGCGACAAGGCGCGCGACGAGGCACTGGAAACCCTGAAAAAAGCACTGAAGAACGCCAAGCTTACCGAGGAGGAGAAAACCGCGCTGACCGAAAAGCTCTCCGCCCAGGTCAGCAGCATCACCGCCGCCGCCGAGCTGGAAAGCCTGATCAAAGCCAAGGGCTTTGTCGATTGTCTGGTGGCGCTGGACGAAGCCGGCGCCAGCGTCACCGTGATGACGGAAACGGGTACCTTGAACGGCGATCAGGTGGCACGCATCCGGGATGCCGTGCTTACCAAATGCCCGCAGCTTTCGGCGCAGCAGCTTACCATTGTGGAAGTAAAATAAAATCGCGCTGTGGTTGCAAAAACATTCATTTTGTGGTACACTACTGTATATCATCAAAGACTATGGCTGGAAAAGGTGCGCGGCTTGCCATGCCGTGCGCAACAGACCGTATGCAATGGGAGGGTACACAAAATGGATGTACGCAATACCATCGGCGGCAGCTTGCAGATCTCGACCGAAGTACTGGCCAAGATCGCACGTCTGGCAGCTTTGGAGGTTGACGGTGTGGCACAGGTCACCGCCGGCGGCCCGCAAAAAAATGTACGCGGCATTTTAAGCCGTACCGGGCTGCAAAAGCCGGTTGAGGTCGTTATGGAGGACGGCATTGCCACTGTTACGGTGCATCTGACCGCCCGCTATGGCACCAAAATTATGCCCCTGTGCGAAAAAGTGCAGGAGAACGTCAAGCAGGCAATCCAGAATATGACCGGTATCACTGTGGCGCGCGTGGACGTGCAGGTGGTCGGCTTGGCAGAGCATGACAAGGAAACCAACTAAGAAAGACAGGAACGTAACTTATGGACAAAAAGCCTACCCGCCGCGAATCCCGCGAAGCCGCCTTTTTAACCGCCTTTGCCGCGACCTTTGAGCCGGAAATGCCCACCCTGCCCGCTGAGGAGCTGGAGGGGCAGCCCGATGCCTTTGCCGCTGAGCTGCTGGCAGCGATGAACGCACACAGCGACGAGCTGGACAGCATCATCACCGACCATCTCAAGGGCTGGACGCTGAGCCGTGTGCCGCGCGTCAGCCTGGTGGCGCTGCGCCTTGCCTTGGCGGAAATGCTGTACGGCAAAGAGCAAAAGCCCGGCGTTGCCATCAATGAGGCAGTCGAGCTGGTCAAAAAATACGGCGCTGATACCGACTACCAGTTTGTCAACGGCTTGCTGGGTGCGGTGGCGCGCGAGCAGGACGCCGAGCCTGAAGCATCATGCTGACCCTAGGCATAGATACCAGTAATTACGCAACCTCTCTGGCCGTGTTTGACGCGGATGCCGGAGAGGTTGTTTGCGATTGCAAAAAGTTTTTGCCGGTCAAGGCGGGGCAGCTGGGGCTGCGCCAAAGCGATGCGCTGTTCCATCATACCGCCGCCTTGCCGGAGCTTATGCAAAAAATCAACGATACCGTGCCGCTTTCTAAAATTCAGGCGGTGGCAGTGTCCGAAAAGCCCCGCCCGGTGCAGGGGTCGTATATGCCCTGCTTTTTGGCAGGGGTCAACGCCGCAACGGCGTTTTCTCTGGCCGGCGGCGTGCCGCTGTACAAGCTGACCCACCAGCAGGGACATATTGCCGCCGCACTGCATGCAACAGGGGATAAGACCCTGTTTGAAAGAGAAACCCTTGTGTTCCATGTTTCGGGCGGCACCACCGACCTGCTTTTGTGCCGGGGGGCGCAGTCCATCATCCCGCTGGGTACCAGCAGCGACCTGTACGCCGGGCAGGCGGTTGACCGCTTGGGCGTAAAGCTGGGTTTTGCTTTCCCGGCGGGCGTGTATGTCAGCGAGCAGGCCGCCCTGTGTGAGGAGCGCATCAAGCCCAAGGTCAGTGTGCGCGGCACCGCGTGCAGCCTTTCCGGGCTGGAAAACCAATGCGCCAAGCTGCTGGAGCAGGGCAAGACTGCGCCCTACGTCTGCAAATACTGCCTGCTCTGCGTTGCCGAAACGCTGCTGCGTATGGCGCAAAACGCCCTGCAGGAGCATCCCGGTCTGCCGGTCGTGTTTGCGGGCGGTGTGATGAGCAGCGACCTCATCCGCAGCTATATCACTGCCCGCCTGCCCGATGCCCGCTTTGTGCCGGCAAAATTTGCCAGCGACAATGCCATCGGCATTGCGGTGCTGGCTGCCAAGGAGCGTGGCGTATGGCAGACTTTATAAAGGTAACCGACCTCAACCGCTTGGCAAAGCAGGTGCTGGCGCAGTGCGACCCGCTGAACGATGTCATCGTCTGCGGCGAGATTTCCGGCCTTGTCCGGCACTACAAAAGCGGGCATATCTACTTTACCCTCAAGGACGAAAACGCCGGGGTCAAGGCGGTGATGTTCCGCAGTCAGGCGCGGCTTTTGCCGTTTGAACCGCAAAACGGGATGCAGGTGCTGGTTTACGGTCACGCCACCATCTATGAGCGTGACGGCAGCTTTCAGCTGTATGCCGACTATATGCGCCCCTTCGGCGCGGGTGCGGCGCAGATGGCGTTTGACGCGCTGCGCAAAAAGCTGGAAGCCGAGGGGCTGTTTGCGCCCGAGCGCAAGCGCCCGCTGCCCGCCGTGCCAAGGTGCATCGGTGTGGTCACCAGCAAGACCGGCGCGGCATGGCAGGATGTGCAAAACGTCATTGCCCGCCGCTGGCCGGGGGTGCAGCTGCTGCTGGCACCCGTCAACGTGCAGGGCGTGGAGGCCGAGCGCAGCATTGTGGCGGGCATCCGCGCACTGGACAACGACCCCCGCCCGGAGCTGATTCTGGTCACACGCGGCGGCGGCAGCAAGGAGGACCTGTGGATCTTTAACAGCGAGCGCATCGCCCGCGCCGCCGCAGCCTGCCGCAAACCGCTGGTTTCGGCGGTGGGACACGAGATCGACACAACGATATTGGATTATGTCGCTGACCTGCGCGCGCCCACACCCTCGGCTGCGGCGGAGCTGTGCGTGCCGGACCGCCGCGAAATGCAGCGGAAAATATTCATTTTACAGCAAAATATTCAAAATAATATACAGAATCGCTGCCGGGTATGCTATAATAAGGTAGAAAGTCTTTCGACCGGTCAGGCCATGCAGCGCACGCGGCAGGCTGTGCAGCGCCGCGCGCAAAGCCTTGCTGCCGTCAGCGATGCCGTGCAGGCGCAAAGCCGCCGCCGTATCACCACGGCGCAGGCGCAGCTGCAAAGCGCGGCAGCCTTGGCGGCGTCGCTGAACCCCTATGGGGTGCTGGCGCGCGGCTACACAGTGGCAAGCGTCGGCGGCACCGTGACCCCGGTCGAGCATCTGGCGCCGGGGCAGACAGTGACCCTGCGCGGCGACAAGGCGGAGGCGGACTGCACGGTGCTGACCGTGCGCAAGCCGGAAAGGAACGCAACGCTATGAAACAGCCGAAATCCTTTGAGGAAGGGATGCAGCGTCTGAACGACCTGCTGACCCAGATGCAGGACGAAACGACCCCCTTGGCGGATGCCGTAAAGCTGTATGCCGAGGCGGCATCCCTGATACAGTATTGCAACAAAACGCTGGAAACTGCCAAGCTGAAGATCGAGGAAATTGATGCCTCGCTGCTGGCAGCGCAGGAGGAACCGCAATGACCGAGCAGGAATACAAAGCAACATTCAGCCGGTATCTTACCGCGACCGAGCAGCGCCTGGAAGCCCTGTGCGACGCCTACCTGCCCGCGGGGCGTGCCATCTGCGATGCCGCCCGCTACAGCCTGTTGGGCGGCGGTAAGCGCATCCGCGCGGTGCTGACGCTGGCAGCGTGCGAGCTTTGCACAGGCAGTGCAGAGCCGGCGCTGGACTATGCCTGTGCGCTGGAAATGCTGCATTGCTACTCGCTGATCCACGATGATCTGCCCTGTATGGACAATGACGATTTCCGCCGCGGACGCCCCAGCTGCCATAAGCAATATGGCGAAGCTACGGCACTTTTGGCGGCGGACGCCTTGGTGACTGCCGCCTTTGAGGTGGTGGCAAACGCGCCGCTTTCCCCCGAAAGCCGTGCCGAAGCTGCCGCCGTGCTGTCCAAGGCGGGCGGTGCGCGCGGGATGCTGTACGGGCAGGAGCTGGACAAGCACTTTGAAACCGTCAAGGCAAGCGAGAGCGAGCTTTTGCAGCTGCACGCCCACAAGACCGGCGCGTTGATCGTGGCAGCGACAGACCTCGGCTGCGCGGCTGCCGGAAAGACCGGTGCCAAGCGCGAGGCGCTGCGCCGCTACGCCGCTGAGATCGGGCTGGTGTTCCAGATCGTCGATGATATGCTGGACGTGACCTCCACCACGCAGGAGCTGGGCAAGCCGGTCGGCAGCGACGCCGAAAACGATAAAACGACCTTTATCACCCTGTACGGGCTGCAGGGCGCGGGGGAAAAAGCCCGCACCCACAACGACACGGCGCTGGCAGCGCTGGAACCTCTGGGCGAAAACGCCGCCTTTTTGCAGCGGCTGGCACAGAAACTTTTGACCCGAAAAAAATAACCACTACACCGTAAGGATGTGAACGACGTTGATGCATCTGCTGACCACTGCGCTGAACTGGAACTATGTGCTGGTAACGGCCATTTCCGCTTCGCTTACGGCGCAATTGATCAAGGTTTTACTCAATCTGTTTATTTTCCACCGCTTTATTGCCGAGCGTATGTGGGGCGCGGGCGGTATGCCCAGCTCCCACTCGGCAACGGTCTGCGCCATGGTGGTGGCAACCGGGCGGTACTGCGGCGTAAACTCCGCCGTGTTTGCCGTGGCGGCGGTTCTGTCCATCATCGTTATGTACGATGCCATGGGCGTTCGCTATGAAACCGGCGAGCAGGCAAAGCTCTTAAACCGCATGTTTACCGAATGGATGGATCAGGAAAGCGACGCGCTGCCTTTTTTGAAAAACGGCAAAAAACTCAAGGAAATGGTCGGTCACACCCCCATTGAGGTGCTTACCGGCGCCGTGCTGGGCATTTTGATCGGCTTTGCGATGCCGATGCCGTAACAGGCAGTAATTACAAAAAAAGAGGTGTCTATCTGTATGCAGACTGATCTTCTGGACAAGATCCAAGCACCGGGTGACATAAAAAAACTGCCGGCAGAGGATATGCCGGCTCTGTGTGAGGAAATTCGTAACTTTTTGATCCGCAGCGTCACCGCCACGGGCGGGCATCTGTCCTCCAATCTGGGCGTAGTCGAGCTGACCGTGGCGCTGCACCGCGTTATGGAATTTCCGCAGGATAAGCTCTTGTTTGACGTGGGTCACCAGTGCTATACCCATAAGCTGCTGACCGGACGCCGCTCCGGTTTCTCGCAGCTGCGCGGAAAAGATGGGCTTTCGGGTTTTCCCAACCCCAAGGAAAGCAACTGTGACAGCTTCGTTGCCGGACACGGCAGTGCGGCGCTTTCGGCTGCCATCGGTATGGCACAGGCGAAAAAAATCAAGGGCGAGCGCGGCAAGGTGGTCGTCATTGTAGGCGATGGCGCGTTCACCGGCGGTATGGTCTATGAGGGCATGAACAATGTCAGCAAGCTGGACAATCTGGTCGTGATTCTGAATGATAACAAGATGTCCATCTCCAAAAATGTCGGGCAGATGGCCAATTATCTGACCCGCCTGCGCACCGACCCTAAGTATTTCCACGTCAAGGCGCATATGGAAACCGCGCTCGAGCGCATCCCCGTAGTCGGCGATGCCATGGTCAAGGTGCTGCAGGACGGCAAGCAGTTTATCCGCCGCGGCATCTACAAGCAGGCGACCCTGTTTGAGGAAATGGGCTTTCAGTATGTCGGTCCCGTGGACGGTCACGACGTCGAGCTGCTCAGCCGGATGCTTTCCAATTTGCGGGAGCAGTATGCCCCGCTTTTCCTGCACGTTGTCACCCAGAAGGGCAAGGGGCTGAAGCCCGCCGAGGAAAACCCCGGCGAGTTCCACGCCGTAGGCAAGCTGGACCTCAGCCATCTGACCGACCCCGAGCTTTCGCCGTCGGACTCCTTCTCGTCCACCTTTGGGCAGACCCTGACCGAGCTTGGCACGGAAATCCCCCGCCTGTGCGCTATCACTGCCGCGATGAAATACGGCACGGGGCTGAACTTCTTCAAGCAGGCGCACAAGCAGCGGTTCTTCGATGTCGGTATGGCAGAGGAACACGCCGTCACCTTTGCGGGCGGCTTGGCAAGCCAGGGGCTGCTGCCGGTGGTTGCCATCTATTCCACGTTTTTTCAGCGTGCCTACGACCAAATTATACATGACGTCCATCTGATGCAGCTGGATGTGCTGTTTGCCGTGGATCGCGCGGGGCTTGTTCCCGGCGACGGCGAAACGCATCAGGGCATCTATGACCCGGCGTTTTTCTCCGGCATCGGCATCCCGGTGTACGCGCCCGCCAACTATGCGGAGCTGCGCTACTGGCTGGGCGTGCTGGTGCGGGAATGCCACGGTCCGCGCGCCATCCGCTATCCCCGCGGGGGCGAAAGCGCCGCGCTGGCAGCACTGGGCTGCAGCGAAAAGCCATTTGACATTTACAAGGGCGCTGCGCCCGCCAAGACTGCCCTCGTCAGCTACGGTGCCGAAACCGAGGAAATCCTGTCGGCGTGTCAGGAACTGGCGGACAAGGGCTGCCGCGCCGACGCCGTCAAGCTGGTGCAGCTGTACCCGCTGCCCGAGGGGCTGGTGCAGACCCTTTGCGGGTATGACACCATCCTGTTTGCCGAGGATACCATCCGCACCGGCGGCATCGGTCAGCAGCTGGGCTTTGCCCTGCAGCAGGCGGGCTGGCAGGGGCGGTTCCTGCTGCACGCCGTAGATAACGCACATCTTTTGCACGCCAAGGTGCCGGAGCTGCGCGCCGACCAGAAGCTGGACGCCGCCGCGCTCTGCCGCGCCCTGCTGCAAACTGAGGAGAATCCGCAATGAGTAGAATACGTCTGGATCAATACCTGTGCCAGAACGGGCTGGTGCAAAGCCGCGAACGCGCCAAGGCACTGATTATGTCCGGCATCGTTTTTGTCAACGAGCAAAAGGTGGACAAGGCGGGTGAGATGATCGCCCCCGATGCCAAGGTCGAGGTGCGCGGACACGATATCGGCTATGTCAGCCGCGGCGGACTCAAGCTGGAAAAGGCGATGCAGGTGTTCCCCATGCGCCCGGACGGCAAGGTCTGTATGGACATTGGTGCTTCCACCGGCGGCTTTACGGACTGTATGCTGCAAAACGGCGCTGTCAAGGTATACGCCGTGGACGTGGGCTACGGGCAGCTGGCATGGAGCCTGCGCACCGACGAGCGCGTCATCAATATGGAGCGCACCAACATCCGCAGCGTCACGCCGGAGGATTTGCAGGAGCCTGTTGAGTTTTTCAGCGTAGATGTGTCCTTTATTTCGCTCAAGCATATTTTCCCGGTGGCAGATGCCATCTGCACGCCGGGCGCGGTGGGCGTATGCCTGGTCAAGCCCCAGTTTGAGGCCGGGCGCGAAAAGGTCGGCAAAAAGGGCGTTGTGCGCGAGGTCGCCACCCACCGCGAGGTGCTGGAGATGGCACAGGGCTATGCCCTTGCCAACCACTTCGCCCCGGCGGGGCTGGACTTTTCGCCCATCAAGGGACCCGAGGGAAACATAGAATTTCTGCTGTTTGTGCAGCACTGCGAAACCCCGCAGCCGCTGCCCGACGGTGTGATCGAACAGGTCGTGGCAGCCGCCCACGCGGCGCTGGACAAGACCCCCAACCTGCACTAAAGACGAAAGGGGAGCCGGGCAAATGTCGGTTCTGTTGATCCCAAACCCCACCAAGGACGAGGGGCTGACCGTCACCCGCCGCGCTGCGCGGATTTTGCAGCAAAGCGGGCAGACGGTACTTATGCCTGATGCCCTGCAAAGCGGAAAGCCGCTGCCGGGGGTGATTTGCCTGCCGGAAGCCGACGCCTACGCCAAGGCGGATTGCGTGGTAACGGTGGGGGGCGACGGCACGCTGCTGCGGGCAGGCAAGACCTGCGCGCGGCTGGGGCTGCCGGTTCTGGGGGTCAATTTGGGGCGCACCGGCTTTCTGGCGACCTGCGAGGTCGCTGAGCTGGAGGATAAGCTGCAGCGGCTGGCTGCCGGGAATTTTACCGTCAGCCCCCGCCTGATGCTGAAAGCCCAAACCGAGGGCTGGCAGGGCGAGGCTCTCAATGACGTGGTCATTTTTGGGCGCAGCCGCTTACATCCCATGGATTACCGCGTCCTGTGCGACGGCACCCCCGTGGGACATTACCGCAGCGACGGGCTGATTTTTGCCACGCCCACCGGCAGTACCGCGTACTCGTTTTCCGCAGGGGGACCGGTGCTGGATGCCGACGCCCCCGTGCTGGTGCTGACCCCCGTTTGCAGCCACGAAGCCGGGGCAGCGCCCATCGTGTTCGGCAAGGGACGCACCCTGCACATCACGGCGGACGCGGACAACCGCGATTCCTGCTATGTCAGCGCGGACAGTGACGCCCTGTGCGATCTGCACCCCGGCGAAACCCTGCAAATTACCGCTGCCGAAAATACCGTAAAGCTTGTCAGCTTTGCCAAAGCTGAACAATTTGACGCACTTGCCAATAAATTGATGAGGAGATGACCTTGATGAAAAGCGCGCGCCATCAAGCAATTTTGGATTTGATCACCCAACACCCGATCGACCGGCAGGAGGAGCTGATTGCCCACCTGCGTGAGGAGGGCTATGACGTTACCCAGGCCACCGTATCCCGCGACATCCGCGAGCTGCAGCTGGTCAAGACCGCCATGCCCGACGGCAGCTACCGCTATATGCCCGCTGCCGCATCCGGCAAGGTGGCACATTCCCCCAGCCGGTTTGAGATGATTTTCCGCGAGTCGGTGCTGAAAATTGACTACGCGGGGCATATGGTGCTGGTCAAGTGCTTTTCCGGTATGGCAAACGCCGCCTGCGAAGTGTTTGACGCCAAGCAGTGGGACAACGTTGTCGGCACACTTTCCGGCGATGATACGTTTTTTATCCTGATGCGCGGCGAGGAGGACGCCGCCGCCATCGCCAAGGAATTGCAGCGCTATCTGCGCAAGAGCTGATACCGTAAACAGGGGGACTGACCGATGCTGTCAAACCTGAAAATTGAAAATGTAGCCGTCATCGAAAAAGCCGAGGTGCACTTTACCCCCGGCTTCAACGTGCTTACGGGTGAGACCGGCGCGGGCAAGTCCATCCTGATCGACTCCATCAATGCCATTTTGGGCAACCGCACCTCCCGCGATCTGGTGCGCAGCGGCGCACAGAAGGCGTGCATTTGGGCGACCTTTGAGGATATCCCGCAGTCGGTCAAGGCACAGCTGGAAAAATGCGGCTATGAGGCTGCCGATGACCTGCTTTTGTACCGCGAGATCAACGCCGAGGGCAAGGGCAGCTGCCGTGTCAACGGGATGCCCGCGACGGCATCAGTGGTGCGCGATATTTCGGCAGGGCTGCTTTCCATCCATGGTCAGCACGACAGCCAAAGCCTGACCAACCCCGCTTTGCACTTGGGGCTGCTGGATCAGTACGCCCGCAATCAGGCGCTGTTTGCGCCCTACTACGCGCAGTACCGCGAGCTGATCGGCATCAAGCGGCAGCTGGACGCACTGAACGCCGGGGAGGCAGACAAGCAGCGCCGCATCGAAGCCCTGACGGCGGAAATTGATGCCATTGACGCCGCCGCCCTGCAGCCCGGCGAGGAAAAAACCTTGCAGGAACGCAAAAATGTTATCACCCACGCCCAAAGCATCTTGCAGGGCATTACCGCCGCGCACGCTGCGCTGGCGGGGGACGAGGACGGCGAGCAGAGCGGCGCCGCCGACCTTTTGGGCAGTGCCGTGGATGGAATGCAGAACAGCGCCCGGCTGGACGAATCGCTGGTGCCCCTGTCGGAGCAGCTGAACGAGCTGTACTATAACGCCCGCGATCTTGCCACCGAGCTGGCAGATCGGCTGGATGCCTACGGCTTTGACCCCGGCGAGTTGGATCAGATCGAAAGTCGGCTGGATGTCATCTACCGCATCAAGCAGAAATTCGGTATGGAGGTCGAGGAGCTGCTGGAACGGCGCGAGGCAGCCGCCCGCGAGCTGGAAACCTTCCAGACCTCCGGCGAAAAAATCGCCGAGCTGAAGTCCCAGATGCAGGCGCTGTATGCCGAAGCCAAAAAGAGCGCCGAGGCACTGACCCAAAGCCGTCTGCAGGGCTTCGCCGCGATGAACCGCGAAATGCGCGCGGCGCTGGAATTTTTAAATATGCCGGGCATCCGCTTTGCCCTCAAGCATAGCCGGGGTGCGCTTGGCTCCCACGGGCAGGACACGGTGGAATTTCTCATCTCCACCAACCCCGGCGAGGATCCCAAGCCGCTGGCAAAAATTGCCTCCGGCGGCGAGCTTTCCCGCATTATGCTGGCGTTCAAAAGTGCCTTGGCAGACCGCGACGCGCTGCCCACTGTCATTTACGACGAAATTGATACCGGCGTATCGGGCCTGGCGGCGGGGCGCATCGGTCAGCTGCTGCACCAGACGGCGGCGGGGCATCAGGTGCTGTGCATCACCCACACGCCGCAGGTGGCAGCCTTTGCCGACAACCAGCTGCTGATCCAGAAAAACGTCAGCGGCGAGCGCACCTACACCGAGATCCACACCTTGGATATGGACGGTCGCGTGCAGGTGCTGGCACGGATGATCTCCGGCGACAAGGTCAGCGAGCTGAGCCTTGCCAGCGCACGGGAACTGATTGAAAAATCCAAATAAAAATCCAAATAAAAATCGAACCAATGGCAGCAACGAAAGGAAGCGCTCTTATGCTGGAAGAACTCAAAAAACAGGTATACGATGCCAATATGCAGTTGCCCCGGCGCGGGCTTGTGACCTATACATGGGGCAATGTTTCGGGCATCGACCGCGAAAAGGGCTTGTTTGTCATCAAGCCCTCGGGTGTGGAATATGACGATCTGACGCCGGAAAAAATGGTGGTTATGGATCTGGACGGCAATCGGGTCGAGGGGACGCTGAACCCCAGCAGCGACACCAAAACCCACTTGGAGCTGTACAAGGCATTCCCTGAAATCGGCGGCGTGGTGCATACCCACTCGACCTATGCGGTGGCGTTTGCACAGGCGCGGCGGGATCTGCCCGCCCTCGGTACGACCCACGCCGACTACTTTTACGGTGACGTACCCTGCACAAGGGTGCTTACCGCCGAGGAAATTGACGAGGATTACGAAAAAAATACCGGCAAAGTCATTGTCGAAACCTTTGCCCGGCGCGGGCTGAACCCGGTGTACCTGCCGGGCGTGCTTTGCGCCTGCCACGGTCCCTTTACTTGGGGAAAGGACGCCGCGCAGGCGGTTTACCACGCCGTCGTGCTGGAGGAAACCGCCAAGATGGCGCAGCTGACGTTCAGCCTTGACCCCAATGCCCAAAGCGCCCCGCAGCATATTTTGGATAAGCACTTTTCGCGCAAGCACGGACCGAACGCCTACTACGGGCAGAGGTAACACCATGTTACATCTGTATTTCGGCAGCGGCAAGGGCAAGACCACAGCAGCGGCAGGGCTGGCGCTGCGCGCCCTGGGACACAGCAAAAAGGTCGTTGTGGTGCAGTTTTTAAAGGACGGCACCAGCGGCGAGATCGAACCCTTGCGCCGGCTTGGCGCGGCGGTTTTTGCCTGCCCCAACGCAAAATTTACATGGCTGATGACGCCGCAGGAAAAGGCAGCGGCACTTGCGCACAACACCCAAACGCTGGAAGCCGCCCTGCAAATGCCCTGCGAATTGCTGATTCTGGACGAGGCGTGCGCCGCGCTGCGCGCAGCACTTTTGCCGGAAGCGCTTTTGCAAAAGGCGGTTTTGAACGCACCCTATGAAGTGGTATTGACCGGGCGTGACCCGGCGGACTGGATGCTGCAAAACGCCGATTACATCACCGAGTTTACCGCCCACCGCCACCCCTATGAAAAAGGCATTCCCGCCCGGGAAGGCATAGAATACTAAAAAAGCCTCTGTAAAGCAATTTCGCTTTACAGAGGCTTTTTGCTTTATTTAATCCGCCTGCAGGGTTTCCAGCTCTGCCATCCACAGGGTGTTGCAGGCATCGCTTGGCATACGCCAGTCGCCGCGGGGCGACAAGGTCACCGAACCGACTTTGGGACCGTCCGGCAGGCAGCTGCGCTTAAATTGCTGCGCAAAGAAACGGCGGTAGAAGTTTTTCAGCCACGCCAGCAGCACCTCCGGCTCGTACTTGTCGGCAAAGGCGGTGCGGGCAAGGCGGTAAATTTTGGAAGGCGGGAAGCCGAACCGCAGCACATAATACAGGTAGAAATCGTGCAGTTCATAGGGACCGACCAGCTTTTCGGTCTGCTGGGCAATGGTGCCGTCCGCAGCGGTGGGCAGCAATTCGGGGCTGACCGGCGTGTCCAAAATATCCAGCAGCACGCTGCGCAGGGTTTCCTGCCCGCAGGTGTCGGCGACATACTGCACAATGTGGCGCACCAGCGTTTTGGGTACACCGGCGTTGACGCCGTACATACTCATGTGGTCACCGTTGTAGGTTGCCCAGCCCAAGGCAAGCTCGCTCAGATCGCCGGTGCCGATGACAAAGCCGCCGTTTTTGTTGGCGTAGTCCATCAACTCCAGCGTGCGCACGCGCGCCTGGCAGTTTTCAAAGGTGACATCGTAGCTTTCGGGGTTCTGACCGATATCGGCAAAGTGGCTTTGCACGGTCTTTGTAATGTTGATCTCCCCAAAGCTCACGCCCAAAGCTTCGCACAGGATTTCGGCGTTGGAGCGTGTGCGCTTGGTCGTGCCGAAGCAGGGCATCGTCAGGGCAACAATATCCTTGGCGTCGCGTCCCAGCACCTTGCAGGCGCGCACCGCCACCAGCAGGGCAAGGCAGCTGTCCAGCCCGCCGGAAATGCCCACCACGGCGCACTTGGCGTGGGTATGCTCCATCCGCTTGGCAAGCCCCTCGGCCTGAATGCGCAAAATCAACTCGCATCGCTCGGCGCGGGCGGCGGTGTCCTGCGGCACAAACGGCGTGGGGGAAACCGGGCGCGTCAGGCTGATTTCCGTGTCGCGCAATTCAAATTCCACGGTGGTGTAGCCGGTGGTTTCGGGGCAGAAGCTCGTGTTGCGCATACGCTCCTGCTGCAGGCGGCTTACGTCCAGCTCGGTCACGGCGGCACCGCCCGCAAACGGGCGGGCTTCGCTCAGCAAGCTGCCGTTTTCGGCAATCAGGTTGTGGGCGGCAAAGGTCATATCGGTGGTGCTTTCGCCATGTCCGGCATCGGCGTACAGGTAGGCGGTCAGCAGCCGGGCGCTCTGCCCGCAGACCAGCGCGCGGCGATAGTCCGCCTTGCCGACGGTTTCGTCACTGGCGGAAAGATTGGCGATCACTGTTGCGCCCGCCAGCGCGTGGCGGCAGCTGGGCGGCACGGGCGCCCACAGATCCTCGCACACCTCAACGCCCAGCACAAAATCGGGCAGCTGCTTGCAGGCAAACAGCAAATCGGTGCCGATCAGTGTTTCCTGCCCGGCAAACTCGATGCACTCAGCCTCGCGCATGGCGGGTACAAAATGCCGCTTTTCGTAAAATTCGCCGTAGTTGGGCAGGTAGGTCTTGGGTACAAGCCCCAGCAGCTCGCCGCGGCAGATGACCGCCGCGCAGTTGTAGAGCTTGGCGTTGTGGCGCACCGGCAGCCCCACCAGCGTGAGGATGTCCAGCTCTGCGCTGGCGCTCAAAATGTCAGCCAGCCCTTTTTCGGCACCCTGCAAAAGGGTAGCCTGCAAAAACAGGTCGCTGCAGGTGTAGCCGGTCAGGCAAAACTCCGGTAGGCAGAGCAGCTGCACACCGTCGGCGGCGTGGGTGCGCATGGCGGCGATGATTTGCTGTGCATTGTAAGCACAGTCCGCCACGCGCAGGGCAGGGCTGGCAGCGGCTGCGCGGACAAAACCGTTCTCAAAAGCGGAAAAACTGTACTTCATAGGAAAGCTCCCTTGTATCAGATATATATTCTATGATAGCACAGCGGACGGCTGACCGCAAGTGAAATTATACCCAACAAAATGTAATATATACTTGACATAATGCAAGAAATATGATACAGTATAGCCACAGCAAAACAAAAGGAGCAGATTACCATGGCAAAAAACCTGATGCTGAAGGCTGCCCGCGCCCAAAAGGATATGACGCAGGCAGATCTGGCGGCGGCGGTGGGCGTGTCGCGGCAGACCATCAACGCCATTGAAAAAGGGGAGTATAACCCCACCATCAACCTGTGCCGCAGCATCTGCAGGGTGCTGGGCAAAACATTGGACGAGCTGTTCTGGGAGGAATAAGCGATGAATCTGAGGAAAATTTTTGAGCGCGAGAATCTGGACGAAATGCAAAAACAGACCCTTTTAAAAATCGAGTCACGCGGCTTCTGGGCGTTGTGGGTGCTGCTGCTGGCGGCGCTTATCATCGAAAGTCTGCTGGGCTTTACCCCGCGGGAGATGGCGGCGGAATGGTTTATCTTTATGCTGGGGTGCGCCTATTCGCTCATTCGTGATCTGCGTGCCGGTATCTGGGACCACCACTTTAAGGCGAACACGAAAACCAATGCCGCTGTGTCCGTCGTGGGCGGTTCTGCCATGTTTGTGTGGGGGCTTATCAAATTTGCAGAGCTTGGCATGGGCATTGCGGTGCTGTGGGCGGTATTTCTGGGGGCGTGTACCTGGGTGCTGTGCTTTGCAGCGCTGCAGCTCAGCATGAAGGCTTACAAAAAACGCCACGCGGAACTGGAAAACCCGAAGGAGGAAGACGATGAAAACGAATAAACAAGAGCTGACTGTCTTTGCGCTCTGTGCTTACGCAATTCCGTTTCTGATGATGCCGCTCTTGTACATCTGCCTGCACAACGGGCAGGACACCTCGATTTTTGCCAACGCCCAGATGTTCTACCCGGCGGCGGGTGTTATGCTGGCATTTTTGTCAGCAAAGCGGCAGGATACGCCGAAGCGGTTTTACATCCTGTACCTTGCGGCTGCGGCGGTCATGCTTGCCGCAAGCGTGCTGTCCGCCGTTATGCCGCAGGCAGCATGGCTGGGCATCGCCAACCTCGTTATTATTCTTGCATCGGTGCTGGGCTGGATTTTCCTGCTGACCGAGAAAAAAGAAAAACGCGAAGCCTACGGGCTGCGCCTGCACGGTAAGGCGTTGGCGGCGCTCGGCATCTGCGTCTATTTTCTGGCGGTCAAGACCGGTATGGTCTTTCTTTCGGTGGCGATGCAGGGCGGTGATAGCTGGGCTGAGTATCTTGCCTACTGGCGCACGTCTGCACCGTGGGTTATGGCGCTGGCGCTGGTGCCGAACTTCTTTTTGAGCTTTCTGCCGTTCTTTGGCGAGGAATACGGCTGGCGCTACTACCTGACGCCCGCCCTGCAAAACCGCCTCGGCGCACGGCGCGGTGCGCTGGCGGTGGGGGTGCTGTGGGGGTTGTGGCATCTGCCGCTGAACCTTTTCTTTTACAGCCCGGAAACGTCCCTGCAGAGCATTGCGTCGCAGCTGGTCGTCTGCGTGGCGTTGGGCGTGTTCTTTACGTTCGCCTACGAAAAATGCGGAAAAAACATCTGGGTGCCCGTGCTGCTGCATTATCTGAACAACAATATGATCCTTGTCTGGACAGGCACGGCGGATATCGGAAATCAGGTCATCAGCTGGACCGATGTGGTACTCAGTGCCATTATGTATGGGGTTGCCTTTCTGCCGTTTCTGGCAGCAAAATGCTACCGCAGGAACCAATAACAAATAAAAAACAGGTGCAGCCCTTTTATGGGTTGCACCTGTTTTTGATTGTTGTTAAACGGCAAATGCCTTGTGCAGGGCGCTCAGGGCGCCGTCCTCGTCCTGCTGGCGGATCAGCAGCGAAATGTCAAGGTCGCTGGTGGTGATCAGTGCGATCTCAATATCGACCTCTGCCAGCGCCGCCAAGGCGCGGGCAGCAACGCCGCAGCTGGTGACCATATCCTCACCAAACAGGTTGATTTTGCAGTACCCGCCCGAAACCAGCGGGGGATTGACCTTGGCGGCGGCGGGCAGGGCTTTCATGACGGCGGCAAAATTGTCGTTGGCGGTGGTAAAGCTGAAATCCACCGCTGCGCCGCGCGGGGCGCTCTGGCAGATCATATCCACCACAATGCCTGCATCGGCGAACACCTTCAGGTAGCCCGCAAGGCTTTGGGCGCTGTATTTTGCGCCGGGAAACGTGGTAAGCAGGATATCCTGCTCGCTGCTGATTTTGCTGACACCGTACATAAAAATGCCGTCCTTTCGTATTATTCCAGTGCTAGATACTGCTCGTCAATGCTTTGCCGCAGCACGTTTTCTATGTAGTCGCGGCTTAAAGTAAAGCAGCCGTGCGCCGCGCCCAGCTCGTCCGTGTAGGCGGGGTAGGGGTAGACGCGGATATTCTGGTACCCGGCTTCGTACTGGGTCACAACGCAGTGCAGCTTGGGGTCCAGCATCGCCACGGCGCTGCTGCCGTCGGGCTGGGTGGTCTTTTCAAAGGTGATGTCCAGCACCGCGCCGATGACATTGTCCGCGCTGGACTGGGCATTGGCAAAGTTGCCCAAGCTGTATGCCACAAAGGTCCGGTTGCCGTTTGCCCCCGTCAGCCATTCGGCATTCTGGGTCACATGGGGGTGGGTGCCGATGACAAGGTCAACGCCCTGATCCGCCAACCACTGCGCGGTGTCCTTCTGGAAAGCATTCACTGTGTGGCTGCCCTCGGTACCCATATGGCAGCTGACGACCAGCACATCACAGTGGGGGCGCATATCGGCAATCTGCTTGGCGATCGTTTCGCGGTCGCTCAGGTAAATTACCCCGTGTTCGGCTTGGCTCGGCGTCGGGATGCCGTTGGTATGCTCAGTGTAGGAAAGATAGCCGAAGGTGATGCCGTTCACGGTCTGGTAGACGTACTCGGTGGGGTCCGCCAGCGTGTAAAAGCCCATATAGCGCACATCCTCGGGCAGGGTTTCCCAGTGCCGCAGCGAAGCCTCAATGCCCGCTGCGCCCTTGTCGTAGCTGTGGTTGTTGGACAGGCTGAACACCCGGAACCCCAAATCATACAGCGCATCGGTAATGTCGCCGGGGGTGGAAAAGCACGGGTAGCCGCTGGGGGCAAATTCGTCGTTGACCAGCGTTTCCTGATTCAGCCAGTTTACATCAAACTGGCTGTAGAATTCCCGCATATTCTCATATACATAGGAAAAATCATAGTACCCGTCAGTGCCGCGCTGGCGCGCCTGGATGTACAGCCCGTCGTGGATCAGATCATCCCCCGTGGCGGAAAACCGTACCGTGTCCACCGTGGGGGTGGGTTCGGGCGTCGGCTCCGGCGTGGGTTCGGGGGTAGGCTGCACGGTCGCAGTCGGGGCGGGGGCGGCAACCGGTGCGGTCGGCTCGGTCAAAAGCGAGCCTGCCACCACACCGCAGACCCCCAGCGCAATCACGCAGCAGGCTAAAACTTCGTTACTTTTCATTCGCACGGCAGTTTACCTCGCAGCAAATCGGTCATGGTATACATACCGGGCTGCTGCCCGTTCAAAAACAGCGCAGCCTGAATGGCACCGTCCGCAAAGACGGTGCGCGCCCCGGCGCTGTGGCTCAGGGTCAGAACCTCCTCGGCACCGCAGAACAGCACCTCATGCTCGCCCACAATGCCGCCGCCGCGCACGGCGCTGATGCCCAGCTCCTTGTCGCCGCGCTTTTGCCGTACCTGCGAGCGGTCGTAGACATATTCATACTGCCCGCCCGCCTCGGCATTGATGGCATCGGCAATCATCAGGGCGGTGCCGCTGGGGGCATCCAGCTTGTTGCGGTGGTGCTTTTCGACGATTTCAATGTCGTACTCGCCGCCCAGAACGCGGGCAGCCTGCTTGGCAAGCTCAATCAGCACATTGACGCCCAGCGACATATTGGCACTGCGGAAGATCGCCGTCTTTTCGGCAGCCTTCTGCAAAATGCCCAGCTCCTCGCCGGAAAGCCCTGTGGAGCAGATGACGCAGGGCATACCGTGCGCTGCGCCCCAAGCGGCGGCGGCAGCAGCCCCAGCGGAGGAGGAAAAATCAATCACAATGCCGCGGCAGGCAACATCCTGCCAGCTTGCGTACACCGGGATCTCTCCCACACGCCCCGCCTCGCGGTCCACACCGGCGATGACGCGGCAGTCCGTGCGGGCAGCAATTTTTTCCACAAGGGCGCGACCCATGCGCCCGTAAATGCCCTGAATGATAATGTCCGTCATATCGACAATTCCTTTCGTGTTTTACAAATTCAGCCCGCAGGTACGCCGCGGGCTGAAGCGCTTATGACAGCAAACCGAACGCGCGCAGGGCGCTGTCCAGCTGCGCCTGCACGGCTTCGTCCGGGGCAACCAGCGGCAGGCGGCAAGCCCCGGCGTGCCAGCCAAGGCGGTTCATCGCCCACTTGACCGGGATGGGGTTTACATCGGCAAACAGCGCCTTGCACAGCGGCAGGGCGGCAAGCTGCATCGCAAGGCTGCCCGCCGTATCGCCGGCGAACCACTTGGCGCAGATGTCATGGGTGTAGCGCGGCGCCACGTTGGACAACACGCTGATCACGCCCTTGCCGCCCAGCGCCAGCAGCGGGACGATCTGGTCATCGTTGCCGGAATAGATATTCAGCTCCTCCCCGCAGGCGGCGGCGATCTCCGCCACTTGACTGATGTTGCCGCTGGCTTCCTTCACCGCGTTGATGTTCGGGTGCTTGGCAAGCTGTTTAAGGCTTGCGGCAGTCAGGTTGCAGCCGGTGCGGCTGGGGACATTGTACAAAATGCAGGGCAGATCCACGGCATCCGCAATGGCGGTGTAGTGGGCAATCAAGCCGGCCTGGCTGGTTTTGTTGTAGTAGGGGGTGACCAGCAGCAGGGCATCGGCACCGTCCGCCTGTGCCTGACGGCTCAGCCAGATGGCGTACTTGGTATCGTTGGAGCCGGTACCCGCAATGACAGGAACCCGTCCGGCAGTCTTTTTGACGGCGTAGCGGATGCACGCGGTATGCTCCTCATCCGTCATGGTGGGGGACTCGCCGGTGGTGCCGCAGATGACAATGGCATCGGTGCCGTTGTCGATCTGGTCGTCAATGATGCGCCCCAGCTCCTCATAGTCCACGCTGCCGTCGGCACACATGGGGGTGATGATCGCCACGGCGGCGCCGGTAAAAACGGGCTTCTTCATAGGGAACACTCCTTCAAAAATCAGTCAAAATAGCCCTTGGCTGCCAGCAGCTCCGCCAGCAGCACGCCGCCGCCGGCAGCGCCGCGCAGCGTATTGTGGGAAAGGCAGACAAACTTGTAATCGTACTGGGTATCCTCGCGCAGGCGTCCGATGCTGACCGCCATGCCGTTTTCCAACATACGGTCCAGCTTAGGCTGCGGGCGGTCGTTTTCCTCAAAATAATGCAGGAACTGCTTGGGGGCGCTGGGCAGTGCCAGCTCCTGTGCGGGACCGCGGAAGGTTTTCCAAGCCTGCAGAATTTCTTCCTGGGAGGGCTTGTGGGCAAAGCGCACAAAGACGGCGCCCATATGTCCGTCGGATACCGGCACGCGCAGGCACTGTGCGGTAAAGCGCGGACCATCGGCGCAGACGATTTTATCGCCCTCGATGTGACCCCACAGCTTCAGCGGCTCCTGCTCGCTCTTTTCCTCCTCACCGCCGATGTAGGGGATGACGTTATCCAGAATATCGGGGAAGGTTTCAAAGGTCTTGCCCGCGCCGGAAATTGCCTGATAGGTGCAGACCAGCACGTCGGTGATATCATACTTGCGCAGCGGGTGCAGGGCGGGTACATAGCTCTGCAGGCTGCAGTTGGACTTTACGGCAATAAAGCCGCGCTTGGTACCCAGACGCTGGCGCTGGGCAGGGATGATGTCGATGTGGTCGGCGTTGATCTCCGGCACGACCATCGGCACGTCGGGGGTAAAGCGGTGGGCGCTGTTGTTGGAAACCACGGGGCATTCTGCCTTGGCGTAGGCTTCCTCCAGCGCTTTGATCTCCTCTTTTTTCATATTGACGGCGCAAAAGACAAAGTCCACCTTGGCGACGACCTCTGCCACGTTGGCGGCGTCCAGAACCACCAGCTTTTTCGCCTGTTCAGGCATGGGGGTCTGCATCAGCCAGCGGCTGCCCACAGCCTCCTCATAGGTCTTGCCGGCGCTGCGGGCGCTGGCTGCCACAGCGGTCAGGCGGAACCAAGGGTGGTTTTCCAGCAGGGTTACAAAACGCTGCCCTACCATACCGGTTGCGCCGATGACACCTACATTGTACTGTTTCATTGTTCCTTTACCTACCTTTCTCATCCCACTCTATGCAAAAACAACGGTTTTGCCACCCAATTTGCATAGATAATAAAAAAACCGGTTGAAAACCGGCACAAAATGCAATATAATATCATATTGCATAACCACACAGCGCAACACGCCTTTTGGGCGTGACAGTCCCGCGTCTGTTCGACCGCGGACCCAGGTCGGTATGTGCCGCATACCGCCTTCGGCGAAACGCCCTTTTGCCTATCCTATGCCCCTGGCAGGGCTTGCAGAACAGGCTACTGATGCGCTCCGCACCTCTGTGCTTGGGTTTATTATAGTATCCCCGCAAGGGAATGTCAAGGCAATACCGCATATTTCCAAGTGCCGATATGGCGGGAATTTTGCGGTATTGACGCAAAGATAAAAGGAAAGAAAATCATGCTGAAAAAAGATTTTTGGTACGACCTGCCCAAGGAACTTATTGCGCAGGAACCTGCCGAGCCGCGCGATGCCGCCCGCCTGATGGTGCTGGATCGCAAGAATGACAGGATCCTGCACTCGGTCTTTCACGAATTGCCCCATTATCTGGAAAAGGGCGACCTGCTGGTGGTCAATAACTCCAAGGTTTTGCCTGCCCGGCTGATGGGTACCAAGGTACCCACGGGCGCCGTCTGCGAGCTGCTGCTGCTGCGGCAGGTAAAGGGGGACACATGGGAGTGTCTGGCGCGCCCCGGCAAGCGTATGCAGGTGGGTACCAAGGTGGAATTCGGGGACGGCAGCCTGAGCGCCACCGTGGACGAAACCCTGCCCGACGGCAACAAATATGTGACCTTTCAATACGACACCGAAACGCTGTACGAAAAGCTGGACGAGTTCGGCAAAATGCCGCTGCCGCCCTACATCACCAAGCAGCTGGAGGATCAGAGCCAGTACCAGACTGTCTACGCCAAGGAATTAGGCAGCGCCGCCGCCCCCACGGCAGGGCTGCATTTTACCCCGCAGCTGCTGGACACCATCCGTTCGCGCGGCGTAAAGGTGGCGGAGGTCACGCTGCACGTCGGGCTGGGTACCTTCCGCCCGGTTAGTGAGGAAACCGTCGAGGCGCACCAGATGCACAGTGAGTGGTACAGCGTCAGCGAGGAAACGGCAAAGCTCATCAATGAGACCCGCGCCGCCGGGCATCGCGTCATTGCCGTGGGTACGACCAGCTGCCGCACGCTGGAATCCGTCTGGGCAAGGTACGGCAAGATCGTACCCTGCAGCGGCAACACCAGCATCTTTATCTACCCCGGCATTGCGCTGCACGCCATCGACGGGCTGATCACCAACTTCCACCTGCCCGAAAGCACACTGATCATGCTCATTGCCGCCTTCTACGGCTACGACAAGACCATGGCTGCCTACAAGGTGGCTGTGGAGCAGAAATACCGCTTCTTCAGCTTCGGCGATGCTATGTTCATCCGCTGACACGACCCAGAAAGGAGTTTGCCCCTATGCCTTACCGCCTTATCAAACAGGAGGGAACCGCCCGCCGCGGCGAATTTACTACGGTACACGGTACTGTGCAGACCCCCGCCTTCCAGAACGTTGCCACCGCCGCCGCCATCAAGGGCGGGCTTTCGGCGCTGGATCTCAAGGACATCCGCGCGCAGGTCATGCTGTGCAACACCTACCACCTGCATCTGCGTCCCGGCGACAAGCTGGTGGCGGATATGGGCGGGCTGCACAAGTTCACCAAGTGGGACGGTCCCATTCTGACCGACAGCGGCGGGTTTCAGGTGTTCAGCCTTGCCAAGCTGCGCCAGATCACCGAGGAGGGCGTGACCTTCAACTCCCACCTCGACGGTCACCGCATCTTTATGGGACCCGAGCAGAGTATGCAGATCCAGGCCAACCTTGGCTCCACCATCGCCATGGCGTTTGACGAGTGTGTCGAAAACCCCGCCACCTACGAGTACGCCAAAAACAGCTGCGCGCGCACTGCACGCTGGCTGCTGCGCTGCAAGGCCGAGATGGCGCGCCTCAAGCACGAGGAAAAGGCGGTCAACCCCGACCAGCTTTTGTTCGGCATCAATCAGGGCTGCACCTTTGCCGATTTGCGCGTGGAGCATATGAAGCAGATCGCTGAGTACGATCTGGACGGCTACGCCATCGGCGGTCTGGCCGTCGGCGAGCCTGCCGAGGTGATGTATGATATCATCTCCGCCGTCGAGCCTTTTGCCCCCAAGGATAAAATTCGCTACCTGATGGGGGTAGGTACGCCCGGCAATATCATTGAGGGCGTCTACCGCGGTGTCGATCTGTTCGACTGCGTTATGCCCAGCCGCAACGCCCGCCACGGACATCTGTTCACCTGGGACGGCATCATCAACATCAAAAACCTGAAATATGAGCGCGACGAGTTGCCCATTGACCCGCAATGCGACTGTCCGGTCTGCCGCAACTTCAGCCGCGCCTATATCCGCCACCTGCAAAAGGCGGATGAAATCCTCGGTATGCGTCTGGCGGTCATGCACAACCTGTATTTCTACAACCACCTGATGGAGCGCATCCGCGAAGCGCTGGACAACGGCACCTTCCAGCAGTTCCACGACACCTATGTAAAGCGTCTGGACACCCGCATCTGACACGCCACCCCGCCGGACGGTCACCGCCCGGCGGGGTTTGTTTTATGCGGTATTGCCCTGACTTTCGGTTGGCTTGCAGGGGACGCATATAGGCGTCCCGTGCGGTTTTTCCCGATAGTTCGTAATATCCGGACGGCTGCGGCGGGCGGCATATATGCCGCCCCTACATTACTGCCCGAAAAAAGGCATTTGGATAAACTGATGTGCTAATACCTTTACTTTTTGCCGTGTTTCGGCTATAATACAAGCAAAACTACCCACTGCAACTGAGTTAAGGAGATACCACTATGGCAAAACGAGTTTTCCTGATCGTTCTCGACAGCTTCGGCATCGGGGCGGAGCCGGACGCCGCTGCGTTCGGGGATGCCGGCACCAACACGCTGGGCAGCATCGCCACCCACCCCGCCTTTAAGGGCGGGCATCTGGCCGAGATGGGATTGTTCAACATCGACGGTGTACAGGGCGGCACCCCCGCCGCCGCGCCCTTGGGCAGCTTTGCCCGCCTGCGCGAAGCCAGCGCCGGCAAGGACACCACCATCGGGCATTGGGAAATTGCGGGGCTGCTCAGCGCCGAGCCGCTGCCCACCTTCCCGAACGGCTTTCCCCAGGAGCTGCTGGACGCCTTCACCGCCAAGACCGGCTACAAGGTGCTGTGCAACAAGCCCTATTCCGGCACCGATGTCATCCGCGACTACGGCGAGGAACATCTGAAAACCGGCGCACTGATCGTCTACACCTCCGCCGACAGTGTGTTCCAGATCGCCGCCAACGAGGCACTGGTTCCCGTGGAAAAGCTGTACGAGATCTGCGCCGCCGCGCGTGAACTGCTGGTGGGCAAATACGGCGTGGGGCGCGTCATCGCCCGCCCCTTTGTGGGGGACTGCGCCGCCAACTTTACCCGCACCGCCCGCCGCCACGATTACAGCCTTGTGCCGCCGCAGGACACCATGCTGGACGCCTTGCAGGCTGCCGGCAAGCAGACCATCGGCGTGGGCAAAATTTACGATATCTTTGCGGGCAAGGGCATTGGCGAAACCATCCGCACCGCCGGCAACACCGAGGGGCTGCAGGTCACGTTGGAGCTGGCAGACCGCGACTTTGAGGGACTTGCCTTTGTCAATCTGGTGGACTTTGATATGCTGTACGGGCATCGCCGCGACATTGCGGGCTACGCCGCCGCCGCTGCCGAGTTCAACGACTGGCTGCCCGGCTTTATGGGCAAGATGCGCCCCGGCGATATACTGATGATCACCGCCGACCACGGCTGCGACCCCGGCTACACCAAGACCACCGACCACACCCGCGAATATGTGCCGCTGCTGATTTACGGCGACGAAGTCCGCCCCGGTGTCAACCTGCATACCCGGTACAGCTTTGCCACCATTGCCGACACCGTCTGCAAGGCGCTGGGCGTGGATTATTGCCCGGCGGGCTGTGGTGTGTACGATGAAATTTCCAAGTAAAATGGGCGTTGTACTGCTGAATTTTCTGGCGCTTGCCTTGGCTGTGTACGCCGTGGGGCTGGTGTTTACCAGCAACTTTAATATGGGCAACCTGCTGGTGTGGCTGCTGGCGGCGGCGGTGGCGGGGTACGCAGTATTCCGCAAGCCGCTGAACGTCTGGTTTTCCCACGGGGCAGGCAGGGTCGTGCTGGTGCTGCTGTGCGCCGGGCTTGCCGTGCAGGCGGGCATCATCGGGTTTCTGGCGGTCAGCGGCTATGCCGACCGCCCCACCGGGCAGGAACAGGTTATGATCGTTCTGGGCGCGGGGCTGCGCAAGGATAAGCCCAGCAGCCTTCTGCGGATGCGGCTGGATGCGGCGTATACCTACGCCGCGCAGCACCCCGAGCTGCTTATCGTCACCAGCGGCGGGCAGGGACGCGATGAAGCGCTACCCGAGGGTACCGCCATGCGGGAGTATCTGATCCAAAAGGGGATAGACCCCGCCCGCGTTCTGGCGGAAACCAAGTCCACCTCCACGGAGGAAAACTTCGAATTCTCGCTGGATATCCTGCGCGGGTACGGCGTCAGTGAAGAAACGCCCATCGTTTACGTCAGCAATGCGTTTCATTGCTACCGTGCGGGGCGCTACGCCGAAAAAGCGGGCTTTGCCCGTGCGGCGGCGCTGCCCGCCCGTACCCCGCCGCGCAGCCTGCTGCCCTGCTACCTGCGCGAGGTCTTTGCGGTTTTGTATTACTGGGTGTTCAAAACCTCCGAAAGCGGCTTTATGCACGCGATGGTGGGGGTCTTGAGCCTGAACAAGCGCTTTTTCTACAAATAAACGGAGGAGGGAACTGCCATGCAGATCCGCTACTACAAAGAGTACAGCCGGTTTTTGAACCGGTTTATGGAGTTTAAGGTCTACGGTCACGCCGGACGCCCGATTTTGATTTTCCCCTGCCAGAGCGGGCGCTTTTATGACTGGGAGGATCGCAATATGTGCAACCTCGCCGCGCCGTGGATCGACGCAGGCAAGCTGCAGATCATCACGGCGGACAGCATCGACCCCGAAAGCTGGGACAACCACGGTCCCTGCCGCCCGCGCATCGAGATGCAGGAGCGCTGGTACAACTATGTCTGCGAGGAATTGACCCCCCGTTTGCTGGAAATCAACCGCGAGCAGGGGACCGACCACACCGGGCAGGTACTGGTGGGCGGCGCCAGTATGGGCGGCGGTCATGCTGTGAACTTCTTCCTGCGCCGTCCCGACTTGTTTAACGGCACCATCGCCCTCAGCGGGCTGTATTCCTCCGGGATGTTCTTCGGCGATTATATGGACGACCTCGTCTACCGCAATTCCCCCTGCGATTATATGCGCAATTTCCCGGAAAATCACCCCTACAAAAAGCTGTTCGCCAAGGCGGACAAGTTTATCCTCTGCTGCGGGCAGGGGCAGTGGGAGGAAGATTTGCTTGCCTCCACCAAGGAATTGCAGGCGATTCTCGAAAGCAAGGACATCCACCCCTTTGTGGACATCTGGGGTACCGATGTTTCGCACGACTGGTACTGGTGGGAAAAGCAGTGGGTCTATTTCCTGCAGATGACGCTGGGCGATGCCTGATTTATGATTTCCAAACAAAAAGCGGCTGCACCCCTTTGCGGGGCGCAGCCGCTTTATCTTATTTTACTTCCTGCACATACCGGATAAATGCATCGCGCTCGGCGGGGGATTTGACCACGGCGGTGTACATCATATCGCCCATATCCAGCCGCAGCGCTTCGGGCAGACGCTCATACATTTTAAGGCGGCTGCCGTAGCGGTTCAAAATCTGCTGGTGGCTGTGCTTGTATTGGCGGCAGTCCCGGCGGGCGGCGTACACGCAGAAATACTTCGGTCCGTTTAAATCGAGATTGCGCACCTCGTCATAGCAGACCATATCCGCCCAGATCTGGTAGCAGTCCACCGAGTTGGCAAAGTTGATCATATCGGGGGTGTAGCCGCCGGCGGGGCGCATATTGACCTCCAGCGCGACGTAATCTCCCTTTTTGCCAAGACCGGGCTTGTCCTCCTTCAGCTGGAAAAACTCGCAGTGGAAAAACCGGCTCTTGGCGCCAAACGCCTTGATAGTGCGAAAGCCCACGTCCTTTAAGGCGGCGGGGACCTTTTTCTGCGTCCAGTAGCACAGGTCGCCGTTGCTGCTCACGATATCCAGCAGCGGGGTGGGGAATACGTTGCTGGTGTAAAACAGCGGCACGCAGTGGCTGTCCGCCACGCCGTCAAAGCTGACGATGGTGCCGTTGATGAATTCCTCCATAATATAGGGTACGGCGTGGGGTTTAGCGTAAAAAGCCTTCAGCTCGGCGAAGTTTTTCAGCTTGTAGGTCGCCTCCGCCCCGCAGCCGTTGTCCGGCTTTACAATGACCGGGTAGCCGACCTCCTTGATAAAAGCCCGCGCCGCCGCAAGCGTGCTGACCATATGGTGGCGCGCCACCGGCACCCCGGCGGCGATGTAGCTTTCCTTCATACGGCTTTTGTACTTGATGCGCTCGATAAAATCGTTTTTAGCGCCGGAATTGATATTAAAGTCGGTGCGCATCTGGGCGTCCATTTCCAGCCAGTATTCGTTGTTGGATTCCACCCAGTCGATCTTGCCGTAGTGGAAGGTAAAATACGCCATCGCGCGCAGCATTTCGTCGTAGCTGCCCAGGTCATTGACCCGGTAATACTCAGTCAGGCAGTGCTTTAATTCCCACGGGATCTCGTCAAAAGAAGCATCCCCGATACCCAGAACGTTTACGCCGTTGCGGTGCAGGCGGTCGCAAAAATTCCAATAGGTACGGGGAAAATGGGGGCTGACAAAAACAAAATTCATAGCAGTTGAAACTTCCCTTACACAAACTGATTCCGCTCGGCGTTGTACTCGTAGCCGATCTCCGCCAACTTGGCGCACAGGGCGTCCTTGTCGGCGTTTTCCTGCTCACACAGGGCATCCAGCGCGGGGCAGCGGTCCCGCAGCTGGGTGTTTACATAGCTTAAAAGGATCACAGGGTCCTGCGGCAGCATAACAATAACTCCTCTCAAAAACATTACAAAAGAGAAAAAGCCGGTCACACGATGTGACCGGCATTTTTTCTTTCCAATCAGACCGCGCGGGTAACTTTACCAGAGCGCAGGCAGCGGGTGCAGGCGTAGATATACTTCGGGGAACCGTCCACGATTGCCTTCACACGCTTGACGTTGGGGTTCCAGGTACGGTTGCTCCGACGATGAGAGTGAGAAACCTGAATGCCGAAAGAAACGCCCTTATCACAGCAAGAACATTTGGCCATAATTGCTTGCACCTCCTTTTCAATAGCTGTACTATTATACCCGATAATTTGACGAATTGCAAGCCCCCCTGGCGTAAAAATTCAACTTTTTTGCAAAATTTTTTTGCGCAGCAGCGCACAGGGGCAAAAAGTGCGCCTTGCTGCCGCTGCGGGACTTGTGTTTGCTGCCGGTTTACGCTATAATAGAAGCAGTATATTTAAATGGGGCGGTGTTTGTTCTGAACGGGTTACTCTCTCCGGCAAGGGTTCTGCAGTACATCCTGCGGGCGATGGTGGTGCTGATTGCGCTGCCGTTTCACGAGTCGGCGCACGCGCTGGTCAGCCACTGGCTGGGGGACGATACCGCCAAGCGGCAGGGGCGCATCTCGCTGAACCCGCTGCATCATCTGGACCCCGTCGGCGCGGTATGTATGCTGGTGGGCGGCGTCGGCTGGGCAAAGCCTGTGGGCATCAACGCAGCCAACTTCCGCAACCCCAAGGTGGGTATGGCGGTTTCCGCTGCGGCGGGTCCCGTTTCCAACCTGCTGCTGGCGTGGCTGAGTATGGTCTTGTACCGCGTCGGCTATTGGTTCGGCTGGCAGCAGACCCTGCCGGCGGCGGTGATGTTCCTTTATTATATGGTCGTGATGAATTTAAGCCTGGCAGCCTTCAACCTGATGCCGCTGCCGCCCTTTGACGGCAGCCGGGTCGTGCTGCTGTTTTTGCCGCAGCGGCTGTACTTCCGCGTGATGCAGTACGAGCGCTATATTATGCTGGCGATGCTGTTTCTGACCTTTACCGGTCTGCTGGATCGCCCGCTGGCGGCGGTGGTCAACTTTTTGTGGGGCGGGCTGGTAGACGCAACCAACTTTGTAGATACAATCGGGGGTTATTTTGCAAGAGGCATTAACGTTTAAAATCGAGGATTTTGAAGGTCCGCTGGATATGCTGCTGTATCTGGTCGGTAAAAATAAGATGAACCTCTACGACATCAACCTGATGACCCTCATCGACCAATATACCGAAGCCATCCGCACCCTGCAGCAGGATCGTATGGAGATTGCCAGCGAGTTCATTGATATGGCGGCGCATCTTGTCCAGATGAAAAGCGCGCTGCTTTTGCCCCGCAGCCCCGAGGCCGAGCGGATGAAGGCGGAGCTGACCGGGCGTCTGATCGAGTACAGCGCCTGCAAGGAGGTTGCTGCCCAGTTGGGCGGTCGCGCGCGGGATATCACCACCTTTGTGCGCGAGCCGATGCCGCTGGTCGGCGCGGCAGAGTACACCCGCCCGCACGACCCCTACAAGCTGGTGCAGGCGTGGTTCGGGCTGATGGGGCGCAGCACCCGCAAGCGCAAGCCCACGCAGGAGCGCTTTGAGCCGCTGGTCACCGCGCCGTTCGTGTCGGTCGCCAGCCGGGTGTCGCATATGCTGCGCGGGCTGCTGAAAGGCTCGCTGCACAAGATGGGGCAGCTTTTCAGCCCCGAGGATAGCCGCAGCACCAACGTGGCAACCTTTTTGGCGCTGCTGGAGCTGATTCGCGCAGGGCGCGTGCAGGTTGCCGACGATGGCGGTCTGCAATTGGACCGCACTCACCGCCGCAGAAAGGAGAACCCCACCCCATGAAGGAAAACCAACAACTGGGCGCGCTGGAAGCGATGCTGTTTGCCCATGCCGAGCCGGTGGAAACCGCCCGCCTTGCCGATGCCCTGCGTCTGGAAAAAGCGCAGACCGAGGTGCTTTTGCAGCGCCTGCAGCAGCGCTATGACGAGCAGGAAAGCGGTCTTGCCCTTTTATACTTTGCCCCCGACCGCTGGCAGATGACCACCCGCCCGTACTACGGCGAGCTGGTCAAGCGCATTTTGGACACCCGCCGCAACGCCCCGCTTTCGCCCGCGGCGCTGGAGGTGCTGGCGGTCATCGCCTACAACCAGCCGGTATCCCGCAGCTTTATTGAGCAGGTGCGCGGCGTGGATTCCTCCGGCACGGTGGCAAAGCTGCTGGAAAAGGGTCTGATCGAGGAAGCTGGGCGTCTGGACCTGCCGGGCAAGCCGGTGGCATTTCAGGTCACCGATACCTTCCTGCGGGTATTCGGGCTGGGCAGCCTTGCCGATCTGCCGCCGCTGCACGGTGAGGTGGGGGAGGACACCCCCGAACCCGACCCTGACCCCGACGCCGAGGCAGAACAGCTGGAATGGAAGTGACAGCCCGTGACGATACTGTTGGTGACCCTTAAAATTTTGGGCGCTGCGCTGTTGATTTTTCTGCTTTTGCTGCTGGTGGCGCTGCTGCTGCCGCTGGGGCTGGATATCCGGTACGCGGCAGGGCAGTGGCAGGTGCAGGCGCGGTATGCGCTGCTGCATTTTGCGCTGTACCCGCCCAAAAGTGCGCCGCAGCAGGCGGCAAGCCCTGCGCGCGAGGTACCCAAGGCCGCCCCCAAAGCAGCCGACCCCGCCTGCCGCCAAGGCGCAGGCAAAGCCGGAGCCGAAACCCCAAGCCGGGGGGCTGCCGTTCGGCATCGGGGCGCGTCTTGACGCCGCCCTTGCGCTGCTGCAAAGGGACCCGGTTGCGTTTGTAAAATGCGCCTTCGGGCATCTGGGCTGGTTGGGCAGGGGCGCTGCCAAAAGCCTGCGCCTTGACCATGTGACGGTTTTCTGGACAGTCACGGGGCAGGACGCTGCCGCCACCGCCGTAACCTACGGCGCGCTGCTGGGGGCGCTGAACACCGCGTGGGCGCTGCTGCAGCAGTC
>SFOX01000039.1 GCA_004552305.1 Subdoligranulum variabile | reverse complement strand
GCATGCCCCGCCCGCGGTTTTGCGGTAACGCGAAAATCACGGGTTAGTCCGTAGGGGCGGCATATATGCCGCCCGCGCAGCCATCCGGACATTGCGACACAACGGGCAAACCGCATCTTTGGCTTCCCCCCTTTGGGGGAAGCTGTCGGCGTAGCCGACTGATGAGGGAGAAATTTGCGGCTGCCGGACATTTCCCCCTCATCCGGCGCGTGCCGCGCCACCTTCCCCCCAAGGGGAAGGCTTTCCCAGTGGGGCAATAAAATAAAAATGTGTCCGCTTGCGCGGACACACCAACTCTCAACTCTAAACTCTGCACTCTCAACTCTGCGCGCCGGCGTCGGCCGCCAGAATTTTGTTAAAGCGGGTAAAGAACGCAATGCTGGTGACCAGCGCTGCCAGAATATCGCTGATCGGCTCGGCAAGGAACACCGCAAACACCTGGTTGGGGATAAAAATCGGCAGGATGAAAATCAGCGGGATCAGCAAAATCAGCTTGCGCAGGCACGCCATAAACAGGCTGATCTTCGCCTGTCCCAGCGCCACAAAGCTCTGCTGGCAGCAGCCTTGGAACCCGCAGGAGAAAATGCCCGCCATATAAATGCGCATCGCCCACGCGGTGTAGTGGACCAGCTCGGCATCGGTGGTAAAGATGCCCGCAAAGACCTGCGGTGCCAGCATACTGATTGCCCAAAACACGGCGGACAGCCCCACGCAGCAGCCGAATTGCAGGTAAAACGCCTTTTTGACGCGGTCGGGCTTGCCTGCGCCAAAGTTGAAGCTCATCAGCGGCTGACCGCCCTGGCAGATGCCCTGCAGCGGCATATTCAGCAGCTGCGTAACGCTGGTCAGAATGGTCATAGCGCCCACCGCCAAGTCGCCGCCGTAGCGCGCCAGACTGGCGTTAAAGCTGATGGACAAAATGCTCTCGGTCGAGATCATAACAAAGGTCGAAACACCCAAGGCAAGGCAGGGCAGCAGCACCTTGCTGCGCAGCGGCATATTTTGGGCGCGCAGCTTTAATTTTGTGCGCTTGCCCGTTAAAAATTTCAGCACCCACACCGCGCCCACGGCTTGGCTCAGCACGGTGGCGGTGGCGGCGCCGCGCACGCCCATATCCAGCACAAAGATAAAGATAGGGTCCAGAATAATGTTGCACACCGCGCCGATGACCGTCGTCAGCATACTGAACGCAGCAAAGCCCTGCGTGGTCACAAAGGGGTTCATCCCCAGCACCACCAGCACAAATACGCTGCCCAAAATGTAGATGCGCGCGTAGTCCAGCGCAAAGGGCAGGGTGTTGGCGCTGGCACCGAACATCACCAGCAGGCTGGGCGCGGCAAAGTAAAACACGGCGGTCAGCGCGGCAGCCAGAATCAGCAGCAGCGTAAAGCAGTTCGCCATAATTTGTTCGGCAGCGTCGTTGTCACCGCGTCCCATGGCAATGGCAGCGCGGGGCGCACCGCCCGCACCGCACAGCATGGCAAAGGCGGTCAGCAGCATCAGGATGGGGGTAAACAGCCCCACGCCGGTCAGCGCGGCGGCGCCTATCTCCGCCATATGCCCGATGTAAATGCGGTCCACAATGTTGTACAGCAGGTTTACCACCTGTGCCACCACGGCGGGCAGCGCCAGCTGCAGCAGCAGCTTCGGAACGCTGCCGGACCCCATATCTCTTGTTTTTGCAGCAGTCATTGCAAATTCTCCTTCTTCTTTATCATGCAGGGGGCAGGCTCCCCCTCCCCCCCCCAAAAACTACCCGTTCTTTTTCAGTGTGCGTCTGGCCCATGCGATCACCGCGCTGCGCTTGTAAAACAGCAGCCCCACACAGGTAAACAGCCCGGCTTCGATCAGCACCGTGAGGTGCCAGTCCCCCGTCAGCAAAAAGCTGCCCGCCAGACAGGTCAGCAGGGTGGGTACCGGCAGCGCCAGCAGAATGGCAGCCGCAAAATGCGCGGGGCGCATCCCGGCGTTGGCGGCGGCGTAGGGGATCAGCCCGTTGGGCAGCCCCGGCGTGATAAACGCCAGAATCGTGTAAAACCACGGGTCGCGGCTGTTGCGGATGCTGTTCAGCCGCGCCGCCAGCTTGGGATGCCCCGCCGCCAGCCGCAAAATCACGCGGGAAAGCCGCCGCGCCAGCATATACACGGCAAAGTTCGCCAGCGCCGACGCCGAAAAGCTGGTCACAAAGCCCTTCCACGGACCGTAGGCAAGCCCCGCCGCCAGCTGCACCGGCATCGCGGGGATGACCAGCGAAACCACCTGCACAAAGCTCAAAAACCACAGCGTCAGGTAGCTGCGCAGCCGCCCCTGCCCGGCAAGGTAGGCACTGAGCGCCGCCTCATCGCCGGAGGAAAACGCCGTCCACAGCCCCGGCAACAGCAGACGGAAGGTTTCTATGATCAGCCCGGCGGTCACGGTGAACACGGCGACCAGCGCCAGCCGCAGCCAGAATTTTTCGCGTTGGGTAAGTTCTTCGTTCATAGTAAATCCTCTTTGGCACAGTATCGCTATTTTATATCTTAGCAAAAAATCCTGACAAAAGCAAGCAAACCCCTACCGCAAACGGAAAAAATCGTGTATACTGGTAACAAAACCATCGGCAACACCGCACAATTCCCGCGCCAAAATGCTCGCCAATACACAAAGTATTGCCTGCGCTTTTGGCTTAGCAGCTGCCGCACCTCGCTCGCCGTATCGGCACTTAGAATTATGCGGTATTACCTATCAAAAGGAGAACCAACCATGAACCAGAAATTTTTGCAGCTTTATGCCGATTTCATCGTCAAGGTGGGCGTACACGTCCGCCCACGCCAGACGATGATTTTGCGCTGCCCCGTCACCATGCCGGATTTTGCCCACGCCTGCGTGCGCTCTGCCTATGAGGCGGGTGCCAAAAACGTCGTCGTCCGCTGGGAGGACGAGCAGCTGACCCGCCTGCAGATGGAGCTTGCGCAGGAGCAGGACCTCTGCGAGCTGAAGCCCTACGAGCTGCGCAGCTACCTCGACTACGCCGAGGACCCGGACGGCTGCTGCACGCTGGCGATCCACGCCGCCGACCCCGAGGCGCTGGCAGGGCTGGATGCCGGCAAGATCAACCGCGTCAATCTGGCGCGCCGCACCTTTATGAAGCCCTGGCAGGAGTACACGATGAACGACCGCGTGCAGTGGTGCGTGGCGGCGGTGCCTGCCCCCGGCTGGGCTGCCAAGGTGTTCCCCGACCTGCCGCAGGACGAGGCGGTGGAAAAGCTGTGGCAGGTCATCTTTGAGGTCTGCCGCGTCACCGGCGGCGACCCCGTGGGCGAGTGGCAGCAGCACGTTGCCAAGATGTCCGCCCGCCGCGACCGCCTGAACGAGTGGCAGCTCGACAGCGTGCATCTGCAGAGCGCCAACGGCACCGATTTGACCATCGGTCTGGCGGACGACGCCGTGTGGGAGGGTGCCTCCAGCAAGACCGACCGCGGGTTTGAGTTTATTGCCAACGTCCCCACCGAGGAGGTTTTCTGCGCACCCCACCGCGACCGCGTCAACGGCACGGTCTACGGCACCAAGCCCTATGTCTACAACGGGCAGCTGATCAAGGGCTGGCACGTCACCTTTAAGGACGGCAAGGTCATTGAGCAGGGTGCCGAGGAAAACGCCGCCCTGCTGGCGGAGCTGCTTTCCACCGACGAAAACGCCAATCGCATCGGCGAAATTGCCTTTGTGCCTGCCTCCAGCCCCATCAACCAAAGCGGCGTGCTGTTCTTCAACACCCTGTTTGACGAAAACGCCGCCTGCCACATCGCCTTTGGTGCGGGCTACCCCACCAACATCAGGAACGGCAGCGCCCAGACCCGCGCCCAGCTGCTGGAAAAGGGTCTGAACGACTCCGCCATCCACGAGGATGTTATGATCGGCGCGCCCGACACCCGCATCACCGGTCTGACCAAGGACGGGCGCGAGGTGCTGATCTTTGACGGCGGCGAGTGGGCGTTCTGATATGCAAGCTGCTGCACAAACCCGCCGCCTGAGCTGGCTGGACGTGATGAAGCTGCTGTGCATTCTGGCGGTGTACTGCGACCACAGCAACGCGGGGGATCATTATCAGGCGCTGTTTGCCTATGTCAACGGCGCGTTCTTCTTCTGCTCCGGCTACACGGCATCGCGCCGCGCAACCAGCTTTGGGCAGTTTGCGCGGGATAAATTCACGGCGATTTTCTGGCCCTACACGACCTTTGCGGTGCTGACGCTGGCGGTGCGTGCCTGCCTGACGCAGGTCAACGCGGCGGACTACGCCCTGCGGTTTTTGTACGGCAGCCGCGACTACTGCTGCAGCATCACCTTTTGGTTTTTGCCCTGCCTGTTTGTGATGTCGCTGTATTATTACGGCATTTCCCGGGCGATCCGCAGCCCCGGCGGCGTTCTGGCACTCTGCTTTGCCGTAAGCTGCGCGGTGAAATTTCTGCACGAAGCCCCTACCCTGCCGTGGGGTGTGGATATGGCGGCGCGGTATCTTGTCTACTATGCGCTGGGGGATTTTTTGGCGCACCACGGCGCGGCGCTGCCCAAGCCGGTGCGGTATGCCGCCTTGGGGGCGGGCTGCGCGTGGGCGGCGCTGACGCTGCTGTTTGCGGGCGGGCTGCCGCAGCGGCTGCTGGGTCGTCCCCTGCCGTTGGCGGGGCTGTATGTCCAGCAGTTTGTGACCACGCTCTCGCTGATTTGCCTGCTGTATACGACCGCTCGTGCGCTGCAAAACATTGCCTTGCTTGCCAAATTAGGGCGCAGCACCGTAATATTTTGCTGTTGTGAGGAAATTGCCGAGATCGTGCCCGCCTTTTTGTGGCAGAGCGCCGGGTTTGCCCCGCTGCAGCCCGCGGGTATGGCGGCGGTTCTGTACCGGCTGTTTACCGCCGTGCTGGTCTGCGTGTGCATTGTCATCCCCGTGAATCGGTTTTTCCCGTGGATGGTCAAGTACCCCGGGAAAGCGAAAAACGCTGCGTAAACGCAGCGTTCAGAGTATAAAGTTAAGAGTTCAGAGTTTAGATTCGGTGTGTCCGCGCAAGCGGACACATTTTTATTTTATTGCCCCACTGGGGAAGCCCTACCACCCAAAACGCCCCTCCGATGTTGCATCGGAGGGGCGTTTATTACGGTTTGCCGAAAATTCGTTTTGCCACGGCGCACAGCCAGCTGAGGGCGGCGGCCAGCAGCCCCGGGTACAGTACCAGGCAAAACAGCTGGTACCAGCTGGGTACCAAGTACGCCAGCCCCGAGGGCAGCGTGTCCGGCGCGTTCAGCACGATCTCGCCGGGGGTAAAGGTCATCGTCACGTTATACCCCTCCACCGGGCTGCAGGGGTCGATGCGCAAAGCGTGCAGCGTGGTGCGGGGCAGCTGAAACAGGTAGCGCCCCCCGCCCAGATCGGTGGCAAACACACGGCGGTCGGCGCTGTAATCCTCGCCGGGGCGGGTCGTGTAATACAGGCAGACCTCGCGGGCAAGGTCGTCCATTTCCACCGTGTAGGTGACGGTGCGCACAGCCCCCTGCACGCCGTCCCAAAGCAGCTGGGGGTCGTTGTTTTGGGTACACAGCGTGATGCTGCCGGGCTGCTGCGCTGTAACGTCCAGCGCAACCAGCTGCCAGTCGGTCACGTTCATCGTGCGTTCGCTCAAGCTCCCCCGGGCATACGCCAGCGCGTCCTGCGCACAGAACACCAGCGCCGACGCCAGCCACAGCAACCCCGCCGCCAGATAACAGGTCAGCGGCAGCGCACCGCGGCGCGAAAACCAACACTTCAGCTTGCTCATGCGCCTGCCACCTCCATTTCCACCGGGGCATAGCCCGCCTCGGTCACGCGGTACAAAAGGGTGCTGCCCGTTTGCGCCGCCGCCAAGCCGTCGGTAAAAAGGTCGGCGTAGCTGTTCACAAAAATATCGTCAATATGTTGTAAATACAGCACTGTGCAGCCGTTGTCCCGCACGACCTGTGCCAGCTCCTCAGCGGTGTAGGCGTGGTAATAGCGGTGCTCCAGCGTGTCGCCGCCGGGGTCCAGCTCGGCAAGACCCAGCGTGCCGCCGCCGCCGAACATTGCCGCGGTATCGCCCGAATAATCCACCAGAATGGGGTAAAAATCAAACACGGCGGCGAACCAATCCTGCCCGTCCTCGCCCTGATGCACAAAGAATACCCGGTCATCCGCGCTTAAGTAACTGCTGACCAGCGCTGCCTCCTGCCGGGCGTTGCGGCGGTCGGTAAATTCGCTGTCCGAAAAGCCCAGCACGCTCAGCTGCGGCAAAATCAGCTGGTTGCTGCGCAGCAGCATACCCGCCGCCAGCAGCAGCAAAACGCCCTGCCCCGCCAGCTCATACTTGGGCGCCGTGCGCGTGGTAAGGAACACGGCGGTCGGACCGTCCGGCTCGGACACCTGCCGCACGGCTATTTGGGTGCGAAGCGCCGCCAGCAGGCAGCCCAGCGCCAGCACAAACCAGCCGATGTAATAGCTGTAGATGTAGCGGTTGTAATCCACCAGCGACGCCGCCTGACTTGCCTTAAAGATAAAGCCGTAGCTGAGCGCCAGCTCCAGATTGTACCCGCCGAAGCAGACCAGCGACAGCACGCCCATGGTGGCAATGCGCGCCCGCAGCAAGCGGGAGCCTGCCACGACGATCGCCGCCGCAAACACCAGCAAAATCAGCGCCACAATGTTGCGCCCCTGCCCGATCATACTCAATTTGCCCGCCGGGGTCCAGAACTGCTGCCCCATCTGCGCCATGGCGGTGCGGAACTGCTCCTCCCGCGCGGCGTAGTAGTCCGGCACGGGCTTGCCCAGCAGCATCCGGATGCCGTTGACCACCACCGCCGCCAGCGGCTGCGAGGTTTCGCCCACGCCGCTTTCCAGCGATTTTTGCGCCACGACCCAGCTGATGTAGCGCACGTTCCAGATATAATACACCGCCATCGGCGCTGCCATACAGCCCACGGCAAAGCCGGTGCGCCGCAAAAGACCGCGCTTAAACGGTCCCTCGGCAAACAGCCAGACGTCCACCGCCACAAGCCCCGCCGCCACCAGCGACAGCACAAAGTCGTTCGCCTTGATGTTGGCAGCCAGCGCCAGCACCGGAAAAATCGGCCAGCGGGGCGCATCCTGCCCGCGCAGGGTCAGCCACAGCGCCACCGCGCCGCCGAACACCAGCCCCGCCGGGATATCGCCGTAGCAGGACATATACACCGTACACAGGTGCAGCGTGTGGTTGTAGGTGGTAAAAAAGTACGGCACAAACCACAGCACCGCCGCCGCAGGCACCGCCGTGCGCCAGCTTTTCCACGGCAGGGCGCCCAGCACCGCCGCATAGACGGCAAAGTATAAAACATCGTAGGCAAGGTAAATTTTCCAGTCAGCATAGCTGCCCAAAAACTGGAAGAAATACCCCAGCACCGGCAGCCCCGCGTTTTGGGTGGCTGCCCACGGGGTGCCAAGCTCCACGGTGGTGTACAGTGTATGGCTGACCGTGGTGGTTTTTACCGCCGTTGCCCACAGGCTTAACTCATCGTAGCCGGTACACAGCGGCTGCCGGATGCTGAAATACACGGCAAAGCCCAGCGCCGCCGCCCAAAACAGCACGGTGGCGGGGCAAAACAGCTCCTTGGCGCGGTGCCGCCAGCCGTCGGCATCGGTGGGGCGCAGCGCCCACACTCCCGCCGCCGCACTGCCCAGATACAGCACCCACATGGCGGGGTACAGCAGGTTGGCAATGCCCGCCAGCGTCAGCACCGCCGCCAGACACGCCAGCGCGGTAAGGGGGGCGGCGCTGGCCGGGATATGCAGTTTCAGTGTCAGCGCCGCGCAGAGCAAAAACAGCACTGCCACGGCGCAAAGCACAGCCAAAAGTTCCATCTGCAAGGCTCCTTATGTGTTTTCTTCACTTGGGTGTCCCAGCGCCTTGGCGGCAAGCCCTGCCAGGGCAGCCACCGCAGCCGGTACGGTAAGCAGCAGCACCCACTGCCCGGCGCTTGGCAAAATACGGCGCAGGTACGCAGTATCTGGGTTCAGGCACAGCCCGTCCAGCCGGGTGGGAACGCCGCCCCGGCTGTCGGTATCCACCCGCAGCCCGGTAACGTACCGCCCGCCGACATCAAACCGGACGCCGTCGTCCGTCATTTTGCCGTAAATTTTCTGCGATTCGGTGTAATCGGTCTGCCCGGGGGTCAGGTAATACAGCACCACCGCGCCGGGCGGCAGAAAATACTCTGCCTGCAGGCAGACATTGTCGAGATACCCCTGCCCCTGCCAGTACATACGGGGGTCGTCGTCGGTGGAAAGATACCAGTTGTCGCCCGCGCGGGGGGGTGTCCAGCCGTTTTCGGCGTAGGAAACCATACTGGCAAAGGTCATTTCCTGCGCAGGCACGGTCAGGTGCGGCATAGCGCCCTGCAAATTGTAGTACAGCAGCACAAAGCCGCCCCACACCCACGCCGCCAGCCACAGGGCGGCTGCCAGCCCGTAGCTGACGGTCAGCAGCTGGCGCAGGTGCAGCGGTTTGCGGTTTGTCATCCTGCCACCCCGCTTTCCTGCGCCGCCACGGTAAAGGGTACGGCGGCATCGCACCCCGCAAAGCGGTAGAGCGTTGCGGGCATCGAATCCTGCAAGCCGCCCTCAAAATAGGGGCTGAACGCCTGCTGTAAATACCCGTCCGAGCGGTCGAGCAGCAGGTAGTCGCAGCCGGTTTCCTGCATATATGCCATCAGCGTTTCGGGGGTACAGACCGTGCAGTCCCCGGCGTAGAGGTATTCGTTATCGGGGGAAACCAGATTCATAAAATCGCCCTTTTCGCGCTGTGAGGTGTCGCCCACCTCGGTATACCGTCCGGAGAATCCATCCGCCACCGTGCCGGTCAGCTCGTAGCGGTAGTAGTACCAGCGGGTCGCATCATCGCCCTGGCTGATGACCAGCACCCGGTCGTCCGGCTGCAGCGCGGGGTTCAGCGCCGCCGCCTTGGTCTGCACGTCCTGCCGCAGGGTGTACCGGCTGGACGCATCGCTCCAGAAGCCGGCAGCGGGTACGCCCCTGCCCGCAAAGATGCCCAGCACCGCCAAACTGACCGCGCACAGGGCGCCCGCGCCGCGGCGGCTGGCTGCCCCCTGCCCCAGCAGCGCCAGCATGACCAGCATCCACGCCTGGTAGTAGGGGGTCAGATAGCGGTCGTAGCCCTTTAACGCCAGTGCCTCCGACTCGCCGAAATTATAATAGTACAAAATCAGGTGGAACAGATACAGCGCGGCAAAGCAGAACGCCAGCCCCAGATACGCCGTGACCACCCGCCGGCGGGCAGCGCCCTTTTCGGCACCGAACCACGCGGCAGCCGCCGCCAGCGTAATACAGCCCACCGCCGCCGCGCCGCCGCCCAGCAGGCAGACCCTGCGGGTAAAAAAGGCGCGGAACATCAGGGACATCAGCACGGCGAATTTTTCTTCCCGCCCGATGCCCAGCAGCTGGCGCACGCCGCCCAGCAGCACCGCGCCGTAGCTCAGCCCCTCGCTGCCGACCGAGGCTGCGGTTTCCTGCAAAGGGGTGACCGCCGCCGTGTACCGCCCCCAGCTGACAAACGCCGCCGCGACTGCCACAGCCAGCGGCAAAGCCTTTGCCACGGCGGGCAAAAAGCGCTTGCGGGCAGGGGCATCCCCCGCCCACCAGAGATCCAGCCCGATCAAAAATACCGCCATCAGCCCGTAGGCAAAGCAGATATCCTTGGTCAGCGTCAGCAGCATCAGCGGCAGAACGGTCAGCCAATAGGCGCGCCCCTGCCCGCCCAGCGCATAGTACAGGCACAGGCTGCCGCCAAACAGCAGAAACAGCGGCAGGTCCGCCATGGCGTTGGCGTACTGCGCGGCATAGCTGCCCGCCGGGGTATCGGCAAAAAAGTAGGGCAGCACAAAGCCCGCCGCAAACACGGCAATGCCCGCCATACGGCGCTTGTTCGGCAGCGCAGCAGCCGCCGCCAGACACGCCATGGCAAGGGTGTCCAGCGCCGCCATACAGCCCCACTCGCTCCAGCGGGCACAGGGCAGGAACAGCACCGTGACCATACTGGTCGCCGGGTAGGTGAAGCTCGCCTTCAGGTTGCCGGGCTGCGCGGGGTACAGGCAGCCGTTCTGCACCACCATCTTGGGGGCAAGCCCCCACGCGGTGAATTCATCCCACTGGAAAAACATCGGCTGCAGGCAGAACAGCACGACCCACAGCAGCGCCGCGCCGCCCAAAAACAGCATAAGACCGCTGCTTTCGGTCAGCTGGCGCACGCTCTCGCGCCCAAGGCGCAGCGCACCCCAGACCGCCAGCGCGCCCAGCGCACCCACGCCGCCCCAAACGCCCGCCCGCAAAAAGCCGGGCAGTGCGCCTGCATACACCAGCAGCGCTGCCGCGCACAGCAGCGGCAGCGGAAAAACAGCCGCCGGACGCCGGAATTTTGCCGCCAGCACGGCACTGTCCCAGCCCAGCAGCGCCGTAAGGCAAAGCCCCCAAGCAAGCTGCAGCACGGCAGACACCCCCTTTTTTTACGGTAACACCTTACGAATAGATCACATACACCGGTCCCACAAAATAGTGCCGGAACAGCAGCAGCGCCGAGCCTGCCGCCAAGGCGGCGCACATCGCAAGGCTAAGGCGCTCCGCCTTAGCGGTGCCGTGCTGCCAGCGCACACCGCGCCGCAGCAAAAGCGACGCCAGCACGCCCAAAATCAGCCAGCAGGGCAGGAAATACCGCGTCTGCAGCCCCACGATGCGCACCATGGCGACCGGGGTAAAGGTGATATACATCGCAGTCATCGCGCCCGCCATATACACGGCGGCAAACACGCCCAGCCACCCGGCGCGGCGGCGACCCAGCGCCTGCTGCGGCTCGGCGCACAGCACCGCCGCCAGACACAGCACCACCACCGCCGCCAGATTGAGGACCGGGATGGGCAGATCCCGCCAGCCAAAAACGCCCAGCTGACCGATAAAGCCCTGATTCTCGTACAGCGTCCCCCACAAAACGGCAAGGTACCGCAGCGGGTTGCGCAAAATAAACGCCAGCTGCTGCCCGCCGTTGACAGCCTCGCCGCCTTGGCGGGCGATCAGCCCGTAATTGCGGCGCAGCAGCGTGCCGTATTGCTCGACAAACAGCGTCAGCGCCAGACTGCCCGCCAGCATAGTGCCGCACCACGCGCCGCGGCTGCGCTTTGCCTTCCACTCGCGCTTGCGCACCGTCAGCGGCAGCAGCACCCACAGCAGGTTGATATACGGCTTGGTGCCGTTGGCAAAAACACACGCCAGCGTGTAAAACAGCGCGGTGTGCGCGTCCCATTCCGGCACGGTCAGCAGCGCCAGCATCATATAGTAGCAGCCCAGCAGGGTGGCGTCGTAGCTTAACGATGCGCCCATAAACAGCGAAACCGGCAGCAGCATCACGCACAGGAACACCGGGCGGCAGCGCTTGGCTGTGCGCAGCGCCGCAAAGCAAAGCAGCGTGTATGCCAGCAGGTTGCCCAGCCGCCCACCGTACAGGCAGCCCAGTGCGCCGAAGCCCAGCAGCCGCGCCAGCGCCATACCCAGCGCCCCGGGCAAAAACGGCAGCATCAAAAAGCTGATGGGTTCCCTGACCGCAGGGGCGGTGCCGTCGTGGGCAAGGTATTGGGCAAAGCTGTCCGCGATGCTCTGCACCGCGCCGTCCCTGCCGTATTGCTTCAGGGCGTACCCGGCAGTGTCGTAGGCTTTTTCCGCCCCGGTGTCGGGGTCGGTGCCGACGCCCACCGAGGTGTGCGCATTGACCCATGCCCCGGGAAATGCCGCCAGCAGGTCGGACACATCGTCGGGGTAGCCGCGTGCGGCGTCAAAGTCCAGCCGCCCCATAGAAATCGCGTAGGTGCGCAGATAATGGTCAGATTCATCGGGGGTTTGCAGCGGCGGGTTGGCAAAGGCAAACAGCACGCCGCACAAAAAAATGCAGACTGCCCCCTGCACGGCAAAGTCCCGGATGCGCCGCACGCACAGTGCAGCGACCGCCGCCCCGGCGCCGAACAAGGCACACCCGGCGGTGGGCAGCAGCGGCGAGATGCCCCGGGCGTCCAGCTCATACAAAACGCGCCAGAAATAGCTCAGCACCACGCCCAGCGCCGCGCCGACAAGCAGCACAAAAGCCCACCGGGCGGCGGGGTGCCATTCGGTGGGTGAAAGCGCTCTTTTTTTGCAAGAATGTTCCATATTACAGGATATACTGCCCGACCTTGTACTGGTCCAGGTTGCCGCGCAGGAAGTCGATGGTTTCGGCAAGACCCTGCGCAAAGGTGTAGTGGGGTTCCCAGCCGGTCATGCTGCGCAGCTTGGTGGCATCGCCCAGCAGGCGGTTGACCTCGCTCTTTTCGGGTCGCAGGCGCTCTGCCTCGCAGACGATCTTGGCGTTGGGGTTGATCTGGGCGATCAATTCGTTCGCAAGGTCACCGATGGAATGCTCCACGCCGGTGGCGATGTTCAGCTCCTGCCCGATGGCGGCGTCGCAGTCGGCAATGGTCATAAAGCCGTTGGCGGTGTCCTTGACGTAGTTGAAGTCGCGGGTGGGGGTCAGGCTGCCGAGCTTGATCTCGGTCTGCCCTGCCAGCAGCTGGGTGATGATGGTGGGGATGATGGCGCGCCCGCTCTGGCGCGGACCGTAGGTGTTGAAGGGGCGCACGATGGTGACGGGCAGATCAAAACTGCGGTAGAAGCTCTCTGCCAGACGGTCGGCGCCGATCTTGGTGGCGGAGTACGGGCTTTGCCCCTGATAGGGGTGCTTTTCGTCGATGGGTACATACTGCGCGGTGCCGTAGACCTCACTGGTGGAGGTAACCAGCACGCGCTGGGTGTCCAGCTCACGCGCGGCGTTCAGGATATTCAGCGTACCCTTGATGTTGGTGTCCACATAGCTGTCGGGGCTGTGGTAAGAAAACGGGATCGCGATCAGCGCGGCAAGGTGGAACACACGCTCCTGCCCGCGCATGGCGGTGCGCACGCCGTTGGGGTCGCGCACGTCGCCCATAAAGACGTCGATCTCGCTGCGGATCTCCTTGGGCAGGGTGTCGATCCACCCCAGAGAACCAAACGAATTGTACAGGCAGAAGGCGCGGACCTTTTCGCCGCGCTTTACCAGTTCTTCGGTCAGGTGGCTGCCGATAAAACCATCCGCGCCGGTAACCATTACGGTATGTGCCATAACGAAACTCCTTTTATAAATAGGTAGATTTTTGCAATATACAATACTTACAGGATAGTATACCTTATTTTTGTAAAAAATTCAAGGCAATACCGCAGAATTATGTGGGAGGGGGACATAAGATGTTATTGCCATCCTCCCTTTGGTTGTAGGGGCGAGCATCGCTTGCCCGCGGCGTTTCCCCGTTGTGTCGCAAATGCCGGGATGGCTGCACGGGGTACCCGTTATGTTGTTGTAGCCGCCTTATGCAATGTTACCCCCACCTATACAAAAAGTGCCCGCACAGCGGGCACACCTTATTTATTATCTTTTATCTTTTATCTTTTATCTAAAATTCCACTTCCAGCCCAAACTCCTGCGGGCGGAAACGGGGGCAGACGTTTTCGGCGGTGCAAATCACCGAGGCTGCCAGTCGGCTGCCGATCTCGCAGGATTCGCGCATCGTTTTGCCGTAGGTCTGCCCGATGACCACGCCCGCAAAAAAGGCATCGCCCGCGCCGGTCGTATCCTTGACGTCCACCGTCTTGGCGGGTACCACGCCGCACTCGCCGTCGGCGCAGGCATACACGGCGCCCTGCCCGCCCATCGTCACCACCATGCAGGGGATGTTGGCGCTGCGCACGTTGACCGCCAGCACGCGGCACATTTCCTCGGGGGAAAGCTGCGCATAATTGTCCGAGAAAAGCAGCCCCGCCTCCTGCTGGTTGCAGACAAAACAATCGATTTGCTGTAAAAAATCGCGGCGCTTCATGGCAATGCTCATATTGGAAACCGCCGCAAACACCTTTTTGCCGTACTTTTGGGCGTAGCGCAGCGTCTGCTTGACGGTTTCTTTTTCGATGTCGATTTCCAGCGCAATGCTGTCGCAGTCGGCAAAGATTTCGTCGCCCTCCTCCTGCAAAAGCGCGATCAGCGGGGTGGTGTCCGGGCGCTTGGAGATGGCGGCGCAGACATCGCCGTCGTTGTCAAAAATGGCAAGCCACGTTCCCATTCCGTCCGGCACAGTGCGGATGTACTGTGTGTTGACCTTGTGCGCCTCCAGCTTGCGGATGACGTCCCGCCCGGTGCCGCTGTCGTCCACAAGGCTGACAAAGGTGGGGCGCAGCTCCACATTGGCGATATCCTCGACCACGTTGCGGCTTACGCCCCCGTGAACCTGCTCGACCCGCCCGGCGTTGCGCCCGCCGGGTATGTAGGTGGACAGCGGATACCCCTTGATATCCACAAAAACAGCGCCGATGACAACGATTCCCATACCAGATTCCTTTCGTGTGTGCAGATGATACATCAAATTATACCGAATTTTTGCCGTTTGTGCAAGGGTGGGCAGGTGACTGATGAGGGGGCGTCTGCCGGGAGTTTCCCCTCATCCGGCGCGTTCCGCGCCACCTTCCCCCCAAGGGGAAGGCTTTTCCTGTGCGGCAATAACAATTTTCTGGGCAATCCGTAGGGGCGGCATATAGGCCGCCCGTTGCAGCCATCCCGGCAAATCGACCTACCGGGTAAACGCCACGAAAGGCTTCCCCCTCTGGGGGAAGCTGTCACCGCAGGTGACTGATGAGGGGGCGTCTGCCGGGAGTTTCCCCCTCATCCGGCGCGTTCCGCGCCACCTTCCCCCCAAGGGGAAGGCTTTTCCTGTGCGGCAATGACAATTTCCCGGGCAATCCGTAGGGGCGGCATATATGCCGCCCGTTGCAATCACACCGCAAATGCGATATAGCGGGTAAACGCCACGAAAGGCTTCCCCCTCTGGGGGA
>SFOX01000068.1 GCA_004552305.1 Subdoligranulum variabile | reverse complement strand
CATCTTCGATAACATCCCCACCGCCATCGTGCTCATCCTCATCTCCTATGTGGCTACCCCCAGCATCTGGACGATGATCCTTGGTATGTCCATCAAGGGATGGATCGAGATGGCGCGGTTCATCCGCAACCAAATTTTAATTATCCGCGACCGGGACTATAACATCGCTTCCCGCTGCATCGGCACGCCTACGCTGCGCATCGTGCTGCGCAATCTGCTGCCGTACCTCGTCTCGGTCATCATGCTGCGCATGGCACTGACCATCCCGGAAGCCATCGGCAACGAGGTGTTCATCACCTACATCGGCCTTGGGCTCTCGGTGGAGACCCCCTCGCTGGGCAATCTGGTGAACGACGGCCGCAAGGTGATGATGCAGGCGGGGCTGCGGTATCAGCTGCTCTACCCCACCCTGATCTTAAGCTTTGTCACCATCGCCTTTTACCTGATCGGCAACGCCTTCTCGGACGCCGCCGACCCCAAGAACCATCTGCAATAAGGAGGATACCCCATGACTCAAGACCCCATCCTCTCGGTGCGCGGCTTGCAGATCCGGTTCGGGCTGCGCGGGCGCACCCTGCACGCCATCCGGGGCATAGACCTCGACCTTTACCGGGGCGAGGTGCTGGCTCTTGTGGGCGAGAGCGGCTCCGGCAAAAGCGTGTTCACCAAAAGCTTTATGGGTCTTTTGGACGCGAACGGCAGCATCACCGGCGGCAGCATCGACTACTACCCCACCCCCGGCTGCGCCCCGCTGCACCTTGCGGCGCTGAAAACCGAAAAAGAGTGGCTTGCCGTCCGCGGGCGGGAGATCGCCATGGTGATGCAGGACCCCATGACCAGCCTGAACCCGCTCAAGACCATCGGCGAGCAGATCACCGAGGCGGTCACCCTGCATCAGGGCTTAAAGGGCGCTGCTGCGCGGGAAAAGACGCTGGAATACCTGCGGGACGTGGGCATCCCCGACCCCGCGCTGCGGTACAAGCAGTACCCGCACGAGTTCTCCGGCGGAATGCGGCAGCGGGTGGTCATTGCCATTGCGCTGGCGTGCAATCCGAAAATCCTGCTCTGCGACGAGCCCACCACCGCGCTGGATGTGACCATTCAGGCGCAGATCTTGCAGCTGCTGCGGCAGATGCGGGAGAAATACCACCTGACCATCGTGCTCATCACCCACGACCTTGGCGTGGTGGCAAACCTTGCCGACCGGGTGGCGGTGATGTACGCGGGCGACATCGTGGAGATCGGCACAGCGGACGAGATCTACTACGACCCCCGCCACCCCTACACATGGGCGCTGCTGTCCAGTATGCCGCAAATGGGCGTGAAGGGCGAGGATCTGTTCAGCATCCCGGGCACGCCGCCCAACCTGTTTGCGGAGATCCACGGCGACGCCTTTGCGCCCCGCAACCCGCAGGCGCTGAAGATCGACTTTGTCAAGCGGCCGCCCTACTTTGCGGTATCGCCCACCCACAAAGCGCGCACATGGCTGCTGGACCCCCGCGCGCCCCGCATCGAGCCGCCCGCTGCGGTGAAAAAGCTGCAAAAGGAGGGGCTGTGATATGGCAGAGCCGTTACTGGAAGTAAAAAATTTACAGGTGACCTACGGCAGCGGGCGCAAAGCCTACCCTGCGGTGCAGAACGCCAGCTTTACCATCTACAAGGGCGAGACCTTCGGTCTTGTGGGCGAGAGCGGCAGCGGCAAGACCACCATCGGCCGCGCCATTCTGCGCATTTTGCCCACCACCGGCGGCGAGATTTTATACAAAGGGCAGCGCATCAACGGCAAAATCTCCCGCGCGCTGGACAGGCAGCTCACCCGGGAAATTCAGATGATCTTTCAGGATCCGCAATCCTCCCTGAACGAGCGCGCCAAGGTAAGCTACATCGTGGGCGAGGGCTTGCAGAACGTGCGCCCGGAGCTGACCGCCGCGCAGCGGGAGGAGAAGGTGCGGCAGGCGCTGTTGGACGTGGGCTTGCTGCCGGAGTTTGCCTCCCGCTTCCCCCACGAATTTTCCGGCGGGCAGCGGCAGCGCATCGGCATTGCCCGGGCGCTCATCGTAGAGCCGGAGTTCATCGTGGCAGACGAGCCCATCAGCGCGCTGGATATGTCCATCCGGGCGCAGGTGCTCAACCTGCTGCGTCAGCTGCAAAAGCAGCGCGGCATCACCTACCTGTTCATCGCCCACGACCTTTCGGTGATGCGTTATATTTCCGACCGCATTGCCGTCATCCGCAAGGGGCATATCGTAGAGCTGGCGGACGCCGAGGAGCTGGTCACCCACCCGCTGCACCCCTACACCCGCAGCCTGCTTTCTGCTATTCCCATGCCGGACCCGCGCCGGGAGCGGGAAAAGCAATTGCTGGTCTACGACCCCGCCATGCACGATTACACCGCAGCGTCCCCCGCGTGGCGCCAGCTGCGTCCCCGGCACTGGGTGCTGTGCAATGACGCCGAGGCACAGCAGTGGCTC
>SFOX01000067.1 GCA_004552305.1 Subdoligranulum variabile | reverse complement strand
TGATCGTGGGCTGGGTGGACTGCGAGGGCGTACAGGAAATCACGGCAGACGCCGACGCCGAAACCGTCCGCGCTACCGCTGCCCGTGCCTGCCTGCGGGTGCAGGATTTTGACACCTACCGGCGCGGAAACAAGCCATACATCTGCCAGCTGGGCGGGCGCACCGTCTACGCCTGGCGGCTGGGCGAGCCGCACAAAATCGAACCGTTGGGCTTGATGAGGTTCGGCATTGACCGCGCGCCGCAGAGCTGGCAATGGCTGCGCCCTGAGTTTTCGGACGCCCGGCGCTATGCCGCACCGCCAACCATTGAGGGCACGGAATGACAGCGTCACCGTTTTACCTGTACACACAGACGCCCGCGCCGGATTGCTTTCTGCTGGGTGACAGTTTCGAGCTGCTGCCGCAGATCGCGGCGGGGTCAGTCGATCTTGTGCTGCTTGACCCACCCTATTATATAGGGAAAGACAAATGGGATAATTTCGACGGTCGCGCCGATTATCTAGATTTTATGGGGCGGGCATTTCTGGGCGCGGAACGGATACTCCGGGATAACGGAACGCTTGCGTTTTGGCACAACGACCTTGTGAAGCTGTCGTGGCTGGTCGAGTGGCTGGCGGAACACACTGCCTTTACCCTCAACAGCTGGGCGGTGTGGGTCAAGCCGAATTTTCGCCGAAAGCTGTGGTTGAACCCCGGCGAAAACAATACCCTGCGCAGTTGGTTCAACATCTGCGAATTTCTGGTGGTGTTCGTCAAAACGACGCCAGGCACGGCATGGAACAAAACCGGGCTTGCATTAGCGAAACTGGACTTGAAGAATTACGGCGCGCTGCGCGACTATTTCCGACAAGTGCAGGAATACACCGGAAAGAGCAAGCGCGACATAATAGCCGCCTGCGGGCAGGCTGCCGACCATTGCTTTCGGTGGAATAGCAGTCAATGGAGTTTGCCGACCCGCGAAACCTATCTGGATATAACTGCCACCTACCAGCTGACAAACTGGGGGGGCTATAAAAGTTATGACGAACTTGCCGCGATGCAAGACGAACTTACAGCGGAATGCGACCAGCAGATTCAAGACGTCGAGGCGCACCGCTATGTGCATAACCTTGACCCTGCGCACTGCAACGTGTGGCGAAGCACCGAGCCGACGACCGGGCACAGTATACACAGCTGTCAAAAACCTGTTGACTTGCTGGAACGCATCATCCGCACCCACACCAACCCCGGCGATACCGTCTGCGACTTTTTCGCGGGAAGCGGCAGCACCGGGGTGGCGGCAGTACATACCGGGCGGCGCTATATCCTGATAGAGCGCGAGGCGCGCTACCAGCAGCCCGGCGCGGCGTGGATAGCCGCTGAAAAGAACAAAGCAAAGCCGTAAAGCCCGCAACGCACACAGCGCTGCGGGCTTCGGACAAGCGGTCGAAGATGACCGCTTGCCGGGCTTGTATGGGGTAATAAAATCAGAACGATTTCCAACACGCCGGGGAAAGGGGTGCAGGGGAAAACGAGGGCGCGGGCAGATCACTGACCCATAACCGCCAACGAGACCCGCGCCCGGTGTTGTTCCCTGCGAGCGCAGCCCCATCACTCACTGACTAAAATACGAAATTTTACAGCGAGGGAATTATGCCAAGACGATACCAAAGGGAGCGCCGCTACATCTGCGGGCAGAGCCGCGCGGCTGCACAGTACCAAGAGGTCGAAATATACCCGATATGCGAGGGCGCACAGGAAAGCCGCGACCTTGACCGGGCGAACGCCAAGCCACCGCAATTTCGCGGAACACCAAAAGCACAGGCAAACCACAACGCCAAGGTTGCCCGCCGCTGGTTCTGCCGTTTGCTGGTTACGAATTTCGACGGTCACGACCTGCACATCACACTGACATATGCCCCGGACAAGCGCCCGGAAGATGAGACACAGGTGTGGCGGGATTTCAAAAATTTTTTGTGCCACCTGCGCACAGCTTGCAAGCGGAAAGGACTGCCGCCACCTGAATGCCTCGCGGTGCTGGAATGGCAGGAAGCTGACCCGGACACTGGGCAAAAGGCAGTCGCCCCGCATTTCCACGTTGTGTTGAAATGCGGGCTTGACCGCGACGCTGTGGAACGTGCGTGGCACAGAAAAGGAGAATGTCTCGGCAGAGCCAACGCCGACCGCCTACAATTCGACGGTGGCAGCCTCGAAGCCCTCGCCAACTACCTGATGAAATACCCCAAGCGAAAGCACCGATATTTCCGCAGCCGTGGAATAAAAAATCCTGTCATGCCGCAGCCGCGCGACGGCAAATATACGCGGTCACAGGTCGCCCGCATTGCCACCGACAGCGGGCGGCTGAACGACCGGGAATACTGGGCGCGGAAATATCCGGGGTGGGAGCTGACAGAGGCGACCGCCACATATAACGATTTTCTGGGCTGGTCTATCAGTCTAAAGATGCAGCGAAAGCGAGGGCAAGCCGATGGGCGTGGACATAAAAAGCCTAGGGGCAGCGGCACAAGCTCAGGTTAAAGCAGAGCTAGAGCGACGCGCCCGCATACGGC
>SFOX01000066.1 GCA_004552305.1 Subdoligranulum variabile | reverse complement strand
AACACCCAGAGTGTTGTTGACGAAGTTGCCCAGGTAGCTGTTACCAATGATGGTCACCAGGTTGGTGCTGAACTTCTTCCACTGAGCAGCCTCCATAACAGGAGCCAGGTAATCAGCAATGCTACCACCCATAACGTAGGTCATCTCGTTCTCAGACACAGCAGAGAAATTTGCAGGCATCATCATAATGAATTACTCCCTTCAAAAATAGAAAAAATATTTTCGAACCGGTGTTTCCGGCTCAATCCTTACTAGGATGGCAATAATATACCACACTTTCCAGAAATGTTCAAGTACTTTTTTGAAAAAAGTGTAAAAACTGTGAAACCTCGTCCCGTCTTTTGTAGCAAAACCGCACTGTTCATGCGGGTTTTTCTGGTGTGACAAGTTTTTTCGCAAATTTGTGAAAAATAGACTACCAGAACCATAAGGCGGTGCTTTGCAATGAAAACAGTTGTTTTTGTGGACGAATTGCTGCTGGTAAACTTTGCTGCGGCCGCTGCGCTGCTACTGGGCGCGGGGCTGTTGTGCGGGCGCAGCTGCACCGGGCTGCGGCTGTGCGCGGGCAGCGCGGCGGCTGCGGCAAGCACCCTTGCCCTGCTGGCTCCGCCGTGGCCCGCCCCGCTGGCGGTACTATATAAAATAGCCAGCTGCTGCGGGGTGGTGGCGGTGTGCTACGGCGTGCCCGGGACGCGCAGCTTTGCCCGACTGTGCGGGTGGTACGCGGCGCTCAACGGCCTGTTGTGCGGCGCGGTGGTGCTGCCCGGGGTACAGGCCAACAACCTGAATGTGCTGTTGCCGGTGCGGCCGGGGCGGCTTTTGCTCTGCTGCGCCGGGGTGTATGCGCTGCTGCGCGGGCTGCTGGCAGTGTTTGGCCGCCCGCAGCGGGGCTGCTTTGCCGCCGTGCTGCATATAGCGGGCGCGGCTGTGCCCGTACAGGCCTACCACGACACCGGTTTTACCCTGCAAGACCCCCTTGCCGGGCGGCGGGTGGTGCTGGTGCAGTACCCGCCGGTGCGCAGCCGGCTGCCCGCGCCGCTGCGTACCTGCTTAGACAGCTGGTTTGCCGCCGGTGCTGCCCCGCCCCCGGGGCTGGGGGTGCAGTTTGTGCCCTGCGCCGCCGTTACCGGCCACTGTCTGCTGCCCGCCGTGCCTGCCGCGCTGTGCCGTGGGCAGCGCCGCGTGCCCGGCCTGCTGGCGGCTTTTTGCGCCCCGGACGCCCCCACCGGCCCATGGACGCTTCTGCTGGGGGATGATGTGGCGGAGGAGGTTGGGGTGTAGGAGTTTTCCGCCCTCTCAGGCGCTCCCGCGCCAGCTCTCCCGGAGGGAGAGCCAAGTTTTAAAGTCCGTTACTAAAGCTTTAGGCGCAATGAAAAAGTTTCCGGCAGTGCTCGTGGCTCTCCCTTTGAGGAAAGACTTCCCCCGCTCCGGGGGAAGATGTCGCGCAGCGACAAAAGGGGGAATCTGGCAAGCCCGACAGGGCTTGACTGAGAGGGCGCACGCCGTGATCCTTTATAATACATATAATAGAAGGTGCACAGGAGGGATATCCATGTTGCAGTTTTTCCGCAAGGTCTGGCAGCGGCTATGGGGGCGTTTGCGCTACTGCGGCGCGGTGCATTATCTGGCGGGCGGGCCCAGCCTGCCTCCGCCACTGACCCCCGAGCAGGAAAAAGCCCTGCTTGACTGCATGGCCGCCGGGGATGCCGCCGCCCGGGAGGAGCTGATCACCCACAACCTGCGGCTGGTGGTATATCTGGCCAAAAAGTACGAGAACAGCGGTGTGCCCGCCGAGGACTTGGTAAGCATTGGCACCATCGGGCTGATCAAGGCGGTAAACACCTTTACCCCTGCCCGCAGCATCAAGCTTGCCACCTACGCCAGCCGCTGCATCGGCAACGAGATCCTGATGTATCTGCGCAAAAGCTCCAACCGCCGGCAAGAGGCCAGCATCGACGAGCCTTTGAACGTGGACGGCGACGGCAACGAGCTGCTGCTCTCGGACATCCTTGGCAGTGATGCCAACGCGGTAAGCCAGCAGCTGGAGCAGGACGCCGAGCGCGCCGTGCTGCGCAGCGCCGTGGCGGCGCTCTCGGCACGGGAGCGGCAGATCATGGAGCTGCGCTTTGGCCTTACCGACGGCGTGGAGCGCACCCAGAAGGAAGCCGCCGATGCCCTTGGCATCAGCCAGAGTTATATTTCCCGGCTGGAAAAGCGCATCATCCACACCCTGAAAGCCCGCCTTGAAAGCGAGTAGCCACACTTGACATTCCGCGTGGGAACGTGTATAATGAAACTACAAGAGGCGCTGGCCCGGCAAACGGCTAGTTCCTCATTGGCGAGTCAAGATTGACCGTTGCTTGGGGAAGCGTTGGCGGTCAATCTTTTTTTGCATTCTTGCGTTCCATGGTAATCTTCCATGCAATGTCGAACACTGCACGGACAACGTTGACGGCAAGCGACAACGCTGCGATGATTTCGGAGATCGTCATGTCCTGCTCACCCCCCTTCGTTAAAACTCCGGGAAGTGCTGCTCAATCTGATTGAACCTCCTCCCGGGTCGTTCTGGGTCGTTCCGCAGTGGAAACGAGCGTCAGTTCGCCAACAGAGAAGGTAGCCGCCTGCGTT
>SFOX01000065.1 GCA_004552305.1 Subdoligranulum variabile | reverse complement strand
CCCAAAGGTCGATGCCCAGCTATCAAAGTTGAGCAGCCCTTCCTGCTCCAACAGTCCGCGCTGCAGGTAGCGCATCATCACATACATTTCGGTCATCGAGTTGGAAATCGGCGTGCCTGTGGCAAACACGATGCCGTGCCCGCCTGTCACCTCGTCCAGATACATACACTTCATCAGCATATCGCTGCTCTTTTGGCTTTCGGTCTGGGATATGCCCGCCACATTGCGCATTTTGGTGGTGATCATCGCGTTTTTGAAATAGTGCGTCGTCCTTGCGGCTTTGGTCGTTGAGCTTGTCCAGCTTGCGCTGCAGCTGTTTTTTCATGCGTTCCATCTGCTTGATGGTAAAGTTTTCGGCGCGTGCCGCCTTGAGGCGGGCTGTCTGCTCCACCACATCATCGATCTGCTTTTGCAGGTACATCTGCTGGCGTTCAAAGGAAAGCGGGATCTTCTCAAACTGGCTGTGCCCGATGACGATGATATCAAAGTTGCCGGTGGCGATGCGGGCGCAGAACTTTTTACGGTTTGCCTTTTCAAAATCCGTTTTGCGGGCAACCAGAATTTCGGCGTTGGGGTACAGCAGCAAAGCCTCGGCTGCCATCTGCTCGGTCAGGTGGTTGGGCACCACGATCAGCGTTTTGCTGCAAAGTCCCAGCCGCTTTTTCTCCATGGCACTGGCCACCATCTCGAAGGTCTTCCCTGCCCCCACTTCGTGCGCCAGCAGCACATTGTTGCCGTACAGCACATGGGCGATGGCGTTGCGCTGGTGCGGGCGCAGGGTGATTTCGGGGTTCATGCCGGGGAAATGCAGGTGGCTGCCATCGTACTCGCGCGGGCGCAGGCAGTTGAATTTGGTATTGTACATCGAAACCAACCGCTGGCGGCGCGTCGGTTCCTTGAAGATCCAGTCCTGAAACTGCTCGCAGATCAGGCGCTGCTTTTCCTGGGCTGCCTGGGTAGCTTCCTTATTCAGAACATAAGTAACACTGCCGTCCGCCTCCCGCACCTTGTCACGAATCTGGATCGTGCGCAGGTTCAGCGCGCTTTCGGCAATCGTGTAGGCGTTGGCGCGGTTGGTGCCGTAGGTCACGGTCGCCTTAATGTTGCTGTCCCCAAAGCGTTTATTGCTGATGGACCACTCGCCCGTAACCGCAGCAAAGTTCACCTTGACCATGCGGCGCGTCAGGTACGGCGCGTCCAGCAACTCGGATAGAAAATCCTGCACATCCTCTGTGGGAATCCACGTTGCACCCAGCCGCACGCTGATTTCGCTGGCTTCCAGATCCTTGGGCTGCACCTGCTGCAAAGCGTCCACATTGACCTGCAATGCGGGGTCGCTTTGCGCTGCCACCTTTGCCACCGCCAGCTTTTGCCGCACATTGCCGGAAAGATACTCGTCCGCCGCATAGTAAATGTCGCTGCCGTCCGCTGACTTTTCCAGCGGGTCGCGGAAGATAATGCCGGACAGATCCTCGATGATTTTCTCCTGCGGTTTTCCTGTCAGGTTGGACATATAGCCAAGGTCCACCCGCCCGACTTCCGTCAGGCTCAGCGCCAGTGCCTCGTCGGCAGTGTCCACATGCTCGACCGCCTGTGCGGGGCGAATCGTGCGCTTGGTGAACATATCGGTCTTGCCCTTGAAGTTGCCCTCATCGTCCAGATCTTCCAGCGAGCAAAGTAGGAAATACCCCGAATCCTCGCGGAATGCCGATGCCGTACCGCGGCTGTTGATGCGCCCGTATTTTTGGCTGTACGCATCGTACTGGGCGTTCAGTCGCACCTGCAAATTCTGAATGTACTCGTCCGGGTAGTTTTCCAGCTGTGCGTCAATGAGTTCGCGGCAGGTGTCCCGCAGGGGAACCAGCGCACGGATGCGCGCCAGCGCCGTGGCACCGGCTTGCACCACCCGCATTTTGGAATTTTCGCGGTAGTAGACAACATCGTCCCTGACGGTATAGCTGAAATTGCGGACATTCGGGTCAGCGTCCAAGGTGCCGCTTTCTTTCTGCGCGTAGTCCTGCGGTTCTTCCAAACTGTACTCAGCTTGCAGGTCGGCAAGGGCGGCGTCCAGCTGCGCTTCCAGCGAAAGCCCGTTTTCTATGGGGGCACAGGTGGCGCGCAGCCCGTAAGGACCGCTGACCATCTGCATTTCACCGCAGATTTTTTCCGGGTGGTCGATGAAATATTGGTTCAGCGGGATGCCGTCTGTCGTTTGCCCGATATGGATCCACGGCACATCCTGCTCCAGCACGGTGCCGCGCTTTTGCAGAAACAGAATGTCGGAGGTCACTTCGGTGCCCGCATTGGTTTTGAAGGTCGTGTTGGGCAGGCGCACCGCACCGATCAAATCACAGCGCGCTGCCAGATAACGGCGCACCTCCTCGCTCTTTTTGTCCAGCGTGCCGGAGGTCGTGATGAACGCCATCACGCCGCCCACGCGGAGTTTATCCACGGTTTTTGCCAGAAAATAATCGTGGATTTGAAAATGCAGCTTATCATACCGTCGGTCGCTGACCTGATACTGCCCGAACGGCACATTGCCGATGGCAAGGTCAAAGAAGCTGTCGGGCAGGTCGGCTTTTTCGTACCCTGCGATTTGGATTCGCGCTTTCTGGTACAACTGCTTGGCAATACGCCCCGACACGCTGTCCAACTCAACACCGTAGAGTTTGGCGTTGTGGGTGTCGAACTTACTGTGCCGATGCCCGAAAAACGCTCCCACGCCCATACTGGGTTCCAGCACATTGCCGCCCACACAGCCGATGCGCTCCAAAGCGCGGTACATAGCATGGATAACGGCGGGCGGGGTGTAAAAGGCAGTCAGGGTCGATTCCCGCGCGGCGGTATATTCGTCCTCGGTCAAAAGGGTTTTCAGCTGTTCGTACTCGGTGTGCCAGTTGTCCTTGCCGGGGTCAAAG
>SFOX01000011.1 GCA_004552305.1 Subdoligranulum variabile | reverse complement strand
GCAGGTTTGTAGGGAACGGTCTTGACCGTTCCGTGCCGTTTACCCGTTAGGTTGCATTGCCGGGACGGCTGCAACGGGCGGCATATATGCCGCCCCTACGGATGACCCGTAATATTCGTTATAACATACGGTCGCGGGCGGGGCTTGCCCCGCCCCTACGGGGTGGTGAATTTTGTGTGTTGCGGTAACCGCAATTTTACCCCCTCATCCGTCACCTTTGGTGACAGCTTCCCCCAAAGGGGGTAGCCAATTGGCTGCGAAATTTGCCAAAGGGTACAAAAAAGCCCCCACCGAATATCGGTGGGGACATGGTTTAAACAGGATTTTACTGTTACGGAGTTACCGTGTAATCCTTGCCTTCTTCGTAGGTGCAGGTCTTGGTACCCTGAATCACTTTAACTGTCTTAACGTGACCCTTGTCAGTATAGGTAATTTCAATCCGGCTGATGTTGTTCTTGAGACCGTTAAAACTACCATCAGAAGCAAGTTCAGCAACCTCTGCCAGCTTGACAATCTTCTCGCCATCCACATCTTCCTTGGTTCCAGCATCAGTGCCATAGCTAATCTTTTCGCTGTTACTTGCAGGATCAATGGTAATAGTAGTTGTCTTCAACGGCTTGCTTGCGTATGCCTCGGAAACTTCGGTCTGGGCAGCCATAACGACCTGACGGGTGGTGGCAATAACCTTTTCCTTATTTGCCTTGTCGATGTAGCCGGTCAGGGCAGGCACCAGCATGGCAGCCAGAATGGCCAGGATGACCAGAACAACAATCAGCTCAACCAGAGTGAAGCCCTTCTGGTTCTTCATTTTACGAATCTTCTCGAACATTTTTATTCCTCCAATTTATTTCGCGCGCACACCGCGCACTGTTTATAGGGGTATTGTAGCACATTTTCCTGCTATTTTGCAACAAGCCCCGACAATTTGCGCAAAAAATATTTGGTGTTGGCAAATCCCTATCGATTGTTTTTATTTGGTGGACAGTTTTTGTACAGAACCGCAGGTTTACCGCGGTTTGTTTGGTGATTATGCCCCCGAAATGACCTGTTTTCGTTGGGTTGTTACACGGGGTTACCGTTGTTGCAAGGAAACCGCACATATTTTGCGGTAGGGCGGGGCGTTGGCGATTGACGCAAAATTGCCCGGAACGGGTAAGCCTTCCCCTTTGGGGGGAAGGTGGCGCGGAACGCGCCGGATGAGAGGGATATGTCCGGTAGTTGCCCCCTCATCAGTCACCTACGGTGACAGCTTCCCCCAAAGGGGGAAGCCTTTTGGGCGGTTTGCCCGGTAGGTTGCATTGATGGGACGGCTGCACGGGCGGCATATATGCCGCCCCTACAGAGTACCCGTATTGTTGTGATAGCCGTAAAACCGCGGGCGGGGCGTGCCCCACCCCGCCAGGGAGTTTTGCAATAGCCGCAAGGTTGCCCGGAACGGTCAAGACCGTTCCCTACAAACAGCCGGGAGGTAAGATATCATTGGGGAAATGCAAATTTCCGGGAGATTTGTAGGGGACGCATAGTTGCGTCCCGGGCGGTTTGCCCGTTAGGTTGCATTACCGGGATGATTGCACGGGCGGCATATATGCCGCCCCTACAGAGTACCCGGTATATTCATTATAATATACGGTACGTCGGCTGCGTTATACCATTTCGGCGATTTCGTACAGGAGCTTTTCGGTGTCGTCCCAGCCAAGGCAGGGGTCGGTGATGCTTTTGCCGTAGCAATGCTCGCCGATCTTCTGGCTGCCCGGCTCGATATAGCTTTCAATCATAACACCCTTGACAAGATTATGAATATCCGCGCTGTGGCGGCGGCTGTGCAGCACCTCTTTGGCGATGCGAATCTGCTCTTGGTACTGCTTGCCGGAATTGCTGTGGTTGGTGTCCACGATGCAGGCGGGGTTTTTCAGCTCGCGGCGGGCGTACAGCTCATACAGCAGGCGCAGATCCTCGTAATGGTAGTTGGGGATGGTCTGACCGTGCTTGTTGACCGCGCCGCGCAAAATGGTGTGCGCCAGCGGGTTGCCGGGACACTGTGCCTCCCACCCACGGAAGATAAAGTCGTGCGGGACCTGCGCTGCCACCACGCTGTTGAGCATAACGGTCAGGTCGCCGCTGGTGGGGTTTTTCATACCCACAGGCACGTCGCAGCCCGCCGCAACCAGACGATGGAACTGGTTTTCGACCGAGCGCGCGCCCACCGCAATATAGGACAAAATGTCCGACAGGTAGTGCAGGTTTTCGGGGTAGAGCATTTCGTCCGCGGTGGAGAAGCCGGTTTCCTGCAAGACGCGCATATGCATATGGCGGATGGCAAGAATGCCCTCGAGCATATCGGGCTTTTTTTCGGGGTCGGGCTGGTGGATCATACCCATATAGCCCTCGCCGGTGGTGCGGGGTTTGTTGGTGTAGATGCGCGGCACGATGACCAGACGGTCGGCGGTGCGCTCCTGCACGGGCATAAGGCGGGTGACGTAGTCCACGACGGCGTCCTCGTTGTCGGCGCTGCAGGGACCGACCAGCACAAGAAACTTGTCACTTTCGCCGGTGATGATTTTTTTGACTTCGGCGTCGCGCGCCTGCTTGCGCTCGACCAGCTCCGGCGCCAAGGGAAACTGGTGCCGGATGACGTTGGGGGTGGGCAGCTCGGTAACAAAGGTCATTCCCATAATTTTTTAAACTCCCTGTAAAAGTGTTGCATACAGATTTTAGTATAACGCAATTTTTGCCGTTGTGCAAGAAAAAAACGCCAAACCTTTGCAGGTTTGACGTTTTCTGTGCTGACTGTTCAGCCTCTGTCTGGTCCGAGTGGCGAGAGTCGAACTCACGGCCTCTTGAACCCCATTCAAGCGCGCTACCAAACTGCGCTACACCCGGTCATCACAGGGCTTTCTCGAATCAGCTTGTTTATTATAACGGACTGCGAAGGAAAAGTCAATAGTTATTTTGGATTTTTTTGAAGTTTGTTGAAATTTATCGTTGGTGCGGCAAAGAATTTGCAGGAGGGTGCAGGGTGCTGCGCTTTGTTTGCTACCTATTATATAAGGAAGGCGGGGCGGGTTACCCGTAAAGTTGGCGTTGGCGGCAGGTCGCGGGAGGGGCAATGCCCCGCCCCTACAGGGTGGCGAATTTTTGATTGCGTTGTTTTCCCGGTGGGTTGTGATGCACGGCAGATTGCAACGGGCGGCATATATGCCGCCCCTACGAACCAACCCGTTATGTTCATTAAAATATAAAGTCGCGGGCGGGGCAGCGGATTTTGTATACTGCGGCACTCCCCTGTTGTTATCGGCGACACAATTTGCCGGGAATCACGGGCGACGGGGGGTTGTTATTTACAGCACAATTCGCGGCGGTGGGGTTGTTATCGGCAGCATAGTTTCTAGGTTGTTATTCACGGCACAGTTTGGTTTTGCGGCGCGGGGGTTGTTATTCCCAACACAATTCAAAACCGTTGTTATTCACGGCACATTTCCGCTTTTTGCGCAAAAAATCGGGTTGTTATCGGCGGCACAATTGCGTTTGGGGTTGTTATTCTCGGCACAAATCGGCAGGGTTGTTAAACACAGCACAATTGCCGCCGCCTGCCGCCTGACAGCCTTTTAAATTTGGCGCTGTATCGTCTGTTCTGTTGCATAGGGTTGTTAAACACGGCACAATTCCGGGTGTTGTTATCGGCGGCACAATTCCCCTGTTTTGCTGTTGTTATCGGCGGCACATTTCGTTTTTGGGTTGTTATCCACGGCACAATTCCAAAAACGTTGTTATTTATGGCACAGTTAGAAAAAAGCGGGGTTGTTATTCGCAGCACAGTTTGCGCAGAGGGTTGTTAGATTCAGCACAATTGTGGTGATGCGCCGACGCAGCCACAAGGGGTGGTAGACTGCGCAGAATTGCAACCGTTGTTATTTACGGCACAGTTTGGAATCTTGGCGCAGGGGTTGTTATCGCGCGCACAATTCTCCGCGCGGGGTTGTTACCGCCGACACAGTTGGCGGGGTTGTTACGCACGGCACATTGTTTTTCTGCGCACATTTGTGTGGTTAGCTTCGACACAGCAGGCTTGGAATATCCGACACAATTGGGTTGTTATCGGCGGCACAGTTTTTCCTTATTTCTAAAAATATAAAGCGAATAAAGAGATAAAACCGACAAACCGGGATTTTCGGCGGAAAAACAGAAATGTGCCGAACGTTACAATAATTGACAAACAAAGCACAATCTGCTATGATTACAGACAATGTTGAAATTGACAAAACAATCGAGGTATGCCGTATGGCCACGAATGACAGCCAGATCCCCGAAAATCCGCAGCCGGAAGTGTCGGACAAGATGGTCCCTGTGGCGACTTTCAGCGGGCGCGGCGGGCAGACCATTGTGCGCAAGAGCAATGATCTGATCCAAAACGCCATGTACAGCCTGACACTGAGCCAGCAAAAGCTGATGCTGCACATCTTTGCCATGATCAAGCCCAGCGACACCGAGCTGCCCCGGTACGAGATGTCCATCTACGAGTTTTTGAAGCTGTGCGGCGTTGACCCGCACAACGGCTCGATGTACAAGCAGGTCAAAAAGAACATTGAGGATATTGCCAACGCCAAGGTGCAGTGGATCCGCTTGGCGGGTACGCAGAAAATCACGATGTTCCGCTGGCTGAGTTCTGCGACCATCGACGAGGGAACGGGCAAAATCGTGCTGACGCTGGATCAATCGCTGAAGCCGCATCTGATCCAGCTCAAAGAGTTCTACACCACGATGAACATCACCTATACCCTGCCGATGAAAAGCCAGTACAGCCTGAAAATTTACGAGCTGTGCAAGAGCTACCAGAACCTGTATCTGAGCAAAAAGCAGAAGGGCGAGCCGCTGGTGTGGAACATCGACACGCTGAAAAAGCAGGTGGACTGCAACGCCGCCAACTGGGCGCATGTGCGCCGCACCGTGCTGGACAAGGCGAAAAGCGAAATCAACGGGCATACCGACATCTTTTTTGACTATGAGGTCTACGAGAAGGACCGCCAGCGCGTGATCGCCATCGCCGTGACCATTGAGCCGGTGGACGAGCAGGTCGCGGACAACAAGCTGGAGGAAATTACCAAGTCCATGTCCAAGAAGATGCGCAAGCGCAAGATGGAGATGGATTACGGCACGCTGGACGATGACCCGGATGTACTGACGCTGGAGTATGTGTCGGTGCCGGAAACGACGATCCCCTATTCCTACGGTGCTACGCCGGAATTGCTGGCGCGGGAAATCGAGGTGAAGGCGGAGATCGAAAAGCTTGCCAAAACCCTGACGCCCGACGAGATGGCTGCCGTACATACGATGATCGATACGATGGCGAAAATGGCAGGCAAGGGCGGCGCCAACGACAAGATGATCGACGGCGGCAACGCGCTGTTTTTCCAGACGATGAACAACGTGATCGACAACTGCGGCGGGCTGCGCCGCTGGTTTGAGGGCGTTGCCAACCGCTACGCGATGCGGGTGATCCCGACCGCGCGCACCAAAAATGCCCCCCTGCCCTACCTGTACAAGGCAATCATGGACGACCTTGAAAATTACCGCATCTATGTGGTGGGCGGTGTGCCGGAGGAACTGACCGAGGAAACCCCGCCGCCGGAAAAGCCGGATATCGTGGAGGCGGATTTTGTTGAAACGACCGCCGAGCCTGCGCGGGATATGCTGAATTACACCGATGCCGAGACGAAAAAATCCATGCTGGCGGCGCTGAACCGCTACACCGACCTGGACGAGCTGAGCGTGAAGCTGACCACCGGGCAGATGGAGGCACTGGACGATATTTTGCAGATGACGGCGTATTTCTGCCGACGCAACGTAAAAGGCAAGGACGACGGCATGATGGACGGCAAGGCGAATATGCAGTTTATCGGCGCGCTGAACAAGGTCATTGGGCGGTACGGCGGCCTGACCCCGCTGTTTGAGGCGATGGCGGTGATGATGGATTACGACACCTACTGGAAAGAACTGATGAAAAATCCCCGCATCAAGAACCCCAAGCTGGTGTTCCAGGCGGAGGTGGAGAAGGCACTTTTGATGCCCGCCGCCGTGATGGCGGAGCATAACGCCCGCAAGGAAAAGGGCGGCAGCCAGACCCCGAAGAAGGGGTTCAGCTGGCTGGATGAGTTTGAGAATCCGTAAGATGTACTTTCTTGGGACGGCTGCTGTACTTTCTTTGGACGCCCAAAGAAAGTACCAAAGAAAGGCGCCGCTACTTCCGAAGCGCGGGGCACGGCCAAGGGGACCAGTCCCCTTGGAACCCCAAAGAGGAAGGTCGCGGACGGGCGTGTCTAAAAAATCGTCAAGACACATTTTTTGACGACACGCCCACCCGCTCCCGTCTTACGGCTCCGCCGATAATATTTGTGTGGGGGTGTAAGGAGGGGTCTTGACCCCTTCTTGCCGCCTTGTGATTTCCGCAAATTAAAACCCTACCACCCCGTAGGGGCGGGGCATGCCCCGCCCGCGATAGAATGAAAACGAAAAACTTACGGGTTGGTCTGTAGGGGCGGCATATATGCCGCCCGCGGTTTTACGGCAATTGCAATAGTATGGGTTAGCTTGTTGCGTTAGCCGGATATTTCCCCCTCGTCCGGCGCGCTTGCGCGCCACCTTCCCCCAAAGGGGAAGGCTTTCCAATGTGTCCGCATAGAGGACACACCCAATCTAAACTCTTACCTCTGCGCCACGCTTACCGTCGGCAGGCGAAAAACCCGTTGCCGCGGTCACAGGCAGCGTAAAAAACCTCGCTGCGCTGACCGATGCCCGCAGCGTGCAGCTGTGCATCCAGCCAGGACACCGTGCGCCCCGCCGCCTTGAGGTTATCCTGCATGGTGCGCCCGTCCAAAATCAGATCATACCACGGGGAAACGGGCTGCGGGTGCAGCTGCAGATCGGCGGGTGTTGCGGGGCGCACACCGCTTTTGGGCAGAAAACTGATCTGCCCGCTGTTTTCCAGCAGGGCGGTCTGGATATCGTTTAAATCAAAATACCCGGCAATGCGCGCTTGGGCAAGAAACTCGTTGATGTCGATGTTGGCGCGGGAGAGATTTTCTTTAAAAATCGTGCCTTCGTCCATTAAAACCAGGGTGCGTCCGCTCCAGAAGCTGCGCATGGCAATGCTTTTGCAGGAGGAAACCTGCACCGCCCACGTCACGGCACCGTACACCAGCAGCGCGGTCAGCGGGCGGTACCACCGCTCCAGATCGGTTGCCATTTCGGCGGCGATGGAGCCGATGGTGACGGCGTTGAGGTAGTCAAACGGACTGAGCTGGGCGATCTGGCGCTTGCCGCCCGCCCGCGTCAGAAAAAACATAACGGCAATGGAAACCAGACTGCACAGCGCGATCTGCCCGATCTCCGCAAAAATCTGCTGCATTTGCACAAAGCCCCCTTTTGGCAGTAGTGTTTGCCGAGCGCCGGGCTATTATACAGGGGCAACCGCACTAGAGGAGGAACAGCATGAAGGAAAGGCTGCAAAAACACAGGACCTGCTTGCTTTTGGCAGTGTACGCGGCGGCGGTCCTGTGCATGGCATACAGCTTTGCGGTGACGCGAACGCAATGCAGCGACTATGTTTCCATTGACGGGGATTTTCAAAGCTACAATGTGTTCCGGCGCATTTTGGCGGGGCAGCTGCCCTACCGCGATTTTGCCAACTACATCGGTATGGCACCCGTGGTGTGCAACCTGCCGTTTCTGGCGCTGCACAACAGCTTTACCGCCAGCTTATTTGTGACAAATTTTACCGCCTGCGTGCTGTTTTGCACGGCGGTGCTTCTGCTGATCTATCTGACGACCGCAAGCCTGCCCTTGGCGTGCCTGGTGTCGGCATTGCTGCCGAAATTTGTGCATTCCCAAATTTTGCTGCGGCTGCTGGGCGCGCGGTACGGCACCGTGCTTACCGAATTGTTCGAGGGGCTGTACACCCCCGGCAACTCCATGCGGGTGGCGCGCAGCTTTCTGCCCTTTTTGCTGACGGCGGCTGCCGGGCTTTGTCTGCGGCTGTTGCGGCGGCGCGGGCGCAAGGCGGACATTTTACCGTACCTGAGCCGCCCGCGCTTTATGACGGCGGCAGGCTTTGTGCTGGGACTTTTTGTAGTATGGAGCAACGACTACGGGCTGGCGTGTCCGGCGGCGCTGGCAGTGTTGATGATCGTCTGCCAGATCGCTGTCAACCGCGCCCCTGTCAGGCAATTTCTGGCAGGGCTGGTCGGGTTTGCCACCGCGGCGACGGTGGGGGTGCTTGTCAGTGCGGCGCTTTGCACCGGCGGGCATCCCGGCGCGTGGTTTGCGGCAACCGGGCAGACGGCAGCGTATCAGTTTTTCTACTTTAACGGCAGCGAGGGCAAGGCAATCGTGCCGTATATCTTTACCACGCCCCGGCTGCTGGCAGTCACGGCGGCGTATCTGGCGGTGCTGGTATTCTATCTGATGCGGCTGGTGCGCGGCAAAGCCCAAAACCGCGATGTCGGTCTGGTGTTTATTCTGCTCAGCCTTGCGGCGGGTACCTATGCCTACGTCTGCGGCGGCAGCGGCTACCACTGCCCCGAGCCGATCGAGGGCTACGGGCTGGTGGTGTGTCTGGGCTTTTTGTGCGCGGGGCTTCGGCGCATCCCGCACGCCCCGGCTGCCGCGGCAGCGGCGCTTGTGCTGCTGGCGGGCTATTACGGCAGGGCGGCCATCACCCTTCGCCCCGAACCGGAGGGTTTTTACAGTGAGGCGCTGCAGGGCTACACGACCTACGAAAAAGCGCTGGTCGGCGCAGCGGAGGCAACCGACGGGGAGCCGGTGTTTTCGCTGTATGCCACGGGGCTGGAGCTTGCCAAGGGGCAGTTCCAGCCGACCGGGTACGATTATATCATCCACGCGCTGGGGGCGGAAGCCCGGCAGCGGTATTGCCGGCAGTTTCTGGACGGTGACTACACCTATGTGCAGGTGCCGAGCCTTTCGGTGAATGTCTGGCTTGCCAACCAGAACTGGGACTTGTACCGGTATATCCTGAACGGCTACGAACCCTATTATGACACCGAGTACAGCCATATCCTGAAAAAGACCGATGCGCCCGCCCCGCAGGCGGAGGTGACCGTGCAGGCAGTGCAGCGGGACGATGGCGCATGGGAGCTGCGCTGCCAGAGTAGCCGCACGGACTGCTTTGTGGCCGATGTGCAGATCACCTACGACACCGCCTTTGCCGATTTCGGCAGCGCCCTGCTGGCATTGGGACGCCGGGCTGTCACGGCGGACACCACCTGCTGCGCCCAGCCGAGCCCTTACTACGGGCTGGCGCTGCCGGCTGCGGGAACGCAGAACATCCCGGTGCTGATGCAAAACGGGACGGGTACGGCGGTTTTGCGGGGTGCCTACGGCAAGGGCGTTACGCTGCAATTGCACAGCGCCGTGTATCAGCAGGCGGTGCGCCCGCTGGCGGGATGAGGAAAGATTTTACAAAACGCAAACACAGGCTCTGCGCTGTGGCGCAGGGCTTATAATTTTTGCCGGATGCTTGCGTTTTTTGTAAAAATACGCTACAATATACAATACCTATATCATAGGGCAGTGCTGCACATTTTTGGGCGCACCGCCCGGTAGGAAAAGAAAAGAGGAAAAAGGAAAAAGGAGATGCGACGGTGCAGACCGTATTCTTTATAAACCCCACGGCGGGCAGCAAAAACGCAGCGGAGGAGCTTGTGCCTAAGATCCGGGCGGCCGCCAAAAACACCGGCGTCCCGGTGGAGATCCACCAGACAGCCTATGCCGGGCAGGCGCGGGAGATGGCGCAGAAATACGCGGCTGGCGGGCAAAAAGTACATCTGTTTGCCTGCGGCGGCGACGGCACCCTGAACGAGGTATTGCAGGGTGCTGCCGGTTACGCCAACGCAGCGGTGGGCTGTGTGCCCTGCGGCAGCGGCAACGACTATGTGCGCAATTTCGGCACGGCGGCGGATTTTTTGGATATCGAAGCCCAGCTGGCGGCGCAGGAGGTTCAGTCTGACCTGATCCGCAGCACCCAAGGCTACGGCATTGATATCTTTGCAGCCGGCATCGACGCGCAGGTCGCCAACGGCATTCCCAAATGGCGGCGTGTCCCCTTCTGCGGCGGCAGCACGGCGTACACCCTCTCCATTCTGGAGGCGGTGTGCAGCTCCTTTCAGCACCGGCTGCGCATCCGGGCAGACCGTATTGACATTGAGGGTACCTTTATGATGCTGGCGGTCTGCAACGGTCAGCAGTACGGCGGCGGCTACTGCGCCGCACCCAATGCCCGCATGGATGACGGCTTGCTGGATGTGGTTCTTTTAAAGCCGGTGCCGCGCATACGATTACCGGGGCTGCTGGGTGCGTACAAAAAGGGCGCGCATCTTCTGCCCGACGATACCATTACCCAGCCGTTTGCGCCGTATATGACGTTTTTCCGCACAAAAAGCATTGACATACGCGTTCTGGACAGCCGCCCGCTGATTACCACACTGGACGGCGAATGTTCGCCCCAGCGGCATATCCATGCCGAAGCCGTGCCGCGGGCCGCTACCCTGCTGCTGCCCCCCGGCGTCTGCACCGTAAACCGCGTATTACAGACCATAGGAGAATAAGCAAATGTCCGAAAAAGTAAAAACCAAAATCGCCCGCAATGTGGTGCATCTGCCGGTCATTGCCCTGCGCGGGCTGGTGGTGTTTCCCAATAACGTTGTACATTTTGAGGTGGGGCGCGAAAAATCCATCGCCGCCATTGAGGCTGCCATGCACGGCAACAGCAGTGTGTTTCTGGTTGCCCAGCAGGAGATGGACACCGAAAATCCCAACCGCGAGGATCTGTATGCCTACGGCGTGATCGCCGACATCAAGCAGGCGCTGCGCGTGTCCGACGATCTGGTCAAGGTGCTGGTCGAGGGCAAGACCCGCGCCCGTCTGCTGGAGCTGGAAACCGAGGGCAGGTATCTGCAGGCATCGGTGCGCCCGGCGCCCGTGCGGGGTATCGCCGCCGACAAGCGCACCCAGTGCGAGGCGCTGGTGCGCAGCCTGAAGGACTGCTTTGAGGAGTACCTTTCCTTCAGCCCGCAGCTGTCCAAGGATGTGGTGTACAACATCATTTCTTCCGATAATCCGCTGTTTTTGAGCGAGTATATGCCCGCCAACCTGCTGCTGAAGTACGAGGATAAGCAGACCATCCTGAACGAAACCAGCCTGCTGACCCGGCTGGAAAAGCTGCTGACCCTGCTGCGGGAGGAATGCCAGGTTCTGGAAATCGAGCGCGACCTGGACGAAAAGGTCAACGCACAGATGGACAAGGGACAGCGCGAATACTACCTGCGCGAGCAGATGCACATCATCAGCGAGGAGTTGGGCGATGCCGAGGACACCCGCGCCGAGGCGGACGGGTACCGCCGCAAGATCGAGGAGCTGCAGCTGGAGCCGGACACCGCCGAAAAGCTGCTGAAGGAGTGCGACCGTCTGGCGCGTATGCAGAGCAGCGCCCCCGAAAGCGGCGTGATCCGCAATTATCTGGACACCTGCCTGTCCCTGCCGTGGCACACCGCGACCGAGGACGATCTGGATCAGACGCATGCGCGCAAGGTGCTGGATCAGCAGCACTACGGTATGCAGAAGGTCAAGGAGCGCATCCTGGAAATTCTGGCGGTGCGCAAGCTGAACAACGACGTCAAGGGGCAGATCCTTTGTCTGGTCGGACCTCCGGGCGTGGGCAAAACGAGCATTGCGCACTCGGTCGCCGACTGCATGGGGCGCAAATTTGCCCGCATGAGTCTGGGCGGCGTACATGACGAGGCGGAGATCCGCGGACACCGCCGCACCTACATCGGCGCGATGCCCGGACGCATCATCAGCGCCATGATCACCGCTAAGAGCGCAAACCCCGTGATCCTGCTGGACGAGATCGACAAGCTGGCGGGCGACTACAAGGGCGACCCCTCCAGCGCACTGCTGGAGGTGCTGGACCCGGAGCAGAACCGCACCTTTAAGGATAATTATCTCGATATACCGTTTGATTTGAGTGAGGTGCTGTTCATCACCACCGCCAACGATGCCTCGACCATTCCCGGCCCTTTGTACGACCGTATGGACGTTATTGAGCTGCCCAGCTATACCCGCACCGAAAAATTCAACATCGCCAAGCGCCACCTGCTGCCCAAGCAGCTGAAAAACAACGGTCTGGAGGGGCGCATCACGATGACGACCCCGGCGCTGTATGAGATCATCGACGGCTACACCCGCGAGGCGGGCGTGCGCAATCTGGAGCGCACCATCACCTCGGTGCTGCGCAAGTGCGCGCAGAAAATCGCCGCCGGCGAAAGCGAGAAGATCAGCATCTCCGCCTCCGCCGTCAAGCAGCTGCTGGGGCCCGAAAAGGTCAAGCCGACCTTTATCTCCCGCAAGGACGCCGTGGGCATTGCCAATGGTCTGGCGTGGACGAGCGTCGGCGGCGAGATGCTGCCTGTGGAGGTGGCGATCATCCCCGGCGGCAGCGGTAAGATTGAAATTACCGGCAGCTTGGGCGATGTTATGAAAGAAAGCGCCCAGCTGGCCATCAGCTATGCGCGTGTTCACGCCGAAAAGTACGGCATTGCCGCCGACAAGCTGAAAACGCTGGATATCCACATCCACGCCCCGGAGGGCGCCGTGCCGAAGGACGGTCCCTCGGCGGGTGTGACGCTGACCACGGCGCTGATCTCGGCGCTGTCGGGCTACCCTGTGCGCCACGACCTTGCCATGACCGGCGAGATCACCCTGCACGGCAATGTGCTGCCCATTGGCGGCTTGAAGGAAAAGAGCATGGCTGCCTACCGCGAGGGCATTTCAACGGTGCTGATCCCCAAGGACAACGCTGTGGATCTGTACGAGGTGGACGCCGAAGTCAAGGAGAAGATCCGCTTTATCCCGGTGGAGCAGCTTTCGCAGGTGCTGAAGCACGCCCTGATCATGCCCGGGCAGACGGCAAGCCGCACCGCCCCCGCCGTGCCGCAGGCGACCAGCCTGATCGCCGGGGAAAAAGCCCCCAAGGAACCCGCTGCCGTAATGTAAAGGAACGAGTATGAATTACAACAAAAGTGAATTTATGGCAAGCTACGGCTTATCCCGCCAGCTGCCCGAGAGCGACCGCCCGGAAATCGTGTTTTCCGGGCGCAGCAACGTGGGCAAGTCGAGCCTGATCAACAAGCTGTGCAACCGCAAAAATCTGGCGCGTGTCAGTGCCACCCCCGGCAAGACCGCGACCATCAATTTTTACCGCATTGACACGGCGTACTTTGTTGATTTGCCCGGCTACGGCTACGCCAAGGTGTCCAACGCCGAGCGCGACCGCTGGGATGAGCTGATCAACAGCTACTTTGAGGCGGACCGCGCGGTCTGCCTGCTGGTGCAGCTGCTGGACAGCCGCCACGCCCCCAGCGCCGATGACGTCCAGATGCTGGAATACCTGCGCTACCACAACATCCCCTTTGTGGCGGCGCTGACCAAGGCAGACAAGCTGAAAAAGAGCCAACTGGAAGCCACCAAGCAGGAATTTGAACGTATCTGCGCACCTTACGGCTGTAAGCAGGTGTTTTTGACCAGCGCCGAAAACGGCTATGGTATGGAGGATTTGCGTGCGCTTTTGAACGAAAGCGCCCAAGGGTGAGCCAGATGGCGTACAATGAATTTGCCTATTTTTACGATGAGCTGAACAGCGAGGCGGACTATGACGCACTGTACCGCTATGTCTGCGGCGAGCTGACCGCCCACGGCGTGACGGACGGCATTGTGGCGGATTTCGGCTGCGGCACGGGCGAGCTGACCCTGATGCTGGCGCAGGCGGGCTATGATATGATCGGTATTGACCGCAGCGAGGAAATGCTGAGCGTACTGCGCGAAAAGGCGGAGGAGCTGGGCGTTCTGCCCCGGCTTTTGCTGCTGCAGCAGGACCTTTTGGAGCTGGACTTGTACGGCACCATCCGCGCGGCGGTGTCCACCTTTGACACCTACAACCACATCGGTCCCCTGCCCCGCTTTGAGGCGGCGCTGCGGAAAGCCGCCTATTTTATGGAAAAAGACGGCGTTTTTCTGTTTGATTTGAACACGCCTTATAAACATAAATCCATATTGGCAGACCGGACCTTTGACATTGAAGCCGAGGACGCCGCCTGCCATTGGACCAACCGCTATGACGAGGAAACCGGGCGCGTGGACATTGCCATTGACATCGACTACGCCGAAACCGGCGAGCATTTCCGCGAGGCGTTCAGCGAGTACAGCTACCCGCTGGACACCGTCTGCATCCTGCTGCGCCGGTACGGGCTGGAGCCTGTCAAGATTGCCGACGGCGAGGATTTCGGTCCCGTGCGCGAGGACTCGCCCCGGTGGATCATCACGGCGGTAAAACAGTACACACAGGAGGAAAACTCTGATGGAACAGAATCATAATATGCTGCGCGGCATTTCGGAAAACGGCGGCATTGTATTTTACGGTGTGGACTCCACCGAGATCGTGCGCGAGATGGAGCGCCTGCACAAGACCAGCGCCGTGACCACCGCCGCGCTGGGGCGCCTGCTGACGGCGACCTCCATTATGGGTATTATGCTCAAAAGCACGCAGGACTCGGTGACTGTGCAGATCAAGGGCGGCGGTCCCGCAGGGCGTCTGGTGGCGGTCAGCGATGGCACCGGCAACGTCAAGGGCTATATTGAAAACCCCATTGTCGAGCTGCCCCCGCGCGCCAACGGGCATCTGGATGTAGGCGCAGCCGTCGGCAAGGACGGCACCATCGACGTCATCCGCGACTTGGGGATGCGCGAGCCGTACATCGGTCAGGTGCCGCTGACCAGCGGCGAGATCGCCGAGGACGTGACCACCTACTTTGCCGTGAGCGAGCAGGTACCTACCGTCTGCGCCTTGGGCGTGCTGGTGGACAAGGATCTGAGCGTGCGCTGCGCGGGCGGCTTTGTGGTGCAGCTGCTGCCCGGCGCCACCGATGCCGAGATCGATATGCTGGAGAAAAACATCCGCGCCATGCCCAGTGTGACCACCATGCTGGAGCAAGGTATGACCGTGCGCAATATGCTGGATCTGGCACTGAAGGGCTTTGCCCCCGACGTTCTGGACAGCTACCATGTCACCTACCGCTGCGACTGCAGCGAGGAGCGGGTGAAAAAAATGATCCGCAGCCTGGGCAAAAAAGAGGTGGAAACCCTGCGGGACGAGGACCCCATTGCCGAGGTGGACTGCCAGTTCTGCGATAAAAAGTACCGCGTGAACCTGAACGAGCTGCTGGAAAACTGGGCAGAACCCGCAAAAAACGACGAAAACAAGTAAAAAAGTAAAAAACTTCAAAAAAGTTCAAAATTTTGGAGAAAAACGCTTGACAAATCGCCCGGGATTGGATATAATAATACCCGTCGCCCGGAGAGATGCCGAGCAAACCTCTCCAAAATATGCGGCCGTAGCTCATCTGGTAGAGCGCCACCTTGCCAAGGTGGAGGTAGCGAGTTCGAGCCTCGTCGGCCGCTCCATTATGGGGAAGTTTAGCTCAGCTGGGAGAGCATCTGCCTTACAAGCAGAGGGTCAGCGGTTCGAGCCCGTTAACTTCCACCATGTGTGGCCCGGTAGTTCAGTTGGTTAGAACGCTAGCCTGTCACGCTAGAGGTCGTCAGTTCGAGCCTGATTCGGGTCGCCACTTGCCTCTGTAGCTCAGTCGGTAGAGCAGGGGACTGAAAATCCCCGTGTCATTGGTTCGATTCCGATCGGAGGCACCAAGTTCTTGTACGTTCTCTTAGAAAGAACGTATTTTTATGCGGCCGTAGCTCATCTGGTAGAGCGCCACCTTGCCAAGGTGGAGGTAGCGAGTTCGAGCCTCGTCGGCCGCTCCAAAAACAGTGAAACCGGCTCCAATGCCGGTTTTTCACTAATATGGTGACGTGGCCAAGTGGTAAGGCAAAGGTCTGCAAAACCTTCATTCACCAGTTCAAATCTGGTCGTCACCTCCACAACCGCTTTCAAGTGCAAACTTGAAAGCGGTTTTTGTTTTGGGGGTCTCCCCTGCTCCGCACTATCACCCCGCCCTACGGGGCAATAAAAATATGTTATGGCGTAGGGGCGGGGCATGCCCCGCCCGCGACATAACGTCCACGCAAAAATCACGGGTCGGTTTGTAGGCACGGCTACGAGGGGGCTATCTCCGCGCTAAGAGCCGCCGCTGTGCGGCGGTTGCGCTCCGAAACGCGCCTGCGGGCGCAGTGACCCCTCCTTGCCGCCTAACCATCAATGCCATATATCGTGAGAGCGCGCCATTCGGCGCGATTTTATGCGCTGCGCGCAGCCAGCGGTGCGGATGGGTCAAGACCCATCCCTACATTACTGCCCGAAAGAGGGCTTTTTTTACAAGCAAAAAGTGGGGAGCGCCCAACGGGCGCTCCCCACTTGAATTGTATTTCGGTGTCGATTATTTGAAATAGCGATCCAGCAGACCCTGCATACCGCGGCCGTGGCGGGCTTCGTCCTTGGCCATTTCATGGACGGTGTCGTGGATGGCGTCGAGGTTCAGCTCCTTCGCCTTCTTGGCAAGGTCCATCTTGCCGGCGCAGGCGCCGCACTCGGCGTCAACGCGCATCTGCAGGTTCTTCTTGGTGCTGTCGGTCACGACCTCACCCAGCAGCTCGGCAAACTTGGCGGCGTGTTCTGCCTCCTCAAAGGCGTAGCGCTTCCAAGCCTCGGCGATTTCGGGGTAGCCCTCGCGGTCGGCAACGCGGCTCATCGCCAGATACATACCAACCTCGCTGCACTCGCCCTGGAAGTTCTCGCGCAGACCCTGCACGATCTCCTCGGGGGCGTCCTTGCCCAGACCAACGACGTGCTCGGTGACGTAGGTGTTCTCCTTCTTTTCGATGAACTTAGAAGCGGGAGCCTTGCAGACCGGGCAGAAATCAGGAATAGAACCCTCGGCGATGTAGCCGCAAACGGTGCAAACATATTTAGCCATAATGGTGCCTCCTATTGACTATTGTCATATTTATAAGACAAATTTTTGTCTTTCTGCTTGTATTATACAGCACAATTTCTGCTGTGTCAATAGGTTTGCGAAATAAATTAAGAATAATTCTTAAAAATGCACACGGCACTCCCCTGCCCCGGGCAATGCTTTGAACAGCGCACGGCTTAAAACAAAGCTCAGGCTGCCCACAACCAGCCCCGCCGCCAGCAGCACGGGTGCATAGCCCAGCGCTACGGCGTCCGAAAGCAGCACCGCTGCGCCGCAAAGCTGCCCGATGTTGTGTGCCAGCGCACCGCTGACGCAAAAGATATAACCGCTGACACCGGGCAAAAGACTCAGTGCCAGCAGTACCGCCAGCGACAGCCCGCCGCCGCAAAGCGACAAAAACCCTGCCGTTGCGCCGCGCGTCAGCAGGGCGAACAGCGCTTTTAACAGGACCAGCGCGGCGGCATCGCGGCGGCGCACAAACAGCAGCGCGTACATGACGACCAGATTGGCAAGCCCTAACTTCATGGCGGGCATCAGCCCCAAAAGCGGTGTGACCAGACTTTCTAAATAGGAAAGCGCTATGGCAAGCGCGAACAGCATGCCGGTGCGTGCCACGGTGCGGGCGGTGCGGTTTCTCAATGCAAACGAACCTTTCCTTGTTAGGGCAACACCGCACAATTCCCGCCTGACGGCTTAAGCACCGCTCCCGCGGCTGCGGCACGGCATCTGCGTTGCCAAAATCGCTCACCTTTGCAGCATCCAGTATTATCTGCGCTTTTGGCTTAGCAGCTGCCGCACCTCGCTCGCCGTATCGGCACTTAGAATTGTGCGGTATTGCCTGAGCTTTTCCCTTGAGTTTACGACAGTTGCCCCGCAAAGTCAAGCGCGCGGCGCAAAGCACAAAAATTTTACATTCTCCGCACCGCGTCATTCGACCAAAACGGCTTGAAATATCGCACAAAATAGTGTATTCTAATAGTGTGCAGAGCTGCCCCGCCCGCGCGGCAGCCTGCCAGAACTAAAATTAAAAGGAGAATTCTCTTTTATGAAAAAACTGCTTTCTGTTGCTTTGTGTGCTTTGCTGCTGACCGGCTGCGGCGGTGCCGCTGCCTCCTCCGGCAGTGAGTCCACCCCCGCCTCCTCCGCTGTGAGCAGCGAGGCGGTTTCCTCGGACGCTGCGCAGGACAGCGCCCCGGCTGCCGAAACCGTCGATCTGGACGGCATCGTCGCCGCGCTGGAGGCTGTCAACCCCATCGCGAACCCCCGCGCACTGGACGACTTCTCGGTGCAGAACGAGCTGCTGCTGACGATGGACAACATCGAAGCCTACAAGGGCGATGTGACCAACGACCAGGCGGACTGCGGCTTGGTATTTGCCGTGCAGGCAAAGCCCGGCAAGGCTGCTGACGTGGAGGCGGAGCTGAACGCCTACAAGGACAGCCTGGCAGCCAACGACCTGTATGCCGAATTTGCCGACAAGGTCGCCCAGGCCAAGGATGCCCGCATCGTAAGCAAGGGCGACTGTGTGGTGCTGGTGATTGCCGGTGTGGGCGGTCCCGACTACGCGGACATTGACACCGCCATTGCGGCTGCCCTGAACTGAACCTGAGCCGTAACAAGGCCGCTGCCCTACGGCAGCGGCCTTGTTTTTTACGATTTTCAAAAGAGGAGAGCCTAGCATGGTTTTTAACAGTGTTGTGTTTTTGTTCGGCTTTTTGCCGCTGGCGCTGTTTTTGTACTATCTGGTGCCCGGCAGGCTGAAAAACGCCGTGCTGCTGCTGGAAAGCCTTGCCTTTTACTGCTGGACCGGGGTGCAGTATCTGCCGCTGATTGCGTTTCTGGTGGTATTCAACTACATTTGGGGCGTGCTGGAGGAGCTGCTGACCCGGCGGCGTCCCCTGCTGCTGACGATATCGGTGCTGGTCAATCTGGCGGCGCTGGTGTATTTTAAGTACGCGAACTTTTTGATCGACAGCCTGAACAGCCTGACGCAGCTGGGCGTTGCCCGGCTGGATGTCGGTGCCGTGCTGCCGCTGGGCATCAGCTACTATATTTTTAAAATCATCAGCTATCAAGCGGATATCTGCAGCGAAAAAATCAAGGCAGAAAAAGACCCCGTGACCTTTGCTGCCTATGTGCTGTTTTTCCCGCAATTGATCGTGGGACCCATCATCAAATACCGCGATATGGCACCGCAGCTGCACAACACCCGCGACCGCTGCACCGCTGCGCTGGCACAGACCGGCTGCGAGCTGTTTGTTTTCGGTTTGGCGCAAAAGGTCATTCTGGCGGATTCCATCGGCGCGCTGTGGAGCGATATCATCGGCACGGGCGGCGTGGGGCTGGCGCAGGTTTCCACCCCGCTGGCGTGGCTGGGCATTCTGGCGTATTCCCTGCAGCTGTATCTGGACTTTGCGGGCTTCAGCGCGATGAGCAACGGGCTTGCCGCCATGCTGGGCTTTGAATGCGCCGCCAACTTTGATTTGCCGTATATCTCGGGCAGCATTACGGAATTCTGGCGTCGGTGGCATATTTCGCTGTCGGGCTGGTTCCGGGAGTATATCTATATCCCGCTGGGCGGCAACCGCAAGGGCGCTGCCCGCCAGATGCTGAATATGCTGGCTGTATGGGCAGCCACCGGCATCTGGCACGGCGCAAGCTGGAACTTTATTGTGTGGGGGCTGTACTACTTTGTGCTGCTGGCGGTGGAAAAGCAATTTCTGCTGCCGTACCTCCAAAAGGGGCGTGTCTGGCCGCACCTGTACACCTTGTTCTTTGTGGTGGTGGGCTGGGGCATCTTTACCGCCAACCAGCCCGGCGCACCGCTGGGGCTTTTGCTGCAAAAGCTGTTTGTGCCGCAGGGGGGCATTTCAGCGGTGTATTATCTGCGCAACTACGGCGTATTTTTGCTGCTGGGCTGCGTGTTTTCCTCGGCGCTGCCGCGCAGGCTCTGGCAAAAGCTGGAGCGCTGCACCCCCGTGCGGCTGGTGCTGTTTGCCGCTGTTGCGCTGCTGAGTGTGGCGTATGTGGTGGCTGCCACCAACGCCACGGCGCTGTATGCCAATTTCTGAAAGGAGGGTACCCTGTATGGAAAAGACGATCTACCGCAAAAATGCGGGCAAAAAACGGGGGTATCCCCTGCTGATGCTCTCGGCTGTGCTGCTGTTCGGCTTTACCGCGGTGAACCTTGTCTGCCCGAAGCGCAGCCTGCTGGAGCTGGAAAACCGCAAGGCGGCGGCACTGCCGGCGTTCCGCGTGCAGGATATGCTGGACGGCAGCTGGCAGGCGGGGCTGGGGCGTTGGATGCAGGACCAGATCGCCCTGCGCGATGTCTGGGTAAACACCCAGCGCGCCGTGGACGAAATGTTGTTTGCCAAGGTGGAGGAAAACGGCATCTTGCTGGGCAAGGAGCATTGGATGTTCACCAAGCTGTTCACCGTGGGGGATGCCGCCCAAAAGCAGCTGGGTAAAAACGTGCAGGCGGTCAGCGATTTCGCCGCCGCCCACCCCGGCAAGGTGAGCTTTCTGCTGGCACCCTCGGCAAGCGTGATCTACCCCGAAATGCTGCCTGCCGGTGCGCCGATGGCGGACGAGAACGCTATGCTGGACGATATTTTTGCCGCTGTTTCCCGAAATGCACAGGTCATTGACCTGCGCGAAGCCTTTACCGCCGACAAGCAGGAGTATCTGTATTTTAAGACCGACCACCACTGGACGACCCACGGCGCCTACCGCGCGTATGAGCAGTTCTGCCGCCAAAAGGGGCTGACCCCCTTTGACACCGCCGCCCACGAGGCGGTGACCGTGCCGGATTTTCAGGGTACGCACTATTCCGCCACGCGGCTGTGGAACGTGGAAAATGACGAGATCGTCTACTATCCCCTGCCTAACCGGATGACGATTTTCAGCATTGTGGGCGAGGCGCAGTACGAGCCGCAGACCACCGAAACCCTGATCAACACCGAAAAATTTGCCGCGCGGGATAAGTACGCCGCCTTTTTGGACGGCAACAACGGCTATTCCGAAATTGAGGGCAACGGCAAGGGCAGCATTCTGGTGGTGAAGGACAGCTACGCCAACAGCTTTGTGCCGTACCTGACCGCCAACTACAAAAAAATCGGCGTGGTGGATTTCCGCAATTTCAAGTACGGGCTGGACTCCACGATCGAAAAAGAGGGCTACGATGAGGTGCTGATCCTGTACAACTTCCAGACCTTTGTCAGCGACGCCAACCTGATCTATATCACAAGACCCACTACGATACAATAATCAGCCTTGGGGGCTGCGGCTTGTCCGCAGCCCCTGTTTTGTTGGCGCATTGCCGCCAGAACGCAAAATGGTAGAGGTCTGCCCCGGCGGCGGCTGCATCGCGGCACAGCGCCCCGTAGGCGGCGTGCAGAGCGCTTGCGAGGGCGTTGGCGGCATCCTGCCCGGCGGCGGGCGCAAGGCTTTGCAGCTGCGTATCACGCAGGTAGAGGTACAGCGTTTCGCCGTCACAGACAAGGTTGGTCTTGGCATTGACGGAGAAGGAGCCAAAGCGGCAGCGCAGCGCCCCGGCGTGTCCCGCCAGCACCGCCGCCAGCTGGGACTGCAGGGGCGGCTCATACAGGATGGCGGCATCGGGAGTCAGCAGCTGCATGGCGTAGCCATCGGGGCGAAACACCGGGATGATAAACCCCGCATCGCTGCTGAAAAGCTGCTGCAAGCCGAAATGCAGCCGATTTTGCCGCAGCGTCTGCTGCATGGCGGGCAAAAGCGCGGCGGGGTCAGAGTCCTGCTCACCCAGAAGAAAGAGCGCGATCTCGGGCGCGGGGGCGGCACGGTCATACAGCAGCGCCCCCAACTGCCGCGCCTGCTGCCATGTGGAGCTGTCGGGAAAGGCTGCCAGCTCCAGCTGCCCGTAAAACACCTCGCCGGGCAGCGCCTGTTCGGCGGCAGAAAGCGCCAGTGCGGGCGTTGCGGCGGCTGCAGTGGTGGCGGTGCAGGCATCGGCGGTGTCGCTCGCAGGGTCGGCGGTCAGCAGGGTGGCGGCGTAGCCGCTGCCCTGTTTTTGCCAGAACACCGCCCGCACGATGGCGCGCTGCGAAAGTGCCGTACCCCCGCAGCCGCAGAGCAGCAGCGCGGCTATCAGCGGGGCGAACCTTTTTGGCATAGCGATACCAACCCTCCTCCCGCAATGACGGTGCCGACCAGCAGCCAGCACAGGGTGCTGCGCAGCCGAAAGGCTGCCGTTAATTCCAGCTTGCGAAATAGTACGCACAAAAAGCATACCCCGCCGATAAATAACGGAAAATGACGCAGCGGCGTTGCATTTTTGCGCTCCTCCCCGCCCGCCAGCCGGGTGACGGCATACAGGTACAGCGCAATTTTGAGCGTGACGGCGATTACCCACACCGCAAGCTGCAGCCAGTCCAGCCGATGAAACACCGAAATTCCCCCGCTGCGTGCGGCGGCGTGCAGCGGGTCTGCCTGCCAGAACATCGCATCGCCGTAAAACAGTGCCAGCAAAAAATGTGCGCCGACATCCGCCCCCAGCGCCAAAGCCGCCAGCCTGCCCGCCGTGCGGGGATTCGGCTTTTGCGGTGCGGCGCAAAGCGCAGGCAGCAGGTATTCGGGGTAAAGGGTCAGCTGGTCGGCGGCGGCTGCCCCCAGCTGCGGCAGTGTGAGCGGGTGCGCCGACAAATTGGGCAGGCGCAGAAACGGCGCAGCGGACACAAGCAACAGTACCCCGGTCCACACCGAGCCGCACAGGACAGCATAGGCGCATTGCGACAACGCCGAACCCCGGCGCAGGTACAAAACCGGCAGCAGCAGCAAAAGGCAGACGGCGGACAGCCGGATGCTGCCGGGATATAGACGCTGCAATAGCGCCGCAAGGCGCAGAATTTCCAACACGCAGGAAAAAACCAGCAGCGCCGCCAAGGGCAGCGCGGCTGCCTGCCCGACCCCGGGCTGTGCAAAGCCGCGCGCAAACAGCCCGCTTGCTGCCGCCAGCACCGGCACGCAGAGCAGCGCTGCAAAAAAGCCCGCGCGTGGTTCGTAGGCGGTCTGGCTGCGCAGCAGGACGTTGGACAAAAGCCCCATCAGCAGGGCGGCGGATACATCCGGTGCATCACGCTTCATCGCGCCCGATCACCTCCCCTGCCCGCGCCAGCCTTGACCAGATGCTGCGCACAAAGCCGTCCCGCCATGCGGCGGGTCCCGGCGGCATCAGCGGATAGAGATAGTCATAGCCGAAGGGTTCGCTGCCGCACGCCATCGCCAGCACCGTGACGGCGGCAGCGGCAAACCCCGGCACCCCAAAGCAGCCCGCCAGCACAATGACCGCAAAGCGGAACAAAATCGTCTGCTCGTACAGGGACGGCACCGCCAGCGTGGCGATGGTGGCGGCGGCTGCCGTGATCAGAATGGGTACGCTGAGGATGCCCGCCGACACGGCGGTTTCGCCCAGAATCAGCGCCCCCACCAGGCTGACCGTGTGGCTGATGGACTGCGGTGCGCGCAGACCCGCCTCGCGCACGATCTCCAGCAGCAGGGTCACGCCCAGCATTTCCAACATCGGCGGCAAAGGGGTCGCCTGTTCGCCCTGCGCCAGCTTTGCCAAAAGCTGCAACGGGATGATTTCCGGCGTGAATGCCACGGACATCACATACAGCCCCGGCGCGAACACCGCCAGCAGAAAGGCAAGGTATTTCAGCAGACGAATCAGCCCGGCAAACACCGCGCCGGAGGAATAGTCGTCCAGACATTCAAAATGCTCGGCAAAAAAGCCGGGTACCACCAGTGCATAGGGGCTGCCCGCCACCAGCACAGCCAGCTTGCCCTCACACAGGCGGGCGCAGACGGTGGCGGGGCGCTCGGTGTAGGCGGCAGCCGGGAACAGGTTCAGCTTGTCCTGCTTGAAAAAGGACGCAAAGTAGGCGCTGTCCAGCAGGATGGGAATTTCAATTTCTGCCAGCTTTTGCCGCAGAGCGTCCACCAGCTCGGGCGGGGCGAGGGTACGGTCATAGCAAAGGCAGTATTCGGTCTTGGCGCGGCAGCGGGCGGTGGCGATCTCCGCCACCAGCGTGCCGCTGCGGAACTGCCGCCGCAGCAGCGAAAGATTGCTGCGCAGATGCTCGGTAAAGGCGTCCTGCGCCCCGCGCAGATTGCCCTCCCCCAGCGGGGTACCCACGCTGCGCCCGGGCATATCCTGTGTGGAAAGCACGACCGCCCCGGCAAAGCCCTCGATAAACAAAAGCGTCATACCGTTGCTTAAAAACTCGGCGGCAGACTGCCAGTCCTCGGCGGGCGTCGGCTCGGTGGGGATGCGGCTTTGCTGCAAAAGGTAGCGGCACAGCCCTGCCCCGCCCTGCCAGACGGCGGGATCGCGGTCCAGCATATCCAAGGCAAGGTGGCACAGGCGCTCGGCGCTGGAAACGCCGGTGAACATCGCCACAGCGCAGCAGATGCCGCTGATTTGCAGCGGTTTTGTATAAAAGTCATCCGAGGCGGCAAAATTGTTTTGCAGATACGCAAGGTTTTCCTGCAGGGACGCGCTGATTTTTTGTGGCATTGGCAAACCCTCCCGGGCATAGTGTGACCCGGCGGGCGCAAATTATGAGGGGGCTTACGGTGTTTTCTTTGCTGTTTCGGACGATCGTGCTGTATGCAGCGGTGGTAACGGCGATGCGGTGTATGGGCAAGCGGCAGTTGGGGCAGCTGCAGCCCGGCGAGCTGGTGACGACCTTTTTGCTTTCCAACGTTGCCACCATCTGCATTGATGAGCCGGACCTGCCGCTGCTGGCGGGGCTGGTGCCGATTTTTCTCTTGACGGCGCTGGAAATATTGCACGCGGCGGCATCGTGGCGGTGGCCGCGCTACACGCGGGTGCTGTTCGGCAAGCCCGTCACCGTCATTGTGCGGGGCGAGGTGCAGCAGGACAGCTTGGAAAAGCTGCGCATCAGCGGGCGAGACTTGGCGGAGGCGCTGCGCGGGCAAAAAATCGACACGCCCGCGCGGGTGCTGTGGGCGGTTATGGAGCCGGGCGGGCGTCTGAACGCCGTACCCTATGCGCGGGGCGGCGAGCCGCCGCCCTACCTCCCCGTTTTGCTGGACGGCGTTGTGTATGAGGATTGTCTGCGCGCGCTGGGCAGGGACAGGGGCTGGCTTGCACAGGTTCTGAACGCGCACGGGATGGCGCAAAGCGGGGTGCTGATGCTGTATGACAACGGGCAGGACACACTGCTGGTTGCCCGAAGGGAGGAAAAGCGATGAGGCGCAGTCTATCGGCGCTTTTGCTGCTGGCGGGGCTGGCGGCGGCGCTGGGCGCGGCGGGGATATATCTGGGGCAAAGCACGGCGCGGGTGGATGCGGTGCTGCAGACCGCCTGCATCCTTGCGCAAAACGGGCAATACAAAACCTCCGCCGCCGCTTACAGAGAAGCGGCGGCGGAGGCGGAACATTCTATGCGGTTGTGGGGGCTGCTGGTGCGCCGCAACACCTTGGAGGCGCTGGGGCAAACGCTGGCTTGCCTGCCGGGTTACGCGCGGCAGGAGAACCTTGCCGACCTTTGGGTGGAAACCGCCCGCGCAAGATGCCAGCTGCGGCAGCTTACCGCATCATTTTTCGGCAGCTTTTGAGCGGTTGTCCAACATATCCTTCAGCTCTTCCATAAAGGTGTTGACATCGCTGAACTGGCGGTAGACCGATGCAAAGCGCACATAGGCGACATCGTCCATCTTTTTCAGCTCCTGCATGGCAAGGTCACCGATCTTGATGGAAAGCACCTCGCGGTCGTAGGAGTTGAGCAGCTGCTGCTCGATACGTTCGACTGCTTCGTCCAGCTGCTGGTAGCTCACGGGGCGTTTCTGGCAGGCGCGCAGCATACCGTTGAGCAGCTTCTGCCGGTCAAAGACCTCGCGGGATTTATCCTTCTTGACCACCATCAGCGGCACCGTTTCCACGATTTCGTAGGTGGTAAAGCGCTTTTTGCAGTTCAGGCACTCGCGGCGGCGGCGGATGCGTTCGCCGTCCTCCGTGGGGCGCGAGTCAATGACCTTGGAGTCAACCTCGCCGCAGTAGGGGCATTTCATAAGCGGAAACCTCCTTGCCGAAGCGTCAATTCTTCTTGCCGGCAGCCTTCTTGCGCTGCTTCCAGTCGACCCACAGCGGGGTGGCGATACAGATGGTGCTGTACACACCGCTGATCATACCGAACAGCAGCGGGAACGCGAAGGTGTAGATGCTGTCCAGACGGTAGACGATGGACACCGCGCAGACGACACCCAAGGCGCAGCAGGTGGTGATGGTGGTCATCAAGGAGCGGGAGAAGCTCTGGTTGATGGACAGGTTAACCAGCTCCGGCAGGCTGAGCTGCTTTTTGCTGTACAGGGCGCTGTTCTCGCGGATACGGTCGTAGATAACAACGGTATCGTTGATGGAGTAGCCCAAGATGGTCAGCATGGCGGCAATGAAGTTGCCGTTCAGGGGGATGCGCAGGATGACAAACACGCCGAACACCACAAACAGGTCGTGCAGCAGCGCCACAACGGCGGTGGCGCCCGCCTTAAAGCCGCCGATGCGGCGGAAGCGGTAGGCGACGTACAGCATGATCAGCACGCAGGCGGCGACCAGCGCGACAACGCTCTTGAGCAGGAATTCCTTGCCGATGGTGGCATTGACGTTGCTGACTTCATTCTGGGCGAAGGCGTTGTCGGGGAACTGCTCGTTCAGGGTGGTCAGCAGGTTGTCCAGCTGCTCGGTGGTCAGGGTCTGGCTACCGGGCAGGGTGACGGTCAAGGTCTGGCTGCCGGAAATGTCGGAGCCGGTCTGCAAGGTCAGGTTGGACTGGTTCAGCTCGTCGCTGATGGCGGACTTGAGGGCATTGAGGTCAGCCTCGCCCTGATACGCCAGGGTGACCATGGAGCCGCCCTTGAACTCGACGTCCATATGTACGCCGAACACGCCGCAGAACACCAGCACCACGGCGATCAGCGCGCAGGAGAAGCCGTAGAACTTCTTGCGGTTGGGGATGAAGCGGATCGCCGGGGTCTTGTAGTCGGCACCGCCCTGCTTTTTGCCGCCGTACAGCACGGGGTTGCGCAGCGCCTTGCAGTGGGTGGCACCGCGGATCATCACGCGGGTGGCACCCACGCCGAACACAAAGTTCAGCAGAACGCTGGTCAGCAGGGTGAAGCCGAAGGAGTAGATGGTGCCGGCGGTGGAGGGTCCGAACCACCAGAAGATGGGGTTAAAGACCTTCGCCCAGAAGCCGTCGGTGGGACCAAAGGCACCCATCAGCAGGGCAGCAACGATAACGATGGTGACGTTGCCGTCGATGATGGGGGTAAGACCCATCTTGAAGCCGCTGTTGACAGCGCCGTCCAGCGTCTTGTTTTTGGCAAGCTCTTCCTTGATGCGCTCGGCGGTGATGACGTTGGCGTCAACGCCCATACCGATGCCGAGGATGATACCGGCAATGCCGGGCAGGGTCAGGGTGGAACCGCTGAACGCCGGGAAATAACCGGACACGACTGCCAGCGTGGCAGCGACCTGACCCGCCAGAGAGATGACGGCGATGGTGCCGGGCAGACGGTAGCGGGCAATCATCAGCACCGCGACGATGATAAAGGCGATGATACCCGCCAGCACCATAACCTCAAGGCTCTTGGCACCCAGGGTGGGGCTGATGGTGGAGTAGCTTTCGGCAGACAGGGCAAAGGGCAGCGAGCCGGAGTTGATCTGGTTCGCCAGCGAGGAGGCGCTCTCCTGCGTGAAGTTGCCCTTGATGATGGCTTCGCCGTTGGTGATGGCTTCGTTGACGGTGGCAACGGAGATGCTCTTGTCATCGAGCCAGATGGAGATGGGGATGCTGCCGCCCGCCAGCTCGGTGGTGGCGTCCGCAAAAGCGGCAGAGCCTTGGGTGCTGAAGCGCAGCTGAACGACCCAGCCCTCGGTTTCGTTGTAGCCGACGGTGGCGGAAGTCACGTCGTCGCCGCTGAGGATCTCCTCGCCGTCGGCGGTGGAGCCTTTGCGGAATACCATCTTGGCAGTGGTGCCGATCTCGTCAATGGCGGTCTGGGGGTTGAAGTCAGACTCGCCGGTTTTCCACGGAAAACGCACGATGATACGGTCTTTGTTGGTGTCGGTGTAGCTTTCGTAATCGGTGATGCCAAGACCCACCAGACGGTCCTCAATAACCGTTTTGGCGGCAGAAAGCTGCTCGTCGGTGGCGTCCATGTCATTCGCGGGCATAAAGGTGACATCCACGCCGCCGCGGATATCAATGCCGAAACGGATGTCGGATGCACCCTTGACGTAGGTGTTTTTGGTGTCGCCGTACTGATAGCTGACACCGAGGATCGCAGTCAGGGAAAATACCACGATCAGAATTGCCACGACGAATAGCGGCCATGACTTCCCTTTTTTGTTCATAGAAACCTCCAAAAAACATGCCCGCGCCTGCGGGCGGGATTATATTATAGGCAACGCCGCAGCAAGAACCGCGGTGCTGCTTAAAGCAAGGGGCAGGGGTTGGGTCACTGCTTATCTGCCAGCAGCTTTTCCACAACCGCCAGACGCACGCAGACACACAGCAGCGCCGAGGCGGTTTCGACCTCATCCAGACTCGGATAGGTGGGCGCAATGCGCAGGTGGGAATCCTCCGGGTCCTTGTGGTAGGGGTAGGCGGAGCCTGCACCGGTCAGGGTCAGACCGCATTCCTTGCACAGGGTGGCAACGCGCTTGGCGCAGCCGGGCAGCACATACAGGCTGATAAAGTAACCGCCCTTGGGGTTGGTCCAGTGGGCGATGTTGCCGCAGGGGGTCAGCTCGGTGGCAAACGCGGTCTTGACGGCGTCAAAGCAGGGCACCAGACGGCGGCGATGCTTGGCCATATGCGCCAGCACGCCCTGCTTGTCCTTCAAAAAGCGGACGTGGCGCAGCTGGTTCATCTTGTCGTAGCTGATGATCATCGTCGAGAAGCGGCGGCAGATGTATTTCATGGAATTTTCGCTGCAGGCGATCGCGGACACACCGGCACCCGGGAAGGTGATCTTGCTGGTGGAGGTGAACATAAACACGCGATCCTCGGTGCCGTACTTTTTGGCTTCGTTCAGCAGCACGGGCGTTTCGATGATCTGCTCGGTCAGATGGTGGACAATGTAAGCCTCATCCCAGAAAATTTTGAAGTCGGGCGCGGCGGTTTTCAGGGCGGCAAAGCGGCGGATGGTTTCGTCGCTGTAGGTGTAGCCGTCGGGGTTGGAATACTGCGGCACGCACCAGATGCCCTTGATGGTATCGTCCTCGGCCACGAGCTTTTCGATCATATCCATATCGGGACCGGACTCGCTCATGGGAATGTTGATCATCTCAAAGCCGAGATCCTCGGTGATGGCAAAATGGCGGTCATAGCCGGGTACCGGGCAAAGGAACTTGCGCTTTTCGACCTGCGACCACGGGCAGGGCGAATCCTGAAAACCGAAGATATAGCCGATGGTCACAAGGTTGTACATCAGCTGCAGGCTGGAGTTGCCGCCCACAAAAATTTCGTTGGCGGTCACGCCCATCACATCGGCAAACAGCTTGCGGGCCTCGTACAGACCTTCCAGATTGCCGTAGTTGCGCGCATCGGTGCCTTCATCGGTGGTGTAATCGTCCATCTTTAAAAGGTCCATTGCCAGATCCATCTGGTGAGGACCGGGCTTGCCGCGCGCCATATTCAGGTTGAGCCCCATTGCCTGGTACTTTTTATACGCAGATTCCAGCGCGGTCTTTTCGGCGGTAAGCTCATCGACATTCATTGCGAAATAGTCAGCCATTTTCCATTTCCCCCTGTTTGTTTTTTGCCGTTATGCGCCCCCTCTATTTAGACGCATACAAAGGCATACACTACATTATATACGATATGCGGAAAATAAACAAGCGCTTTTTGCCATATTTTGGCAAGGAAACACAAAAAACCGCCCTTTCCCAAAGGAAAGAGCGGGCTGTATGCCGCCGACCGGGATCGAACCGGTACGATGTCGCCACCGAGGGATTTTAAGTCCCTTGCGTCTGCCAGTTCCGCCACGGCGGCATAACAGATATATTGTAGCGCAACCGCCGCAAAATGTCAATGGCAAACACGTTGCGAAATCGCGCGGTTTGTGGTAAAATAAATGCAGAAAACTTTTCTTTTAAGGGTGCTGTGATGAAAGAACTGCGTGTAAAATGCCTTCTGCCTGTGCGGATGGACAAATATCTGATGGACCTCTACCCTGCCTTGGGAACGGGGCGGTTGAACAAAGCCCTGCGCGAAAACAAAATCAAGCTCAACGGCAAAAAGCAGCCGCTCTCCACGCGGGTGCAAAACGGCGATGTCATCAAGCTGTTTTTGACCGATGAGCAGTTGGAGCAGCAGCGCGGGCTGCCCCCGGCGGTCTTTGTGTATGAGGACGAGGACATCATTATCGCCTCCAAGCCGGCGGGCATCGCGGTGGACGGCGCAAACAACGACACGCTGCTCAAGCGCGTGCAGGAAAAATTAAAAGCGGCGGGCAAGGGCGAGCGCGCGGTTTTGTGCCACCGGCTGGACACCGGCACCAGCGGGCTGATCCTGCTTGCCAAAAATAACGCGGCAGAGTCCTTTTTGACCGCGCAAATCAAGGCGCGCAGCATTACCAAGCACTACCTGTGCGTCACCTTTGGGCGCCCCACCCCCCCGGCGGCGCTGCTGCGGGATTACCTTTTGAAGGACGCCGAGCGCGGCATCGTCTATATTACCGACGGCACGGCGGGCGGCGCGAAGGAGGTTGTTACCGGGTACGAAACGCTGGCGGTCAGCGGGCGGCTGGCGGAATTGAAGGTCGAGCTGGTCACCGGGCGCACCCACCAGATCCGCGCACATCTGGCGCACATCGGCTGCCCGATCCTGGGCGACAGCAAGTACGGCAACAATGCCGCCAACCGGGAGCTGCGGTTCAAGTATCAGGCGCTGTGCGCGTGGGAGCTGCGCTTCCCCGATACGATCGCGGACGAGCGTTTTGCGCATCTGGCAGGGCGGGTATTCCACGCCGACAAGCCGTGGTACTGCAAACAGGTCGAGGATGGGACATTAAAATAACAAAATCGGCAGCGAACCCAACGGTTCGCTGCCGATTTTGTTTAGCCGTGCCGAATCTCGGCATCCAGACTTTCGTAGGTGTAGAGGATATTTAAAACGTCCAGCAGTTCTTTTTTACTTAGACGCGGGGGCAGACCCAAGCGGTGCAGCAGCTTGCGGCGGTTGTCGGCGCTGTTGGCGGTGCCGGAAATGCCCCACTCGTACAAATCGGTGTAGGTGATGCTGCGCCGGCAGACGGCGGTGTCGGCAGCGCCCGCCAAGGCGGTTTGCAGCCCTTGCAAAATCAGGGCATCGTCCACGCCCTCGACCCCCAAAAGCCCCTCCTTGCCGGGCTGGGCTTTGCGGGATTCCTTGCCGGGAACGGCGGGTACATAGGCTTGCAGGACGTTTTGCGCCCCGACCAGCCCCGTGACAAAATGGCGGATTTTAAACCCGGCGGCGTCAGAGTCGGTCAGAATGACCAGCCCCTGCGCGGCGGCTACTTTTTTGAGCAGATTTTGCAGGGCGGCGTCCTTAAATACGCGGAAGCCGTCGGTCGTCAGCACCGTGCCGTCCACAAGGTTATGCAGGCGGGCGGCGTCATATTTGCCCTCCACCAAAAGGGCGCGGGTCAGTTTCAGCATGGCATACTCCGGGTCAAAGCAAGCTCGCACAGCGCCTTTTGCAGCAAAAGATCGCTGTCCAGCTTGCTGCTTTTCAGGTCGATATCCAGCTTGCGCAGCACCCGCAGGCACTGTTCCAGCTGGGCGGTTTTGTAGTGCGCGGCGGCGCTTTCCGCCTCCGAAAGGCGGAAGCTCCAGTTGCCGGTATAGCCGAAATCCTTGGCGACATCCGCCAGCGTGCGGCGGCTGCGTTTTGCCAAAGAAACACGGTACATCGTCAGATAATTGCTGCTGAGCGCACCGGTGATGAGAATTGGCTCGTTTTGCAGCGCCAGCAGGGTGCGCAGCTTTTGCTGTGCCGCCGCCAGCCGCCCGGCTGCCACCAGCTTGACCATATCAAAGGTGTCGGCATCCAGCGTGACGGTACCCAGCTGCTGCACCATTGCCGTTGTGATAATGCTGTAACCCGAAAGTGCCGCCAGCTTGTCGATCTCGTTGCGCAAAAGGAACTGGTCCTCGCCGCAGCGGTCCAGCAAGGCGCCCTCCGCCCCCGGCGCAAAGCCGGTGCCCAGTTCCCCTGCCCACTGGCGTGCCAACGCCTGCAGGGCATTGCGGGAGGGCTTGTTGATCTGCACACTGTAGCCGAGCTTCTCACAGGCGGCAATAAGCTTTTTCTCCCGTTTGCCGGGGCGCAGCCTGCCGTAGGATTCCTCGACCACGCTGGTCAGCACAAAAATGGCATTTTCGGTGTCAGAGAGGGTGTCGCAAAGCTCCTGCAGATCCTTGTCCGAGTAGGTTGACGGGCGAATCATCGGCATCAGCACAAGGCGCTTGCCGCCGAAAAACGAGATGGTTCCCGCCGCCAGAACGATCTCCTCCACGCGGGGGGTGGGACCGTCCAGCACGGTGACCTCGGGGTCATCCTGCTGCAAAAATTTCAGCGCCTTTTGCGCGGCGCTGTGTACCAGCGCTTCGTCGGCGGCGTAGAAATAGAAAACGGCGCAGCCGGCGCGCAGCTTTTTCTCCAGCTCTTTTTCACTGTACAGCATAAGGCTCCGCCTCCTCAAAAATCATCGCGGCACCCGGGCGTAAAACCACGGCGGGGGTGCCGGAACCGTAATACAGCTGTGCGGCGTCGGCGTCGCCCAGCCAAGGCGGGGATTCCGCCGTAAACAAAATCGTTTCTGCCTGTACCGAGTCGGAAATCGCCCCGGCGGCGCACAGGATATCGACCTGCACAGGGGTTTCCAGCTTGATGCTGCCGGACATCAGCGCAATGTGGCGCGCCCCTGCTCCCAGCACGACTAAGCTGCCGCTGCCTTTATGATACAGGTCCAGCGTCAGTCCGTCAAGTACCTCGTACCGGGCGGGCGCGGTCTGCGCGGCGGCGTTCAGGATGCGGTCAGCGGCAAGACCGGTATCGCCCGGTGTTGCGCGCAAATCCACTGCCAGTGTGCAGGCGGGTTCGCCGTGGCGCGCCAGATAATTCTTGACCGCCCGGCGGTTGGCTGCGCCGCCCCGGAATACTACGACCGCCTGCCCGTCTTGGGTGATGACGGCGCAGGGGTTGCCCGCCGTGCCGACCAGCGCAACGGTGACGATGCCCTGCTGCATCCACACGCCCATAAAAACGGCAAGCGCCGCGCAGCACAGGGCGGCGGGCGGGTACAGCCGCAGGCTGCCCGCAAGATAGTAAACGAGTGCCAGCGCCGCCAGCACACCCAAGACAAACAGCGTGTAGCGCGCGGGCAGCAGCAGCCGCGCCCCGGGCAGTGAGGCACAGAAAACAACGATGCCGCGCAAGAGGTTTAATAACAGCGCCAGCAGAAAGCTAGCCATATGGCAAACCGGTGCCAAAAACGGCAGGCAGGAAAGCCCCAGCACCGCCAGCCCCAGCAAAAGCAGCGGCTCCATCAGCGGCAGGGTCAGCAGATTGCCCAAAACGCCCACGGCGCTGACGGTCATACCGTGCGCCACCAGCACCGGCAGCGTGAAAAGCGCCGCCAGCGCAGCGGTCAGGGCGTTGGATGCGAGGTTGAAAATCCGCGTAGACAGGCGGTTTTTCAGCAGCTTGGCAAGGTGTGCCGCGCATTGCACGCCCAAGACGGCGCAGAACGAAAGCTGAAACCCCAAATCGCAGGGCATATAGGCATTTTGCAGCCCCAGCAGCAGTGCCGCCGCGCCGGTGGAGGTCAGCAAATCCACCGGCTGCAAAAACCAGTGTCCCAAAATGGCGAGCAAAAACACAAGCCCCGCGCGCAGCACCGAAACGGGCAGCCCGGTGAGGAGCATATAGCCGACGATGACGCCCGCCTGCAAGGCGAGCGCGGTATGGGCAAACCGGCGTCTGCGCGGGAACAAAAGCCCTGCCAGCAGGGAAACGTGCAGCCCCGACACTGCCAGCAGATGGGCTACCCCGGCGGCAGAAAAGGCGTCGCGGTCAGCGTCCGACAGGCGGGAGGTGTCCCCCAGCAGCATCGCACTGATCAGCGCTGCCGAATCGGCGGGCATCCAGCGCTTTAAGGCGGTGCTGCCCCGCTGCCGCAGACGGTACAGCCAAAAAACCGGGTGACGGCTGGCGGGCAGCGGGCTGTACGACCCCGCGTACTCTGCCCGCAGGTAGACCCCATCGCTTTGCTTTGCCAAGCGGTAGCGGTCGTTTTTGAGTGTGCGCAGGGTGAATTGGGCGGTGAAGCGCTCCCCTGCTTCGGCGGCGGGAAATTCCGCACACTGCACCCGGATGTGGGCGGGCTTGCCGTTCAGCTCGGTAATCAGCAGGGTACCCCGCATATGGTAGGCTTCATACGCCGCGGCGGCATCGGTCTGCACGGTCACGGCGGCGGTGACGGTCTGCCCTGCCAGCGCCTGCACGGGGCGGACGAACAGGGCGGCAAAAACGGCAAAGTAAACAAACCCGCACACGGCACCCAAAGCCGGAATGTGCATGCTGCGCTTGCGAAGCCCAAAGACCGCAAAAGCAAAAAGTGCCGCCGCAGGCACACAGACCAACGGCGGCAGATTTGCCGCGGCAAGCTCGGTCAGGGCAAAGCCCAACGCGAACCACGCGAGTTTACGTTTCATTGCTTAGTGGAAGAACAGGGGCAGAGGCTCAAGGAAGATGATGTCCTTGCGCTCGGCGGCGTCACCCTCTGCCAAGGCGGCGCAGCGACCTACGACGGTGCCGGTGCTTTTGGCAGCGAGGGCATCCAAGGCGTGCATCGAGCCGCCGGTGGAGATGACATCGTCCACGATCAGAATGCGCTTGCCGTTCATATACGCAATGTCCTTCTTGTCGATGACAAGGGTCTGCTTGCCGGCGGTGGTGATGGACTGGTCCTCAATGACGACAGGCTCACGCATATAGAGCTTGGCACCCTTGCGGGCGGGGATCCAATATTTGCCGCTCTGACGTGCCATTTCGTAGGCAAGGGGGATGCCCTTAGCCTCGGCGGTCAGGATAACGTCAAATTCGGGTGCTTTTTTCAGCAGCTCGGCGGCGCAGGCCACGGTCAGCTCGACATCGCTGAACATAATAAAGGCAGCGATGTCCATATGGTCGTTGACCTTGCAGATGGGCAATTCACGGGTCAGACCCGCAACGTGCAAAGTATAGGTATCAGCCATAACAAGTACCTCAATTCGTTGTAAAAATCGGGCGGCGCGGGCATCAGCCCGGAGGCCATGCAAGACTGCGTCCCGCCAGAACGTGGAAATGCAGATGCTTCACGCTCTGACCGCCGTCGGCACCGACATTGGTGACCACGCGGTAGCCGTTTTCGGCAATGCCGAGCCGGGCGGCCAGCTGCGCGATGACGGCGTAGATGTGTCCCAGCAGGGCGGCATCGTCCTCGGTCAGCACCGCGGCTGAGTCGATGTGCTTTTTGGGAATGACCAGAAAATGGACGGGTGCCTGCGGGTCAATGTCGTAAAATGCCAGCAGCTGGTCATCCTCAAACAGCTTGTTGGAGGGGATGTCCCCCGCTGCGATTTTGCAGAACAGGCAATCAGCCATACAATATCCCTCCTTTACCGTGAGATGATAAAATTTATTTGCTCAGTTCGTTCTTGACGATTTCGGGTACGGCGTTCAGCGCGTCGTCGATCTTGGAGCAGTCGCGGATGCCCGCCATAGCAAAGTCGGGCTTGCCGCCGCCGTTGCCGCCTGCGATGGCAGCAATCTGCTTGACCAGCGCGCCGGCCTTCAAGCCGCGGGCAAGGGCGTTCTTGCAGACGCCGACAGCCATCATCGTCTTGCTGCCGTCATTGCCGATGAGAACCGCAACAGTATCAGGTGCCTTGTCGCGGATCTTGTCGATCATGTCGCGCAGGGTGTCGGCACCGGTGCCGGTCAGATACGCGGAAACAATGCGCACGCCGTCAATGTCGGCGGCATCCTGGAACAAGCCGTCGATCTTGGAGGAAGCCATCTCCGCCTTGAGGATATCCAGCTGCTTGTTGGTTTCCTTCAGCTCGGCGGTCAAAGCCTCGGCACGGGCGGGGGCGTCCTTCATATTGTTGGCCTTCAGGGCAACGGCGGTCTGCGCCAGCAGCTCGGTGCGCTCGTCCAGCAGGTTCAGCACGCCGAAGCCGGTGGTTGCCTCGATACGGCGGATGCCGGCAGCAACGCTGGATTCGCCCAGGATCTTAAAGCAGCCGATCTGCGCGGTGTTCTTGACATGGGTGCCGCCGCAGAACTCGGTGCTCCAGCCGCCGGCGTCCACAACGCGGACAACGCTGCCGTACTTCTCGCCGAACAGCGCCATAGCACCCATCTTCTTGGCTTCCTCGATGGGCAGGTTCTTGATTTCGACGTTCAGGCTCTCGAAGATCTTCTCGTTGACCTTCTTTTCGACCTCAACCAGCTCCTCGGCGGTGACGGCGCTGAAATGGGTGAAGTCAAAGCGGGTGATGTGGTCGTCCTGATAGCTGCCTGCCTGATGCACATGGTCGCCCAGAACCTCACGCAGCGCCTTCTGCATCAGGTGGGTGGCGGTGTGGTTGCGGCAGATGGACATACGGCGCTGGGCATCCACGGCGGCGGTGACATCATCGCCAACGCGCAGGGTGCCGTCCAGCAGCTCGCAGGTGTGGACAAAGTAGCCCTTGGGGGTCTTTTTGACCTGCGTGACCTTCAGCTTGGCATTGCCGCAGCTGATGTAGCCGTGGTCAGCGACCTGACCGCCCATCTCGGCATAGAACGGGGTGCGGTCCAGCACGACCAGCACGCCCTCCTTGCTCTCACCGGCTTCGTCGGTGGCAATGGCGTCGTTCAGTTCCTCGCCGTCAGACAGGGCAACGACCTTGGCAGACTCGGTCAGAACCTCGTAGCCGTCAAACTGGGTAGGCTCGGCGGTCAGCTCACCGAACAGGTCGGCGCTCCAGCCGGAGATATCCTTGGCAAGGCGCTCGGCGCGGGCGCGCTCACGCTGCTTGGACATTTCCATATGGAAAGCTGCCTCGTCCACGCGCACGCCTGCCTCGGCGGCGATCTCGCGGGTCAGGTCGAGGGGGAAGCCGAAGGTGTCGTTCAGCTTGAACACCTCAGCGCCGGACAGGACCTTCTCGTGAACGTCCTTGAGGCGGCTCATCATACCGTTCAGGATGTTCAGGCCGGCATCGATGGTGCGGCCAAAGCGCAGCTCCTCGGTGCCGATGACCTTCTTGATATAGTTTTCATGCTCGCGCAGTTCGGGGTAACCGGCCTCGCTGGACTCGATCACGGTATCGACCAGCTCGGTCAGGAAGGGGCGGTTGATGCCCAGCATACGACCGTGGCGGGCGGCACGGCGCAGCAGGCGGCGCATAACGTAGCCGCGACCCTCGTTGGAGGGCAGAACGCCGTCGGATGCCATAAACACGGTGGCGCGGATGTGGTCGGTGATGACGCGGATGGAGATATCGTCCTTGTCGTTCTCGCCGTATTTTTTGCCGGCGATGCGCTCAACATGGTGCAGAACGGCGGCGACGGTATCCACCTCGAACAGGTTGCCTACGCCCTGCATAACGCACGCCAGACGCTCCAGCCCCATACCGGTGTCGATGTTGGGCTTGGCAAGCAGCTCATAGTGACCCTTGCCGTCGGAGTCGAACTGGCTGAATACGAGGTTCCAGATCTCCATATAACGGTCGCAGTCGCAGCCGACGCCGCAGGTGGGCTTGTGGCAGCCGTATTCCTCGCCGCGGTCAAAGTAAATTTCGCTGCAGGGACCGCAGGGACCGGAGCCATGCTCCCAGAAGTTGTCCTCTTTGCCGAGGCGCACCATGTGGCTTTCGGGGATGCCGATGACCTTGGTCCAGATGTCGTAAGCCTCGTCGTCCTCCTGATAGACCGAGATGTACAGGCGGTCAGCGGGGATCTCCAGCTCCTGGGTCAAAAATTCCCAAGCCCAGGGAATAACCTCTTTTTTGAAGTAATCCTGAAAGCTGAAGTTGCCCAGCATTTCAAAGAAGCAGCCGTGGCGGGCGGTGATGCCCACGCGATCAATATCGGGGGTGCGGATGCACTTCTGGCAGGTGGTCACGCGGTGACGCGGCGGCTCCTCCTGACCGAGGAACCATTTTTTCATGGGTGCCATACCGCTGTTGATCAGCAGCAGGCTGGGGTCGTCCTTCGGCACCAGAGGAAAGCTGCCCAGACGCAGGTGATCCTTGGTTTCAAAAAAGTGCAGGTATTTTTCGCGCAGTTCGTTCAGTCCGGTCCATTGCATAGTTGGTGTTCTCCCATCCGTGGTTTGTATTGTTGCGATAAACGGCACCCAAAAAATATAGCCCTCGCCCCTGAACAGGGACGAAGGCTGACAGCTTCCGTGGTACCACCCGGTTTGCGGCATATCGCAAAAAATATGCCACCGCTTTGTCCGCGTTAACGCCGCAGGTACGCTCGGCTTTTGCACCGAAAGCTCCGGGGTGGCTTTGCCGAAAACGTCAGCCAAGCGCCTTTCACCATACGGCGCTCTCTCTTATGACCTGTTTTGTGCGGCATTTGCCCTTTCATCGCCATTTTCCTTTTAACAAATCTATTATATGCCGCTTTTCGCGCGGTGTCAACTGTTTTTTGCGGCGGCAGCGTCCGAAACTGCGGCTGCGGTGTCCAAAACGTGCAGCCCCTGCACCACGTCGGCAAAAACGGCGGCGCTGGAGGTTTCGGGCGCTTGCTGGGCGTCCTGCAAAACGGTGATGGTATAGCGCGGGGCATCGGCGGGGTAAAAGCCGGTGAACCAGTAGTTCAGCAGTTCCCTGCCGTCGGCGTCAAACTGCCCGGTCTGGGCGGTGCCGGTCTTGCCCGCGCACGCCCCTGCCCCGGTCATAGCATCGCTGCCGATGCCCTCCTCCACCACGGTGTGCAGCATACTGCGCAGCACCTTGGCGGTGGCGGCGCTGCACACCCGGCGGGGCGCAGGTACCTCACTGGGGATGATGCTGCCGTCAGCGCGGCGCACCCCCTGCACGGCGGCGGGGGTACGGTACAGCCCGCCGTTTGCCAGAACGTTGGTCATGGCGGCAATTTGCAGCGGCGTTGCGGTCAATGCCCCCTGCCCGAAGCTGAACAGCGCAAGGTCGCCCGCGTTTTGCAGCTGCGCGGCGCCGGGCAGGGAGGCGGCATCGCTTTGCAGTCCGGGCGCAAGCGTGATGCTTTGCCCCAAGCCGAAAGCCTTGGCAGCCGCTGCCAGCCGCTCGGCACCCAGTTTTTGCCCCAATTCAATAAAGTAGCAGTTGCAGCTTTGCGCCAGCGCCGCACGCAGGTTGACCTCGCCGTGGGCGCGGCTTTGGGCGCAGCGGTAGGTCTGGCTGCCCACCGTGACGCTGCCCGTGCAGTCCGCGGTGAACCAGTCCAGCCCGGCATCGTAGGCGGCAGCTGCCGCCACGATCTTAAACACCGACCCCACGCAAAACGGGGTCAGCAGGCGGTCGATCAGCGAGGTGTCGTCCGCCGCAATGCTTTTGGCAACATCGTTGGGGTCGTACCGGGGTACGCTGACGGCGGCAAGGATCTCGCCGGTGTCGGGCTGCAGCACCACGATGCAGCCGCGGGTCATATGCAGGTCGGCGACCCCCTCGCACAGGCGCTGGATGTCGGCGTCCAAGGTCAGCGCTACCCCCTGCCCCGTGCCGGTATGCCGGGTGACGAACACCGGCTCGCTGCCGGTCAGCGGCAGCCCCTGCGCGGAGGCGGCGCAGGCGGCAACGACCTCGTCCCCGGATGCCGAAAGCAGCGCATCGTAGGCGCGCTCCAGCCCCGCAACGCCCTGCCCCTCGCCGTTGCGGTAGCCCAGAAGATGCACCGCAATGGGCAGCGGCAGATACCGCTGTGCGGTGCGGCGGCACGGGATGCCCAGCGCGGATAGATCCCGATCTACCGGCACAAAAAACAACGAAGTATCGTTGCGGCGGCGGTACAGCTCGGTCTGCTCGGCGTAGGAAACATAGGGCAGCAGCTCGGCGTAGCCGTCACTGCCCGGCACACACAGGGCGTACCAGCCGTCGGCAAGCCCGGTCAGCAGCCGCCCCGTGCGGTCATAAAAGTTGCCGCGGTCGGGCGGCAGCGCCGCCTCGCGCTCGGTCTGTTGCAGGGCGCTTTGGGCGTACCCGGCGTTTTGCCCCACCCAATACACCCTGCACAGCACCAGACCGATGCCCGCCGCAAGACCAACCACCAACGCCCGCAGCCGCCGAAAAGACATACCGCCGCCCCCTTTTGTATTCAGTATGTGCGCCGGGCGGGCATCTATACAAAAAAGGCGCGGAGCCTTTCGGCTCCGCGCCCTGTGGGTGCGAATTTGGGGATCAGTACATACCGCCCATATCACCGCCGGCAGGTGCCGCGGGTGCCGGGGGTTCCGGCAGGTCGGCAACCAGGCTCTCGGTGGTCAGGACCATAGCGGCAACGCTGGCAGCGTTCTCCAGAGCGGAGCGGGTGACCTTGGTCGGGTCAACGATGCCTGCCTCGATCATATCCTCGACGTACTCTTCCTTCTGGGCGTCAAAGCCGTAGTTTGCTTTGTTCGCCTTCAGGATGTTGTCGATGATGACGCTGCCCTCCAGACCGGCGTTGGCAGCAATCTGGCGCAGAGGTGCTTCCAGAGCCTTGCGGACGATCTTGGCACCGGTGCGCTCGTCACCCTCCAGCTCGGCAACGACCTTGTCCACAGCGGGGATGGCGTTGATGGTGGCAGTGCCGCCGCCGGCAACGATGCCCTCCTCGACGGCAGCCTTGGTGGCGTTCAGGGCGTCCTCAATGCGCAGCTTCTTGTCCTTCATCTCGACTTCGGTAGCGGCGCCGACCTTGATAACGGCAACACCGCCCGCCATCTTGGCAAGGCGCTCCTGCAGCTTCTCGCGGTCAAAGTCAGAGGTCGCGGTGACGATCTGGCTGCGGATCTGGGCAACGCGCTCGGCAATGGCCTGCTTGTCGCCGTTGCCGCCGACGATGGTGGTGAACTCCTTGGTGACCTTGACCTGACGGGCAGAGCCGAGCAGCTGCATGGTGGCATCCTTCAGCTCATAGCCGAGGTCACTGCTGATAACGGTGCCGCCGGTCAGGATGGCGATATCCTGCAGCATCTCCTTGCGGCGGTCGCCGAAGCCGGGCGCCTTGACGGCAACCACGTTCAAGCCGCCGCGCAGACGGTTGATGATCAGGTTGGACAGAGCGTCGCCCTCGACATCCTCAGCGATGAGCAGCAGCTTGCGACCGGACTGAATGACCTGCTCCAGCAGGGGTACGATGTCCTGGAATACGCTGATCTTCTTGTCGGTGATCAGCACGCTGCAATCGTCGTAGACGGTTTCCATCTTCTCGGTGTCGGTGACCATATAGGGGGTCAAATAGCCGCGGTCAAACTGCATACCCTCGACAACCTCGGTGTAGGTTTCGGCGGTGGTCTTGTTTTCCTCGATGGTGATAACGCCGTCGGCGGTGACCTTCTCCATAGCGTCGGCGATCAGCTGACCGATCTCGGCATCACCGGCAGAAACGGTGCCGACACGGGCAATGTCCTTAGCGCCGTTGACCTTCTGGCTGTGTGCCTTGACGGACTCGACAGCGGCGGCAACAGCCTTCTGCATACCGCGCTTGATGTCCATGGGGTTGGCACCGGCGGTGACGTTCTTCATGCCCTCGGTGACCAGCGCCTGTGCCAGAACGGTGGCGGTGGTGGTGCCGTCGCCGGCAGCGTCGTTGGTCTTGGTGGCGACTTCGCGCACGAGCTGAGCGCCCATATTCTCGAACTCGTCCTTCAGCTCGATCTCCTTGGCGATGGTGACACCGTCATTGGTGATGAGGGGGCTGCCGAACTTTTTGCTCAGCACAACGTTGCGACCCTTGGGTCCCAAGGTGACCTTAACGGTGTCGGCCAGCTGGTCGATACCGGCGCAAAGGGCTTTACGGGCGTCCTCGCCCTGTTTGATCTGTTTTGCCATAAAGCATCGCTCCTTTTATAAAAGAAAAGTAGAAATCTGATTACTCCACCACAGCGAGGATGTCGCTCTGGCGCACGATGGTGCATTCTTCGCCGTCAACCTTGACCTCGGTGCCGGCATACTTGCTGGTCAGGACCTTGTCGCCGACCTTGACGATCATCTCGATCTCCTTGCCGTCCACGTTACCGCCGGGACCGACAGCCAGAACCTCGGCGACCTGCGGCTTTTCCTTGGCGGAGCCGGACAGGATCAGACCGCCCTTGGTGGTTTCTTCTTCTTCGACCAGTTTGATGACAACACGGTCTGCAAGAGGTTTAATTTTCATTTAAAAGTTCCTCCTATGAAAAGATTTCTCTTTTTGATACTGATTTAGCACTCAATATTCCTGAGTGCTAAATATATAATAGCCGTTTCTTTGTGAAAAATCAAGGGTTTTGTGTATAAAATTTTTGTGAACAAAAAATCGGCAGTGCCAAAAGGCACTGCCGTGTGCATTATTGCTGCTGCATCGCAATATTTTTGTAACGCGGGCGCATGATGCCATGCTCGATATGCGCCTGGCCCCCTTCGACCGTGTCAGCATCGATGGTCACGCGGGTGATGGTTGCATCCGAAGGAATGTCGTACATGATGGGAATCAGCAGATCCTCCACCACGCTGCGCAGACCGCGGGCACCGCTCTTGCGCTCCACCGTCTTTTTGGCGATGGCGTGCAGGGCGGCATCGGTAAAGACCAGATCGGCGTTGTCCAGATGCAAAAGCTCCTTGTACTGGCGCACAAGACTGTTTTTCGGCTCGGTCAGAACGCGCACCAGCGCGTCCTCGTCCAAGGGGTCCAGCACGGTGACGACCGGCAGACGACCGATCAGCTCAGGGATCAGACCGAACTTGACCAGATCATCCGGCTCGACCTTTTTCAGCAGCTTCTGGCGCGTTTCGTCCTTGTCCAGCGTTGTGCGCAGTTGGCTGCCAAAGCCCAGAGAGGCGTTGTCGGTGCGGCGCTGGATGAGCTTTTCCAGCCCGTCAAACGCACCGCCGCAGATAAACAGGATGTTCTTGGTGTTGATCTGGATGAACTCCTGCTGGGGATGCTTGCGCCCGCCGTTGGGCGGCACGTTGCTGACAGTGCCTTCCACAATTTTCAGCAGCGCCTGCTGCACGCCCTCGCCGCCGACATCGCGGGTGATGGAGGGGTTCTCGCTCTTGCGGGTGATCTTGTCGATCTCGTCCACATAGATGATGCCGATCTCCGCCTTGGGGATGTCGAAATCCGCCGCCTGAATCAGCTTGAGCAGGATATTCTCGACGTCCTCGCCGACATAGCCCGCCTCGGTCAGGGTGGTGGCGTCCGCGATGGCGAAGGGTACGTTCAGCATCTTGGCGAGGGTCTGCGCCAGCAGGGTCTTGCCCGTGCCGGAGGGACCCAGCAGCAGAACGTTGGACTTTTGCAGCTCCACGCCGGTTTCGCGCCCAGAAAGGATGCGCTTGTAGTGGTTGTACACCGAAACAGCCAGCACCTTTTTGGCGTCGTCCTGCCCGATGACATACTGATCCAACCCTGCCTTGATTTCGGCGGGGGTCAGAATATTGACGTCCTGCAGCGGATTTTCGCCATAGGTTGCCTGTGCGGCGCCCCGCGGCTGGCGGCGTGCGCCGGCGCGCGGCATAGGCGGCTCGTCCTTGTACAGGGTGTGATAGCACATATCAATGCAGTCTTTGCAGATGTTGACACCGGGACCGATCAGCAGCTGCTCGACCTCGTTTTGCGAACGTCCGCAGAAGCTGCAGACCATTTCGCGTCCTTTTCCGCCCTTTCCGGGCGTTGTGTTTGCCATTTTGTTCCCCCGAATCAGTGTTTATAGAGGATGTCGTCGATCAGACCATATTCCTTGGCCTGCTGCGCAGTCATATAATTGTCGCGCTCGGTGTCGCGCTGGATGGTTTCCAGAGGCTGACCGGTGTACTGGCTGAGCAGGGTGTTCATCTTCTCGCGGATGTGGATGATGTGGTTGGCGTGGATCTGGATATCCGTAGCCTGACCGCTGATGCCGTTGCCGCCGATGAGGGGCTGGTGGATCAGGATCTCGGAGTTGGGCAGTGCAAAGCGCTTGCCCTTGGTGCCGCTGGCCAGCAGGAAGGAGCCCATGGAGGCAGCCATACCGACGCAGATGGTGGACACATCGCACTTGATGTAGTTCATCGTGTCGTGGATGGCCATGCCGTCAGAGATGGAGCCGCCGGGGCTATTGATATAGAAGTAGATGTCCTTTTCGGGATCCTGACCTTCCAGATACAGAAGCTGTGCTACGATCACGCTGGCGGAGGCAGAGTTGACATCCTCGCTCAGCACAATGATGCGGTCATTGAGCAGACGGGAGAAAATGTCGTAGCTGCGCTCACCACGGGCAGTCTGTTCGACTACATAGGGTACAAGACTCATAGTGGGTTTCCCTCCTTAAAAATGGGATAGGTGGTAAGGGCAATACCGAACCATTCTAAGTGCTGCAGCCGCCGGAGCGGTGCTTAAGCCGTCAGGCGGGGATTGGGCGGTATTGCCTATAAGAAACGGGCGGATAAAGCAGCCGATACGGCCGCAAAGGCAAACCGTATCGGCGTGATTCTTTATACTTCCGTTGTAGAATTAGTCCTTCTTGTCCTCGGACTTGCCGACAACGATGTTGGCCTTGGACTTGACGAACTCGATGGCCTTGTTGACAGCCAGATCCTTCTTGACGGCAGCGGCATCGACCATGCTCTTGACCTTGTCGGCTTCCATCTTGTAAGCGTCAGCAATCTGCTTGATCTCCGCCTCGAACTCCTCCTCGGTAGCCTCGATGCTCTCTTTGGCAACGATGGCTTCCATAGCAAGGCGCATCTTGACCTGCTTGTCGGCCTGTTCACGGAACTGCTCCTTGAAGTTTTCCATGGTCATGCCCATGTACTGCAGGTACTGCTCCAGCTTCAGACCCTGCTGGGAGATGCGGTAGCCGAAGTCCTGAACCAGCTCCTCGATGCGGGAGTCGATCATGGCGTCGGGAATGTCAGCCTTCATGCCGGCAACGATCTGGTCGATCAGGTCGTTCTCGACCTTCTGGTCGGCCTGCTTCTCGTGGTTGGCGGCGATGTTCTTGCGGATGGAATCCTTCAGCTCGTCCAGCGTGTCGTACTCGCTGACATCCTTGGCAAAGTCGTCATCCAGCTCGGGCAGCTCTTTGTACTGCACCTCGTGCAGCTTGATCTTGAAGGTGGCGTCCTTGCCGGCCAGCTCCTTCGCCTGATACTCCTCGGGGAACTTGACGTTGACGTCGAATGCATCGCCGGCTTTGTGACCGACGACCTGCTCCTCGAAGCCGGGGATGAAGGAACCGCTGCCCAGCACCAGAGAGTAATGCTCGGCCTTGCCACCCTCAAAGGCAACGCCGTCCACGAAGCCCTCGAAGTCGATGTCCACAGTGTCACCGTTCTGGGCTTCGCCCTCACGGGTCAGCAGACGACCGTTGCGGTCCTGCATACGCTTGATCTCGGCGTCAACATCGGCCTCATCCACAGTCTGGACATCTTTGTTGACGGTTAAACCGGCATATTCGCCCAGCTCAACCTCGGGCTTGACGGCAACCTTGACCTTCAGCACGGCACCGTCCGCCTCGGACATGGAAACGACCTCGGGGTCAGGGCGACCGACGACCTCGATGCCGGCCTCCTTGACGGCGGCCTCGTAGTTCTCGGGGAACAGATCGTTCACAGCGTCATACTGGAACAGGTCAGCGCCGTACATTTTCTCGATCATAGCCTTGGGGGCTTTGCCCTTGCGGAAGCCGGGAACGGCGTACTTCTTGCTCTCGCGCTTGAAAGCGGCGTTGACGGCGGACTTGAAGGTCTCCGCGTCAATAGAGAACTGCAGTTCTACCATGCTCTTTTCGAGCTTTTCACAGGAAATGAGTTTCATTTATAAATTCCTCCAAAAATTGATGTACATAAAAATACAAGTTATTATACCACACCCACAAGCGGAATACCAGCCCTGCGGCGAAAAAAATCCCGGTTTTTCAGCAATTTTTACGCAAAAAAAGGCATTTATCCGATTTTGCAGGGGCAAAAGCCCAGCCCGTCGGCGGAAATCAGCCGGTAGGTGATGCCGTCTGCCACGCCCTGCCGGGCATAGTGGATGGATTTTCCGTGCAGGTGACCGTAGTAGCACTCGGTCACGCCGAACTCGTGCAGCACGGCGACCAGCTCCTCGGCGCAGGCGCCGGGAAAGACCGGCGGGTAATGCAGAAAGGCGATTTTGCGCGGGGCGTCCCCTGCCGCCTGCAGTGACATACGCAACCGCCCTGCTTCGCGCGCCATCAGCTTTTCGCCTTGGGCGGCGGCATCGTCAAAGGGCCAGCCGCGGGTGCCGCACAGGGCGGTGTCGCCCACAAGGCAGGCGTTGTTGTGCAGGATGTGCAGCGAGTCAAAGCCGTTTGCCGCCAAAAAGGTTTCCATCTTGCGGGTGGTCGTCCACCAATAATCATGGTTGCCCTTGATCAGCCATTTTTGCCCCGGCAGCGACTGGATAAACGCAAAGTCCGCGCGGGTGTCGTTGAGGTTCATCGCCCAGCTGGTGTCCCCCGCCAGAAGCACGGTGTCCTCGGGCGCAATCAGGCGGCGCCAGTTGGCTTCCAGCTTGGGCAGGTAGCCCTCCCAACCGGGGAACACGTCCATGGGCTTGTCGGTGCCTAAGGAGAGGTGCAGATCTCCGATTGCAAAAATGGCCATAAAGCGTCCTTTCTTGAGTAAAGCGGGTCAGCGCAGCGCGGCGGCGCGGATGTCGGCGGGGTCGATGGCGGCGGTAAAGCGCACGGGCAGCGTGTCCAGCACGCGCAGGCTTTCGGGCGCGGGGACGTCGGTGGCGGCGGTCAGGGCTGCCATGGCGGCAAAGTCGCTTTCGGGGGCGGTTTCGCCCAAGGCGGTCAGCACGTCGCGCGGGAACTTGAAGGGGCTGGCGGTGGACAGAACCGCCAGCGGGGTTTCGGTGCCAAGGTCCTTGGCGACGCGGAACGCCACGGCGGTGTGGGTGTCGCAGAGGTAGTTATCCTCGGCAAAGCGCGCCTTGATCTCGGTAAAGCTGGCGGCGTCATCGGCGCAGCCGGCGGCAAAGCTTTCCTGAATTTTGGCAAGCGTGTCGGCATCGACGGTGTAAACGCCGGTTTCGGCAAGCTGCTGCATCCAGGCGGCAACCTTCTCGGAGCTGCCGCTGACGTGGTAGAGCAGGCGCTCCAGATTGGAGGAGATGAGAATATCCATCGAGGGGGAGGTCGTCTTGTAGAAGGTGCGGCGGGCATCGTAGGTGCCGGTGCGCAAAAAGTCGGTAAGTACGTTGTTTTTGTTGGACGCGCAAATCAGGCGACCCACCGGCAGACCCATCTGCTTGGCATAGTAGCCGGCAAGGATGTCGCCGAAATTGCCCGTAGGCACGCAGAAATCAACGGGGCTGCCCCAGGCGGCGGCGCCCTGCTCGACCAGACGGAAGTAGGCGTAGAAGTAGTAGACGATCTGCGGCACCAGACGACCCCAGTTGATGGAGTTGGCGCTGGACAGGCGGATGCCGCGCTTTTCGAGCTCTTCGGCAACGGAGGCATCGGCAAAGACGCGCTTGACGCCGGTCTGGGCATCGTCAAAGTTGCCGTTTACGGCATAGACCTGCACATTTTTGCCGGTCTGGGTCGCCATCTGCAGGCGCTGGATCTCGCTGGTGCCGTCGTTGGGGTAAAAGACCTCGATCTCAATGCCGTCCAGATCGGCGTAGCCCGCCAGCGCTGCCTTGCCGGTGTCGCCGGAGGTGGCAACCAGAATGCGGGTGGTTTCGGTGCGGTGCAGCATTTTCTTGGCCTCGACCAGCAGCTTGGGCATCAGCTGCAGGGCGTAGTCCTTGAAGGCGCAGGTCGGACCGTGCCACAGCTCAACGGCGTACAGACCGTCGTGGACCTTGACCGTCTGCCCTGCCTTGCCGCCGAAGGCTGCGCCGTAGGTGGCAGCAGTGGCTTCGCGCAGGAAGTCCGGCGCGTAGTCGGTCAGAAATCCGGCGAGGACCTTTTCTGCCAGTTCGGGGTAAGAAAGCTCCTTCCAGCCGGAAAGATCCGCCTTGGGGAAGGTCTGCGGCACAAACAACCCGCTTTGGGGGGCAAGCCCACGGACGATCGCCTCAGCGGCACAAACGCGGAGCGAAGAATCTCTGGTACTTACATACTGCATAACGTACACCCTTTCATACTCAAAAATAGACCTTTATATACAATGCCGTAGCACTGTCAACAATAGAAAAGCGCCTTCCTAGGGGGTTGTATTAACCGGTAAACGCATTTTCGATGCAATGCACCTGCCAGCCGCCCGCTGTGGGGGTGACCTCCACCACGTCAAAGCGGATGCAGGCATCGGCATAGGGGCTGGCTTGCAGGTACTGCGCGGCGGCGGCAAGCAGCCGCTGCTGCTTTTGGGCGGTGACCGCTTCGGCGGGGGCTGCCAGCATACGTCCTGCGCGGGTCTTGACCTCGGCAAAGACAAGGGTGTTGTCCTTGTACAAAACAAGGTCCAGCTCCCCCAGCCGGGTGCGGTAGTTGTGGTTCAGCAGCAGGTAGCCGCGCTGCCGATAGTATTTGGCGGCGATGGCTTCCCCCTTGCTGCCAAGGCTTTTGTCAGTCATGCCAGTAGCCCTGCTTTTTTAAAAAGCTGCGGCGGTAAAAGGGCTGGATGCCGTATTGGGCGATCAGCTCATAGTGCAGCTTGGTGGGGTAGCCTTTGTGCTTGGCAAGCTGGTACTGGGGGTACTGCCTGTCCAGCTCCAGCATATAGCGGTCACGGCTGACCTTTGCCAGAATGGAGGCGGCGGCAATGCTGGCGCTGGTAGCGTCCCCCTTGACGACGGCTTCGGCGGGGACGCAAAGCCCCGGCGGGCAGCGGTTGCCGTCGATCAGCGCATAGTCGGGCGCGGGGTTCAGCCCTGCCACCGCCTGCGCCATTCCGTCCATCGTCGCCCACAGGATGTTGCGCTCGTCGATCTCCTGCGGGGTGATGAACACAATTTTATACGCCAAAGCGCGGGAGGTGATCTGGTCAAACAGGGCTTCGCGGCGCTTTTCGGTCAGCTTTTTGGAATCGTTGACCCCCGCAATGGGGTCGTCGGGGTTTAAAATGACGGCGGCGCAGCAGACCGGACCGCACAGCGGTCCGCGCCCGGCTTCGTCCACACCGCAGACAATGCCGTGGTCGGTGCGCTTGGCATCGTCAAAGGCGAACAGCAGCTCGTTACTGCTCGTCGTCGAAGAACGCGTCCTCGGCATCGTCTTCTACCTCCTCAACAGCGCGGCGGGGCGGGCGTTCCAGCGAAAGGCGTCCCCATTTGCTGGCGCGGAACTCCCCCACCAGCATCTTGGCGGCGCGCTCGGTGTCCACCTCGCCGCCCGAAATCAGCATCCCGCGCTTGGCACCGATGGCCTGCAGCAGGTCGTAGGGCGGCAGCGCCAGCGCGGCCTCGTCCAGTTTGTAGCGTGCCAGCAGCTGATCGGGGTAGATGCCCCGCACACTGGAAAGCAAGCCGCACGCCAGCTCCTCAATATCCAGAATGTCATCGCGGATGGAGCCGATGAACGCCAGATTGGACGCCGTTTCCAGCGAGTCGAATTTTTTCCACAGCACGCCGGGCATATCCATCAAATCAAAATTGTCCACGGTGATCCACTGCTTGCCGCGGGTGACGCCGGGCTTGTTGGCAGCCTTGGCGCGGGTGGTACCCGCAAAGGAGTTGATGAAGGTGGACTTGCCCACGTTGGGAATGCCCACGACCATCACGCGCACCGAGGCACCCACCATACCGCGGTTGCGGCGGCGCTCCATCAGGGCGGAAAGCTCCCGGATGATGGGTCCCTTGACGGCGGCGGCGCGTCCCTTTTGCTTGGAGTCCATGGCGATGCAGCCCGCCCCGGCGCTTTGGAAGTACGCCAGCCACTGCTTGGTGATGTCCGGATCTGCCAAATCGGCTTTGTTCAGCACATACAGGTGGGGCTTACCGGCGGTGATGCGTTCAATTTCCGGGTTCAGGCTGGAAAGCGGGATGCGGGCATCCAGAATCTGCAAAACGCAGTCTACGTTGCGGATCTCCTTTTCCATCAGACGCAGGGTCTTGGTCATATGACCGGGGAACCACTGGATCTGCCGGGAGTTGATGATGTCGTTCTGGCTCATAGGGGCAGGCTCCTTTATCGGGTAAACAGCGTGAAGGGTGCCAAACGCAGCACCGCCACGCCCAGAATATCGCGGGTATCAATGCAGCCGATCAGGCTGCTGCGACTGTCGCCGGAATGGTTGCGGTTGTCCCCCATCAAAAACAGGCTGTTTTCCGGCACGGTCAGGGGGAACTGGGTACCCTCCTCCATATAGGTGGGTTCGGCGGTGTAAGGCTCGTCCAGTGCTTCGCCGTTGCGGTAGACGATGCCTGAAGCAAAGTCGATGTCGATGGTGTCCCCCGCCTTGCCGATGACCCGCTTGATCAGCGGCTTGCCGTAGTCAATGCGGCTGTCGGTGACGACGATATCGCCGTAATCGGGGGTGAGCAGCCGCGTGATCAGCAGCCGCTGCCCGTCCAAAAGACCGGGGTTCATCGAGATGCCGTCCACCCGGACAAGGCGGGCGCAGAAGGTGGACAGCAGCGCCACCGTGACCACGGCCAGCGCCACGGCGTCCAGCCATTCTAAAATATCCTTGTTGCGCCGATAACGGACCTTGAAATCTGTTTTCACGCGGTGGACACCTCCGGAAAATTACAAAAAAGGGGAGAACGCCAACCGTCCTCCCCTTTTTTGGATAGTATGCTCAGATGCGTGCCTTGACCTTGGCAGCCTTGCCGGTGCGCTCGCGCAGGTAGAACAGCTTCGCACGACGGACCTTGCCGCAGCGGATGACTTCAACCTTCTCGACAAAGGGGCTGTTGACAGGGAAAACGCGCTCTACGCCAACGCCGTAGGAAGTGCGGCGAACGGTGAAGGTCTCGGCGATGCCACCGTGCTTCTTGGCGATAACGGTGCCCTCAAAAGCCTGAACACGCTCTTTGTCGCCTTCCTTGATGCGGACGGAGACGCGAACGGTGTCGCCGACTTCGAACTGGGGCTTGTTCTCTTTGATCATACCCTCGGTAAAATGCTTCATTGCGTCCATAATTATGAATCCTCCATTTTGTTGCGACGTTCATACACGAAAGTTCGTCAGAGGACCGCCTGTATAATGATTTGTCATTATCCCGCCGATGGCTCGGCGGCACTAACGCTTTAGTATTATACCACTGTCAATAGGGTTTGGCAAGTGGTTTTCACAAAAAGGTGCGAAAAATTTCGGCAAAGTGGCAAATTTTTGCCCTGCGGCTGCAGCTCAGGCAAAATCTGCGCCGGATTTTGTGTACAGGTGGGTGCGCAGCACACGGCACTGCCACGCGGGCGCGCCGCCGTTTTCGTGCAGGAAATCCATCAGCAGCGCGGGGTTCAGGTTCAGCGCTTCGCCCGAGCCGCAGGGCAGCGTGACGGTAAAGTGCAGCTCCTCCCCTGCCGATTCATAGTCGATGCGGGGCAGGTACGCCTTGATGTCCAGCGTTTTGGTTCCGCGCTTGGTCTTTTTGGTGACCTCGGCGTGTTCGGCGGCGTTATAAAAGGCAAGGGCGTCGGCAGCGTCGGCGGGCATCGTGACGTCATAGGCGGCGGTTTCGATCTCGCCGACCTTTTCGACAGCCGGGGCAACCTTGGTGATAACGATGCCGCGCGGCATCAGCGGCTGCAGGGCGGCGACCCATACGGCGGGGTCGATGGATTCGGCCTCGGTCTTAACCTCACAGCTTTCGCACAGGCTCTCCTGCCCTAAGGACAGCGGGCAGGAAAAGGAAAGGTAGATGTGCGGGTTAAAGCCCATGGTGTACCACACGGGCAGACCGCTGCGCTTCAGCACGCGGTGGAACACCCGCTGCAGATCCAGCAGCGAGATGTAGGCGGATTCGCCGCACTTTTCAAAGAAGATCCTGATGGTAGTCAAAGCACGGTCCTCCGATCAATTTATTCGCGCCGCAGGCGCTGCACTGGCGGTTGCAGGGCGGGGTGGTCTGCGCCTGCAGGGCTTTTTGGTATTCGCGCACAAGGTGGGCGTGGCTGACGCCGACGTCCAGATGCGCCCACGGGGTGATCTCGTCCAGCGCGATGGTGCGGTAGTTGTAGAAATCCGGGTCGATGCCGCAGGCGGCAAAGGCGTCCATCCAGCGGTCGTAGTTAAAATATTCCTCCCAGGTGTCAAAGAAGGCGCCGTTTTCAAACGCGGTTTCGATGACCTTGCCCAGACGGCGGTCGCCCTTGGCGAAAACGCCCTCCAGCACCGAGGTGGCGCTGTCGTGATAGTTGACCTTGATCTTGCGGGAATGTACGCAGCTAAGCAGATATTTCTGCTTCTCCTGCAAGACTTCCCGGCGATCCTGCGCGCAAAACTGGAACGGGGTGTCGGGTTTTGGCACAAAGCACGCCACGCTGATGGTGACCTGCACGCCCTTGCCCTTCGGGCGGTCGGGGATCTGGTAGAACAGATCGACCACCTGCTGGGCGGTGTCGGCAATGCCCTTGATATCCTCCATCGTTTCGGTGGGCAGACCCATCATAAAATACAGCTTGACCGAGGTGTACCCTTCCGAGAAGGCGATGCGGCAGCCGCGCTCGATCTGCTCCCATGTAACGTTTTTGTTGATGACGTCGCGCAGGCGCTGGGTGCCGGCTTCGGCGGCAAAGGTCAGACCGCTTTTGCGTACCTTAGTGGTTTTTTCGACCAAGGACTGCGAGAAGTTGTCCACGCGCAGGCTCGGCAGCGACAGGCTGACGTGGTCGCTCTCCGCCCACGAATTGAGGTTGTCCAGAATATCCTCCAGCCGGGAATGGTCAGAGGTGGAAAGGCTGGACAGGCTCAGCTCGTCATAGCCGGTGTTGCGGCACAGCTCACGCGCGCAGTCGCTGATGAGTTCGGGGCTGCGTTCACGGAACGGGCGATACAGCTGCCCTGCTTGGCAGAAGCGGCAGCCGCGCACGCAGCCGCGCAAAACCTCGACACAGGCGCGGTCCTGCACGGCACCCACCAAAGGCACCACAAAGTTTGTGGGCGGGGCAAAATCGTCCATATTCTGCACGATCGCCTTGGTCACAGTGGCAGGTACGCCGGGGCGGTTGGGGGTAACGGACTCGATGCGCCCGTCCTCTTTGTACGTTACATCGTAAAAAGATGGCACATACACGCCGGGCAGCTTGGCAAGCTCCAACAAGAGCTGCTCTTTGCTCCAGTGCTGCTTTTTGCCGGTTTCCACGGTGGCGCAGATATCCTGCAGCATCTGCTCGCCCTCACCCAGCTGCATCACGTCAAAGAAATCCGCCATCGGCTCGGCATTGCAGACGCACGGACCGCCGGAGATGATCAGCGGCCAGCGCTCGTCACGGTCGGCGGCGCGCAGCGGGATGCCCGCCAAGCGCAGCATGGCGAGGATGTTGGTGTAGCAAAGCTCATATTCCAAGGAGAAGCCGACGATGTCAAACTCGGTCAGCGGGTCCTTGCTTTCCAGGCAGTACAGGGGCAGCTCAAGGCGCTCCATCTGCTCTTTCATATCCGTCCAAGGCATAAACGCGCGCTCGCACCACCAGTTTTCGTGGCGGTTGAGCAGCTCGTACAAAATCTTTTCGCCCAGAAAGGACATACCGATCTCGTAGGTGTCCGGGAAGCAGAACGCCATACGAACATCGACCTTGGACTTATCTTTATAGATGCAGCCCGGTTCGCCGCCGGTATAGCGACCGGGTTTTTGCACAAGGCTTAACGCCTCTTTGAATTTGGGGGAAAATTCCGCCATAGTGATAACCTTCCTAAACTGTTTGATACCCCTATTGTACCCGATTGCGGCAGAAAAAGCAACGGGGGCGCAGACGCTTTTGCAGCCAAACGCCGCAGCGCGCCCGAACCCCTACAGCCGATGCCGAAAAACGGCAGACACGATGCCCGCGCCGTCCAACGGCGGCAGCGGCAGCAGGTTGACTGCCCCCACCAAAAGGTGGCAGGCGGCAAAGCGGTAGCCGGAAAAGCTCCAGCAGGAAAACCGCTCCATAAAAAAGAGAAGCAGCCCGGCGCACAAAAGGTTGGTAAGCGGTCCGGCGGCAGACAAAACCAGCTGCTCGCGCCGGGTCATGGGCTGCCCGCGCAGCCGCAGGCAGATGCCAAAGGGCGAAAGCTCCAGCAGCGGCAGCCGGTGCCACAAATATGCATACGCCGCAATGTGTCCGCACTCGTGCAGGGCGGCGCAGCAAAGCCCGGCGCGCACGGTGCCTGTGCTGTCAGACAGCAGCGCGAGCGTCAGCAAAAACAGCGTCAGGCACGGCCAGCGCAGGTGCAGCCTACGCCGCAGCCTGCAACGCTTCGGTCGGGTCATAGCGCAGCCCCTTGTGCAAAATTTCAAAATGCAGGTGCGGTCCCGTGGCGTTGCCGGTCTGCCCCACAGTACCCAAAAGCTGCCCGGACTGCACGGTTTCGCCCGCGCGCACAAACAGGTACTGCATATGCGCGTAGAGCGTTTCGTCCCCGGCGGCGTGCAAAAGGCGCAGCGAGTTGCCGTAACTGGGGTGGCTGCCCGCTGTGCGCACCACGCCCGGCGCGGCGGCATATACGGGGGTGCCTGCCGCGGCGGCAAGGTCGGCACCGTAATGGAACTCTGTCCCCTGCCCGCCCATCGGGTCGGTGCGCCAGCCGTAGCCCGAGGTGCGGGTGCAGCTGCCCTTCGGCAGCGGAAATTGCAGCGCAAAGTTTGGCAGATAGCTTTCCTCCCGCACGGCGGCGGGCGCAGTCTTGGCGGGCTTGCCGTGGGCGGGGCGGCTCTCGGGCAGGGCTGCCGTCAAGGTGCGCAGAGCTTCGGCAGCTTGCTCGGTAAATTTTGAAAAGATGCGCTCCTGCGTTAAAAACAAAAACTGGTCGGGCTGTATTGCCCGGATAAAACCGCGGCGCACGCTGTCATACACGGCGCCGCCCGTGCTGCGCAGTGCCAGTGCCGCCAAAAGCGCCGCCGCCGCCAGCAGGATCCGGGCGTAAAGAACGAGATTTTCCTCCCGCTTTGGGCGTTTTTGCCCGGACGGGGCGGGCTTGGGAACGGCTTCCTCCCACATACAAACACCCCCTTTGTGCAAGCTATGCGGCAAAACGGGGCGTTATGCGTAAAAGCACCACCCCTGCAAGGGCAGCCCTTGCAGGGGTGGTGCAGCAAAGCGATTAAGCGCCCAGCGCGCGGCGCAGCATTTCAAGGCGTTCTTCCAGAAGGACTTTGGGCTTGGCAAACAGCCCCAGTCCCTCGACATCCAGCAGACATTCCAAGCTGGTGGAATCCCCGCCGCCCAGCAAAATGGCGGTAAAGGTGCCGTGAATTTTGCCCTTTTGGAAATTGCAGCTGACGCAGCGGTTTTTCTCCCTGCGGGTGAAGGTCAGCTGGGTGTCCTTGCCGTCGGTGTTATGCTCCGTCGCCTGTAAGCCATCGGGCGTTTCCTCGTAGTCCTTGACATCGGTGCGCCAGTGGTTCAGCGTGGGCTTGGTCAGGTACAGCCAGACTTTGCCGGGGTCACAGTTAAAATTTGCCGTTACAACACAGGTTTTCATAAAAATTTCTCCTTACTTTTTGCCGCGCCCGAAGAAACCCAGCAGGCTGCGGGCGGGGCGCAGGCTGGTGGTGCGGCGCGTTGCGGGCTGCTGCCGGGCGGCAGGGGTCTTGCCCGGTGCGGGGCGCACGACCTTGCGCACGGGGTCGGGCTGCATTTCAAAGCCGTTGGTAAAATAGCCGAACATCGCCATCTGGCTGTCCACCGGGGGCTGACCGGGCAGCGGCTTGACCTTGACATAGCTGCCGTCGGGCTGCATTTCGCGGGCGTTGACGGTGTCGCGCAGCTGCAGGTCCAGAATGTCGCGCAGCTTTTGGGCGATCTTGGTGTCGTCGATGCGCACACCGACCTCGACGCGGCGCTCGGTATTGCGGGTCAAAAAGTCGCCCGAGGCAATGTAGATGCGCATATCCTCCCCGCTGCCGAAGCAGTAAATGCGGGAATGCTCCAGATACCGCCCGACAAGGCTGCGGATATGCACGTTTTCGGTGCGTCCCGGCACACCGGCGCGCACGCAGCAGATGCCGCGCACGATCATATCCACCCGCACGCCGGCGCAGCTGGCCTGGCTGATTTTGTCAATGATCTGGGGGTCGTTGATGGAGTTGTTTTTCAGGATAATGCCGGCGGGCTTGCCCTGCATCGCGCGTGCGATCTGGCGGTCCATCTCCTCCAAAAGCACGCTCTTGAAGTGCAGCGGCGCGACCAGCATGGTGCTGACATCGCCGGTCAGGCGCTGTAACGCCATATTGTTGAACACGGCGCTGGCTTCCTCACCGATTTCCTGCCGGGTGGTGATAAAGGAAAGGTCGGTGTACAGTTCGCTGGTTTTTTCGTTGTAGTTGCCGGTGCCGATCTGGGTCAGGTAGCGGTACTTGCCGTTGACCCGGCTGGTGATCAGCGTCAGCTTGGAGTGTACCTTGTAGTCATCAAAGCCGTAGAACACCGTGCAGCCGGCATCCTGCAGCTGCTTGGACCAGTCGATGTTGTTCTGCTCGTCAAAGCGGGCGCGCAGCTCGACCATGGCGACGACCTCCTTGCCGTTTTCGGCGGCGGCAATCAGCGCATTGACGATCTGCGAGTCGGCAGCCATACGGTACAGCGTCATTTTTATCGAAACAACGTCGGGGTCGTTGGCGGCGCGCAGCAGCATACGGATAAAGGGGCGGATGCTCTGGTAGGGGTACGCCAGCAGCACGTCGTGCTTGCGTACCTCGGTGTACAGGTCGTACCCGGCGGGCGCCTGCATGGGCTTGGCGGCGGGATAGAACAAATCGGCGTGGTTGCCGTCGCTGCCGATGCGCCCTGCCAGCTTGAACAGGCAGCCGGTATCCAGCGGCGAGGTCTGGGTGTAGCAGCGCGCGGCGGGTACGTCCAGCTTGTCGCGCAGGAAATGCGCAATGTCCTGCGGGGCATCAGGCCAGAATTGCAGGCGCACGGCGGACAGCTTGCGGCGCTTTTTGAGCAGCTCGCTCATCACATCGCGGAAGTCGATGTCGTGATCCATCATCCCCTCATCCACCGTGATGTCGGCGTTGCGGGTCACGCGGAACAGGCACTGCTTCTGCACGGTGCTGGCGCTGAAGATGGAGGCGGCAAAATGGGCGATCACTTCCTCCACAAAGGCGTAGCAGGTGGCGTCCCCGTCGCGGATAAAGAGGACACGCTCAAACTGGGGATTTACCGGCACGATGCCGTAGCCGACGCCGTCGTTTTTGGAGCGCAGCTGGGCAATGTAGTAAATCTGCTTGTTGTACAAAAACGGGAAGGGATGCCGCTGATCCACGATCTGCGGGCTTAACAGCGGCAGCAGCTCGCGGTGGAAATATTCCTTCCAGAAATGCTCCTGCTGCTTGCCCAGCTTGGTGAAATCGACCTTTTTGTAGCCCTGTGCTTCCAGTGCCTGCACAAGGTGGGCAAAGTATTTGTCGCACTTGGCCTGCAGCTCCGCCACGCGCGGGGTGATGGCGGCGATCTGCTCGGCGGCGGTCATATGGGTGACGTTGTCGGTCTTGTTGGTTTTGAGCAGCGTCTGGTCATACAGGGAACCGACACGCACCATAAAAAACTCGTCCATATTGCTGCCGAAAATGGCGGCAAACTTGATGCGCTCGCACAGCGGCACGTTTTTTTCTTTGGCAAGCGCCAGAACGCGGCTGTCAAAATCCAGCCAGCTGAGTTCGCGGTTGATAAAAATATTCTCCGGCTTATCCAAGGCTATGCTCCTCCTGTTCCTTTACGGGCGGCTGCACACAGGCAAGACCCGCCCAGCTTTCGACCATACGCTGGGAAATGCCGCTTACGGCGGCAACGTCCTGTAAGGCGGCAAAAAAACCGTGTTCGGCGCGGTAGCGCACAATGGCTTCCGCCTTTGCCTGCCCGACCCCCGGCAGGGCGGTCAGCGCGGCGGCATCGGCGGTGTTGATGTCCAAAAGCGCTGCCGGGGCGGGGGTACTTTGCGCGGCAAACACATAGGGCGCGGGGGATTTTTGCGGCAGCCAGACCGGTACGATCAGCCACAGCGAAGCTGCCGCAACGGCAAGCGCTGCCAGCAGAAGGGACACAAAAGGCACTGCCCTGCTGTGCAGAAACCGCATACCGATCCCCCTTTGTACAAAATTCTATGGCAACACCGCACAATTCCCGCCTTGTGGCTTAAGCACCGCTTCGGCGGATCTCCGCGCCAAGAGCCGCCGCAAGCGGCGGTTGCGCTCCGAAGCGCCTCGCTGCGGCTCGGTGTGCGGCACGGCATCTGCGTTGCCAAAAT
>SFOX01000038.1 GCA_004552305.1 Subdoligranulum variabile | reverse complement strand
GGGCGGCATATATGCCGCCCCTACGGAGTACCCGCAAAATTGTCACCACCGCTAAACCGCGGGCGGGGCATGCCCCGCCCCTACCGCGCAAGGATTTTTATTGCCCCGTAGGGCGAGGTGACCCCACCCCACCGGGGAGTTTTGCGGCAGTTGCAAAATTTTGCGAGGACAGCGAATCACCGGTAGGTTTGTAGGGGACGCATAGTTGCGTCCCGTGCGGTTTCCCCGGTAGGTCGATTTACCGGGAAGGCTGCAACGGGCGGCATATATGCCGCCCCTACAAACGACCCGAAAAATGGCAACCGTCCCATTGGATGCATTCCTTTAAAAAAACGCGCCCGCCCGGCGGGCGCACCTTATCTGAACTCCTAACTCCTAACTCTCAACTCTCTTTTACCCCCCTCTTGCGGGGAGAAACCGAGGAAACTATGCCTACCAAAAATCACGGCCGTATGGCTCAGGATATGAAACGCGAGCTGATCGCCATCATCGGCGAGATGAAGGACCCGCGTGTAAACGGTGGTCTGCTTACCGTGACCCGGCTGGATGTCACCCCCGACCTCGATCAGGCCAAGGTGTACATCAGCGTTATGGGGCGCGAGGGCGGTCCCGCGCCGGTGGTCAAGGCGCTGAACAAGGCAAGCGGTCATGTGCGCACCGAGGTCAGCCGCCGTATGCACATCCGCAAAGCCCCCCGCTTTGTCTTTGTTACCGACGAAGGCGCAGCCTACGCCGCCCACATCAATGAATTGCTGGAAAAACTGGATGTTTCCGGCCAGGACAGCGACGACGCCGAGTAACCGCGCCCACCTGCCTAGAAAAGAGGAGTCCTATGAACTTAACCGTGGATCGTGATACTGTCATTTCCCGCCTGCTGGGTGCCAATGACATTCTGATCCTGTGCCACAAAAACCCCGACGGTGATACCATCGGTTCGGGTACGGCACTCTGTCTGGCATTGCAGCGCCTTGGCAAAACGGCATCCGTTTTGTGCAGCGATCCCATCCCTGCTATGTACAGCTATATGCCCATTCCGCTGTTTGACGGCAGCTACACCCCCGCCTTTGTGGTGGCGGTAGATGTGGCGGGCATCCAGCTGTTTGGCGATCGCAACCATATCCAAGAATATGCCGAACACGTCGATCTCTGCATCGACCACCACGGCTCCAACAGCGGCTTTGCGCTGGAAACCCTTGTCGAGCCGGAGGCTGCCGCTGCGGCGGAGCTGCTGACCTCGCTGATCCCTGCCATGGGCGTGGAGCTTACCCCCGACATTGCCGCCTGCCTGTACACAGGGCTAGCCACCGACACAGGCTGCTTCCGCTTTACCAACACCACGGCAGCCACCCACCGTGCTGCCGCCGCGCTCATCGAAGCCGGTGCCGATGTCGAAAGCCTGAACGAGCGGCTGTTTGAGTGCCGCTCCCACGCGCGCATCACTGCCGAAAAGCTGGCGCTGGAAAGTCTGGAATACTACTACGACGACCGCTGCGCCCTGATCTGCCTGACGTGGGATCAGATCGAGTCCGCCGGGGTCGATGGCGCCGAGCTGGAGGATCTGACCAGCCTGCCGCGCTCCATTGACGGTGTGGAGGTCGGCTTGACCCTGCGCCAGCAAAAGGACGGCAGCTATAAAATCAGCGTGCGCACCGGTCACAACACCAACGCCTGCAGCATTGCACGGCGTCTGGGCGGCGGCGGGCATCCCCGCGCTGCCGGGTGCGAGATCAGCGGCAATCTGGACAACGCCAAGCACGCCATTCTGGAAGAAGTCAAAAAAGAACTGGACCGCGCACAGGAGTGACCCTGCCCGCGCCCTGACAGAAAAGGAACCCTGTCTATGCCAATGCCAAACGGGATCTTACTCGTGGATAAGCCCAGCGGCTGGACCAGCTTTGATGTGCTGGCCAAGCTGCGCGGCGCTTTGGGCACACGCAAGCTGGGACACTCGGGCACACTGGACCCTATGGCGACCGGTGTGCTCGCCGTGTTTATCGGCAAAGCCACCGCGGCTGCCGACCGCCAGCTTGACCACGACAAAACCTACGAAGCTACGGTGCGTTTTGGTCTGCGCACCGACACCGGCGACATCACCGGCACGCCGCTGCAAACTGCCGATGCCGCCGTAACCGCCGCACAGCTGCAGACCGTGCTGCCGCAGTTTTTGGGCGAGCAGCAGCAGCTGCCGCCGATGTACAGCGCGGTAAAGATCAACGGTCAGCCGCTGTACAAGGCGGCGCGCAAGGGGCAGACCGTTGAGCGCACGCCCCGCCCCATCACGGTGTACGGGCTGGAGCTTTTGGGCAGCCCCGCCCCCAATGATTTTGTCCTCCGGGCAGCCTGCTCCAAGGGTACCTACATCCGCGTTCTGGCGGAGGATATCGGTACGGCGCTGGGCGTACCCGCCACGCTGGCGGCACTGCGCCGCACCAAGGCGGGCGTGTTTGACCTTGCCGACTGCCACACCCTGCCAGACATCTTGGCCGCCGCCGAAAGCGGTGCGCTTGCCGAAAACGGCTGGATCCTGCCCATTGAAACGGTGTTTGCCCCGCTGCCCGCCCTGCAGGTCAATGACGGCGCAAAGGCGCACCTGATGAACGGCTGCCCGACCAGTCACTACGCCGCCGCGGACGGAAAATACCGTGTCTACGACAAAAACGGAATGTTTTTGGGGCTGGCGGTGGTCGCCGGGCGCGTGCTGCAGGTCGAAAAACTTTTTTGCGAGAGGGAGTAAAATGCAAACCTATGCAACCTTGACGCCGGTGGATGCCCCCAAGGGCTGTGCCGTGGCGCTGGGCTATTTTGACGGGGTACACTGCGGACACCGCGCCGTTATGGCGGCTGCCGTGCAGTATGCCGCCGCCCACGGCTGCACCCCGGCGGCGTTCACCTTTGCGCTGCCCGAGGGGCAGACCCTAAAGGGCGGGCGCATTCTGTCCGCCGCGCAAAAGCACGCCCGTATGGCAGATGTGGGGGTGGAAATCTGCTTGGAGCCGCCGTTTGAAGCCTTCCGCGCGCTCTCGCCCGAGCAGTTCGTGCAGCAGGTGCTGGTGCAGTGCCTGCACGCCAAGGCGGTTTTTTGCGGCGATAACTTTACCTTTGGTGCGCGTGCCATCGGCAATGTCACGCTGCTGCGCACACTTTGCGCCAAGCACGGCATTACGGTGGAAATCGTGCCGATGGCGCAGTACGGCGGGCAGGCGGTTTCCTCCACCCGCATCCGCGCCGCCTTGGAGGAGGGCAGGGTAGAGGACGCCAACGCCATGCTGGGCGCACCCTACGCCATTGACTGGGCGGTCACCCACGGCAAGGGGGTGGGCAGCACGAGGCTGGGTACCCCGACAATGAACCAGAACTATCCTGCCGGCACCCTGCAGCCCTGCTGCGGCGTGTACATCACCCGCATCCGGCTGGGCGGGCGGTGGTACCCCGCCGCCACCGGTATCGGACGCCGCCCCACGGTGGACAGCGCCGCCGACGCGGTGGTCACCTGCGAAAGCTACGTCCCCGATTTTTGCGGCGACGTCTACGGCGAAGCCCCCGTGCTGGAATTTTACAAGTACCTTTGCCCGGTGCGCAAGTTCAACTCCATGGACGAGCTGGCGGCGCTTATCCGCCATGCCGCCGCCGAGAGCCAAGCCTATTTTGCGGCAAAATAATTGCAAAAAAGCCCACCCCGCCCCTTGTATTTGACGCGGGGTTGTGCTATACTTATGTTTGCTACCGTGGCTCGGTTTGGGGCGTATACCTCTACGGTTCCGCTACCCCATACTGCGCTGACGGCAAATTTATATTTTCAGAAAGAGGTATACTCATGAGCCAGAAATCCGCTATTGAAAAGCAGCCCATCATCGCCAAGGCAGCCATCCACGAGGGTGACACCGGTTCTCCGGAGGTTCAGATCGCTCTGCTGACTGCCCGCATCAACCACCTGACCGAGCACCTGAAGAACAACACCCACGACAACCACAGCCGTCGCGGTCTGCTGAAGATGGTCGGTCGCCGCCGCAATCTGCTGGCTTATCTGCAGAAGAAGGACATCAACCGTTACCGTGCCCTGATCGCTGAGCTGGGTCTGCGCAAGTAATTTTCGCAAAAACGGGCAGGGTGCAAGCGCACCTTGCCCCTTTTTTATTACGGTTTTTTTATGACAGGACTTCGGGCGCAATGCCTTGCTTTGTGCAGTAAATCGAGCCGCTGACAGGCTTTTCGGCGGTTGGATTTATTGTGCAAGTCGGGGCGGCGCGTCTACGGTATAAATCAACCCAACAAGAAGGAGAATCCCTATGGCTTACGAATTTGCATCCCGGCTGGAAACCTTCCCCAAGTACCGCAAATTTGAAACGACCTTTGCAGGTCGCCCCTTTGTGGTCGAAACCGGCAAGATGTGCGGTCTGTCCAACGGCAGCGCCATGATCCGCTACGGCGAAACCTGCGTGCTGTGCAACGTGGTGATGAGCGACAAGCCCCGCGAAGGCGTGGATTTCTTCCCCCTGAGCGTCGAGTTTGAAGAAAAGCTCTACGCCGCCGGACGCATCCCCGGCAGCTTTATGCGCCGCGAGGGTCGCCCCGGCGAACACGCCATCCTGTCCTCCCGCGTGGTGGACCGCCCCATCCGTCCGCTGTTCCCCAAGGATATGCGCAACGATGTCTGCGTCACCATGACCGTGATGAGCCAGGACCCCGACAACTCTGCCGAAATTTCCGGTATGAACGGCGCCTCCCTTGCCATTGCCATGTCTGACATTCCCTGGGGCGGTCCCATCGCCGGTGTGTTTGTCGGTCTGGTGGACGGCGAGATCGTGCTGAACCCCACCAAGGAGCAGCGCGAGCGCAGCGACTTGGCGCTGACCCTGGCCGCCAGCCAGGAAAAGATCGTGATGATCGAGGCCGGCGCCAACGAGGTGGACGAGGACACCATGATGCGTGCCATCCGCGCCGGTCACGAGGAAATCAAAAAGATGCTGGCGTTCATCAACGGCATCGTTGCCGAAATCGGCAAGCCCAAAAAGAGCTTTACCCCCGTGGAGCTGGATCACGCCCTGCTGGCGGATGTCTACGCCAAGCACCTCGAGGAAGTCAAGTCCGCCATGGACACCGACGACAAGAACGTCCGCGACGCCGCCCTGCTGCCCATTATGGACGCCATCGCTGCCGAGCATCCCGAGCTGACCGCCGCCGACATTGACCTGATCAGCTACAAGCTGCAGAAAAAGGTCGTCCGCACCTGGCTGCTGGAGGAAGGCAAGCGCGTGGACGGGCGCGGCATCAACGAGATCCGCCCGCTGGCTGCCGAGGTCGGTCTGCTGCCCCGTGTACACGGCTCCGGTATGTTCACCCGCGGTCAGACGCAGGTGCTGACCATCGCCACCCTCGGCTCCACCAAGGACGCCCAGCTGATGGATGATTTGTCCGACACGCCCTACAAGCGCTATATCCACCACTACAACTTCCCGCCGTACTCTGTCGGCGAGGCACGCGCACCCCGCAGCCCCGGTCGCCGCGAAATCGGTCACGGCAACCTGGCAGAGCGCGCTTTGATCCCCGTTCTGCCCGATCAGGCAGAGTTCCCCTACACCATCCGCTGCGTCTCCGAGGTTCTGTCCTCCAATGGCTCCACCTCGCAGGCTTCCATCTGCGGCTCCACGCTGGCACTGATGGACGCCGGTGTGCCCATCAAGGCACCCGTTGCCGGTATCTCCTGCGGTCTGATCACCGACGGCGACCCCCTGCACGGCGGTCGCTGGATGACCATGCTGGACATTCAGGGTGTGGAGGACTTCCACGGCGATATGGACTTTAAGGTCGGCGGCACCCGCCGCGGCATCACCGCCATCCAGATGGACATCAAGGTGGACGGTCTGACCTACGAGATCGTTGAGGAGGCGCTGGAGAAGTGCCGCAAGGGTCGCCTGTATATTCTGGACGAGATCATCAAGCCCGTCATCGCCGAGCCGCGCCCCGAGCTGAGCAAGTACGCCCCCAAGATGTTCAGCATGATGATCCCCGTGGATAAAATTAAGGACGTCATCGGCAAGGGCGGCAAGGTCATTCAGGAAATGTGCGCCAACTTCAACTGCAAGATCGACATCGAGGAGGACGGTCACGTCTTTATCTCTGCCGTGGATCAGGACGACGCCAAGCGCGCCATCGCCACCATCAAGACCATTGTGGAGGACCCCGAGATCGGTGCCATCTACAAGGGTCGCGTCACCCGCCTGATGAACTTCGGCGCCTTTGTCGAGATCGCACCCGGCAAGGAAGGTCTGGTTCACATCTCCAAGCTGGATGACCACCGCGTTGAACACGTCGAGGACGTTGTCGCCGTGGGCGACCCCATCTTTGTTATGGTCACCGATATCGACCAGCAGGGTCGTATCAACCTGTCCCGCAAGGACGCCTTGGCAGCCATCGCCAAGAAGCGCGCCGAAGCCGGGCAGCAGTAACCCGTAAATAACAGCAACCGCCGCCCCGCAAGGGGCGGCGGTTTTTGTGTAGTGCGGCGGTGTCACAACACCGCGTTTATGCCGGTATCGGCGGCGGTCACCGCCGCAGCCGGGCAGAGGAACTGCCGCGTCTTTGCCATAACGTCCTGCAAAACGGCAAGATTTTTCGCAACATCGTCGCATTCCAGCGAGTGGTTGGCACCGGGATACAGATACAGCGCTTTGCCCGCCTTGGCAGTCACGGCGGGAACGTCACTCCACGGGTCGGCGGTGCCAAGAAACGCCAAGGCATTCTTCGGCGCAAAGTCGTAGGTCATCTCCAGCGGCGTGTACAGCACCAGCTTGCAGGCAATGCCGTGCCGCTGCGCGTAGGCGGCTGCCACGGCGGTGCCGATGCTCTTGGCCAAAAACACGACCTCGTCATAGTCCGCCCAGGCGATGTCCGCCAGCTGCGGCTCCGCTTGCGCATACAGCGCATCCAGCGCCGTGCGCAGGGCGGCAGGGTTGCCCCGCAGCCCGGGCTTTTGGTAAGCGTACTGCACCAGAACCTCGCGGTCAGCCCGCGCTAGACGGCGGCTGTAATACAGCAGCGGCTTGTCGCAATGGTAGCCGATGCCGGGAAAACACACGACCAGCCTCATAGCAAAATCCTCACATCGTGATCCAGCCCAGCGCGTTGGCAACCGAGCTTGCCAGAATGATGGCGGCAAAAATCGGGCAGAGCCAGCGGATCATAAAGCAGAAAATCCGCTTGCGGCGGAAGGGCTTGCCCCCGGCGGTGACCTCCTGCGCGATGGCATCCACGCCGACCACCCGGGAAATCAGCAGGCAGGTGGCAATGGCGGCGATCGGCATCATGACCGAGTTTGTCAGAAAATCAAAGAAGTCCAGCATCTGCATACCGAACACCGTCACGCCCGCCAAGGGACCGTAGCCCAGCGCGGACAGGCTGCCCAGCGCGATCATAATTACGGCGATCAGCGCGGTGGAGCGTTTGCGGTCCCAGCCCAGCTCGTCCTCAAAGGTCGAAACGGCGCTCTCGGTCAGGGCAATGGAGCTGGTCACGGCGGCAAACAGCACCAGCACAAAGAACAGAACGCCCACCACGGTGCCAAGCCCCATCTCGGCAAAGACCTTGGGCAAGGTGATGAACATCAGCGAGGGACCTGCCTGCAAGGTGTCGGGGTCGCCGCCGGAAAAAGAGAACACGGCGGGGATGATCATAAGACCTGCCATAATGGCGATGGCGGTGTCAAAAATTTCGACATTTTGGGTGGAATCCTCGATGGAAATGTCCTTTTTCATATAGGAGCCGAAGGTGACCAGAATGCCCATGGCGATGGACAGCGAGTAGAACATCTGCCCCATGGCGGCGACAACGGTCATCCAGGAAAAGGTGGCAGGATTCGGCACAAGAAGATACTTGACGCCCGCCAGCGCGCCGGGACGGGTGACCGAGTACCCGGCAATGGCCAGCGACAGCACGACCAGCACGGGCATCATCCACTTGGACACGCGCTCCACGCCGCCGCGCACGCCGGCAAAGATGATGGACAGCGTGAAGGCGGTGAAAATCAGGAAGCAGACCTCAACCGACAGCCCGGAGGAGATGAACGCCCCAAAGTAGCCGTCCGCCGCCAGCGCGGCGATGTTGCCGCGCAGGTATTCCAGCAGGTATTTGATGACCCAGCCGCCAATGACCGAGTAGTACGGCACGATCAGGATGGGGATGATGGCGTTGATCCAGCCGCCCAGCTGCCGCCCGCGCCCCTTGCCGAAGGCGGAAAACGCGCCGACCGGGCTTTTGTGGGTCATACGTCCCAAGGCGGTTTCGGCAATGATCATACTGTAGCCGAAGGTGACGGCGAGCAAAATGTACACCAGCAGAAAAATGCCGCCGCCGTATTTGGCGGCGAGATAGGGGAAACGCCAGATGTTGCCCAAGCCCACCGAGGCACCCGCTGCCGACAGCACAAAGCCGATTTTGCCGGAAAAAGAACTACGATTTTTAGTTTTCAATTTGTCAACTCTCCCGTGAAATTATTTCATTACAAGCAATGCAACCAGTGTAGCACATTTGCCGGGGAGAATCAATACCCAAAAGGGAAAAAACGGGGAAGGGGAAACGCTGCGCTCAAAGTGGAGCGTGGAGAGTTTAGAGTTGAGATTTGGTGTGTCCGCTATGCGGACACATTTTTATTATAGGGCGGTGTAGGGAAAGCCTTCCCCCTTGGGGGGAAGGTGGCGCGGAACGCGCCGGATGAGGGGGAAATGTCCGGGAGTTGCCCCCTCATCAGTCACCTTCGGTGACAGCTTCCCCCAAAGGGGGAAGCCATAGACGCGGTTTGTCCGGTAGATTGTTGCAGCCGTTAGGTTGCGGGCGGGGCAATGCCCCGCCCCTACTGCGCAATGTTTTTTATTGCCCTGTAGGGCGGGGTGACCTCACCCCGCCGTGCAAAAAAGCCGCGCCCTGCCAACCTACAGCATACACCGCATCGTGTGCGTGGCATCGACAAAATCGTGGGATTCATACAGCGCCATCGCCGCGGTGTTTTGCGCCAGCACGTTCAGCTCCAGATATTCCAGCCGCCGGTCCCGCGCCCAGCGCTTGGCGGCACCCAAAAGCGCGCTGCCGATGCCCTGCCCGCGCAGGTCGGGCAGCACGACAAGGTCGCTCAGCCGCGCGTAGCGGTGGGGCAAAACGCAGCTGAACGCCGGCGTCCACCCGGCGTATTCCACCAGCGCCAGCCCAACGACGGCACCGTCCTGCACCGCCAGGAAAAACACCGCGTTGTCGTCGCAAAGGGCAGCGGCGGTGTCCTGCTCGCTGCGGGGTGCAGCGCAGAAAAAGTCCGGCTGCATCGCCACCAGCTCGCGGTCCAGCACGCCGTACAGCGCCAGAATGTCGGGCAAGTCCTGCATCACAGCGGGACGTATCTCTATCTTTCCCATACCGGTACCCTCAAATAAGAAAAACGGCGGACGCACTCGTCCGCCGTTTGGTTTACCGCACTTCCTGCACAGTGTAGTTGAAGCCGTATTCTTCCTGCAGTTTCTTGACGGCAGGCTCGCAGTCCTCAATAAAGGTGGCAGCGTAAACGCTCTGACCATTGTGGGACTTCTTGTAGTCCTCCACGATCTGGTTCAGCTTGTCCCAGCCCTCGTTGGCCTTGGCGTTGTCCATATCCTGCGGGAAATCAATGATAAATTCGCGGTGCTTCGGGATGCGTGCTTTCATAAAAATTCCACTCCTGTATTTTTGTGTAAGGGTGTTGCCTATTACAAATTGAAGCATTTCCGGGCGTTGGCGGCGGTGATATCCAACACCGCCTGCGCGTCCATGCCCCAAATCGTACCGATAGAATCCGCCACATGGGCAATGTTGCGGCTGTCGTTGCGGTGCCCGCGCACGGGTTCCGGCGCCATATACGGGCAGTCGGTTTCCAGCACGGCGGACGTGTGCGGTATGGCTGCCAGCACCTTGGCGGCGCGCTTGGCGCCCTTGTAGGTCACAGCCCCGCCGAAGCCCAGCAGCATACCCTGCTCTACCAGCCACGCCGCATCGTCGGGGCTGCCGCTGTAACAGTGCAGCACACCGCGCGGCTTGTAGCGGCGCAGCAGCTCGTACATTTCGGCGTGCGCCTCGCGGTCGTGTACCGAAACCGGCAGATCCAATTCCTTTGCCAATTGCAGCTGCGCCTCAAACAGGTCGTATTGCTCCTGCTTAGGCACCGGCCAGTGGTGATCCAGCCCGATTTCGCCCACCGCCTTTACGGCAGGGTCGGCAAACAGCGGGCGCATCGCCGCCAGCTCGGCGCGCCAGTCCCCGTGGTATACGGTCACGGTGGCGGCGTCCTCCTCGATCAGACTTTCGGGGTGGATGCCCAGCGCGGCATGGACAAAGGGATATTCGTGCGCCAGCGCCAGCACCCCGGCAGCGTCGCCGGAATGGGTCGCGCACTCCAGAACGCCTGCCACGCCGCCCTGCGGCAGGGCGGACAGCACAGCGGCGCGGTCGGCGTCGAACTGGTGGGAGGTATAGTGGGCGTGTGTGTCAAAAATGTTGTTCATACGTTTGTTCTTTCCTGCGGGGCGCGGTTTACCAGATAAATACCCACGCAAACCAGCGCCAGTGCGGCAAGGTGGTTCCACGCAAACAGCGCTTCGCCGTTCAGCACGGCGGACAGCAGCACGGGGATACCGGCGGCGCTTTGCGGGCACGCATCAATGGATGCGCGCACCGGCAGGGGTGCTGTCGGGGAAGAACGCCAAGGCACAGCCGCCCTCGGTATCGGTGTCGGCGGCAAAGATCATACCCTCGCTGACGTACTTGCCCTTCATCATCGGGCGGGGGGCAAGGTTGGCAACGATGCCGACCTTTTTGCCGATCAGATCCTCCGGCGCAAACCACTTGGCAATGCCGGACAGGATGCAGCGCTCGCGCTCGCCGTCAAACACGGTCAGGTGCAGCAGCTTCTTGCTCTCCTTCATGCGCTCGCAGGCGCGGATCTCGACCACGCGCAGCTCCACCTTGCAGAAGTCGTCAAAGGAAATCTCGTCCTCATGCTCACCGATCAGCTCCGCGCTGGCAGCAGCGGCTTCGACCTTTGGCTCCTCGGCGGCAGCATTGGCAGCCTGTGCCGCTGCCTTGTTGGCGGCCTCAAGGGCGTCCAGCTCGGCAAGCTCCTTGGCGGTGTCGATGCGGGGGAACAGGTTTTCGCCCTTGTGCAGGGTGGCGGTGGCGGGCAGGCTGCCGAAGGCGGCGGCGCTGTCCCACGTTTTGCCCGCATCGGCAACGCCCAGCTGGGAGAAGATCTTCTCGCAGGCGGTGGGCATAAACGGCTGCAGCAGCACGGTGCAGATGCGCAGCGTTTCGGCAAGGTTGTACAGCACGCGCGCCAGACGGGGCTTGGTTTCCTCGCTCTTGGCAAGCACCCACGGGGCGGTGGCGTCGATGTACTTGTTGGCGGCGTCGATGACCTCAAACACGTCTGCCAATGCGTTCTGGAAGGCGTAGTTTTCCATCTCCGCCTCGTAGCGGGCGCGCAGACCGCTGACCTTTTCGATCAAAGCGGCATCCTCGGCACCCTCTGCCTGCTCGGCGGGCAGCGTGCCGCCGAAGTACTTGTCCGCCATGGCGGTGGTGCGGCTCAGCAGGTTGCCGAGGTCGTTCGCCAGATCCATATTGATGCGGTTGATCAGCAGCTCGTTGGAGAAGTTGCCGTCCGAGCCGAAGGGGAAGTCGCGCAGCAGGAAGTAGCGCAGCGCATCGGCGCTGTAACGCTCTGCCAGCAGGTAGGGATCCACGACGTTGCCCTTGGACTTGGACATCTTGCCGCCGTCCAGCAGCAGCCAGCCGTGACCGTACACATGCTTGGGCAGGGGCATATCCATGCTCATCAGCATGGCGGGCCAGATGATGGAGTGGAAGCGCACGATCTCCTTGCCGATAAAATGTACATCGGCGGGCCAGAAGGTTTCGTAGTCGCTGTCGGGGTATTTGTCGTTCATAAAGCCCAGCGCGGTGGTGTAGTTGAACAGCGCGTCGATCCACACATAGACAACGTGCTTGGGGTCAAAGTCCACCGGCACGCCCCACTTGAAGCTGGTGCGGGAAACGCACAGATCCTCCAGACCCGGGTCGATGAAGTTGTGGACCATCTCGTTCACGCGGGAGCGGGGCAGCAAAAAGTCGGTGTTGACCAGCAGGTCGCGCACGCGGTCGGCGTACTTGGACAGGCGGAAGAAGTAGGCTTCCTCCTCGGCGTCGATGACGGGGCGCCCGCAGTCGGGGCAGCAGCCGTTGACAAGCTGGCTCTCGGTCCAGAAGCTCTCACACGGGGTGCAGTATTTGCCGACGTACTTGCCCTTGTAGATGTCGCCCTTTTCGTACATCTTTTTAAAGATCTTCTGGATGGCGGCAACGTGATAATCATCGGTGGTACGGATAAAACGGTCGTAGCTGATGTTCATCAGCTTCCACAGATCCTTGACGCCCTTGGGACCCTCGACAATGTTGTCCACGAACTGCTGCGGGGTGACGCCGGCTTCCTTGGCCTTCAGCTCGATTTTCTGACCATGCTCGTCGGTGCCGGTCAAAAACTTGACGTTGTAGCCCTGCAGGCGCTTGTAGCGCGCCATGGCGTCGGTGGCGACGGTGCAGTAGGTGTGACCGATGTGCAGCTTGTCGCTGGGGTAGTAGATGGGGGTCGTGATGTAGAACTTTTTCTGATCCATAGGGAACCTCTTTCCTGATATTACAAACTGTAAGGGCAATACCGCATAATTCTAAGTGCCGATACGGCGAGCGAGGTGCGGCAGATGCTAAGCCAAAAGCGCAGATAATACTTTGTGTATTGGCGAGCATTTT
>SFOX01000064.1 GCA_004552305.1 Subdoligranulum variabile | reverse complement strand
ATCGGAGTCGCTTTTCTATCAGAAAATTCTACGACGATTTTGACTATGTTGCATGGTTCAATCAAACTTAAACAGCAAAGAACAGCGCACAAAAAACCACATAAAGGAGAACCTTCACCATGGAATACAAACGTTTTGGCAATAAGATCATTGTACGCATCGACAAGGACGAGGAGATCCTCGAACAGGTCAAAGAGCTTGCCCTGAAGGAAAACATCCGCCTTGCCGCTGTGCAGGCGCTGGGCGCCGCCAACAGCTTCACGGTGGGCGTATATAATGTAGCGGAGAAGAAATACTACGCCAACACCTTCAGCGGCAGCTTTGAGATCGTGTCCCTGACCGGCACCATCAACACCATGAACGGTGAATTCTACACCCACCTGCACATGAGCGCCGGCAACGACAAGGGTGAGGTGTTCGGCGGGCATCTGAACCGGGCGGTGGTCAGCGCCACCTGTGAGATGGTGGTGGATGTTCTGGACGGAACGGTAGACCGCCAGTACGACCCCGTTACCGGGCTGAACCTGTTCAAGTTCTGAATTTTGCCGTAAAAACGAACCAAAGCCGCTGCGCGATGTCTGCGCAGCGGCCTTTTGTTTATAGTTCTTCCCGCCGGGTGTAGGGCTCCATACCGTGGTCGGCGGGGCCGTAGGATTCCAGCACGGTGATGTAGTTTTCTTGAAAGTGGCACATCACCGTCTTTAGCATGCCGCTCAGCTGCCCCTTTACCGTGATGGTGGACAGGACAAAGTCTGCCACCAGCTGCACAGTATCCGGCTGCAATTCAAAGCACAGACCAACCGCCAGCATGGGGATGACGACCTGCTGCGCCTGCAGCGGCACTGCGTTACCCAGCTTTTCCAGTACAGGACGGCTCAGCGCCGAGGCTGCCTGTACGCAGCGCTCCACCTTTTCCTGCGGGAAGCGCCGCATCAGCTCCATGCTGCGCAGCTGCGCCACCACGGCGGCATCGTCCCGTACGATGCCCCGGGTCACCTCCGCCTCCGAGCGGGTGTTGGCGCATTGCAGCATACAGCGCATGGCGTCCTCGTAATCCTCGTAGTAGGTCTGACGGTCGCAGAACAGGTTCAGCATAGATTGCAGCACGGCATCGGTCTCCTCGGTGACCGCCAGCCGCCCGAAGTCCATCGGCGTGCCCTCCATCCGTGCGCTGCAGTCGTTCAGCTTCTCCAGCTCCTCCGGGATGACCGTGGAGGGCAGAAAGCGGTCATTGCCGTTGCGGTAAAATCCCCACTCTGCGGGCAGGATGCGGGGGATGACATCGCCGCTGGAAACGATATTGAAGATATTGCTGGTGCCCCAGTTCTTTTTCAGGCTGCCGTCTGCCGCGTGGTTGTTGTCAAAATCCTGCTGTAAATCGGGACAGTCTGCCGCCGTCAGGGCTGCCGGAGCGGCAAAGGTATAGACGTAGGTGTTTTTCTTTTCCAGCTGCGGCAACACGGCGGGCAGGCGCGCTGCCACAAGGTTGGTCACGCCGCCGCCCCGGCTGTACCCGCCCATCCAGAGCTTCAAAGTGCCCAGCGGCTGACGCTTTGCCGACGCCTGAACGTATCCGCGTATTTTTTCAACCAGCTGCCGCGCCGCCGTCACAAAGCCGGTATGGGCGCTGCCGGGCCCCGCATGAAGGTTGCCGGACCACTCGGCCCCGTAGCCGGAGCCGCGCAAAAAAGCCCCGATGATGGTCACCTGTCTGCCGCCGCGCACCAGCGTTTTGCGGGCGATGGCGCAGCCCACGGTGTCCGGGGTGTCGTTCAGGCTGTGGGTATAGTTGAACAGCTGCACCTCGGTAAAGCCCAGCTTTGCAAAGGCGTCCCGGATATGGTCGGCGCGGCCGACCTCGCCCTCCATCCAATAGCGCTGGTCGCTCTCCCATGGACAATCGGCGGCTGCCGCCATGCCCAAGGTGGCCAGCGCCAGCTGGTTGTCGTACTCCGTGGCAGGGTGGTCGAACAGGCTGTCGCTGTAATAGTAGTCGTGCCGCAGGTCGGCGCTGTTGCGGTCACTGCGGTACCACAGGGTATAGTAGTCGTCCGGCACGGCGCGGCCGACCAGCGCCGTAGCTGCCCCGGCCTGCGGCAGCGCCGCAGCGGGAGCAAGCGCACCCGCCGCAAGGGTCACCGCAAGACCCTTGCAAAAATCCCGTCGTTTCATGGTTCATCCCCTCACATCCGTTTCTGCGGCCTGTACACCGCAGGCTTTTTTATAGTATAATCCTTTTTGCTGCTAGATGCAATTTTTACTTGCGGCGGCAGACGGGACGATTTAGAATGCGCGCCGCTATCGGGTTGCGGCACCCAGCATCCGCATCGTGCCTTGAGCGGCACTTGCGTCTTGCTGGCCGCTGCCCCAACAACTCCTCCCTGTTTCCGCCGCTGGCGGCGGTCGTCGTCGTTGCACTCTGCGCATATTCAGCGGAAAGAATATTTTAAATTTTGCGTTTGTCGCGCTCTGCGGGAGCGCCTGAGAGGGCATATAAAAGCGGAATACCGGAGCGCCCGCAGACGCCCCGGTATTCCGACATTATAATTATTTACAGCGAAAGATCCAGCTCGTGGCAGTATTCCACAATATGGTGGAACATCTGCTCCACGGCGGGAGCCATAGAGGCCGGGCGCTGCACGGCCAGACCCACCACGCGGTACTCCTCCGGCTCGATGGGGTACACCTTGACGGCGGCCTTGCAGTCCCGCAGCAGCATCCGC
>SFOX01000063.1 GCA_004552305.1 Subdoligranulum variabile | reverse complement strand
CCGGCAGGCCAGCTGCGAAAAGCTGCATTTTGACCAGCACGCGGCCTTTACCTCCCTTTGCTTTCTGGAACTGCACCTCACCCCGGAGCAGCTGCAAGCCGCCGCACAGCGGCTGTTCGCAGCGCCCGAGTGCGGGCGGGTGCTGCGGGTCAAGGGCTTTGCGCCCGCCCCGGCAGGCGGCTGGCTGGAACTGAACGCCACCGCCGCCGGCTGCACCCTTGCCCCCATCCCGCAGGGACAGGAGGTAGTCATCGTCATCGGCGAGGCGCTGGATAAAGCCACCATAGAAGCAAACCTGAAGGGGTGAAAGACAGTTTTCCCCCAATAACAAAATACATTGTGGAAAAACAGGAGGGACTATCATGCAGGAAGTACGCGCAGCCGTCATCGGTACGGGCGTCATGGGGCGCAAGTATGCCCAGATGATCGCAGAAGGAAAAGCGGGCGCATTGCGCCTGACCGCCGTGGTCTGCCGCAGCGCCGGGGCGCAGCAGTGGGCAAAAGACACCCTGCCGGATACGGTGCGGGTGTGCCCCAGCGCCGACCAGCTGTACGATTATGCAGAAGAGTTTGACGCCGTGCTGGTGGTCACCCCGCACAAGACCCATCCGGCGCTGGTGATGCAGGCCTTTGCCCACGGCAAGCACGTTCTGTGCGACAAGCCCAGCGCAAACGCGCTGGCACCGGCGCTGGAAATGAACCGCGCCGCCGAAAAAAGCGGCCTTGTTTTCGCCATGATGTTCCATCAGCGCCGCTACAAAAAGTATATGCGGCTCAAAAAATTACTGGATGATGGGGCGTTGGGCGAGATCAAGCGGGTGCAGCTGGAAAACAGCCGTTATTTCCGCACATGGATGTATCACCGCTCCGGCAGCTGGCGTTCCAGCTGGGCAGGGGAGGGCGGCGGCGCGCTGCTCAATCAGGGACAGCACATTCTGGACATCTGGCAGTGGCTGTTCGGGATGCCGACCAGCATTTATGCCGTGATCCCCTACGGCAAGTATAACGATTTCATGGTGGATGACGAAGCCACCCTGCTCATGGAGTACCCGCAGCAGCGCACGGCAACCTTTATCCTCTCCACCGGCGAGGGCAGCTACACCGAGCGGTTGGAGATCGTGGGCACCAAGGGCACCGCCCTGCTGGAAGAGGACACCCTCACCCTGCGCACCTACACGCCGGACACCGAGACCTACCGCCGTACCGCCGATTGCACCGAGCGCCAGCAGCTTGCCGTGACCACCACCACCGAGCAGTTCGCGCCGCAGGCAGAGCCTTACCCCGAAATGCTGGCAAACTTTGCGGATGCCATCCTGCACGGCACGCCCCTGACCGCCCCCGGCGTGGAGGGCGTGCGGGCGCTGGAACTGACCGATGCGGCTTACCTGTCCGCATGGCTGGGGGAAAAGCTCACCCTGCCGCTGGACGCAGACCGCTTTGAACAGGAACTGCAAAAACATATTCAGGAGGAACAGACAAATGGCTAAGCTGCGGTTTATCGTGGTAGGTTCCGGCTGGCGGTCGCTGTTTTACTGGCGCATCGCGCAGGCGCTGCCGGAGCGGTTCGAGCTGTGCGCCATGCTTTGCCGCACCGAGGAAAAGGCCGAAAAAATGCACCGGGAGTACGGCGTGCCGGTAAGCACCTCGGCAGAGCAGTGCGCAGCCCTGCACCCGGACCTTGTGGTGGTGGCGGTGAACAAAGCGTCCATCGCCGCCGTCAGCACCGAATGGCTTGCCCGGGGCTTTGCCGTGCTGAGCGAGACCCCGGCGGCACTGGAAGAGGACGCCCTGCGCGCCCTCTGGCAGCTGCACCGGCAGGGCGCAAAGCTGCAGGTGGCAGAGCAGTACTGGCTGTATCCTACGCTGGCAAAACGGCTGGCGGCGGTGCGCAGCGGCGCACTGGGTACGCCGCAGTTCGCCCGGCTGTCGGTGGCGCACGCCTACCACGCGGTCAGTCTGGCGCGGCAGTTTTTGAATGCCGGGCAGCAGCCGGTGCGGGTGACCGGGCGCAGCTGGACAGAAAAGATCATTGAAACGGATTCCCGCTGGGGCGCGGTGCATAACGGCGCTCTGGTGGAAAAGACGTTGCAGCAGCACACGCTGGAATTTGCGGGCGGCGGCACGGCGTTTCTGGATTTTAACGGCGTGCAGTACCACTCCTACCTGCGCAGCACCCACACCAGTGTGCAGGGGGAGCGGGGCGAAGTGTTTGACGATACTCTGCGCTGTCTGGATGCCGCCGGGGAGCCGGTGTGCCGTCTGTTGACCCCGCTGCCCGACCCGCTGGCAGCTGCCGCCGCACAGGCAGGGCTGAACGAGGACGAGACCGCCATCGCCTGTTTTCTGGACAGGATGCGGGTCTATCTTGCCGGCGGGGCAGAGGTGTACCCACTGGCAGACGCCTTGCAGGACGCCTACCTTGCCCTGCTGATGGAGCGCGCCCTTGCCGCTCCCGGACAGTCGGTGGAAAGCACCCCGCAGCCGTGGAACACTTGATAGCCGCAGGATGATTTTGAATGCCCTCCACGTTGCTTTGGGCATTTTTAGCGGAAAGATTATTTCTAATTTTGGGACAGCGGAGCGTCTGCGGACGCTCCGCTGTCCCGTTTTCACGGGAAGGGCGCTGTGAGGATGGGCATTTGCGCGGACTGAAAAAAGGCTCAGAAGCGCCGACAGGCGCTTCTGAGCTTTTTTATAATAATTGGATCACATCAGGTCGATCAGTGCTTCCACCTCGTCCATGCGGGTGGCCCAGCTGGTGGCGATGCGCACCACGG
>SFOX01000037.1 GCA_004552305.1 Subdoligranulum variabile | reverse complement strand
CTTTTCCGAACTGTCCGGCGGTGGTTTCGTATTCAGCCACCTTGTTGTTTCCCTCGGCAATGGTCACTCTCATCTTGCTTGGCACATTTACAAACAATCCGTTGCCTTTTTCCTTGGCAGCCTGCTCGGCTTTTTCTTTTTCTATAATATCATCAATGAAGCGGAAGCCCAGCAGTGCGCAAAATCCGCCTTGCTCGGTGTCCACCCGGACGGCTTGCCCGTCAAAGAATTTATGCCCGTTGCCGTTCGGCACGCTGGTGTAGTGGAAATTCGTTCGTTCTGCGTCCTGCAGGCAGGCTTTCATATGGGCACAGGTGAACTTCTGGGCAAATTCCTCCCGTTCGTTCTCGGGCAGGTAGGTCTGGCCATACATTCTTGCAAAGTCGTCAAATGTCTTACATCCTTCTTGCTGTTTGCTCAACAAGCCTCCCGCGTTGGATTTTTCGGCAACCTTTAAGACCTCATACGCGCCGGTATCCAAGTTGATATAATACACCGCCGTATAATCGCCGCACAGCTTGTCAAGGATCTGCTTATCGCGGCGGATCTTGTCCAGGTTGCCGTTCAGCTGGCGGTTCTGCGCTCGAATCACAAAGGTCAGCACAGCAAACAGCGCAAGAAGCAGCAGCACCACCACCAGTGCGACTATGGCAACAACCGGATGCAGCTGTATCAGCATTCTCAGTGTCATATCGGACGCCTTGTAGCTGGTATAGCCGGAGGCGATATTTTCAATCGTTCGGTCGGGTACAGCGTAAATTGCCTTGGTCAGGATACCTGCCATGGCGTGGTCGATATGCGGTGCTGTAAGGATTCGGTACTCGAACGTAGGTTCGTCCAGCAGGCTGTACACAAGGCTGCCGCTCGGGTCGTTGTTGACAAACTCCTGTGCCATATAGTAATAGACAAAGGCTGCATCCGCTTTTCCGCTTTTGACCGCCTGCATCGCCTCCTGCCGGCTGGCGCACAACAGCTTCTCGGCGTGGGGTGCGTAAACATCCTCGATATTGCCGGACGAGCCTTGCTTGACCGTTGCCACAGTCTTGATATTCCCGTCAAAATCGCGGCGCACGACCTTGGCGGACTTGACCGTGATATACGGCGCGCTGGCGCCGTAATCGCTCCGCTCTATAACGGCATCTTCTTCGAGTCGCCCGTCCAGAATCAAATCCACGCCGCCCGTACTGCTTTGGATGGCTGCTGCCATATACTCATCCCGGGTGGTGCAATGAACAAACTGATAGGGCAAGCCGATGTAGTCTGCCAGCCTTCGGAAATAATCGGGCAGAATCCCCTTCATCTCGCCGCCCTCCAGATAAGAGTACGGCTTGCGGGTCGGGTCGCACAGGATGCGCAGCGGTGTACCCGTGGCGCTGTAACGGCAGATGATTTCCTGTTCTGCTTCAGTAAATTCGAGATTTGGTTCCCCCAGCGAGGTGTAGTAACGATTGAACAGCTCCGTTTTCCAGTCGCCCTCGGCGGCATTGAGTTGGTCTATAGCATAGTTGATTTTATCCAGCAGCGGTTGGTTGCCCTTTTTGACAATGATGTAGATTTCCTCATTGTTGAACCGCTCGACAACCCTCTCATTATTTGTGGCGCGCATGGAACTGGAAACGATGGCATCCACCTGCCCTGCCTGCAGCGCTTCCTCCATTTCGCTGACCAGCCTGAAATATACCGGAACATAACTGAATTTCTTTTCTTGGGCGAACTGCTCAAAATCGGCATTGCGGTTGTTGTCGTTCTGCATAGCGACCCGCAGCCCGTTGTAGGTGCTGTAATTCTGCACAACAACGGCTTCGTTGTCGCCGCGCACGGTCATCATACATTCATTGTTGCCGATGGGGCGCGAAAAATCAAACTTCTCCTCCCATTCCGGGGTTTTGCGGGCGGAGGTACCCATATCAATTTCGCCGTCCTCGAGCATTTTCTGGGTTTCGCTCCAGCCCTTGTTGTAGCCCACATACTCATACTCAACATCCCAGTACCGCGCCATCATACGCAGCAAATCATAGCCGTAGCCGCTCTTGTTGCCGGCTTCGTCCATCATATGATAGCCGTCCATGGCAAAAAAGCCGACACGCACATGGTCGCGCTGGTCGGCAGAATAGTCCGCCGCCGAGACATGGAACGCAAGGCAGGCAAGCACTGCCAGCACCAGCGGCAGAACCGTAAGGTTTCTGCACCAACCGGGGCGTTTTGGCGGATTTCCGCCGTGGGCAGAGGTTGTTCTGCTGTGTTGTTTCATATGCTATCTCTCCTCATAATCAGCCGCGTTGACAGCTGTTATGCGCAATTTTTTGTCTTTCCGATCACAATTATTGTATATTGTAATGATACCATTCTGCCCTGCCTGTTGCAAGGTTTTTTGACGCAATCCGATCCCGCTATTTTTTACAAATTTTTTGCCCTTTTTGTATGGATACGCCAAGAGAAAACGGATAGTTGGATTTGCCAAAAATCCAACCATCCGTTTTTCTTTTATTTATCGTTATTTTGCGTCCCGATGTAAGCACGCCATGGCGATCTGCTCCGGGGTGATGGGCAGCTCATAGAAGCGGTGACCGGTGGCGTTTGCCACGGCATCCGCTATGGCGGGCAGCGGAGTGTTGATCACGACCTCGCCGATAGACTTGGCGCCGAAGGGACCGCTTTCCTCGTAGCTGCTCTCAAACTCGACGCGGATATGTCCGATATCGGCGCGGGTGGGAATCTTATACTGCATCAGCGAGCTTTCGATTGGCTCTCCCTTGGCGTTGTAGGTGACATTTTCGGTCAGTGCCATACCGATGCCCTGCAAAATGCCGCCCTCCGCCTGCACGCGCGCAAGGTTCGGGTTGACCGGGGTGCCGCAGTCAACGGCAGAAACGAAGTCGATAACCTGCGTTTCTCCGGTTTCGGGGTCGATTTCCAGCTCGGCAGCGCCGACCATAAACGGCGGGGGCGACAGCTCCGAGCTGTGGGTCACAGCCGCCTCCAACGCCGTGTTGGCGCCGCACTGACCGGCAACGGCAATTTCCGTCAGCGATACCGACTTTTGCCCGTCAGCGGTTTCTACCCTGTCCCCCGCAAACTGCAGGGTGTCGGCATGGACCCCAAGCATCTGCGCTGCCTGTTCGCAAAGCTTTTCGATCAGCTGCTTGGCGCACATTTCCACGGCCTTGCCGGTAACATAGGTCGTGCTGGACGCATAGGATCCGGAATCGTAGGGCGAGGAATCGGTATCCGCCGCCAGCACGGTAATATTCTCCAGCGGGCATTCCAGCACCTCAGCGGCAATCTGCGCCAAAATGGTATCGCAGCCGGTACCCATATCGGCAGCGCCGATCCGCAGCGTGTAAAAGCCATCGTCGTTGATTTTCAGCGCAGCACTGCCCACGTCCACCGACGTAATGCCGGAGCCTTGCATCGCCATACCCATACCGACCGAGCGGATCTTGCCATTGGGCAACACCCGCATGGGGTACTTGTTATCCCAGTCGATTCGGCGCTTGACGTTTTCGATGCAGCGATCCAACGCGCAGCTGGTGTTCAGCTGGTTGTAGTAGGCGGGCATGACCTCGCCCTCTTTTACAATGTTGCGCAGGCGCAGCGCGATGGGGTCAATGTTCAGCTTGGCAGCCAGCTCGTTGACGGCGGATTCCACTGCAAACAGTCCCTGCGTGGCACCGTAGCCGCGGTACGCACCCGCCGACATATGATTGGTATACACCACATCGTAGGTAAAGCGGAATGCCTCCGCCTTGCCGTACAGCGGGATCGACTTATGCCCGGACAAGCCCACCGTCGTAGGACCATGCTCACCGTAGGCACCCGTGTTGGACAGGGTGTACAGGTCGATTGCCTTGACGATGCCGTTTTTGTCGGCACCCAGACGAACGTGCATTTCCATCTCATGGCGCGGGGTCGAGGCGGTCATACTTTCGCGGCGGGTAAAAATCAGTTTACTGGGCTTTTTGGTCATCCATGTGACAAACGCCGGGTAGACCTCGCACACGGAGGTCTGCTTGGCGCCAAAGCCGCCGCCGATGCGGGGCTTGCTGACACGGATCATACTCTTGGGAATATGCAGGGCGTTTGCCAGAATGCGGCGGCAGTGGAAAACGATCTGCGTCGAGCTGAGTACGTTCAGCCGCCCGTAGGCATCAATGCTGCAATAGGTGCGGAAGGTTTCCATCATCGCCTGCTGGCACGCCTTGGTGTGATACACACGGTCAATTACAACATCGCAGCCCTGCAGCACAGCGTCCACATCGCCGCTGCCGGTTTCCTCATGCGCGCAGAGGTTGCGCTTGTTGTCGGCACCCACGGGACACAGGCTCTCCCAGTTGTTTTCGGGGTGAACCAGCACGGGGTTATCCTTTGCCGTGCGGAAATCCAGCACCGGCTCCAGCACCTCATACTCGACTTTGATAAGCTTCATCGCCTTTTCTACGGTTTTTTCGTCCTTGCCCGCCAGAATGGCGACAACATCGCCCACAAAGCGCACATGGCGGTCCAGCACCAGCCGGTCGTAGGGGCTGGGTTCGGGGTACGTCTGCCCGGCTTGGGTGTAGCGGCGACCGTTCTGGTCAACGTCCTGCCAGGTAAACACTGCCTCCATGCCCGGCACCAGCATGGCGCGGGAGGTATCTATGCTTTGAATTATGGCGTTTGCGTGGGGCGAGCGCAGCAGCTTGACGGTCAGGCAGTCCTTGGGGGCGATATCGTCCAGATACACCGGCTGCCCGGTCACCAGCTGCATGGCGTCCTTTTTGCGGACGGATTGGTTTACGGTTTTCATTGGGCGACCTCCTTCTGCTTTTTCCACGCAAGGAAGTTCTGTATGCCGCGCAGCTGCCCCTCATAGCCGGAGCAGCGGCAGAGGTTGCCTGCCAGATATTCCTTGATCTCGTCCTCGCCGGGGTCGGGGTTCTGGCGGAAAAGCGCCAGCGCGTTCATAATAAAGCCGGGATTGCAGAAGCCGCACTGCTCCGCGCCTTGGTCGGCAATAAAGGCGCCGAACTCGGCAGCCTCCTGCTGCAGACCCTCCAGCGTCGTAACACAGCGCCCGTCCGCACGCGCCGCCAGAACGGAGCAGGACAATACCGGCACATCATCCAGAAACACCGTACACAGCCCGCAGTTGGAGGTTTCGCACCCGCACTTGACGCTGGCACAGCCAAGGCTGCGCACCAGATCATACAAAACGGTGTCGGGGCTGATTTCGGCGGAAACTTTTTTATGGTTCAGGGTAAATTGGATCGTCATCTGTCTTTCTCCTTACTGCTCCAGCTGTTCGATGCAGCGCTTGACCAACACGCCGGTCAGATGGCGGCGGTACGCGGCACTGCCGCGGATGTTGCTGCCGGTGGTCACTGCCTGCTGCACAGCGGCGGGCATATCCTGCACAGCGCAGGTCGGGCATACCAGCACAGCGGGCATTGGTCTGGCACCCACGGCAAAGCGGTACTGCCCATCCTCGGTGCGCGCTGCACAGCAGGTCAGCGCCGGGAAGTCCGTTTTGGTTGGGCGCACCGAACGGTAGCAGAAAGCTGCTTTTTCCTTATGTACAATGATCCGCACCAGAATATCACGGTCGTAGGGCATTTTTACAAACTCTGCCAGTGGCACGATGCCGCCCTTGTACAGCTCGACATCGGTCTGCATTGCCAGCAGCAGCGTCAGCACGTCAGAAAAACCGAACCGCCCGTACACGCTGCCGCCCACGGTGGCAAGGTTACGGAACTGCACGCCCACAATGTGGCGCACCGCCTCGCGCGCCGCGCCGTTTGTGTAGGCATGAAACCCGGGATGCTGCTCCAGCATACGCAGGGTCACCATCGCGCCGATGCGAAATTCCTGCTCGGTTTCCTCGATGGTGTCCAGCCCCAGACCCGACAGGTCAATGGCGGTACCTACGTTGATTTTTTCCATTTTCAGCCACAGCATACCGCCGATGATGCGGTTTGCTTTTTTCTGGTTGAGCTGATAGGCTTCCTCCAGACTTTCGGTTTTTTTGTATTCTCGTATCGTCATCATAAAAAGTTGCTCCCTTTTCGGTGTAAAAAATGGACAGTTTTCCCATTTTTACAGTCTACTCTTTTATTTTACCACAAAATCTGCTATAATTCCGTTGTTGTTTAAAAAACACAACGTATTTTTTGAACATTCTGAAAATCGAGAGGAAATTCGTATGAAATTGACCAAAATCACATCCCTGCTGCTCGCCGCTGCTCTCAGCCTGTCCCTGACCGCCTGCGGCACCGCCCCCGCTTCTTCCGAGAGCGCTGCCGAAAGTGCTTCCGTTTCTGAGAGCGTCGTCGAGAGCGGGGCTTCTTCTGCTGCGGAAACCGCTGCTGACGCTGCCGTCACCTATCCCCTGACCGTCACCGACCAGCTGGGTCGTGAGGTCACCATCGAGTCCGAGCCTAAGACCCTTGCCAGCGGCTATTACATCTCCACCAGCCTGCTGATTGCCCTCGGTGTCAAGGATGAGTTGGTCGGCGTTGAAGCCAAGGCTGCCAAGCGCAGCCTGTACACCCTGTCCGCGCCCGAAATTCAGGAGCTGCCCAGCATCGGCACCGCCAAGGAATTTGATCTGGAGGGCTGCGCCGCCCTGCAGCCGGATCTCGTCATCGTGCCTGCCAAGCTGAAGGATTCCATCCCCGCTATGGAGGAGCTGGGTCTGACCGTGCTGGCTGTCAAGCCCGAAGATCAGTCCAAGCTGTTTGACGCCGTGGATCTGCTTGCCAAGGCAACCAACACCGTCGCCGCCGGCGAAGCCCTGAAAAACCACATCACCGACTCACTGACCGCGCTGTCCGCTGCCGTTTCCGGCACCGAGGCACCCTCCGTGTATCTTGCCGGCAACAGCAGTGTGCTGGAAACCGCCGGTCCTTCCATGTACCAGAACACCCTGATCGAAAACGCCAACGGCACCAACGTTGCCGCCGATGTCACCGACACCTACTGGAGTGAGGTTTCCTACGAGCAGCTGCTGGCATGGAACCCCGACTACATTGTCCTTGCGTCCGATGCTTCCTACACGGTGGAGGACGTTCTGCAGGATGCCGCCCTCGCCGACTGCAAGGCCGTCCAGGACGGTCACGTCTATCAGCTGCCCCACGCCGTTGAGGCTGTGGACTCCCCCGTTCCCGGCAGCTTTCTGGGCAGCTGGTACCTCGCCAGCGTTCTGCACCCCGAAACCGTCACCGAGCAGGGCTATGTGACCGCCGCAGATACCTTCTATTCCACCTTCTACGGCTTTACCCCCGCCGACCATGACTAAGCACCATGACCGCCGCCGCCTCGCCGTTACCCTTTTGGCCGTGGCGGCGGTCTTTTCGGTTTCCCTTGCGCTTGGGCGCTATCCCATAACGCTTTCCGGGCTGCTTGCCGGGGAGGAAATGACCGTTCGCACCTTTACCCTGCTGCGTCTGCCGCGCGCCGTTATGGCGCTGCTGGGCGGCTTTGGGCTGGGGGTTGCCGGGTTTGTCTACCAGACGGTATTCCGCAACCCCTTGGCAAGCCCGGATATTATCGGCGTATCCTCGGGCGCCAGTGTGGGCGCGGCGTTTGCCATTTTGTTTATCTCCTCCGGCGCTGCCGCTACCACCGCCTGCGCCTTTGCGGGCGGACTTATGGCAGTCTTTCTGGCGCTGGGGCTGGCGGCTGCCGTTCCGGGGCAAAGCAAGGTTTCGCTGGTTTTGGCGGGCATTGCCGTGCATTCTCTGGCGCAGACGCTGCTGATGCTGCTGAAGCTGACCGCCGACCCCGAAAAGGAGCTGGCAAGCATCGAATACTGGATCATGGGCAGTCTGGCAGGCATCACCGCCGGACGCATCGGGTTTTCCTGCGCGGTCATCGTGCTGGGCTGCTGCGCGCTGCTGGTTCTGCACCGGCAGCTGCTGCTTCTCTCCCTGCAGGAGGATGAGGCGCGTATGTTGGGTGTTTCCGTCGCTGTTATGCGGTTTTTTGTGCTTACGGTTGCCACGCTGGTCGTCGCTGCCGTCGTCAGCGTGACCGGGCTGATCAGCTTTGTGGGGTTATTAGCCCCCCACATTGCCCGCCTTTGGCTGCGGCACAACCGCCGCACCGCCTGCCTGATGAGCGGTCTTTTGGGCAGCCTTTTGCTACTCTGCGCTGACACGCTTGCCAAAACCACCGCCGCCACCGAACTGCCGGTCAGCATCTTTACCTCCCTTGTGGGTGTACCGTTTTTGCTGTATATTTTGCTTTCGCAAAGGGGGCGCACCGAATGAGCATACTGTTTTCCGCCAACGACCTTTCGGTCACTCTTGGGTCTGCGCCCGTTTTGCAGGATGTTTCTTTTTCGGTGCCGGAATCTGCCCCTCTTGTGGGAGTGCTGGGTGCCAACGGCAGCGGAAAAACCACGCTGCTGCGCTGTATAGCAGGGCTTGTCCCCCACAAGGGGCATTGTATGCTGCACGGCACGCCCCTGCAGCAGCTGTCCGCCAAAAGCCTTGCCCGGCGCATCAGCTATATTCCGCAGCAAAGCGGCATCGGCATTTCGCTCTCTGTACGGGAGGTCGTGCTGATGGGGTTTAACCCCCGGCTGGGTGTGCTGCAAGCCCCCTCCCCTGCTATGCACGCTGCCGCCGAGCAGGCGCTGGCGCAGGTAGGGCTTGCGGGCTTTGCCGACCGCGACTATCTGACCCTCAGCGGCGGCGAGCAGCAGCTTTGCCTTTTGGCGCGCACGCTGGTGCAGAACGCCGAGCTGCTTTTGCTGGACGAGCCGGACAGCGCACTGGATCTGCACAACCGTGTCCAGATGCTGCAAATGGTATCGGTACTGGTGCATAGCAGCGGCAAGGCAGCCTTCGTCTGCCTGCACGACCCCGCATTAGCTCTGGAATTTTGCGATACCCTGCTGCTTTTGCGCGGCGGACGCCTGATGGCTCAGCTGCATCCCAAGACCGATCCCCTGCCCGAAACCGAACAGCTGCTGGCAGAGGTTTTCGGTCCCGTGCAGTTGCTCCGCGTAACGGATTCTGCCGGGCAGCTCCGCTTGGTTTTGCTGCCCAAGACAAATTGAGGTGTTTTTATGAAGCCCGCCATACACGCTTATCTCTGTGACGATACCGGTCACCGGTTTTTCGGCAACGGTCCGATGCGCCTGCTGCAGCTGATCGGCGAAACCGGCTCGCTGCGCAGCGCGGCGCAGCAGATGGGACTTTCCTACTCCAAGGCGTTGGCGATCGTCAAACGCGCCGAAGCCGAGCTGGGCTTTGCTATGACCGAGAAAACCATCGGCGGCAGGGGCGGCGGCGGAAGCCGTCTGACCCCCAAAGCCGAAACATTTTTGCACAAGTACGAGGTGTATCGTGATGCCTGCAGCCAAGCCAACCGCGAGATCTATCATACGGTCTTTGGAGGTCAGCCGTAAAAGACACCTGTTTCTTACCGGCAGCCGCGGTGCGGGCAAAAGCACGCTGGCGCGCCAGCTGCTGCCGCTGCTGGCAGATGCCCCCGTGCCGGGGTTTGCGACCCATGTCACGCCCCAGACCTGCGTCACCCTGCAGGATCTTACCACCGGGCGCAGCGGCATCATCGGCGCCGCCACCTGGAGCTGCCAGCCCGGTCTGGGTATGCGCTGTGTCGAGGAGGGGTTTCTGTCTGTGGGCGTTCCCGCGTTGCAGACCGCCGCAGAGGCTCCCTGCGCGTGGGCGCTGCTGGATGAGCTGGGATATCTCGAAAGTGCCTGCACGCCCTTCTGCGCGTCCGTAGAGGCACTTCTGGACACAAAGCGCATATTGGCGGTTCTGCGCAAGCAGGATACGCCCTTTTTGAGCCGTCTGCGCAGCCGCCCCGACGTATTTTTGCTGGATCTGGATATCCCCTTCCCTGCCGTTGGCTGCGTGGTCATGGCCTCCGGGCTGGGGCGGCGTTTCGGCAGTAACAAACTGCTGGCGGGTTTTGACGGACAGCCCCTGATACAACGCGCCCTCACGCTGGCTGGTTCCGGGCTGTTTGCAGCGGACCTTACGGTGACCCGCCACGACGGTGTACAGGCGCTTTGCCAAACGCAGCACCGCCCGGTTCTGCTGCACAGCGAACCCCACCGCAGCGACACCGTGCGCTTGGGGCTGTCTGCCCTTTTGCAGCAATGCCCGCAGCTGCAGGCCTGCCTTTTTTTGCCCGGCGACCAGCCGCTTTTCAGCGCTGAGAGCCTTTCCTCCCTGCTGCTGTTGGCTGACCCTCACGCCATTTGGCGAACGTGCAACAGCGGGGGCGCTGGCAGCCCCGTGCTGTTCGGGCGGGATTATTTTGACGAACTTCTGCGCCTTACCAAGGGCGGCGGCAGCGAGGTGCTGCAGCGTCATCCGGACGCGGTGCATCTTCTTCCCTGCCCCGACTGCGAGCTGCGCGATGCCGACACCCCTGCTGCACTGGCAGAGCTGGAAAAATCCCTGCGTCATTTTTGACATAGCACCGTATAAATCGGCGGACAACTGCTTGTCCGCCGATTTTGTTGCAATTTTTCCGCAATTTGCTATAATTACGACAAAAGGATTCAGGGGGATTTGTTATGCAGATGTTATTTCGCCAGCGTATTTTCTCTTGGTTTGATTCCTACGATATCTACGCCGAGGACGGCTCTGTTCTGTACACCGTCAAGGGGCAGCTTTCCTGGGGGCATTGCCTGAAAATTTTCGATGCCGACGGCTGCGAGGTCGGCACCGTAAAGGAGCGCGTTTTCACCTTTCTGCCCAAATTTGAGATGTTTCTGGGGGAGGACTACATCGGCTGCATCTCCAAGGAGTTTACCCTGTTCCGCCCGGTTTTTACCTTAGACTGCAACGGCTGGCAGGTTCAGGGTGATTTCTGGGAGTGGGATTACCAGATTCTGACCGCGCAGGGTCTTGTTGCCGCAACCGTCAGCAAGGAGCTTTTGCAATGGTCTGATACCTACTGTATTGATGTGACCAACCCGTGCGATGCCCTGCCCGCCTTGATGGTGGTGCTGGCAATTGATGCCGAAAAGTGTAGCCGCAACGATTGACCAAAAAAGCAGCCCTTCCTGCCAGATGTGCAGAAAGGGCTGCTTTTTACTTTTGTTCCGGCGCGCGGGGTTTTGTCAGTTCGGCAAAAATGGGGTCGTTCAACAGCATGCCGGGAATCACATACCGATAAGTCGTGCGGCGCCGACCGTTCACAATGCGTATGCCATTGTTACCGGGGCGCCGTGCGAGCTGCTGTAACGTTTCCAAATCCTCATCTGTCAGAAATATGGAGATTTGATTCCCTGCCGTTTTCTCTATTGTACTGTTGGAGGGTACATAGATATCCCGTAAGGGATGCATCTCATAGTTGCTGATTCCCTGTTTTTTTGCTTTTTCCGCCTCGCTGTGCAGGATATCCGCTGTCAGAGTACCGACCTTGGTTCCGCGCCAAACGGCTTCGCGCTCCAAAATTTCCTGCATATCCAGATGCAGGCGCATGACGATTCGCTGCCTCAAGCACTCCCCTCCTCTGCCGCATTATACCGACTCGATCAAATCTACCAGCTTTTGTGACGCCTCAATCAGTTCCCTCAGCTGGGCAGCCATAGCTGCGCGATCCTCCGGCGTGTAGGTTTCGATTTTCTGGCGCATATTCTTTGCCTTTGCGATGCGCGTCAGCTTCTTGGTCGTCATAGGCACTTTGCCGGCAATAAAATTGTGATCCTTATCCGTGCTGGTGATTTTTCCACCCGCCGGCTTTGCCGCCGCCACGGCTTCCTCTGCCTCCTGCACCGCCTTGGCAAAGGCGCGATCCCGTTCCTCTATATCCGCAATGGTCACAAGCTCGGTCAGCGCCTGTGTCATACTCTTTTTGATTTTTTTGCGCTCCGGCAGCAGCGGGTTCATCTTTTTGATTTTTTTAAAGACATCTGCCGCCTTTATTTGTTCGTTTTCATCAAGGCGCAGATAATACTCGCACTCGGCACGGCTCAAGAAGCCGGCATCCAGCAATTCTCGCAGTCCTACGTCCAGATATTTTTGAATATCCAACGCCTTATCGATGGTTTTTGCATTCATGGGGCTGATTTCCTTCAGCTGTTTCTTTGCCTCACCCTCGCTGAGGTTGAACGGCTCCTTCTGCAAATTTTCCACAAAGCGCTGTGATGCCTTGCGAAACACCTTCTCGTTATTAAAGCCTCCGCGCACCTGCAGGTTGGCGGAATCCAAATACACGACTTTTTCGGTATCCGACAGATTGCGCAGCACCTTGCACTGCACCTTCTGCCAGTTGCTCATCACCTTGGGCAGATTCTTTTCCTCCTGCTCACAGCGCTCCTGTTCTACCAAATACAGCAAGGCGCGCAGGCGGCGTTCACCGCTTAACAGCACATATCGGTTGGCAGTTCCGGTCTTGGGGCATACCACAAGGTTGTGCAAAAGCCCGCTGCGCTTAATATCGTTGGCAAGCAGTACGATTTCTTCCTCCGTGTCAGCCTCACGGTAAATATCATTGTCGGGGTTTACCTCGATATCATCAATATTCAATTCCATGTACTCGCCGCCCGGCTCCTGGTCGCCGCGCACGATGCTTTCCAGCGGATTTTCATTGTTCTTAAAGCCCTTGTTTTTCAGGCGGTCCAACTTACTCGCCATGGCTTACGCCTCCTTTTCACGGATACGGCTTTCCAGTTCCTCGTATGCTTTTACATAGTCCTTGGCAGGGTTGCTGGTGCGGGCGCACAAAACAACCGGCGCCCCCAGCCGGGTACTGTCCTTGACAGCCTGCCCCTTACGGATTTCTGCTTTGAACAGTTTATCTCCGAATTGACCGGAACGCAGCTCATCCCGGATTACCTCCGTCAGCGCTGTTTTTTCTACCATCGTCAAAAGGATACCCAAAATATCGATCGGCACGCCCTCATCCTTTTCAAGGTCGCGGCACATACCGATTGTGCGGTATACGCTATCCCGGCTGTAATCGTCACACACGCAGGGAATCAGCACAAAGTCGCTTGCCACCAATGCGTTTGTTACCATCAAGTCGCGGGATGGCGGCGTATCAATTAACACATAGTCGTAATTTTCTGCCACTTGGGCAAGGCTCATTGCCAAAAAAGAGTTGATGCTCTCGTTTTCGGACTGTGCCAGGATTTGCAGCTGGCGGGAAGCCATGGGCGTATTGGCGTTGGCGGGAATAATATCAATC
>SFOX01000010.1 GCA_004552305.1 Subdoligranulum variabile | reverse complement strand
CCTATTATATACACAATATATACTTCTTGCAATACAGTAGATGAAAAAAGTGACGATAAACAAATAAAATAATCCTATACAATCGTTAAATATGATTCGTGTAAAAATGCACAAATTTTAGCAGAAATATTTGTATACTATTTCGTCTATCCTTTCTGCAGGACGAAAAGATAGGGATAATAAGCAAGATTGTGCAAGGTGCAAACAATATCGGCACTTCTAATTCTTGTGAAAAATAGGTATGATAGGAGTGTCAAGAAAAGGAGACGCAAACGAGAAAATAATGGTCAATTTGGATAGCAGCATAATAATTCCAGGCTTCCAAATTGCTTGAGAGTTCTATTTATGACATGGTTGACATGCCATCAAACAAGAAAGGACAGGAACATGGAGCAGCTCGGAAGATTGACACTTCCTACAGATGCAGACGTTGTTGACGAAACCCTGCGCCTGAAGAACCTGCTGGGGGCTGATGCCCTGCGCGACTGCGACGGCACCGAGATGCCCGCAGAGCTTTTGCAGGATCCCGCAAAAAAATACGCTACCTATTATACGACCCGCAAGGATAACGCCTGGGCCGAAGCAAACCCCGATGAAGTCCAGCAGGAGTATCTTATCAGTGACCGCCACACGGCGCGCGGCACGAAGCTGCGCATCCACCTGATGGACGGCTTCCACACCCAGCAGCTGAAAGTCAACACGCTGGATGACCCCAAGCGCTGGTGGGAGGTCATTGACCGCACGACGGGTGAGGTTGTCCCCACCGACAAATGGTTCTTCGACGAGCCGACCGGCGAGGTCGAGATTGAAACCGTACCTTATCACGAGTACACCGTCAGCTTTCTGGCGTTCCTGATCTGGGACCCCGTACACATGTACAACTTCCTGACCAACGACTGGAAGGACACGCCGCACCAGCTGACCTACGATGTGCGTCAGCCCAAAACGCAGGCCTATGTAAAAGAAAAGCTGCGCCGCTGGTGCGAGGCCAACCCCCACATTGATGTGGTGCGGTTCACGACCTTCTTCCACCAGTTCACGCTGACCTTTGACGACCAAAAGCGTGAGAAATTCGTGGAGTGGTTCGGTTACAGTGCCAGCGTCAGCCCCTACATTCTGGAAAAATTTGAAAAGTGGGCAGGGTACAAGTTCCGCCCCGAATTCATTGTGGATCAGGGCTACCACAACACGATGTTCCGCGTGCCGAGCAAGGAGTTCCGCGACTTTATCGAGTTCCAGCAGCAGGAAGTCTGCAAGCTGGCCAAAGAGATGGTCGACATCGTACACTCCTACGGCAAGGAAGCGATGATGTTCCTGGGCGATCACTGGATCGGCACCGAGCCTTACGGCAAGTATTTTGCCTCCATCGGGCTGGACGCCGTGGTCGGCTCGGTCGGCAGCGGCGTTACGCTGCGAATGATCTCCGACATCAAGGGCGTCAACTACACCGAAGGTCGTCTGTTGCCGTACTTCTTCCCCGATGTATTTACCGAGGGCGGCGACCCCATCGGGGAGGCCCGCGCCAACTGGATGAAGGCCCGCCGCGCGATCCTGCGCAGCCCGCTGGACCGCATCGGCTACGGCGGCTACTTAAAACTCGCCAACAACTGGCCCGGCTTTATCGACGAGATCCAGAACGTGGTCGGCGAGTTCCGCCAGATCCACGAAAACATGCAGGGCACAAAGTCCTACGTTGCGCCGTTCAAGGTGGCCATTCTCAACTGCTGGGGCGGTCTGCGCAAGTGGATGAGCAATCAGGTGCATCACTCGATTTACCACCGCGAGACCTACTCCGCCGAGGGTGTTCTGGAATGTCTGAGCGGCATGCCGTTTGACGTTGAGTTCATCGACTTCGACGACATCCGCAACGGCATTCCCAAGGATATCGGTGTTATCATCAACGTGGGCGATGCCTACACGGCTTTCAGCGGTGCCGAGAACTGGATCGATGAGCAGGTCGTAACCGCCATCCGCAAATTTGTGGACGAGGGCGGCGGCTTCATCGGCGTGGGTGAGCCCACCGCCTGCCAGCATCAGGGTCGGTTCTTCCAGCTCAGCGATGTGATGGGCGTGGACCGCGAGATGGGCTTCTCGCTAAGCACCGACAAATACAACACCTGCGACCCGCACCACTTTATCCTGGAGGATATTGACACCGCCGTTGATTTCGGCGAGGGTACGAGCCGCATCTACGCACAAGGCAAACATTACCAGATCCTGGCGCAGGACGGCGAGTACAGCCAGCTTGTTGTGAACGAGTACGGCAAGGGTCACAGCGTCTACTTTGCCGGGCTGCCCTACTCCCCGCAGAACTGCCGCATTTTGCTGCGCGCCATCTATTACGCCGCCGGTATGCCGGAGGAGATGAAGCACTATAGCCGGATGAATGAGGGCGGCTGTGTGATGTTCTGCCTTGAAGAAGCGATTCACAATACATTCCGTCACAATGTGAGCTATGATGACCTGGGTGGTACCATCAGTCCCGCCTCGAACCCAGATGCAAGATTAGAAGAAAATATATTCTACGTTCGGAACGGTGTGCCATTTGTCCGCAACCATATGGACGGCGGCAACTACACCGAGAGCAATGATCGAATTATTCCAATCGAGAAATAACCTATAAAAATGGAGAGAACCCTCATTCAGGTGCAGAAAAGTATCTGAATGGGGGTTCTCTTTTTTTGAAACAAGTGGAACATCCGAATCAAAATACATTGGGGAAAGAAACAAGAAGCAAAGTAGATAAGGGCATTATGTTTTATTAAGAAAGATTCGCCCGGCGGGCAAGGTGCAAAAATACCCTGCCGCCCGTACAATCACAGGCGGCAGGGTATTGTTTTGTGGCTTACAGCTGTGCCACAGCGTCCTTTAGCTTTTGCAGATCCTCAGCGTCCGGGTGGGTGGCGGAACGGTCAAAGTTTTCGATCAGCATATCCACGTTGGGAATCGGCAGGGGACTTGCCTTCATTTTTACATAACGATCGCGCACAGACTGCGGCATCCTGCCTTGGCACATATAGCTGCCCAGCAGCGTGTTGCTGCCGTCCAGATGTTTTTTGGCGGCGTGAAGCACCTTGTTAAAATAGGCGGCATCGCCGCCGAACCCCGCTGTGCCAAACAAAAAAACCTGTTTGCCCTTGACGGTTTTCAAAAAGTCGGCAATTTCGCTGTTGCAGCTGCCCTTGTCCGTCCAAAAGCCGATAAACAAGCGGTCGGCTGCCAGCGCAACTTCACACGGGGTGCCGGTATACAGGATGTCGTTTTCCGGCAGGGCAGCGGCAATGGCGTCCGCCAGCTGCCGGGTGTTGCCGGTTTTGCTGCTGTACACGATGGAAGTTTTCATAATTACCTCTTTTCATAAATGCAGCGCGTGCCCTGGTGCTGCTGCAAGCCGCCGAGACACTTCTTGTTGCAGCGGACGCAGCGGTGGATCTCCTTGCACTGCCCGGCGGCGACCTTGTTGGGCCATGCCGGGTCAGCCAACAGCTGGCGGCTCATCGCAGCGCAGGTAATGCGCCCCGAAGCGAGCTGTTCCTCTACAAAATCAGGGTCGGTCAGACCGCCCACACCGGTGATGGGCTTGTCGGTGTACTTACGCACCTCATCGCAGAATTTCAGGAAGCAGCCCTGCCCCTTAAAATACGGGTGGTTGGCAGGGGGGATGGTGTCCTCCAGGCTGGAGTGGTTTGCCAGCGTAACGTGGAAGCTGGTAACACCGGCATCCACCAGCATCGGCACAAAGATGCCCAGCTCCTCCTCCAGTACACCGGCGTTGCCGTAGTGCGGGTTTTCCTGCCGGACGGCAAGCTTATAATCAATGGGCAGCTCCGGCAGGCGGCTGCGGATCGCCTTGACTGCCTCCACGGCAAAGCGGGCGCGGTTTTCGGCGCTGCCGCCGTACTCGTCGGTGCGCTTATTGAACACGGCGGAGCTGAAGCTGCCGCACATACGGTCGCCATGCACCTGCACCATATCAAACCCGGCCTTGACCGCCAGCACGGCAGCCTTGCCGAAGCCGTCGATGATTTTTTTAATTTTCTTTACCGATAACTTAGAAATGTAGGGCGCGACCTCGTTGTTCAGCAGCGGGCGCAGCTCCTGCATGGAGATTCTTTTGGTCAGCACGCCGGGCACATATTTCAGCATGGCCAGCATATTGGAATCCGACTGGTGCAGCTGCGCGCAGATGCGGCAGTTGTTGCTGTGTGCAATTTCAGTCAGCTTCTGGTAGTAGGCAAAGCCTTTTTTGTCAAACAGGGACTTTTCAAAGGTACTTTTGCCCACCGGCACATCGCCGACAATGATCATTGCGCAGCCGCCTTCGGCGATGCGGCGCATTTTTTCAAAATATTCCTCGTCCGAAAGTCCGAAGGTCGTCGGCGCAAGAATGATGCGGTTTTTCAGCTGCAAACCGCCGTAATTAACAGGACTCTGAATCGTTTCGTACATGATGCGGTACCCCCTGTACTGCTTTTTGCAACAATGCAAGCAGCTGTTCTTTTTCCTCTGCGTTGAGATTCGTCATAAAAGTGCTGTCCCAATCAAAGAACACACGGTGGGCGGCTTCAAAAGCCTCTTGCCCGCGCTCTGTCAGATGCAGCAGATAATGACGCCCGGATTTTTCCTTGGTAATAAAACCGTCCGCTACCAATCGGTTTACACATCGCTGGCTGTGTCCCCAGTCAAGCGCCAAATTTTGGGTCAGCTCCGACGGAGTGCAACCCGGCTTTTTTCCGATGTACACGATAAAAAACAGAAGCCCGAAATTCAGATCCACCTTTTGCAGGCGCTCCCCGGTAAAAGCAGAAAAGCTGCGGTACAGCATGGTGATGTAATACGAAAGTGTTTTTTGAAACATGGCAGTTGGACGTTCATCTCCTTTCATATTCACAGTATAATCTTGTTACTTGATTTTGTCAAGTAATTTGCGAAATGAAATCGTGAACTTTTTTCCTTGCCAAATTTTGCCAAAAATGCGCCTGTCTGCGCAAAATACAAGGGGGTTTTCGCAGCGGCGCACGGCAATTTCAGCGGGGTTCGGGCAGGGGACAGCAAACGGCGGGCTTTGTGCAAACCTTACAAATTTCTGTCTTGATTTTTGTAAGGGTGCGTGGTATAATACAGTCTGCGGTTGGATTTTCCACCCGCAAAAGTATATGGTAAGGAGATTCCACAAATGAAAAAATTGATTTCTGTCATCGCCAGCCTGGCCTTGGCTGCCTGCCTGCTTGCCGCCTGCGGCAACAGCGCCTCTTCCGCCGCCTCTGAGAGCGTTTCTTCCGAAGCCGTTTCCTCCGAGGTCGTTTCTTCTGAAGCTGTTTCTTCCGAGGCTGTTTCCGGTGAGGAGTCCTCTGAGGCTGCTGCCGAAGCTACCTTTACCGTTGTTGATGCCGATGGCAACTCCACCGAGATTGCCCTGTCCATCACCGAGGGTGAGAAGCTCAGCGATGCACTGGTTGCTGCCGGCGTCATCAGCAAGGAAGAAGCCGCTGCCGGCTTTGTGACCACCGTCAACGGTGTCACCGCCGACTATAATGCGGACGGCGCTTGGTGGTGCCTGACCGATGCCGCCGGCGAGATGACCACCGTCGGCGTGGCGGACATCGAGCTGCACAACGGCGACAGCTATGCCTTCACCTACACGAAGTAAACAAGCCAAGCACCGCAAATTGCAGCGGTTGGTGCTTAGCGGTCTTATGGGAGCGCTGCTGGTTGTCAGCAAGCAAATTATGAGCGGGCTGCCCAATCTGGAACCCGTGACCCTGCTGATTGTTCTGTTCGCGCTGGAGCTTCCGCGGGAAACGCCGGGTGCGATCACGGTGTTCATCCTGCTGCAGGGCGTTTTGTACGGGTTTGGTCTTTGGTGGGCGATGTATCTGTACATCTGGTACCTGCTGGCGCTGCTGGCGTGGCTGCTGCGCCGTATGGACAACGCCCTGCTGTGGGCAGTGTTCAGCGGCGTGTACGGGCTGTGCTTCGGCGGCTTGTGCGCGGCGGTGTATCTAGTCGCCAAAACGCCCGCCTTTGCGCTGAGCTGGTGGCTCAGCGGGCTTACCTATGACGCTATGCATGGCGTCGGCAACTTTGTGCTGATGCTGTTTTTGTACCGACCCCTGCGCAAAGCCTTACGGCTTGCCAAAAAAGAGCTGTATGCATAAAAAAATCGGGAGCCTTACACGGCTCCCGATTTTAGTTTGTCAAAAAAGCCCTTTTCCGGGCAATAATGTAGGGCGCGGAGATAGACCGTTCCCTATAATCCCGCCGAAGGTTCGCAATATTGTGGGTCGTTTGTAGGGGCGGCATATATGCCGCCCGTTGCAGCCATCCCGATAAATCGCCCCAACGGGGAAACCGCACGGGACGCATATATGCGTCCCCTACAAACCTACCGAAGGTTTGCAATATTCCCATCAAGTTTATCGGCAGTCTGCCGGGAGCCTTACGCGGCTCCCGGTTTTTTATTTCCTGTGTTTCAGCCAAAAGACCTTCCACTTGCCATAGCCGTTGGGCTTGTCCAAGGCAAATTCCTCGGTCTGCACATAGCGCTTGAACGCATCGTCAAACTGCAGGACACGTCCCTCCTCCTGAATATCCGTCAGGCGGCGGGGCAGGGCGGTTTTCTGGCTTTCAAATTCCGGCTCCTTGTCCCACAAAATGCTGCCGTCGGCGTCCAGACCGTGCGCCCATACGCTGAACACCAGACACGCCGCCTCGCCGTAGCAGTAGCGCTCAAACCGGATGCGTCCATCCAGATAAAACAGCAGGCAATCGCGGAAATGCGTTTCCATTTCCTTTTCATAGCGACGCCCGCAGGCGTTCCCGGCAAAATCGGCGGCATTGGCGGTCATACTATATCCCCCTGAAAATGTTTGTGTTGCCTATATTATAGCGCAGCGCACCTCCTTTGGCAACAAAAAAAGCTGTGTCCTCAAAAGGGGACACAGCTCAATTTTTGCGGTGTTACTTCATCAAGCCGCAGACCAGCTGGGCGTAAGCCACAGGGTCCTCAATGGGCAGACCGGCAATCAGCAAAGCCTGATCATACAGCAGCTCAGCATAGTGGTTGACCTTTTCGGTGTCGCCCGCCTCGTGGGCAGCCTTCAGCACGGCAAACACGGTGTGGTTGGGGTTCAGCTCCAGCACCTTGGTGCTTTCCACACCCTCGCTGTTGGGCATACGGCGCAGCACCTTTTCCATCTCCATCGAGATGCCACCCTCGCTGGACAGCGTAACAGGATGCTCCTGCAGGGTCGGGTTGACCTTGACATCCTTGATCTTGCCCTTCAGCGCCGTCTTAATTTCCTCAAACAAATCCTTGTTCTCGGTGGCGGTTTCCTCGGCGGCTTTCTTTTCGTCCTCAGTTTCCAGACCCAGATCGCCGGAATTGATGTTCTTGAATTCCTTCTCCTTGTAGTTCTGCATCATCTGCAGGCAGAATTCATCCACATCCTCGGTGCAAAGCAGCAGGTCGTAGCCCTTGCTCAGCACCAGCTGGGCGTTGGGCAGCTTGCCCAGACGGTCGGTGTCGTCACCGGCAGCAAAGTAGATGCACTTCTGATCCTCGGGCATCTTCTCGATGTACTCGTCCAGCGTGACCAGCTTCTGCTCCTTGGCAGAGAAGAACATCAGCAAATCGCCCAGCAGATCCTTGTGCATACCGTAATCGCCGTAGATGCCAAATTTGATCTGGCGACCAAAGCTCTTCCAGAAGGTTTCGTACTTTTCGCGGTCGTTGACCAGCATGGCGTGCAGCTCGTTCTTGATTTTCTTTTCCAAGGAATTGCGGATCAGCTTGAGCTGGCTGTCCTTCTGCAGGGTTTCACGGCTGATGTTCAGGCTCAGATCCTCGCTGTCCACAACGCCCTTGATAAAGCTGAAGTAGTCCGGCAGCAGGTCGGCACATTTTTCCATGATCATAACGCCGGAGGCATACAGCGCCAGACCCTTCTCGTACTCCTTTGTGTAGTAGTCGTAGGGGGTGCGGCTGGGGACAAACAGCAGGGCGGTGTAGGTTGCGGTACCTTCGGTGCGGCTGGTGATGACGCGCAGCGGGTCCGAGTAGTCCATAAACTTATTCTTATAGAATTCGTTGTAATCCTCGTCCTTGACCTCGCTCTTGGCGCGCTTCCAGATCGGCACCATGCTGTTCAGGGTTTCCAGCTCGGTGTAGGTTTCGTATTCGGGCTTGTAGTCGTCCCCGGCGTCCTCGGGCTTGGGCTTCTGGCGGGATTTTTCACGGTACATCGTGATGGGGAAGCGGATATAGTCGCTGTATTTCTTAACAAGGTTTGCCAGCGTGTAGTCGTCCAGATACTCGCTGTAATTTTCGGTGTCGGTGTCGTCCTTCAGCACCAGCGTGATTTCCGTGCCGACGTCCTGCTTGTCGGCTTCGGTCAGGGTGTAGCCCTCTACACCCGTGGATTCCCATTTCCAAGCCTCGTCAGCGCCCTGTGCACGGGAAACGACGGTTACCTTTTTGGCAACCATAAAGGCAGAGTAGAAGCCCACACCGAACTGACCGATGATGTCGATGTTGTCGCTCTGGTTTTCGGTCTTGAAGTCCAAAGAGCCGGACTTGGCGATGGTTCCAAGGTTCTTTTCCAGTTCTTCCTTGGTCATACCGATGCCGTTATCGGTGATGGTCAGGGTACGGGCGTCCTTGTCGGCGGACAGGTGGATGCTCAAATCTGCCTTGGTGATGCCCATCTCGGTGTCCGTCAGGCTTTTAAAATAGCGCTTGTCGCAGGCATCCGACGCATTGGAAATCAGCTCACGCAGAAAAATCTCACGGTTGGTATAGATGGAGTTGATCATCAAGTCCATCAGTTTTTTGCTTTCGGCTTTGAATTGACGCATTGCCATAGAATATGACCTCGCTTTTATCTTGATATTAGCACTCTTTTATTTCAACTGCTAATGATAGTTTAGCACTCTTTGCGGTAAAGTGCAACTGTTTCAGCACATTTTAACAAAAAATTAAAAAAGTCTTTTCCTTGACATCGCTTTGTGGTATGATGACAATACTACAAGGCAAGGCGTGCCGTTTTATCGTATAGGGTAACACGGCATCGCGCCAGGAAGTGAAGGGGATTGTATGTCCATTTACGGCGATAAAGCCTACGAAACCTTTTTTAAGGGCTACAACTGCGCCCAGTGCGTGGCGATAGCCTTTGCCCCCGTTATGCATATGACCGAATCCCAAGCCGCGCGGATGTCCTCCGGCTTCGGCGGCGGGTTCGGACGCCTGCGGGAAGTGTGCGGTGCGTTTTCCGGCATCACGTTTGTGCTAAGCACCCTCTACGGCAGCGATGACCCCGCCCAAAAAACCGCCACCTACACCGAGGTGCAGGCGCTCGCCGCCGAATATCGCCGCCGCAACGGCAAAAACTCCATCGTTTGCCGTGAGCTGCTGGGGCTGCAAAAGGCCGAGGGCAGCCCCGTTGCCAGCCCCCGCACCGCCGAATACTACCAAAAGCGCCCCTGCCCGGAGCTGGTGCGCATAGCCGCCGACATTATGGCAGAGTACATTGAAACGCACCCTCTGCCCCCGACCCAAGAGGTATAAGGTATGGAAACTTTACATCAAACCCTGTCCACCGGCGCAAAGCTGGTCGGCTACCTGCGCGAGCCAGCCGCCGAAATGCCCGCCTTTGCCACCCGCCCCGCCATGCTGATTTTCCCCGGCGGCGGCTACGGCTATTGCAGCAAGCGCGAAGCTGACCCTGTCGCCATGCAGTTTTTGCAGGCGGGCTACCAGACCTTTATTTTGTACTACCACTGCGCCGATGAAAACCCGGTGCCGCTGCGCTATCAGCCGCTGCAGGATGCCGCCGCTGCCATTTTGTATCTGCGCCGCAACGCCGATGCCCTGCATCTGAACCCCGAAAAAATCGCCGTCTGCGGGTTTTCCGCCGGTGGGCATCTGGCAGCCTCGTCTGCTGTTTTGGTGCACACGCCCGCCGTGCGAGAGGCGCTGGGCATCACGGGGGAGGAAGCCCGCCCCAACGCCGTGGTGCTGGGCTACCCCGTCATCACCACCGGCGCGCTGGGACACCAAGGCTCCACCGAAAACCTGTGCGGCAGCGACGCAGCGCTGCGCGCTGAAATGAGCTTGGAAAACCAAATCCGCCCCGGCTTGCCGCCGTTCTTTGTCTGGCATACCGTCACTGACGAATCCGTCCCCGTGCAGAATTCGCTGCTCTTGGCAAACGCGCTGGAGGAGTGCGATATCCCGTATGAGCTGCATCTCTTTGCCAAGGGACAGCACGGTATGAGTACCTGCACCAACGAGGTCAACACCCCCAGCGCCGAAAACAGCGCGTGGGTGCCGCTTTGCACCCGCTGGCTTGCCAATGTACTGGACTTCCGCCTGTGAAAGGAGATGCCCCTATGACGCCCGAACCGGGTCGTATGACCGAAACGTGGGGGAACTGCCAGCCCATCGCAGCGGGGGAGCGTTTTGCCTTTGTCTGTGCAGGCTGCGGGGATTGCTGCCGTGCGCGGCGCGACTTAGTTCTATCCGGTTATGATTTGTACCGCATCGCCCGGCGGCTGAGCCTTTCGCCCCGCATTGTGGCGGGTGCGTTCTGCAAAAGCTACGTTGCACCGCAAAGCTGTCTGCCCACGCTGCGGCTGACACCCGACCCCAAGACCGGCAACTGCCGCTTTTTTGAAGGCTCTGCCTGTGCCATCCACGCCGCACGTCCGCTGGCGTGTGCGCTCTACCCGCTGGGGCAGAGCATTGACACCGTGACCGCCCAGACCGCCTATTTTGCCCAGTTGCCCCTGTGCGGGGCAAGCGCCGGGGCGGGGCAGACGCTGCAGGACTACCTGCAAAATTCCGGCGTGCAGGAGCGCGCCGGTGCCGATGCCCGCTGGGCGATGGTCTGCACGCAGATTTCGGCGCAGCTGTTGGCTGCCGGTGGGGCAGAACATCCGCATTTTGCGGCAGCCGTCAAGCGCATCGAGCGCGCACTGTACTACGATTACGCGCTGGGCGATGAATTTTACCCCCAATTTCAGCAAAATATTGCCGCCCTGCAGCCCATTTTGGACAAACTTCTGGCATAACAAACGGAGCGGTTCCCGTATCGGGAACCGCTCCGTTTTTGCAGACAAAAATACTATACTCAGAACAACCCGGTAATTTTGCCCTCGCCGTCCACGTCAATGTCCATGGCAGCGGGGTGCTTGGGAAGCCCCGGCATCGTCATAATGCTGCCGCAGATGACCACCACAAACCCGGCACCGGCGCTCAGGCGTACCTCGCGCACGTTCATGGCAAAGCCCTCGGGCGCGCCGATCAGCTTGGCGTCATCGCTGAAGGAATACTGCGTCTTGGCAATGCAGACCGGCAAATTGCCGTAGCCCAGCGCCGTCAGCTCCTCCAGCGTCTTTTTGGCGGCAGCGGTGTAGTTTACCCCGTCGGCGCGGTAGATTTTCTTGGCAACCGCTTCGATCTTCTCCGTCAGAGAAGCCTCCAGCGGGTAGGTGTACTGCACGCGGGCGGTGTCATCCATAACGGAAAGCACGGTTTCCGCCAGTGCCTTGCCGCCCTCGCCGCCCTTGGCAAAGACCTCACTCAGGGCGCAGGGGACGCCGACCTTGGCGCAGATTTCGTGAATGACCGCCATTTCCTCCTCCGTGTCGGTGGGGAAGGCGTTGATTGCCACGCAAACCGGCAAGCCGAAGCCCTGCAGGTTTTCGATATGGCGGGTCAGGTTGGCGACACCGGCGCGCACAGCCGCCGCATTGGGCTTATTCAGGTCAGCCTTTGCCACACCGCCGTGGGATTTCAGCGCGCGCACGGTGGCAACCAGCACCACAGCCGCCGGGTTCAGCCCTGCATAGCGGCACTTGATGTCCAGGAACTTCTCCGCGCCCAAATCCGCGCCGAAGCCCGCCTCGGTCACGACATAGTCCGCCAGCTTCAGGCTCAGCTTGGTGGCAATGACGCTGTTGCAGCCGTGGGCAATATTGGCAAAGGGACCGCCGTGGATGATGGCGGGGTTGTTTTCCAGCGTCTGCACAAGGTTCGGGTCGAGCGCGTCCTTCAACAGGGCGGTCATCGCACCGGCGGCGCCGATCTGCCCGGCGGTAACGGGCTTGCCGTCGTAGGTGTAGGCGCAGACAATGCGGGACAGGCGCTCCTTCAGATCCGTCAGATCCTTGGCAAGGCAGAACACTGCCATTACCTCGCTGGCCACGGTAATGTCAAAACCGTCCTCGCGGGGGGTGCCGTTGATTTTGCCGCCCAGACCGTCCACAATAAAACGCAGCTGGCGGTCGTTCATATCCATGCAGCGCTTCCATGTGATGCGGCGGGCATCAATGTTCAGGGGGTTGCCCTGCTGGATGGAGTTGTCGATCATCGCTGCCAGCAGGTTGTTGGCAGCGCCGATGGCGTGGATATCGCCGGTAAAATGCAGGTTGATATCCTCCATCGGCACGACCTGCGCATAGCCGCCGCCGGCCGCGCCGCCCTTAATGCCGAACACAGGTCCCAAGGACGGCTCGCGCAGGCAGAGCATCGTCTTTTTGCCCATGGCGTTCATGGCGTCCGCAAGACCCACGCTGGTGGTGGTCTTGCCCTCACCGGCGGGGGTGGGGCTGATGGCAGTGACCAAAATCAGCTTGCCCTCGGGGCGGTCGCTCTTCGCCAGCAGATGGTTCAGCTTTGCCTTGTAGTGACCGTAGGGGATGACATCCTGCCCCTGCAGACCCAGCTCGGCGGCAATTTCGGTGATGGGGCGCATCTTGGCGGCCTGTGCAATTTGGATATCGCTCAGCATGGTACAATTCCTCCGTTTTTGTAAAAAACAATAAAGGGCTGCACACACTGGCGTGTGTGCAGCCCAGACGGTCGGCTAAAGACGAGGTTTTGCCCGCCTCCCCTGTGGTATACCCCACATAATTCCGTCGGTCAGCGGCCTCGTATAGTGTTACTGTACCACACCGTCACCGGGTTTGTCAAGTCTGACTTTTTTAGGCAATAAGGCATCTATGATTTTGTTATCCTCCATAGCGTTGTGTTTTCCTTTCTGATTCAAGGTCTTGCACCCACGAAACGGTCAAACCGCAGGAAAAGTCACAATATCCGCACAAAAAACTGCAACCACCCGCAAAAGCGGGTAGTTGCCCTACATTTTTTTGGCGGCGGCTTTACACCTTGCCTTTGCCGCAGCCCCATTTTTTGAAATACCGCCCCATACTGACCAGCTGCATTTTAAACTTGCCCACGTCGCGCATGGGGGCGCGGTGCCATGCGTGGATGGCGCCAAACTGCGGGGCAAGCCAGACCGTGCCCTCGCGCAGAACCTTTTGGGTCAGGTCGGCATCCTCAACATACATAAAATATGCGGGGTCAAAGCCGCCGATTTTTTTGTATACCTCGGTGCGCACTGCCATAAAGCTGCCTGTGCAAAATTCAATTTTACGCGGTCGGGTCAGATCCTCGTCCTGCATGGTGTAGTGGTCATCCGCCTTGCGGAACACACCGCCGAACCTTGGTGCCAGCTGGCGTGCCAGCAGCAGCCACGGCGTGGGCTTGCGGCGGGGCAGGTGCTGCAATTTTCCGTCCGGGTAGCGCAGCTGCGGCGTTGCCATGGCAGCGCCCGGCGTTGCCAGCAACCAGTCCGCCATGGCGGGCAGGGTGTCCTGCGTCAGCAAAATATCGGGGTTCAAAATAAAATGCACGTCGCTGTGCAGTTTATCCAGCACAAAGTTGTGTCCCTTGCCAAAGCCCAGATTTTCGGGCAGGCAGAGGATTTTCACCCGCTCATCGCCGAAATCCGTTTTCGCCAGCTGTCTGCCGCAGCCGTCGGGGCTGGCGTTATCCACGACATACAGCACGAAATCGGCAGTTTGGGTGTAATGCAGGATGCTGCGCACGGCGGTGCAGACTTCCTCGTAATCACAGTACGCTACGATGCAGGCACTGATTTTTGCCATAATTATTTCTCCAATGCTTCCAGATGTGTCAGGTCGTAGGGGGTATCCTGATAGACGTAGTAGTTCAGCCAGTTGGTGTACAGCAGGTACCCGTGGGCGCGCCAGCGGAACAAAGGGTCCCGCGCGGGGTCGTCGTCAGGGTAGTAGTTGCAGGGGACATGGATGGGTCTGCCCGCGCTGACATCCCGCTTGTATTCCTTATCCAGCGTATATTTGTCGTATTCGGGGTGTCCGATCGCAAAAATCTGCCGTCCCGAATCGGTCGAGAGCAGCATCGGTCCCGCCACGTCGCTTTCTGCCAGAATGCGCAGGTCGCCGCAGGCGTCAATGGCGCTGCGGTCCAGCCCCGCCCAACGGCTGTGGGGGGCGTAAAAGCGTTCGTCAAAGCCGCGCACCAGCGGATTCGAGGGGCGGGTCACGCGATGCTCAAACACGCCGAACATCTTTTGCTCCAGATGCACCTTGGGGATGCCGAAATGGTAGTACAGACCCGCCAGCGCGCCCCAGCACAGGTGAATGGTCGAGTAGACGTTTTCTTTTGTGTAATCCATAATGGTACACAACTCGTCCCAATAATCCACCTGCTCATACGCCATATCCTCCAGCGGCGCACCCGTGATGATCATACCGTCAAAGCGCTCGTTTTTGATTTCATCAAAGGTCTTGTAAAACGCCTTCATATGCTCGGGCGCGGTGTGGGTGGTATTGTGGGTGGCAGTCTGCAAAAAGGTCACCTGCACCTGCAGGGGGCTGTTGGCGAGCAGACGCGCCAGCTGGGTTTCGGTTACGATCTTGGTGGGCATCAAATTCAAAATCAGGATGCGCAGCGGGCGGATATGCTGGCTGCGGGCGCGCTCCTGATGCATAACAAATACATTCTCGTGCGAAAGCTCGTCATACGCGGGCAGCTCACGGGGGATAATCAAGGGCATAGCAGCCCCTCCTTTCATCTACATTTCAAATGACCAAGCCGCCGTTTTGCCCGATGACCTGCCCGGTGATATAGCCGCTCTGCTCGTCGGCTAAAAACACCATGGTGCGGGCAATTTCCTGCGCGGTGCCAAGGCGGCAGACGGGGGTTTCCTCCGCCAAGGCGGCGCGATCCTCTGCGGTAAAGCCCGCCATCATATCGGTGTCGATAACGCCGGGCGCGATGATGTTTACCGTAATGCCGCTGGGACCTTCCTCCTTGGCAAGCGCCTTGCCAAGCCCGATCAGCCCTGCCTTGGCAGCGCTGTAAGCCACCTCGCAGCTGCCGCCGGTCTGCCCCCACATACTGCTTACCAACAGGATGCGCCCGTATTTTTGGTGTATCATACCGGGCAAAACCGCCCGGCAGGCATAAAAGGCACCGTCCAGATCCACCGCCATCAGGCGGCGCCAATCCTCGTCGGTGGTGTCGGTAAACAGCTTTTGCTGCGCAATGCCCGCATTGCAGACAAGCACCTGCAGGCTGCCCAACTCATATTCCGCCTTGCTTACGGCAGCCCTGACCTGCGCAGCATCGCCCGCATCCGCCTGTATAGAAACCACGCGGCAATCGGGGCAAGCGCTGCGCACGTCCTGCACCACGGCATCGGCTGCCGAAGCACTGCTGTGCCAGGTAAAGGCGACATTATAGCCCGCCTTGGCAAATTCCCGCACGGCTGCCGCGCCGATGCCCCGGCTGCCGCCGGTGATCAAAACATTGTAAGCCATATCATTTCTTCTTTCTTTTTTCGCGCAGACGGGCAAAAAATTCCTGCATCAGCTGCTGGCTTTCTGCCTCCAGCAAGCCCTGCTCCATCACAGGGTGATGGTTAAAAGGCAGGGCAAACAGATCGGTCATACCGCCGCAGCAGCCCGCCTTGGGGTCCTTGGCACCGTACACAACGCGCTTTATCCGGCTGTTGATGATCGCCCCGCTGCACATCGGGCAAGGCTCCAGCGTCACAAACAGTTCACACTGCCACAGCCGCCAGCCGCCCAGCGCCTTGCACGCGGCGTCGATCGCCAGCATTTCCGCGTGGTACACGGCGTTTTTGCCGGTTTCCCGCAGGTTATGCGCCCGGGAAATAATCTCGCCGTCCTTGGCGATCACCGCCCCCACAGGCACCTCGCCCAGCGCTGCCGCCTTGCGCGCCTCGTCCAGGGCGGCGCGCATCAGTTCTTCATCGGTCATACGTTCTCCCTCACAGCAGCGCTGCATACGCCACCAAAAAGATGACCGTTGCAGAATATACCGGGCTGGTAAAGACGTTCAGCGCATCCACGCCGGGGCGCAGCCCTGCCGAAAACCGAAATCCCTGTCCGCGGGCGCGCCAGATCAGCCACACCGCAAACACCGGGAAAAACAGCAAAATGAACAGTTCCACCGCCATAGCTGCCGCCGCCGGGGCATATAAGCGCAGATACAGCGTCAGAAACGCCAGCGAGTTGTTGACAAAATGCAGGAGCATCCCCGGCAAGATACTGCCCGAGCGCTCTGCCAGCCAGCCCAAAAATACCGCGCTGATAAACGCCGTAAGCCCCTGCGCCAAATCCAGATGCAAAAGTCCGAACAGCAGTGCCGTGCCGAAAATCGCCGCCGCGCTGCCGCTGGGACGCAAAAGTCCCTGCAGCGCCCCGCGGAAAAACAGTTCCTCTGTTACAGCGGGTACAAGGCAAAGCGATACAAACTGCAAAAACAATTCCGCACCGCCGCCTGCCAGCAGCGTGCCGCGCTGCTCCACGCCGAAAATGCGGCACAAAAGCCCGCCCAGCAGGTTGCCTGCGTTCGCCAGCCCCAAAAACACTGGCAGGCAAAAGCCCGGACTCCACGCGGTGGGGATCATAATGCGCATATCCTTGATCTGCAGCCGGGTGGAACACAGCAGCCACCACAGCGGCAGCGCCAGCGCACCGATGCCCACCAGCGTCTGCAGCAAGATCACGCCGACCTCACCAAAGCCGGTCGCGTGCGCCAAGCTGGCACCGGGCTGGATCAGCCCCATAATGCCGCTGACCAGCAGCGTCAGCACACTTCTTGCCAACAGATACAATATCGCCGCCAGCGCGCAAACCCCGGCGGCGCCGCGTACCCCGCGAACCCTTGCCATAGCTTTCCATCCTTAGTCTGTAAACTTTCTTTCCATCATACCACAAGCTGTCGATTTTCGCAATAAAAAAAGCCCCGCCGTTGTGCGCCGGCAGGGCAATAGAGGGAAAAGAGGGAAAAGAGGGAAAAGAGGGAGGTCATGTACACTTGCAATGTGCGTTGCAAGCATTGACTTTCTGTTTAAATCATAGTACATTATGGATAAGAAGTAAAGCTTAACTTTTTCACACAAGTGGTGAACACGGCTCATCACTAAAGGAGCATCCTATGACACTTACCGACTGCCAGATATTTTCCATGGTGGCACAGCTGGGTACCTTTGCCGCCGCTGCCGAGCAGCTGCACCTGACCCCCTCTGCCATCAGCCACGCGGTTTCGGGTATGGAGGCGGAATGCGGGTTCCTTTTGTTCACCCGCACCAAAAACGGCGTCAAGATGACCGCCGCGGGCGAAGCCATTTTGCCCGCCATCCGCCAGATGACCGCCAGCAGCGAATCGCTGAACCAGTCCATCGCGCAGGTCAACGGCACCCACAAGGGTGTTTTGCGGGTGGGCGTGTTCAACTCTGCCTGCGTAACGTGGATGCCGCAGGTGCTGCCGCCCTTCCGCAAGGAATTTCCCGGCATTGACGTGCAGATTTACCAAGGCTCCTACGCCGACATTGCCAACTGGCTCAAGACCGGCGCCGTGGAGCTGGGCTTTTTGTCCAACTCCAGCGCCACCGGCTTTGACTTTGAACCGCTGTATGACGACACGCTGATCTGCCTTGCCCCCGCCGACTACCAGCCCAAACGTCCGGGCTTTATCCGCGCGGATGAGCTGCAGGGGCAGCCCTTTGTCAGCCAGCTGTCCGATGTGGACGCCGACATCCAAAGCTATTTCCGCATCAATGCGCTGCAGGTCAACAGCCGCAGCTATATTGCCGACGACCAAAGTATGATCGCCATGGTTTCCTGCGGGCAGGGGCTGGCCATTATGCCGGAGCTGATGTTCAAGCATGGTGCCGACTACTGCGGCTGTCAGGTGCTGCGGCTGGAGCCTGTCGCCAAGCGCAGCATCGGCGCGGCGTGCCTTGCGCAAAGCGGGCTGTCCCCGGCGGGCAAGCAGTTTTTGCAGCATCTGCGCAGCTTTTCCCAGACGCTTTCCCAATAACCCCCCTTTTCAAACCTGACGATTTGTGCTATAATAATATCTTTGGAAAGGGGCGTTTGCCATGCGCGGGGATCTGCATACCCATACTTTATATTCAGACGGCTCCACGCCGATTGAAAAGCTGCCGTTTCTTGCCCGGTGCGCCGGGCTTGGCTGGCTGGCGGTGTCCGACCATGACAGCATCCGCAGCGTGCGGTATGCCTACGCCCATCCGCAGCAGGAGGGGGTAAACCTGATCCCCGCCACCGAGCTGACCGCCTACGACTTTGCCCGCGAGCATCGGGTGCATCTTCTGTGCTACTACCCTGATGACTGCCAGGCGCTGGCGGATTTTTCCGCCATGATGGCAGCCCGGCGCAGGCAGGCGGTTTTACAAAGCTGCGCCGAGTTAGAGCAGCTTTGCCCGCAGTTCCGCACCGAGGAGGCGCTGGCGCTATGCAAAAACAGTGACACCTTATATAAGACCCACGTTATGCAGGTGCTTTTGCAGTACGCCTTGGCGGACAGTATGTACGGCGACACCTACCGTGCGCTGTTCGGCTTAAAGCCGGTGCGCGGCAAAATTCTGCATAACCCCGCCTATGAGTCGGTCGATACCGTTCTGGCGCTTGCCAAGCAATGCCGCGCCGTTGTCGTGCTGGCGCATCCCAGCGTCTACCACAGCATGGAACTGGCGCAGGAGCTGATACAAGCCAGGCGCATTGACGGCGTTGAGATCGACCACCCCCGCAACACGCCGGAGGACAAGGCGCAGCTGACGGCTTGGGCGCAGCAGTATGACCTGATTATCACCGGCGGCACCGACTACCACGGTATGAACAGCGCCCACCCCCGCCCGGTAGGCACCTGCACCACCGCAGAGGAACAAATTTTGCGCATCCGCGCCTTGGCGCAAAAGCGCAAACAAGAACTATAAAGGAGAACTCATATGACCTTCACTTACAAAAACAAGGGTGTCTGCTCCCGCAGCACTGAGATCGAACTGAACCCCGACCACACCATTGCCTCTGTCAAGGTGGAGGGCGGCTGCAACGGCAACCTGAAGGGCATTTCCCAGCTGCTTGTCGGTATGAAAGCCGAGGATGCCATTGCCCGTATGCAGGGTACGGTGTGCGGCAGCAAGTCCACCAGCTGCCCCGACCAGATTGCCCACGCGCTGCAGGCTGCCTTGGAGCAGCTGTAAATTTATAACGGGAGACTATCATGGATTGCTTCCACTACCCCTTGGATACCGAAACCCTGCTGCGCAAAAAGCGCCGCCTGCGCCGCGAGCTGCTGGCGCAGAACCCCCATGCGCTGCACAAAAAAATTGCCATTCTGGGCGGCTCCACCACCAACGAGGTTGCCGACCAGCTGGGTCTTTTTTTGCTGCAATACGGCATTGAGGCAGAGTTTTATCAAAGCGAATACGGGCAGTATTGGCAGGATGCCATGTTCGGCAGCCCGGAGCTGGATGCGTTTCACCCGGACATCATCTACATCCACACCACTTGGCGCAACCTGACCGACCTGCCCACCACCGCCGACAGTGCCGCCGACATCGACGCGATGCTGGATGCGCAGTACACCCATTTTGAAACGATGTGGCAGGCGCTGGCGCAGAAGTTCGGCTGCCCGGTGATCCAGAATAACTTTGACCGCCCCAACTATCGGCTGATGGGCAACCGCGATATCTGGGATATCCACGGGCGCTCCAACTTTATCAGCCGTCTGAACCAGCGGTTCTACGCCTATGCCGCCTCGCACGAGAATTTCTATATCAACGATATCGACTACCTCTCCGCCGATTACGGTCTGACCGCTTGGGGCGATGCGTTTTTCTGGCATATGTACAAGTACGCTCTGTGTCTGGATGCCATCCCTTCGCTTGCCAACAGCGTTGCCAACATCGTCAAATCCATCTATGGGCGCAACAAAAAGGCGCTGGTGCTGGACTTGGACAACACCCTGTGGGGCGGCGTTGTGGGCGACGACGGCGTGGACGGTCTTGCCATCGGTCCCGAAGTGCCGGAAGGTCAGGTCTATGCCGAATTCCAGAGCTACTGCAAGGCATTGAAATCCATCGGTGTGATTCTGGCAGTTGACTCCAAAAATGAGGAAGCCAACGCCCTCGCCGGGCTGAATCACCCGGACGGCGTACTGCGTCCCGACGACTTTGTTTGCATCAAAGCCAACTGGGAGCCGAAGGATCGCAACCTGCTGGCAATGGCGTCCGAGCTGAGCCTTGGCGCCGACAGCTTCGTCTTTGCCGATGACAACCCTGCCGAGCGTGCCATTGTTGCCGCGCAGGTTCCCGGCGCTGCCGTGCCTGCCATGGACGGTGCCGAAAACTACATCAAGACGTTGGATCACGGTGGCTATTTTGAGGTGACCGCTCTGTCGAAAGAGGACCTTAAAAAAACCGAGCTGTACCACCAGAATGCCGAACGCGCCAAGGCGCAGGCAGCCTTTGCCGATTACGGCGAATATCTGGACAGCCTGCAAATGACTGCAACGATTCAGGGCTTTTCCCCGCTGTACATCCAGCGCATTGCCCAACTGACCAACAAGTCCAACCAGTTCAACCTGACCACGCTGCGCTGCTCCGAGGAGGACATCCGTACCATGGCAGAGGATGCCGACCATCTGTGTCTGTGCGGCAAACTGGTGGATAAGTTCGGTGATAACGGCATTGTCACCGTTGTGGCGGGGCAGCAGCAGGGAAGTGCGCTGCATATGCGCCTTTGGCTGATGAGCTGCCGCGTTCTCAAGCGCGGTATGGAGGATGCCATGATGGACACCCTGATGCGCCACGCCGCTGCCCGCGGGATTGAAAAGGTGGTCGGTTACTATTACCCCACCGCCAAAAATGCGATGGTGCGCGAGTTTTATGCGCAGTTCGGCTTTTCCAAGACGCAGGAATCCGAGCAAGGCACCACTTGGGAGCTGAACGTTGCCGATTATGTCCCCCGCAACCCCCATATGAAAATCGAGGAAGCGTAAAGCCTTATAAAACAGCAACCGCCCTGCCGCAAAAAATGCGGCAGGGCGGTTGCTTGTGTTATGCGGTTCAAGCTTTCTTAAAGCCGACGCTGTTCATAAAGCGCACAAAGGCTTCCTGACCGTCCTTGTCCTGCTTAAAGACACCGGCGTTCTCCAACACATGGCTGAACACCACGCCGATTTCCTTCTTGACGACCTTGTTCGCCTCGCCCTCGGACAGGGCGGTGCCGTACTTGGCAATCAGGCTGTCGATCCAATCCGCGTGAACCGCCAAGTCCGAGCCTTCGCTGCGGCTGGTGTTGGCAGCCTTGCCGCACAGGATATCGGCAATTTTCGCGCCTTGGGTCTTGAGGCGTGCGGGCAAAATAGCAAGACCCATCACCTCGATCAGACCGATGTTTTCCTTCTTAATGTTGTGGTATTCCTTATGCGGGTGGAAGATGCCGTCGGGGAATTCCTCGCTGGTGCGGTTATTGCGCAGCGCCAAATCCAGAATAAAGCCGTCCTTCTCGTCATAGTGCAAAATCGGCGTCACGGTGTTGTGGGGGGTGTCGCCGGTGCGGGCAAGGATACCCACGCTCTCGTCGCTGTAATTGCGCCACGCCGTCAGAATGTTGTTGGCAACATTCTGCAGCTGCTGGCTGCTGCGTCCCACCAGACGCACCGCAGAAACCGGCCAGTTCAAAATACCGGCGCGCACACCGGGGTAACGCACATCGGTCATAGGCACGGCAACGTCCGCCTTCTGCATGGGGAATACATACCGTCCGCCCTGGAAGTGGCTGTGGCTCAGGATGCTGCCGCCGACAATGGGCAGATCCGCATTGGAGCCGCAGGTGTAGTGGGGGAACTGCGCCACAAAGTCAAAGATTTCCGCCAACGTCTGGCGATCCATCTCCATGGGCTTGTGGCTCTCATGCAGCATAATGCAATGCTCGTGGAAGTAGGCATAGGGGCTGTACTGCAAATAGAACTGCTGACCTGCCAGTTGGATGGGTACAATGCGGTGGGTCTGGCGGGCAGGGAAGTTGATGCGCCCGGCGTAGCCGATATTTTCCTTGCACAGCATACAGGCGGGGTAGCCGCTCTTGGGCTGCAGACGCTCCAGCGCGATGGTCTTGGGGTCCTTTTCGGGCTTGGTCAGGTTGATGGTGATTTCCAGCTCGCCATAGGGGGTTTCGGTGTTCCACTGGATGTTCTTGGCAATCTGCGCGGTGCGGATATAGTTGGTCACCACGCACAGGTCATAGAACCAATCGGTGGCAGCCTTGGCGCCCTTTTTGTCGTAGAGCTTTTTAAACTTTTTGCAAACCTCGCTCTCGCGCGGCATCAGGGCGCCCATCAGGCGGGTTTCAAAGTTGATGCGGTACTGATCCACGCTGCCGTCCAAAAGCCCCTTCTGGGCAGAAAGCTCGACCATTTCGTCCAGCAGCGCCGCCGGGGTTTCGGGGTTTTCTTTGGGCAGCTTTTCCTCGCTGGGGGCGGGCAGCGCCAGCAGATCCAGCAGCGTATTGCGCGCCACGATCTCATCCAGATCCTTGATGAGCTTATGCTTGCGCCCAAAGCGCAGCAAGCGTTCTACATCCAGCGCCAGACGGGCGTCACGCTGTTCCGGGGTCCATGCAGTAACATCCATAAGTAGCCTCCTATAACGGTGAGTTGTTGTATGTGTTGTCTTAACCATACCGCAAAACCTCATAGTTTTCCATAGCAAAGTGTGCCAAACTTTTGCAGTTTTAGCCCACAGCCTGAAGCACGTTTATTACTGCTATTGTCGCATTTTGTCGCAGGTTTGTCAATGTTTATCGTTGTGGTTGTACAACCAGTAAAAATCGTACACACTCTTGGCGATGACCACGGCGGCAAAGCTGCCCAGCAAAATCCAGCCGTCGGCGGAGTTCAGCATCCCCTGTGCGCCCAGCCGCACCCCGACCACCAAAAGCAGCAAAATTCCGGGCAGTGCCTTGTGCAAACCGCGCTGCAAGCTGCGGCGGGGGGCAGGCACGACGGCGTCCGCCTCGCTTGCGCCCACCATCTGGCAGGAAATATGCGCCGTAGGCACCCGCATCACGGGGGTGTAAACCACCCGCGCCGTGTACTCGGCACCGTTCAGGGTAAAGCGCGGGGTCATACTTTCGTGCGTGATGACAATGTCCAGATCCTGCTGTTCGGCATAGGCAAGCAGCGCCGCGCTGACCTGCTGCGGCGTGCGCACCTCGCTGTCCGGCGTAAAAGAGAACTGTTCCTTGGACAGCGCCGCTGCCACCTTGGTGTAATCCTGCACCCAGCCGGTAAACCAGCCCGCTTGGGCAGGGGCTTCCATCCGGGTCAGACAGGCATCCACGTCCAACGCATCGGCGCTGCAGCAGGTTTCGTTCAGCTCGCCGCAAAAATCCGCGGCGGCTTTTAAGGTCTGCATACGGTCCTGCAGGCGCTGCTTTTGCGCCAGCGCCGCATCGGACAGGGCGGTCTTACCCTGCAAAACATCGCGGATATCCTCCACCGGCATATCCACGCTGCGCAAAATGCGAATCATCTTCAGGGTGCGCATATTTTCTTCGGTGTATTGGCGGTAGTCGTTCTCCGGATTGCGGGCGGGGGTGATCAGCCCGGCTTGCTCATAATAGCGGATGTTCCGCTCCGAAATGCCGGATTTTTGTGCTGCTTGTTTGATATTCATTGTGCAGGCACCTCCTTACGGCTTCACTGTACACCCTCCAGCCACTGGAAGGTCAAGCTTTTTTTAAAATAATCATACCATATCCTTTGAAAATGTGCTATACTGTAAGAAACTATTTATGTAAAGAGGGAAAATGTACTATGTATCAACTTGGTGACAGCAAACTGGAAGTCCGCGAGCTGCTGGTCAAGGCGTTCGCCTCCGCATGGGAGTGCGGCGACCAAACCGTAGACCGTGATACCTATATCAACAGCAGCATCCATGTGATCGACTCTCTGCAGGTAGGTCCCGAAATGATTTACGGCGAGGAAGGGCAGGGGCTTTTGGACAGTGAGCTGGATCATCTGCCCGATTTGCTGCGTGCCGACGGCGCTTGGGTCTACTATGAAGTCCCCGCCGAAAATTTCTTTATCCTGACCTGGATAGCTGACCCCGAAAAGGCGCAGCAAAAAATCGAGGTCCTGCGCAAAGAGGAACCCGACTGCGTAGCCTGCGTGGTGGACCTTGCCCAGCAGTGGCAGATTCAGTAAATCTACCAAAACTTTGACAAAGGAGGTGCAGAATGAACCGTTTTCCCGTGTACATCCCGCGGGATGCCGTCTGGCTGCTGCAAAAGCTGCGCGGCGCCGGGCATACCGCCTACGTTGTGGGCGGCTGCGTGCGGGACAGCCTTTTGGGGCGCACCCCCGGTGACTGGGACATCTGCACCTCTGCCAAGCCGGAGGAAATGCGCCGCCTTTTTGCCGATAAGCAGTTGATTTTAACCGGCGAAAAGCACGGCACCGTGGCGGTCGTGCTGCACGGCAAGCCCTACGAAATGACCACCTATCGGCTGGACGGCGATTACCGCGACCACCGCCACCCCGAAAAGGTTCAGTTTGTGGACGAGCTTTCCTTGGATTTAGCCCGGCGGGATTTTACCATCAACGCCATGGCCTATGCCCCCGGCGGGGAAGTCATCGATTTATACGGCGGTCAGGCGGATTTAAAAGCCGGCATCATCCGCTGCGTAGGGGATGCCGATGCCCGCTTTGCCGAGGACGCGCTGCGCATTCTGCGCGCCCTGCGCTTTGCCGCACGGCTGGATTTCACTCTGCAGCCCGCCACCGCCGCCGCGGCGCTGGCAGCGCGCGACACGCTGCAGACCGTCAGCGCTGAGCGGCTGTATACCGAAATTGACGGGCTGCTGAGTGCGCCCTTTGCCGGCAAAATTCTGGCACAGTACGGCGAAATTTTAGCCGGTGCCGTGCCGGAAATACTGCCCTGCATCGGCTGCACGCAGCCCGGAAAATGGCATTGCTACGACGTTTGGCTGCACTCTGCCGCAGCGGTGCAGGCGCTGGATACCCGCGGGCAGGACACCCGCGGCGCCCGCATTTTGTGTTGGGCAGCCTTTTTGCACGACATTGCCAAGCCGCTGTGCCGCAGCGTGGATGCCGACGGTGCCGCGCATTTTCGCGGACACAACCAGCGCGGCAGCGCAATGACCCGCAGCATCCTGCGCCGCCTGAAAGCCCCCGGCTATCTGATTGAGGGCGTCACCGGGCTGGTGGCGATCCACGATGCCCCGCTGCCCACCGCCGACCCCGAAATTCTGCGCTGGCTGAACCGCTACGGTGCCGAATTTCTGCGCCGTCTCTGCGCTTTGAAATACGCCGACCTTGACGCCCACGCCCACACGCCGGATGTCGAAAAGCGGCGTTTGGACGTACAAATATTTGAACAGCGTATGCTGCAACTTGCCAAAAGCGGCTGCTATACCATCCGCCAGCTGGCGGTAAACGGCGGCGATCTGATGCACGCCGGTATGCCTGCGGGACCTGCCGTGGGCGAAACGCTGAACACCTTATTACAGCAAGTTATGGACGGGCAACTGCCCAACGAGCGCGAGGCGCTTTTGCACACGGTGCGCACACACGCAGGGGGTACACGATGATTTTGGGAATCGGCATTGACTTGTGCGCGGTGGCGCGCATGGAAAACAGCCTGCAAAAGCCTGCGTTTGCCGCCCGCGTGTTTGCCCCGCAGGAGCAGGCTTTTTGGCAGGATTTTTCCGACAAGCGCCGTGCCGAATCCGCCGCTGCCGCCTTTGCCGCCAAGGAAGCCTTTTTAAAGGCCGCCAGCACGGGTCTGGGCGGCTTTGCCTTGGCGGAGCTGGCGGTGCTGCACAAGCCGAGCGGCGCGCCCTATTTCTGCTTTTTCGGCGATGCTGCGCGGTTTATCGAGCAAAACCACCTGACCGCGCACCTCAGCCTGACCCACGACGGCGGGCTTGCCGCTGCCTATGTGATTTTAGAGCAAAATTCCGCAGGAACCTGCGATTAAATGCGCCTTCTCTTGCTTATACTAATATTGTAAGCGAGAGGAGGCTTTTGTTATGGAAGTTCACCGCGGAGAAGTTTTTTACGCCGACCTCAGCCCAGTGGTCGGTTCGGAGCAGGGCGGCATACGACCGGTACTTATCATTCAAAATGAGGTCGGCAACCGCCACAGCCCCACCGTGATTGCCGCCGCCATCACCAGCCGGCAGGACAAAAACCGCCTGCCTACGCATATCAGCGTGCGGGCGGACCGCTGCGGGCTTGCCAAGGACAGCATCATTTTAACCGAACAAATACGCACCTTGGATAAGCGCCGTCTGCGCGAGCGTGCCGGGCGTATCTCGCCCGAGGATATGCGCCGCGTAGACGAGGCGCTGGGTGTATCGATGGGGCTGGATGCACAGGTTGTGCACAAGGACACCGGATATTTTTAATTTCTTGTCTGGCGTGACCCTTGCAATTTGCCCCGATACCGTGCATAATAAAGGCAAAACCTGACAAATTTTAAAAAAGGAAGTTTTTATGCCGAACCGCATCAACTACCAGCTGGAAATGGAAAAGATTATCCGGGCGCTGGACAAAACGCAGCCCAAGCCGCGCTTACTGCTGCACGCCTGCTGCGCGCCCTGCTCCAGCGCCACCTTGGAACGTCTGATCGAGCATTTTTCCGTAACCGTTTTATACTATAACCCCAACATCTACCCCCCGCAGGAATATCACCGCCGTGAACAGGAGCTGGAGCGCTTTGTGGCGCAGGCGGGGTACTTATGCCCTGTGGTCGAACTGCCCTACGACCCGCAGGAATTCTATACAGCCGTAAAAGGGCTGGAGCAGGAGCCGGAAAAAGGGGAGCGCTGCACCGTCTGCTACCGCCTGCGCTTGGAGCAGGCAGCGCGCTACGCCGCCGAAAACGGCTTTGACTGGTACTGCTCAACGCTGTCCATCTCCCCGATGAAAGACCCCGTGCGGCTGAATACCCTCGGTGCCGAATTGGGCAGGCAGTACGGTGTGCCGTATTTGCCCAGCGAGTTCCGCAAAAAGGACGGCTACAAGCGCAGCCTACAGCTCAGCGACCAATACGGGCTGTACCGGCAGGATTACTGCGGCTGCGTTTTCAGCAAGCAGGCGCGCGGTGTCTGACCGCCCGGCTTGCCTGACTTTGCTGTTTCTGCTATACTATAAAAATACCCGTTTTTTCCGTGCGCGTTCCCACACGGGTCTGCGCCATGATGTCAAAGGCAGCACCGCACATCCGGCGGTATTGCCCCAAGGAGAAGCTTATGGACGTTTATTCGGTCGTATTTCTGTTTTTTGCCTACTCCTTTTTAGGCTGGCTGGGCGAGGTGCTGTACACAGCGGTTATACACCGCAAGTATCAGGATCGCGGCGTTTTGAACGGTCCTTTGTGCATTTTGTACGGCATCGGCGGGCTGCTGGTCACCTTTGCCCTGCAGGATCTGCGCGGCGGCTGGTTTTTCTCCCTCGTGTTCGGTGCCGTGTACGCCACCGTCATTGAGTGGATCGCCGGACATATACTGGAGTATGTCAGTAAGACGCGCTGGTGGGATTACAGCGATATGCCCTTCAACTTGGACGGCTACGTCTGTCTGGGTGTTTCTGTCTTTTGGGGCATTTTAAGCGCCATCACGCTGAAATGGGGCAACCCGCTGCTGCTGCGCCTGTTCGGGCTGCTGCCGCGCGGTGCGGCAGTCATCACCCTGTGGGTGCTGCTGGTGCTGCTGGCGGTTGACGCAGTAGGAACGCTGCTGGCCATGTGCGGTCTGCAATACCGCTGGAAAGCCGGACGCCGCATTGAAAACGATCTTGCCAATCTCACCGTCAACGCGGGTATGTGGATTCTGGACAAGGTCGAAAGCCGTATGGCGGGTGCACACCCTGCGCTGACCTTCCGCCATAGGCAGCGGCAAAAAAGCACCACCTTTGCCAAAGGGTGCAGCCCGTACAAAATCATCCTACTGTTTTTTGTGGGCGCTTTTTTGGGCGACATCACCGAAACCATCTTCTGCCGCATCACCGCAGGCTACTGGATGAGCCGTTCCAGCGTAGTGTGGGGACCGTTTTCCATCGTGTGGGGGCTTGCCATTGCGCTGGTCACCCAGCTTTTGTACCGCTATAAGGACAAGCCCGTCAGCTGGCTGTTTGCGGCGGGTACGCTGCTGGGCGGCGCTTACGAATACCTTTGCAGCGTTTTTACCGAGGTGGTTTTCGGTGCCGTGTTCTGGGACTACAGCGCCATTCCGTTCAACCTTGGCGGGCGCATCAATCTGCTGTACTGCTTTTTCTGGGGCTTTGCCGCCATTGCGTGGTTTAAAATTCTGTACCCGCCCATCTCTGCCTGCATCGAGCGGCTGCCCCGCCGCTTCGGCACGCTGCTGACGTGGGGGCTGTGCCTTTTTATGGCAGCCGATATGATTGTCAGCTCGGCTGCTTTGGTGCGCTACAACGCCCGTTTGCAGGGAGTTCCCGCCCAGAACAGCGTGGAAAGCTACTTAGATATCCATTACGACAACGACCGTATGTTTAAGGTGTACCCCAAAGCGGAACACATCAACAGCTGAAAGGAGCCGATCTGCCAATGACCCATGCCGAGGCAATGGACGAATACATAAAAGCCCAGAAAATGGGGCAGCGCGATTACCGCGAAAAAATTCTGCGGGGGCAGTCGCCCTATCTGCCGGTGCTGGACAACATCCTGCAGGGCGCCGCCGGGGTCGATTCCCAAATGCCCTTGGGGCTGGTGGATATCCCGATGGATCTCTTGGTCGGCACCAAGACCGAAGGGCGCACCGGGGCGTTTGCCTCCAACTTTATGCCGCTGCTGGATATGAAATCCGAGTTTGGCGCCAAGTGGATCAGCCTTTGCATCGCCCATGTGGAGGAGGGCATCCGCGACCCCATCCGTTGCTATGAATATTTGGGGCGTTTTTATGTGCAGGAGGGCAACAAGCGCGTCAGTGTGCTGAAATATTTCGGTGCGAGCAGTGTACCCGGCGTGGTCACCCGTATCCTGCCGCCGTACAGCGACGACCCCGAAATTCAGCGCTACTACGAATTTGTGCAGTATTTTCCTATCACCAAAACGTATCTGCTGCAATTCACTAAGCCCGGCAGCTTTGCCCGGCTGCAAAAAATCCTCGGCAAGCAGCCCGATGAGATCTGGAGCGAGGAAGACCGCGTTGAAATGCTCTCCCTGTACAACTGGGTGGGCAAGGCGTTTGCAGCGCACGGCGGTGACCGCCTGCACTGCACCTTGGGCGATGTGCTGTTGCTGCTTTTGCGCGTCTACCCCAAAAAAGAATTGCAGGACAGCACCCCCGCCCAACTCAACGAAAAGCTGGATGCCCTGTGGGACGATGTTCTGGCGCTGCAAAACGATGACCCCGTCACCGTCAGCGGCAAGCCCGCCGAGCCTGCCCCCCAGCAGAACGGGCTTTTAAGCCGCCTGCTGCCGGGCATCCGCCCGGCGGGACCCAACCACCTGAAGGTCGCCTTTGTCCACGAGCGCACGCCGGAAATCAGCGCTTGGACCAGCCAGCACGAATTCGGGCGCACCCAGCTGGATGCGGTTTTTCCCGGCAAGGTCGAAACGGCGGCGTACTTCAACGCCGTTCCCGGCGAGAACGCCGATGCCCTTGTCGAGCAGGCAATTGCCGAGGGCGCCGACATCGTGTTCACCACCAGCCCCAAGCTGGTGGGCGCTTCGCTGCGCAGTGCCGTCAAGCATCCGCAGGTGCGCATCCTCAACTGCTCCATGGAGATGCCCTACGCCAGCATCCGCACCTACTACACCCGCGTGTATGAGGCCAAGTTCATCACGGGTGCCATCGCCGGTGCCATGACCGCCGGTGACCGCATCGGCTATGTGGCAGATTATCCCAGCTTCGGTGTACCCGCCAACATCAACGCCTTTGCCTTGGGAGCGCGTATGGCGAACCCCCGCGCCAAGATCCAGCTGGAATGGACCTGTCTGCCCAATCAGGAGGAGCCTCTTGTCAAATTTGCCCGCAGCGGCGTCACGGTCATTTCCGGGCGCGACGCCCCCATGCCGGGGCGTCCCCAGCACGAGTTCGGCACCTTTTTGGTGCGTCCCGGCGGCATCTTGCAGGACCTTGCCACACCGTTCTGGCATTGGGGACAATTTTACGAAAACGTTGTGCGCAGCGTGCTGGACGGCGGCTGGGAACGCGACAAATCCGGCACCGACGGACGCGCCGTAAACTACTGGTGGGGTATGAACAGCGGCGTTATGGACGTGCTGCTCAGCCGTGAGCTGCCGCCCGATGTGCAGCATCTGGCGCAAATTTTGCGCACCGGGATCAGCTCCGGCGTGCTGGACCCGTTTGCCTGCCGGATCACCGCGCAGGACGGCACCCTCAAAAATAGCGGGCGCACCGGGCTGGAGCTGGAGCAGATCGTACACATGGACTGGCTGTGCGACGCCGTGGAGGGGCATATCCCCGAATACGATGAGCTGGCTGAGGTTTCCCGCCCGATGTACCGGATGCAGGGCATCCACCGCGACCGGCTTCCCGTGGAGAAGGAGGCCGTGGTGCTATGAAAATTCTTGCCATCTCTGACGAAGAATGCAAGGCACTGTGGGACTATATGACCCCCGACAAAATCGCCGGGGTGGAGCTGGTGATCGCCTGCGGCGATTTGAGCCGCACCTATCTTGAGTACATAGCCACCATGGTACCTGCGCCCGTGCTGTATGTACACGGCAACCACGACGAAAACTATGACACCCGCCCGCCGCAGGGGGTCATCTGCATTGATGATGAGCTGTACACCTACCACGGGCTGCGCATTGCGGGGCTGGGCGGCTCCTGCCGCTACCGCACCGGCGCGTGGCAGTTTACCGAGGCGGAAATGCGCAAGCGGGTCAACCGTCTGCGCGGCAAAATCGACCGCCACGGCGGGCTGGATATTCTGGTGACCCACGCCCCGCTGCACGGCTACGGCGATTTAAGCGACCTGCCCCACCGCGGGTTTACGGTATTCCACGAGCTTCTGGATCGCTACCAGCCCGCCTATATGCTGCACGGACACATCCATTTGAATTATGGCAGCCTCCCGCGGGAGCATCAGTACAACTCGACCCGCATTATCAATTGTTACGAGCGCGTCTATCTGGACGTTGAGCCGCAGGTTCGCCCTGCGGTGCGCCACGGTCTGTTTGCGGGGCTGTGGCAGAAATCCGCCAAATAAGGAGATTCCAAATGACCAAAATCGCTGTATTCGGAGCTGGCACCTGGGGCATTGCCCTGGCACGGCTGCTCGCCGCCAACGGTCGCGATGTAACGGTGTGGAGCGCGATCCCCGCCGAGCTGAAATCCTTGGCTGAAACCCGCCGCCACCCCAACCTGCCCGGTATGGAGCTGCCCGCCGGTATGCACTATACCGCCGATATTGCCGAAGCCTGCGCAGGGCGGGACATCCTGCTGTTTGCGGTGCCTTCGCCCTTTGTGCGTGCCACCGCCAAAAAAGCAGCCCCCCATATTGCCGAAGGGCAGATCATCGTGGATGTCGCCAAGGGTGTTGAGGACAAGACCCTGATGACGATGAGCGAGATCATCGAGGACGAGCTGGCAAAGGCGCACCGCACTGCCCGCGTGGTGGCACTGTCCGGTCCCACCCACGCCGAGGAGGTCGCCCGCGATATGCCCACGCTGATCGTGGCGGCAAGCAACGATGCGGACGCCGCCAAGACCGTGCAAAAGATGTTCAACACCCCGAGCTTCCGCGTCTACACCAACACAGACCGCCGCGGCACGGAGTTGGGCGGTGCCATCAAGAATGTCATTGCCTTGGCTGTCGGCATTGCGCTGGGGCTTGGCTACGGCGACAACGCCAAGGCTGCCCTGATTACGCGCGGCAGCGCCGAGCTGACCCGCCTGGGTCTTGCCATGGGCTGCCGCCCCGAAACCTTTGCCGGGCTTTCCGGTATGGGCGACCTGATTGTGACCTGCACCAGTATGCACAGCCGCAACCTGCACGCCGGTATGCTGATCGGGCGCGGTATGGATGCCGCGGACGCCAAAAAAGAGGTGGGTCAGGTTGTCGAGGGCATCAACGCCCTGCCCGCCGCCTGCCGTCTGGCAGCCCGCTATAAGGTAGAAATGCCCATCGTGCAGGCTGTCGCCGCCATTCTGGACGGCAAAATGGCAGCCCGCGACGCCCTGAACGCCCTGATGACCCGCGATTTAAAACAGGAATAACCGTGGCTTTGCGCCCCGGCGCATAATCCGCCCGCCCTCTGCGTACACTGTGCGCAGGGGGATTTTTATGCGTTCTTATCTTGCGGCGCTGCGCCGCCGTCTACGCAGCCAGCCCTGTTTGGACCTGCCGTTTTTATGCATCCTGCTGCTGCTTTTGTCCTTGGGGCTTTTGATGCTGTTCTCCGCCGGGTACGCCGTGGCGCTCTACCGCCGGGGCGATGCCTACACCTACATCCGCCCCCAGCTGCTGTTTGCCGCGTTAGGGCTGGCAGCTATGTACGCCGCCAGCTTGATCGATTACCACATCTGGCACAAGCTGGCATGGCCCATTATGGGGCTGTCGCTGCTGCTGTTGGTCATTGTGCTGTTTATGCCGGAATATAACGGCTGCAAGCGGTGGATCGTACTGCCGGGGCTTGGCACCCTGCAGCCCAGCGAAATTGCCAAATTTGCCGTGGTGCTGGTATTTTCGCACATTATATCGTTAAATCACGACCGGATGCAGGGCTTTGCAGCGGGCGTTCTGCCCTTTGGCATCCTTTTGGGGTTGGTGGCGGTGCTGATGCTGTTGGAGCCGCATCTTTCGGGTACGCTGCTGATTTTATCCATCGGCGCGGTGCTGATGTTTGTCGGCGGCACCGGGCTGCGCTGGTTTGCCTTGGCAGGCGGGCTGGGAGTCGGCGCGGTTTTTGCCGCGGTGCTGGCGCTGCCGCAGCTGGTACCCTACGCCGCTGACCGACTTTCCTCTTGGCGCGACCCCTTTGCCGACCCGCTGGGGGAAGGTCACCAGACCATCCAGAGCCTGTACGCCATTGCCAGCGGCGGCGTGGCAGGGCTGGGGCTGGGCAACAGCCGCCAAAAATACCTGTATGTGCCGGAGCCGCAAAACGATTTTATCTTCTCCATCCTGTGCGAGGAACTGGGCTTTGTGGGGGCAGCCCTTGTAATTTTTCTGTTTTTGCTGCTGCTTTTGCGGGGCATCACGCTGGCAGTGCGCGCACGGGATAAATTCGGCGCGCTGCTGGTGGTGGGCTTTGTTGTGCAGGTGGTCTTGCAGGCAATTCTGAACATTGCCGTGGTCACCAACACCATACCCAACACCGGCATCAGCCTGCCGTTTTTTTCCTCCGGCGGCACCAGCTTGCTGATGCTGCTGGGGGAGATGGGCATTGTGCTTTCGGTTTCGCGCCAGACCGATACCGTCTAGCGGCAATTTATTATAGCGATGCATCGCGTTATTTTTGGCTTTTTGCAAAAACTTTTAAAAAACTGTTGACAAACCGTGTCCGCTGTGGTATAAATGCTTTAAACCAATGAAGTGAAAGTAAAGCTCCAAGCGCAGTCACAGAGAGCCCCCTTTGCTGGGAACGGGGTACAAAGCGGTGCAGCATAATGGTTCACGGAGGGCACGGGGAAACAGGCGCACGCCTTGAGTATCCGCTGACGGGTCGCTCCCGTTACAGGGCAGGGGAATGTTGGTTCCCTACAAAGTGGCTGTGCTGTAATGGTACGGCAAGCAAGGTGGCACCACAGATTTTTATCTGCCCTTGCACAGAGGTATTTCTGTGCAAGGGCAGTTTTGTTTTTGCACCTACCATGAGGGGAGCAAGTATCATGAAAAATCTGCTGTTAAAGGAACGATGGCAATAGAACAAACCGACCGTCCACCTAAATTATGCTAAAAACAAGGAGATTGTTATTATGAAAAAGTTTGTTGCTGTTATGTCCGCCGCCGCTATGATTGCTTCTTTGACCGCCTGCGGCTCTGCCGATTCCACCGCCGTTTCCTCCGCTTCCGCTTCCTCTGCACCCGCCGTCTCGTCGGAAGCCGCCGAACCCGCTGCCAAGAGCTACCGCATCGCCGTGGTTCAGCAGCTGGATCACGCCAGCCTTGACCAGATCCGCACCGCCATCGAGGCAGAACTGGACGCCAAGGCTGCCGAGAAGGGCATTACCATTGAATACAAGGACTTCAACGGTCAGAACGATGCCACCACGCTGAACCAGATCGGCACGCAGGTCGTTTCCGACCAGTACGACGCCGTCATTCCCATCGCCACCTTGGCAGCCCAGTGCATGGCGACCGCCTGCGCCGACAGCAAGACTCCGGTCATCTACGCCGCCATCTCTGACCCCGCCGCTGCCGATCTGACCGATATCGACTACGTCACCGGCACCTCCGACGCACTGAACACCGAGTCCGTTATGAATATGATGCTCGCGGTCAACCCCGATATCAAGACCGTTGGTCTTTTGTACTCCAACTCCGAGGCAAACTCCCAGACCCCTATTGCCGAGGCAAAAGCCTATCTGGACAGCAAGGGCATTGCCTATGTTGAAAAGACCGGCAACACCAACGACGAAGTTATGACCGCCGCCGCCAGCTTGGTCGGGCAGGTCGATGCCGTCTTTACCCCCACCGACAATGTAGTTATGGCAGCAGCCGCTGCCGTGTCCGACACGCTGACCAAGGGCGGCATCCCGTTTTACACCGGGGCTGACAGCTTTGTGACCGCCGGCGCCTTTGCCACCTGCGGTGTCAACTACACCGACCTTGGCACCTACACCGCCGATATGGCGCTCGACATTCTGGAAACCGGCACCGTGCCTGCCTACCACGTTATGGACGGCGGCATCATCACCGTCAACACCGAAACCGCCGCCGCCCTGGGCATTGACTACGCTGCCTTCAACGAGCTGGCAGGTCAGGTCGTTGAGGTCACCACCGCCGAATAACCCCGCCGACGGATAAGGGGCAGCTGCCCCTTATCTGTTTGTCATATCACACCATAGGAAGGATGTCCCTGTATGTTTACCGCTGCCACAGTCCTCAGCGCGCTGGAGCTGGGTTTTATTTACGCTTTGGTCGCTATGGCGTTGTTTTTGAGTTTTCGCATCCTCAACATCGCCGATATGACCACTGACGGTGCCTTTACCTTAGGCTGCGCCGTTTCCGCCACTGCCGCCGTGGCGGGGAACCCCTTTCTGGGGCTGCCGCTGGCGATGCTGGCGGGCGCTGCCGCCGGTTTTGTCACCGCCTTTTTGCAAACCAAGCTGGGCGTACCCTCCATTTTGGCGGGCATTGTGACCAACACCGGGCTGTACACCGTAAACCTTGCCGTGATGGGCTTTTCCTCCAACGTTCCTATGCTGAAAACCCAAACTGTTTTCACCACCGTGCAGGCGCTGGCAGGGGAGGGCTTTCCCTATAAGCTGGTCGTGGCGGCGGTCATCACGGTAGCGGTCTGCGCATTGCTGATTTTCTTCCTTGGCACGCGGCTGGGGCTTTCCATCCGCGCCACAGGCGACAACCCCGATATGGTGCGCGCCTCCTCCATCAACACGGCGTTCACCATCACGGTGGGGCTGTGCATTGCCAACGCCATGACCGCGCTGTCCGGCGCTGTGCTGGCACAGTACCAGCGCTCGGCAGATATCAATCTTGGCACCGGTATGGTAGTCATCGGGCTTGCCTCGCTGATCATCGGCGAAACGCTGTTCAGCCGCGGCAGTATGTGGACCAAGGCGCTGGCGGCTGTGGCGGGCAGCGTCATCTACCGCTTTATTATCGCACTGGCGCTGCGTGCCAACGTGCCATCTGAATGTTTAAAGCTGATTTCCGCCGTCATCGTGGCGCTGGCGATCGCCGCCCCGGCACTGCGCGACAAGGCAGCCCTGAACCGCCGCCGCGCCAAAAACCGCAAGGAGGATGCCCGCCATGCTTGAGCTGCAAAACGTAAGCAAGACCTTTAACCCCGGCACCGTCAACGAAAAGCTGGCGCTGGATCACGTCAATCTGCACCTGGAACCGGGCGATTTTGCCACCATCGTCGGCTCCAACGGCGCGGGCAAATCCACCTTGTTCAATGCCATTGCGGGCGAATTTATCGCCGATGCCGGGCATATCACGCTGGACGGGCAGAACATTACCTTTTTGCCGGATTATCGCCGTTCCAAGCAGGTGGGGCGAATGTTCCAAGACCCTTTGCGCGGCACCGCGCCCCATATGACCATTGAGGAAAATCTGGCGCTTGCCTACCTGCGCGCGTCGCACCGCACCAGCACGTTTTCCCGCATTTCCCGCGCCGACCGCCAGCTTTTTGCCGAAAAACTCTCGGCGCTGGGGCTGGGGCTGGAAGATCGTATGAAACAGCCGGTCGGTCTGCTTTCGGGCGGGCAGCGTCAGGCGCTGACCCTTTTGATGGCAACGCTCGTCACCCCCAAACTGCTGCTGCTGGACGAACACACCGCCGCGCTGGATCCTGCCACCGCCGACAAGGTGCTGGAGCTGACGAAAAAAATCGTGGCAGAAAACCACATCACCTGCCTGATGATCACCCACAATATGCGCGATGCCCTGACGCTGGGCAACCGCACGCTGATGATGGATCACGGACGCATCGTGCTGGATATCGCCGGGGAAGAACGTGCGCATACCACGGTGGACGGTCTGCTGCAGCGCTTTGCCGAAAATGTCGGTCACGCGCTGGACAATGACCGTATCCTGCTAAGTACCGAAACGCAATAAAAAGAGCCGGGAACCTTGCCAAAAAGGTTCCCGGCTTCTTTCTTTTATCGTGCGTTCTTTCCCGTCCAGCCGCTGCTTTGCCGCAGCGTGCCGTCCGCGTACATCCAAAGCGCCCCCATAGTGTCGGCGTGTTGCTCCGCCAATGCCTCGCTTGGCTCGGTCGGCAGGCAGAACAGCGCCGTGGACCAGGCATCGCCCCAGCCGGTATCGGGGTGGGTATACACCGCCGTGCTGCTGTAATAGGTCGCCGGCCAGCCGGTGGTCAAATCGATCAGATGCGCATAGCGCACGCCGTTGTAGGTAAAATAGCGCTGGTAATCTCCACTGACGATCAGCGAATCCCCCTTGTGCAGCTCGACGGTTTGCAGGTACTGCGGGCTGTCGCCCCACGGGTTTTCCACACCCACCCGCCATGCGCTGCCATCCGGCTTGTCGCCGATGATATACACATTGCCGCCGACATTCAGCAGGGCGCTGTCCAGCCCGCGCTGCGCAGCCTTTTGCCCGACCTGCACGGCGGCATAGCCCTTTGCCACCGCGCCCACGTCCAGCTGCATCGCCGCATCGGCAAAATATACCGTATGGTTTTCGGCGTCCAGCAAGAGAGTATCGGCATCACAGTGCTGCAGGGCTTCGTCAATGGCAGCTTGCGCGGGCGGGGCAGGGGAATCACTTTCGCGGGCGTCGTGCCACAGGCGCAGCACCGCCCCGGCGGCGGGATTCACCGCGCCATGGGTGGCGGTGTACACATCCTTGCACGCCCACTGCAAAAAATCAAACAGCTCCGGCTCCACCTGCACAGGGGCATCGGCAGCGCAGCGGTTGACGGTATACAGGTTGGTCGCGCCGTCGTAGGCGTTGTAGATATCCAGCTGCTTGTGCAGGTGCAAAAGGTCCGCGTGCAGGGCATCCGCCTGCTCGTTCCATTCCTGCTCGCTTGCTGCATAGCCCTGCACGGTAGTCACGGTGTCGAACACATCAAACCACGTTGCCGTGTACATTTTTTTCTGTGGGGCGCAGGCGGTCAGCGGCAGCAGGCAGATGGCAAGCACGGCGGCAAGCCCGCGGCGTGTCATGGCTCCGCCTTTCCGGTTACGGCTTCATGCTCGCGGGCAAGCTCCATCAGCAGCTGTGCCAGCGTCCAGCTTTTGTTGGTGGGGGTCACCATACAGCGCACCGGCACGGCAAAGCCCGCCGTTTTTAAGGTGTCCAAAAAGGCGGAAAGCTCCCCGTTGTCGTGGCGCATCCCGCTGAGGATCAGCGCCGGGGTGTCGGGTACGGCAAGCAGTGGTGCGCAGTCCGGTGTAGGGCGTCCTGCGCACAAATCCCCCACAAGCGCGCCCAGATCGCCGTCCGCCACGCAGCGCAGTCGCACCTTGTTGGCACGGGCGATACGCTGCAGGGCATCATAGCCGGGGGTATCGGCACCCACGCGCCATAACAGGACGCAGCGGGGTTCGCGTACAATATGTGCTTTCATTCAAAATACCTCGTTTCCTTTGCAAAAAGCGCCGCCTGTTCGGGCGGCGCTGTGGGTGTTTTACAGGTCAGGGTGATACTCTTTGCAGGTGCATTTCTTCCACTTCAGACCGCTGCCGCAGGGGCAGGGATCGTTGCGTCCGATCTTGGTCACGCGCACGGGGGCGGCACCCTTGGCATCGGGCTGGGTGGGCGCACCCTCGCCGGTGGGCTTTGCCACCTGCTCGCGCTTGGGTTCAGCGTTCTGCTGGCGCACCTCAATGGTCAGCAGCATATGCACAGCATCCTCCCGGATGGAGGCGATCATCTCGTCAAACATGGCAAAGCCTTCCAGGCGGTATTCTACCACGGGATCGTGCTGACCGTAGCCGCGCAGACCCATGCCCTGCTTGAGCTGATCCATATTGTCGATATGCTCCATCCACTTGGAATCCACATTGCGCAGCAGGCAGATGCGTTCCAGCTCGCGCATGGTGGCAGCGCCGTACTTGCTCTCCTTGGCGGAAAGAATTTCCATACCGCGCTTGTACAGCTCGTCGGCAATGCCCTCACGGGTGATGTCGTTCAGCTGCTCGGTGGTATAGTTAAAGTCGCTGGGCAGGCACAGCCAGTTCATAAAGTGGCGGCGCAGACCGGCAAAATCCCAATCGTCGGGGGTTTCGCCGTTCAGGTAGTTGCCGCAGGCATCGTCAATGGACTGGCGCATCATCTCGTGCAGCTTGCCGCTGATATCCTCGCCGTCCAGCACCATCTGGCGCTGCTTGTAGATGATTTCGCGCTGCTGGTTCATAACATCATCGTACTGCAGCACCTGTTTACGGATGGCAAAGTTGGAGGCTTCCAGCTTTTTCTGGGCGCTCTCGATGGTGTTGGTGATCAGCTTGTTTTCAATGGGCATATCTTCTTCCAGACCCAAGGTATCCATCAAGCCCTGCACACGCTCGCCGCCGAAAATGCGCATCAGATCGTCCTCAAGGCTCAGGAAGAAGCGGGAAGCACCGGGGTCGCCCTGACGTCCGGCACGACCGCGCAGCTGGTTGTCGATACGGCGGCTCTCGTGGCGCTCGGTACCGATGATAAACAGGCCGCCCGCCTCGCGCACAGCAGCCGCCTCACGCTTGATTTCCGGCTCATACTCGGCGCACAGCTCGTCAAAGCGGCGGCGTGCGTGCAGAATTTCGGTATCCTCGGTGTCGGCGTGACCGTCACATTCGGCAAGCAAACGCTCCAGCTTGGCATCCATATCCAACTCCGGCGGGGTGGGCAGCTCGGTGCCGGCAGCCTTGGCACGCGCCTTGGCGTGTTCATATTCGTCCTTAACGGCGGCAAATTCCTGCGTCAGGTCGTGCGCCAGCTCCTTGCGCAGCGCCGCCTTCGCCATATACGATACGTTGCCGCCCAGCATAATATCCGTACCACGACCTGCCATATTGGTAGCAATGGTCACAGCGCCCTGCTTGCCGGCCTGCGCAACGATTTCCGCCTCGCGCTCGTGCTGCTTGGCGTTCAGCACATTATGCTCAATGCCGCGCTTTTTCAGCAGCTTGGACAATGCCTCGCTCTTTTCCACGCTGACGGTACCGACCAGCACCGGCTGACCCTTGGCGTGGCACTCTGCCACTTGGTCAATCACGGCGTTGTACTTGCCGTTCACGGTCTTGTACACACTGTCGGGCAGGTCCTTGCGCGCCTTGGGCTTGTTGGTGGGGATGCTGACGATCTGCAAGCCGTAAATCTCGCTGAATTCGTCCGCCTCGGTGGATGCCGTGCCGGTCATACCGGACAGCTTGTCGTACATACGGAAATAATTCTGGAAGGTGACGGTCGCCAGTGTCTTGCTCTCGGCGGCAACGGTCACGCCCTCTTTTGCCTCAATGGCCTGATGCAGACCCTCGTTAAAGCGGCGTCCGTACATCAAACGACCGGTGAACTCATCCACGATGATGACCTCGCCGTCCTTGACGATGTAGTCAATATCGCGGTGCATAACGCCGCGCGCCTTGATGGCGCCGTCAATGTAATGGCGCAGCGACATATTGTCGGCATCCGCCAGGTTTTCCACGCCGAAGAACGCTTCCGCCTTCTGCACGCCGCTCTCGGTCAGGGTGGCGGTCTTGCGCTTTTCGTCCACAACGTAGTCGCCGTCCGCCTGTTCCTCGGCAGAGATCTTGTCGTCCAGCTCTACGATGACGCTCTTTTTCAAAGTTTTGGCAAAGTCGTCCGCACGCTTGTACATAGCGCTGGAATCCTCGCCCTTGCCGCTGATGATTAAGGGGGTACGCGCTTCGTCGATCAGGATGGAGTCCACCTCGTCCACGATGGCAAAGGCATGACCGCGCTGCACCATATTGGCCTTGTACACCACCATATTGTCGCGCAGGTAATCAAAGCCGAACTCGTTGTTGGTGCCGTAGGTAACATCCGCTTCATACGCTTTTTTGCGGTCGGTGGACTCAACACCGTGAACCACCAGACCCACACTCAGCCCCAGAAAACGGTACACCTTGCCCATCCATTCACTGTCGCGGCGCGCCAGATAGTCGTTGACGGTGACAACGTGTACACCGCGTCCGGTCAGGGCGTTCAGGTACACGGGCATGGTCGCCACCAGCGTCTTGCCTTCACCGGTCTGCATCTCGGCAATGCAGGCGCGGTGCAGCACAATGCCGCCGATGATCTGCACGGGGTAGGGTTTCATACCCAGCACACGCCAGTCCGCCTCACGGCAAACGGCAAAAGCCTCGGGCAGCAGGTCATCCAGCGTTTCGCCCTTTGCCAGACGCTCCTTAAACTCGGCGGTCTTGGCTTTCAGCTCATCGTCGGACAGCTTCTGCATCTCAGGCTCCAAAGCCAAAACCTTGTCCTTCAACGGGGCAATGCGTTTCAGCTCCTTGTCGGAAAAGGTACCAAACAGTTTTTCAAAAAAAGACATAAATGATCCCCTGTATTTTCCGCCACCCGTTTCCGGGGGCTTAATTTACACTTGCATACCATAATATAATACACCTGCACGGGGTATGCTGTCAAATCCTGTGCGGGTGCAATGCAAAATTATTTTTCTTTTTCCTGCAAAATCCAGTCAGCAGCCTGCCGCAGCCCCGGCAAAACCGGTGCGCCGGTGGTGCGCAGCGTTTCGGGCGGCTGATGCCCGGCGCTTTGCAGCACACACGGCACGCCCAGCGCCTGTGCCACCTCAAAGTCGTGTACCGAGTCCCCGATCATCACGGTCTTGGCGGCATCCGCGCCGCTTTCGCGCATAAAGGAAAGCCCGACCTCGACCTTGCTCTTGGCGTAAATATCGCCCAGCCCCAGTAGGCGGTCAAAATAGGGCAGGACGTTTCGCTCCCGCACCTGCCGTTCCAGCGTGGTCACCGGGCTGGCGGATAAGATCACCTGCCGCACCCCTGCGGTGCGAAACGCTTCCAGCGCATACAGGGCGCCGTCCGCCAAGGGGCAGCTTTCGCTGGCGGGGATATAATCCTGCATATAGCTTTCCGCCAGCTCGGCAAAGCTGTGGCGGGCAAAATCAAACCCGGCACGGCGGTAATAGTCCTCGATCGGAAAACCAAAAACCGCCCGGTACTGCTCGCGGGTGTACTGCTGCGGATAGCCGAACCTTGCCAAAAGACGGTTGAGCGCGTCTTGGCACAGGTCCACATCATCCAGCAAAGTACCGTTCCAATCCCACAAAATCAGTTCCGGGCGCATAGAAGTAACCTCTTATTTTTCTGTAAAGATGCGTTTCAAGCCTTCGTTGGATTCCACCAGCTTGACCAGAGCAACGCCCACAATCGTGCAGCTGATGATTTCCCCGATGCCCACTGCCACGGCATTGAAGGCAGCCAGCGCCGCCGTGGGTGCCGTATCGGAGAAAAAGAAGGTAATCTCAAACGCTCCGACGATCAGCATATTAAAAACAACGGGCGGCAGCGATGCCGGGATCGCCAGCCCCTTCACGCGCACATTGCGCAGCTTGTAGGTAACCAAGCAAGCCAGCAGGGTAGCCAGCGTGCCAAACACTGCGTCGATGACCGTGGAACCCAGCAAATTTGCCAAAAAGCAGCCCAGCGTAACGCCGACGATATACTCGGCACCAAAGACAGGCAGCAGGCAAAGGGCTTCGGCAATGCGCACCTGCACAGCGCCATAGCTGAACGGTGCCAAAGCCAGACACAGCACGACATACACAGCAGCAATTACGGCGCAGCGCACCAGCCGTGCGACGGACAGTTGATTTGTTTTCATACAATACTCCGGCGGAATAGATTTTGACCGCACGCAAGACCGCCAGCCTCGCGTCGGTTTGCGCCGCACCCAAAGCGCGGCGGAGCCTAAAATCCTAAGTTGCTCAACAAACTCTTATTATAACAAAAGCAGCGCTCCCGTGCAAGAGGGCGCTGCAAACTTTTTTCTTAGGCAACACCGCACAATTCCCGCCTAACGACTTAAGCACCGCTCCGGCGGCTGCGGCACGGTATCTGCGTTGCCAAAATGCTCGATAATGTCGGGTTGCGGTACCCGCATCGTGCTTCGGGGACAAAAGCCCCTCGCACTCTGCGACCGCTGCCCCTGCTT
>SFOX01000036.1 GCA_004552305.1 Subdoligranulum variabile | reverse complement strand
GCAGGTTTGTAGGGAACGGTCTTGACCGTTCCGTGCCGTTTACCCGTTAGGTTGCATTGCCGGGACGGCTGCAACGGGCGGCATATATGCCGCCCCTACAAGTTGGTGGTTTTGTTTATAGCTATGTAGGGCGGGGTGACCTCACCCCGCCGTGCAAATGGGCGGCAACCGCAAAACGGTAAGGAGGGGTCACTGCGCCCGCAGGCGCGTTTCGGAGCGCAACCGCCGCACAGCGGCGGCTCTTAGCGCGGAGATAGACCCCTCCCTACGAATAGGCGGTTAATAGGCACCCATTTTTGGCAGGTTTGTAGGGAACGGTCTTGACCGTTCCGTGCGGTTTACCCGTTAGGTTGCATTGCCGGGGCGGCTGCAACGGGCGGCATATATGCCGCCCCTACAAGCTAACCCGTTATATTCATTATAACATACGGTCGCGGGCGGGGCATGCCCCGCCCCTACGGAGTGGTGGATTTTGTGTGTTGCGGTAACCGCAAAACGGTAAGGAGGGGTCAAGACCCCTCCTTACGAATAGACGGTCAATAGGCACCCATTTCCGGCAGGTTTGTAGGGAACGGTCTTGACCGTTCCGTGCCGTTTAGCCGTTAGATCGATTTGCCGGGGCGGCTGCAACGGGCGGCATATATGCCGCCCCTACAAGCTAACCCGTAATATTCGTTATAACATACGGTCGCGGGCGGGGCGTGCCCCGCCCCTACGGAGTGGTGGATTTTGTGTGTTGCGGTAACCGCAAAACAGCAAGGAGGGGTCTTGACCCCTCCCTACGAATAATCAGAAGGTAAGCAGTTATAGGCAAAGCACCCATTTTTGGCAGGTTTGTAGGGAACGGTCTTGACCGTTCCGTGCCGTTTACCCGTTAGGTTGCATTGCCGGGGCGGCTGCAACGGGCGGCATATATGCCGCCCCTACAGAGTACCCGTAATATTCATTATACTATACGGTCGCGGGCGGGGCTTGCCCCGCCCCTACGGAGTGGTGCCAGCTCCCCCGTGCCTTAAAACTGTGCGCCCAAGGTAGCTGCCATAACGGCTTTGATGGTGTGCATACGGTTTTCAGCCTCCTGAAATACCACCGACTGCGCACCGTTGAACACCTCGTCGGTGACCTCCATCGCATCGCGGTGGAATTTTTCGCCCATCTCCTTGCCGACGGCGGTGTTGTGGTCGTGGTAGGCGGGCAGGCAGTGCATAAAAATTGCCGTGGGCTTGGCCTTTTGCATCAGCGCGGCGTTCACCTGATACCCCGCCAGCGCGTCAATGCGCTCTGCCCAGACCTGTGTCGGCTCGCCCATACTGACCCACACGTCGGTGTAGACCACATCCGCCCCGGCGACGGCGTCGGTGTCCTCGGTCAGGGTGACGGAACCGCCGCTTTGGGCTGCCAGTTCGCGGCAGGTCTGCACCAGCGCGGGCGCGGGATGGTACGCCTTGGGCGCACAGGCGACAAAATCCAGCCCCATCTTGGCGCAGCCGATCATCAGGCTGTTGCCCATATTGTAGCGTGCATCGCCCATATAGACGAATTTCAGTCCCTGCAAATGCCCGAAATGCTCTTGTATTGTTAAAAAATCTGCCAGAATCTGGGTGGGGTGGTACTCGTTGGTCAGCCCGTTCCAGACCGGCACGGTGGCATACTGCGCCAGCTGCTGCACAATTTCCTGCCCGTAGCCGCGGTATTCGATGCCCTCAAACATACCGGACAGCACCTGCGCGGTGTCCGCGATGGACTCCTTTTTGCCGATCTGGCTGCCCGTGGGGTCCAGATAGGTGCTGCCCATCCCCAAATCGTGGGCGGCGACCTCGAACGAGCAGCGGGTGCGGGTGGAGGTTTTTTCAAAAATCAGCGCCACGTTTTTGCCGCGCAGCACATCGTGGGCGATGCCCGCCTTCTTTTTGGCTTTCAGCTCGGCTGCCAGTTGCAGCAGATATTCGATTTCTTTGGGCGAATAGTCCAGCAGTGTTAAAAAATCGCGTCCCTGTAAGTTCATTTTGGTGTCCCCCTATGCAGTATTCTTGTAAAAATATGCGTATATTATGCCACATATTGTGTAATTATGCAAGCATTTTGGGAAAATTTTTCAAAATTTTATAGGGTTCTACATTATTATAATATAGGCGTTCGCGCCGTGCCTATCGGGCGCGTATACGCAAAGCAAAGGAGGGGGCAAGCCCCCTCCTTTGCAAATTTGCTGTTATCTCACCCCTGCCTGTCGCAAAATACCGCCAGACGCTCCGCGCCCGAATCGGTGCAGGTGTACAAAACCAGCGGTGCTTCGCCCTGCAGGTCGGTGTCCGGCGTCACAACGCGCAGCGTCTGCACCGTGTAGGCGTACACGGCATCCCCCGCCGTAAAGGTCACGGCATCGCCCGCGCACAGGCGGTTCAGCTTGCCGAACTGGCTGCGGTAATTGTGTCCCGCCACGACCAAGTCCCCCTGCGCCGCGCTGCCGAACTGGCGGCAAGGTCCGTTTTGCAGTGTTTCCGGCGTGCAGGCGGGCTGCACGGGCAGGGTAAGCCCCAAGGTCGGCAGCTCCAGCACGCCTTGCGTGGTATCAGCGTTCGGTGCTGCCGTGGGCGCGGTGTAGCAGCGCACCAGCGTTTGCGACGCCCGCACTGCCGCGGCATCCTGTTGCTGGTTGTAGCCCGCCAGTGCCAAGCCGCACGCCAGCAGCACCCCGCCCAGTGTGCGAAAAATTCGGCGCATCATCGGCGTTTTCGTTGGCTCAGCAGCAGCCCGGCAAGCCCGCCGCCGCACAGCAGCGGGATGGGCCAGCGCAGCTGCCCGGTTTGCGCCAGCACCGTGCGTCGCTGTGTCTGCCCCGCCGGGGCGGGTGCGGGTTTGGCGGGCAATGCACGGGCGGTAAAGCGCAGCGCGGCGGCTTTTTCCTTCCCGGAATCCTGTTCCCGAACCGCATATACGGCGGGTGTCAGGGTGCCGTGTTCGCCGTTGGTGACCTGCACCGTAACAAGATAGGACGTTGTATCGGGCAAAAACCCGCTTGCATCGGTGCCGGTCATCCGCAGGCGGTAGCGGTAATCGCCAGGCGCGGTGTAGACAAAGCCCCCAAAGCTGCCCTGCCCGTCCGTGATGTGCAGCTGCGCCGTGCCGGGCGGCGGTGCGCCGTCCAGCGGCTCCAGCGTGACGGTACAGGCGCAGTTGACGCTTACCGGCAGCGCCGCCAAGGTGCAGGTGTCCGCCGCCGCAGCGTGCAGCGGCAGCAGCAGGCACAACAGCGCCGCCGGGATCAGCTGCCAGAATTTCATTCCGTGTCCCCTCCTTTCAGGGCGGCAAACACCGCCACGCGCCCGTTGGTGCGGCTGTTGTCACAGGTCGAAAACGCCGCCACCCGGCAGTTTTCGGGCGGGTCGCGGTACTGCACGGCGTGGGCGCGGATATACCCCGCAAGCGCCGCCGGGTCGGTGCTTGGGGTATACACGACCGGGTCGTAGGCGTCGGTCAGCACGCAGGCAAACACCTGCAGCTCGTAGGATGTTCCCTCGGCATACAGGGTGCCGGTGGTGTGGTCGGAAAAGTATTCGCTCTCAGAAAACCGCGTTAAATCGCTAAACATCGCACCATTTTCCATATGATGCCCATACAGCAGATTGTACGCATCGGAAAAATCCGCCCGGTTGGCGGCGCTCAAGAACACCGCGCCCGACAAGGCAAAGCTGCCGTCCGCCGCCTTGTTGACATACTCCAGATCGTCCGCGCCCTGCACCACGGGATAGTCAATGTGGGTGCCGTCCAGCGTCAGCCAGCCGCAGACATCGGGGTTTTGCGCCTGCAGCTCCGCCAAGGTGGGGCTGTCCGGCTCCGGCTTTGCCTTGCGCAGCTGCGGCGTTACCAGCGCCCCGTATGCCACGGTTGCCGAATCCCACAGGCAGTAGCCGCTGAACACCAGCAGCACCGAAAACAGGCACCCCGCCGCCAGCCCCACCAAGCGGTCGCCTGCGTCTGCCAGTGCCGACACCCACGCGCCACCGCCCGCGCGCATCAGTTCTTGCGGCGGCGCAGCGCCACGGTACCCACAGCGCCCAGCGCCAGCAGCCCGGCGTAGGCGGCGGGGTTGTCGGTCAGACCGGTGGGCGGCGTCGCATTTTTGGTGTTGGTCACCGTCAGGGCGGCGTCGGCATCGGGCATAACGTTGTCTGCCGAGGTCTTGGCGGTGTTTTCGGGGTCGTTGCTCCACGCGGTGGTGTAGTCGTCGGCGCCGGTTTCGGTCACGGTGTAGCGGGTTCCGGCGGGCAAGCCGGAGATGACAATGTCCTCACCCGGGCGGATGCTTTGGGTAAAGCTCGCCTTACCGTCGGCAAAATCCACGCGGCGGCTCTCGCCGTTGACCGTCACGTTGACGGCTGCCATATGCGGCGTGTCGTCGGGGTCGGTCAGCTCGACGGTAAAGTCAAAGGCGCGGTCGCGGTCGGCAAAGGTGCCGCGCACCTGCTTTTGCAGCGTCAGCGTGTGGGTGGTGTAGGTGTTGACAAAGCCTTCGGTCTTGGTGCCGTCTGCCCCCACCAGCACGGCGCTGTCCACGGCAAAGGTCTTGCCGTCGGGGTTTTCGGGGTCGGCGTTGACGATGCGCACCTTCAGCACCTGCGGCTCTGCGGCGGTATCCAGCCCCGCCACACCGGCGTCCTGCTCGGTGACGGTGTAATAGTACAGCCCCGGCGCGGTAAACTGCGTAAGTACCAGCCCCACGTCGGCGGTAGCAGCGGCATCGCCCGCCGTGCCGCCCGCAAAGACAGCCTGCACCGTGCGGCTTTGCAGATGCTCTGCCAAACCGGGCTTGGCGTCAGCCTCCTGCCCTGCCGCGCCGGGTTCCACGGTAAACAGCACCGTACCCGCCGGGCTGACGGCATCGGCATCGGTCAGATGGATCGTCTTGGTAAACTGCACGGCGGACTCCTGCACCGGCAGGGCGGCAAAGGCGGCGGTGGAAAGTGCCGCCGTCAGCACGGCAGCCCCGGTAAGGGCGGACAACAATTTGGGTAAGTGTTTCATCAATGTGGTTCCTCCTGGTTCGTCGTTGTGGGTTTTGGGCATCACAGCCCCTGCCGCCGCAGGACCGCCAGCACCCGCCCGCGCACGGCGGCAGTCGGCACAGTGCCGAAGGTTCGGCTGTCCAAGGCGGCTGTGCGGTGGTCCCCCAGCAGAAAAAGCGCGTCCTGCGCCACCGTCAGCGGATAGGTCACCCCGCCCGCAAACGCAGGGGTGGCAAAGTAGATGTCGGTTTCCAATACGGTGCTGCCGTTTACCATCAGGGCGGCATCGGGGGTGATTGCCACCACATCACCCGCCTGCGCCGCCACGCGCCCCAGATGCACCGCGTTTTGCGCTTCATACACAAGCACCTCCCCACCGCGGATCTGCCGCGGTCTGCGTTCGTATAAAATCAAATCCCCGGCGTGCAGGGCAGGCTCCATCGCGGTATCCGGCACGCGCATCACCCCAAAGCAAACGCCAAAGGTCAGCCAAAGCAGCCCGACCAACGCCGCCAGATGCCGCAAAAATGCCCCCACTGCCCGCCGGGGCGGTGTTTCGGTGGCGGGGGTCATCGGCGTGACCCCCTGCGCCGCAGCCATTGCGCCGGGGCAGCCAGCAACAGCAGCGGCAGTGCGCCGTGCGCCGGGGGCAGCCCAGTGTCCGGTACGCCCGGCGCCGTGTTGATAAATTCCACCGTGTCCCCCGCCTGCAGCGTGACCTGCGCCCCCGTTTGGACATCGCCGCCGTTGACGGCATAGCCCGCCGTGTAGCCGGGGGCGGAATCCTCGCGCACGGTCACGGTGTCACCCGGTGCCAAGCCCGGCAGGGTGCAGCTTTCGCCGTTTTTCAGGGCAAAGGACACCGCCTCGCCGTTGACCTGCGCGGTAAAGGAAAACACCTGGTTGACGTCCGCCGCGGGACCGCGCACCCGCTTACTGACTGTGACCGTGCGGTTGGCTTGGTAGCGGTTGTACAGCGTCACGCTTTGGCGTGCCGCGCCCTCGTCGGCGGCCGCGGTGGTGCATTGCACCGCAACGCCCGTTTCGGGGTAGGGGAGGCGCTGAGTCGCTGCGCCGTTTTCGAATTTTTCGTAGGCAGCGTCCAGCGTGTAGCCGTCGGCAGCCGCGCCGTTTTCGCGCACGCGGTAGACGGCATCGTAGACATCCACCTGCCAGACGTAGGTCACGCTGCCGTCCGCGCCCACGGTACGGCTGCGGTAGCCCGGCGCGGCGTCGTCCAGCTCGGTGTAGGGCCGCATCTGCAGCTCGTATCGGTTTGCCGCGCCTTGGTAGCTGCCGTCCACCATCACCGAAAACCCGGTGGGGGCGTCGCGCCCCGCAAACACCTTGGTGACGGTCAGCTGACCGGAGCGCGGCACCAGAATGCCATCGACGTGCCAGGCATCGCTGGTGTCGTACTTGAACACATACCAGCGAATTGTGTATTTGTCAGTGGTCAAATCGGCGGCGTTGACGGCGGCACCGTCTATGCGGATGCCCTTGCCTTTGGTGTAGTAGTCAAAATTGCTGCGTATCAGCGCAAAAATTTGGGCATCACTGGGGAACGCCGCATAGCGGAACCCCTCCAGCCCGGTTGCCAGCGTGCGGATGCGGGCATCCACGTCCAGTGCGCTGCCGGCGGAGTTGCCCTGCGCCACAATGTACTGCCCGGCGCTTTCCTCACAGAAAAACTGCGCCGGGTGGTCGGTCAGCTCGCCGGATTCCAGCCCTTGGGTGAAGTTTTCGATTTCGATGCCCTGCGAGGTGCCGCCGTAGTTGGCAATGCGGTTATACAGGTTGAGGTAAAAGCTGATGCTTGTCCGGCGTCCCTGCGCGGGGGCGGGCAGACTTTGCCAGCGGACGATCCCCTGCGCGGTGGCGTCCGGCTCGTCCGGTTCTGCGGCGGGCGTGGGCTGCGGGGAAATCTCCGGTGTCGGGGCAGCCGTGGGTTCGGGCGTCGCCGTGGGTTCGGGTGACGCCGTGGGTTCGGGCGCTGCCGTGGGTTCGGGTGTCGCCGTGGGTTCGGGCGACGCCGTGGGTTCGGGCGTTGCCGTAGGTTCGGGCGCTGCCGTAGGTTCGGGCGATGCCGTAGGTTCGGGTGTCGCCGTGGGTTCGGGCGATACCGTAGGTTCGGGTGTCGCCGTGGGTTCGGGTGTTGCCGTGGGTTCGGGTGTCGCCGTGGGTTCGGGCTGTGCGGGCGGCGTTTCGGTTGGCGAAGCGGTCGGCAGTTCCTCCGGCGTGCCGGGCGGCGTTTCGGTCAGCTGCTGTGTTTCGGTGGCGGGCTGTGTGCTGGGCGGCTCCTGCTCGGCAAACGCCGCGCCCACGGGCATCACACTCAGGCAGAGCGCCAAAACTGCCGTACACAGGCGCTTTTTCATAACTTGTCCCCCCTTATCTCTTGGTCACAGCCCCAGTATACCCGCCCCGCCCCGCCGATTTTGTCACAATCCGAAGGGCGAAAAAAAAATAGCCGTACAACAAAAAAGTCTTCCCCTTGGGGGGAAGGTGCAGGCTGTCGATAAACCTAATGGGGTGATTGCGAACCTTCGGCGAGTTTGTAGGGAACGGTCTTGACCGTTCCGTGCGGTCTGGCCGATAGTACGATACATCGGGGAGCCACGCGCCATTCGGCGCGATTTTATGCGCTGCGCGCAGCCAGCGGTACGGCAAGGTCACTGCGCCCGCAGGCGCGTTTCGGAGCGCAACCGCCGCACAGCGGCGGCTCTTGGCGCGGAGATAGACACGCGCCCTACATTACTACCCGTAAAAGGGCTTATTTCGACAAACAGCGGGCGGCATATATGCCGCCCCTACGGACTGACCCGTGATATTCATTATAATGCGAGGTCGCGGGCGGGGCGTACCCCGCCCCTACCGCGTGGTACATTTTTATTGCCCTGTAGGGCGGGGTGACCCCACCCCGCCGGGGAAATGGGCGGCAGACGCAAAATCGCCCGGGCGGTCAATGACCGCCCCTACCAACCCCCACAAACAAAAAAGCGTTCCCCTTGCGGGGAACGCTTTTACGATTTTATTTTGCGTACTCGGTGGCGCGGCTTTCGCGGATGACGCTGACCTTGATCTGACCGGGGTAATCCAGCTCGTTCTCGATCTTTTTGGCAACGTTGCGTGCCAGCAGAATGACCTGATCGTCGCTGACCTTGTCCGGCTGCACCAAAATGCGCACCTCGCGTCCCGCCTGCACGGCGTAGGAGCTTTCGACGCCCTCAAACCCGTTGCAGAGCGCTTCCAGCGTTTCCAGACGCTTGATGTAGCTTTCCATATTTTCACGGCGTGCGCCGGGGCGGGCTGCGGAGATTGCATCCGCCGCCATAATGATAAACGCCAGCGTGGTTTTCGGCTCAACATCGCCGTGGTGGGCTTCGATGGCATGGATGACCTGCGGGTTCTCGCGGTACTTTTTGCAGATGTCCACGCCGATCTGGACATGGCTGCCCTCGATCTCGTGGTCAAGCGCCTTGCCGATGTCATGCAGCAAACCGGCGCGGCGTGCCAGCTGCACGTTGACGCCCAGCTCGCCCGCCAGAAGTCCTGCCAGCCACGCCACCTCGATGGAATGGCTCAGCACATTCTGCCCAAAGCTGGTGCGGTATTTCAGGCGTCCGATCAGCTTGACCAGATCGGGGTGCAGGCTGTGGACACCCAAGTCCATAACCGCCTTGTCGCCCTCGCGCTTCATTTGAATTTCCAGCTCGCGGCGGCATTTTTCCACCGTTTCCTCGATGCGGGCGGGGTGGATGCGTCCGTCGGCAATCAGGCGTTCCAGCGCCATACGCGCCACCTCGCGGCGGGTCTGGTCAAAGCTGGACAGGGTGATGGCTTCGGGCGTGTCGTCAATGATCAGGTCGCAGCCGGTCGCGGTTTCCAGCGCACGGATGTTGCGCCCCTCGCGTCCGATAATGCGCCCCTTCATCTCGTCATTGGGCAGCGGCACCACGCTGACCGTCGCTTCGCCGGTGGCGTCGGCGGCGCAGCGGGCAATCGCCTGCCCGACCAAATCGCGGGCGATCTGGTCGCATTCGTCCTTCATATTGGCCTGGTAGGCGCTGATCTTCATCGCCTTTTCGTGGGTCAGCTCGTCGTCCACCTGCTTCAGCAGCACGGCGCGGGCGTCCTCTTTCGACATAGCAGCGATGGTTTCCAGCTTTTCGGTCTGGCGGATCTTCAGCTGCTCCAACTCGTCCAGACGCGCCTCCACCGTTTCGGTGCGGCGCTTGAGGTCCTCCTCCTTGCGCTCCATGGCGGCGGTGCGCTTGTCCAGCGCCTCTTCCTTTTGGTCCATGCGGCGCTCCTGGCGGCTGACCTCGGCGCGGCGGTCCTTGATTTCCTTGTCGGCCTCGCTCTTTAAGCGGAAAGCCTCGTCCTTGGCTTCGATGATGGTTTCCTTGCGCTTTTGCTCTGCGGATTTGATGGCATCGTTCACGATGCGCTTGGCTTCTTCTTCGGCAGAGCCGAGCTTTGCCTCCGCGGTGCGTTTACGGTTTTCGCCGCCGAGGTAAAAACAAATCGCCCCGGTGACAGCAGCGGCAACAAGGACCAGCACCACAACAACAATGGGATGCATAGTCAGTTTCACTCCTTAATACAATTCGGAGGGCACTGCGCAGCGGGACGCTTCTCGTTATGATATTTTGGCACAGCACAGCACGGGGCAAGGTACACTATGCCCCTGTTGTGCTAAAAAAGTACATAAACACGCTAAAAAGCGTGAAACATTCATATCGTAAAAAGCGGCGTTCCCGTTGGGCGACACCCTTGTTAAGCCCCGCCGCGCTTTGTGCAGCGGGTTCTTATTTCCTAAAGTAATTGTAGCTTTTTTTGGGCAATATGTCAAGGCAATAGTTTGTCGTGTTTGCTGAAAATCGCACAAAAACTTGTGTGGCAAAACCGTATGTTCTTTTATGGGTTCAGCAAAACCGCCACACACTCGTACTGCGCGTCCTGCGTGTAGGCGCAGACCGCCGCCACGCTCTGCCTGCCCGGCAGCTGCACGCGCAGGTTGTGGGGGGTGGCGGCGCACAGCGGCTGCACAACGTCGCCGCCGCACAGGTAAAATTGCAGGTACTCGCCTTGGGCGCAGGGGCGCACCGGCTGCCCGTTGACCGCAAACTGCCCGCCCGCGTTGAGGTAAACGGGCTGGTAGGCGCGGTGGGTAAAGGCAAATCCCTCGTCCGGCTGCAAGGTAAAGCAGGTGGGGGTTTCGGGGTCGCGCTGCAGCTCGTAGCGGTGCAGGCGGGTCAGGTCGGGGCGCTTTTCGTCCGGCTCCGAAAACAGGATGCCCACCGATTCCGCCCCCGGCACCGCCACCGGGGCGATCAGCCCGCCGGGCAAAGTAAAGTGCGCCACGGCGTCCCACTGGGTGGGAAATTCCGGGCTCCAGAAAAGCTGCCAGCCGGTTTCGTCGGCAGCCAGCAAAAAGCAGTCCTGGTTCCAGTCAAACACCAGCGGATAGGCGTAAGCGCCGCCCAAGGGCAGGTACTGCCACGGACCGCGCACGCCGTTTTCCAGCGTTGCCAGGCAGGCGCGTCCCTGCTCGTCCCCTGCCAGCAGCCAGTGCGCGTCGCCGCGGTGGATCAGCTGCGGGGCGTGCCACGGGGCATCCTGCCCCTGCGCGCAGACAGCAAAGGCGGGCAAACCCATGGCGGGCATGGGGTCGGTACCCTCGGCTTCGGGGCGGGTGCGCAGCAGCAGGGCGGGCTGCGGTTCGCGCCGGGCGGTCATTGTATCCCACAGCGCTTGCAGATTCAGCGTTTTCATCGGTCGTCACCGTCCGGTTGGTTGAGGTCTGCATCGCGCATCGCCTTGATGGTTTTCTCCAAATCAAAGGTCTTGTCCAGCACAGGGTAAAACGCCTGCAGCGCCGCCTGCACAGGCAGCCAGAAATTCAGCAGCAGCATCACCGGCACCGACAGCGGGAAAAACAGCGCCACCGCCGCCGTGTACAGCAGCAGCCACAGCACCGCCAGCGCCGCGCGGGGCAGGTAGCCCAAGAACAGCAGCAGGGCATTGCGCAAAATGCCGCCAAAGCTCATTTCCAGCAGGGCGATCTGGGTAAAGGTCAGCAGCGCCAGCCCGGAGAGGAAAAACACGCCGACCAGCATCGCAATGGTCAGCACCAGATTTTGCCCCCACTGGGTGTGGAACAGCGCAAAAATCTGCGCAGCCAGCATCAGCCCGAACACCGCGCCCGGCAGCAGCGATGCCTTGGCGTTGCGCTTCCACGCGCGGCAGTAGGTCGCCCACCAGTAGCCCGGCTCGTCGCGCAGGCTGCGCAAAATCGTATCGTTCAAGCCCACCAGCTGGGGTGCCATCAGCGCACCGCCCAGCAGCCCCGCCGCCAGCAGCGGCAGCAGCGCGTGGGTGGCAACGGCAAACCACACCCCCAGCATAAACGGCAGGGCGCTCAGCAGCGCCAGCGTACCGGCACGCCAAAAGGCAAAACTGTCACGGCTCAGCATCTCCCAAAAGCGGGCAAGCCCTTTTTTGCGGGGGGCGTTTTCCGGCACGCCGGGACCCGCCTTGTCAAAATTATAATGAAACAACGCCATTTTTTATCACTCCTGTTGATGTTCTGCCCCGTAGCGCACCGCGCCGTTTCCGGTAAGCAGGTCGGGTTCTATGCGCAGCCCGGGCTTGCGCCCCTTTTGCGCCTCGGTCAAAAAAAGCCACGGCGCGTCCTGCGCCGTTTTGCGGGCAAACGCCAGCCGCTTGGGTTCCAGCCCGGCAGCACGCAGCGCACAAAACACGTCCGCCAGGCGGTCGGGGCGCTGGCACAGCACCAGCTTGCCGCCGTCACGCAGGGCGCGGGCGGCGCAGGCTGCCAAATCCTCGGCGGTGCAGCTGTCGGTATGGCGGGCAGCGGCGCGCAGCGGATCGGGGCTGCGGGGACCTGCCGCAAAATACGGCGGGTTGCAGGCGGCAAAATCGAACTGCCCGCGCTGCGCCCCCTGCAAAAACAGCGTGCGCAGGTCGGCGCAAAGCGGCGTGATGTGCGCTGCATCGTTGTCCTGCACCGCCTTGGCGCACAGGGCGCTGGCTTCGGGCATAATTTCCACCGCCGTACACGCACCGCGGTAGCCTTGGTCGTGCCATTCCAGCGCAACAATGCCGCAGCCGCTGCACAGCTCCAGCGCGCGCTCCTTGTTTTTGGGTACGGCAAAGCGTGCCAGCAGCAGCGCATCGGTGCCGAACTGCGCACCGGGCGCGGTGTACACCTTGGTGCCGTGGGTCAAAATTTCTGTCGCCATTTACTTTTTATAGCGCAGCATCGCATATTTTAAGATGCCAATCTGGGTCTTGCTGTCCTTGATGGTGCCGTCCAGCACAAGGCGCAGGGCTTCGTCCAGCGGCATTTTGACCACATCGAGGAATTCATCCTCGTCCAGATGCTGGCTGACGTTGTGCAGCCCGGTGGCAGCCCAGAGGTAGATTTTTTCGCTGTCGTAGCCGACGGTGGGGTAGACGACGCCGAGGTCCACGAAGTGGTCGGCGGTCAGACCGCATTCCTCCGCCAGCTCGCGCTTGGCGGCCTCGAAGGGATTCTCGTCCTTTTCGAGCTTGCCGGCGGGCAGCTCCCACATTTCCTCGCCGAGGGCGTAGCGGTATTGACGTACCAGCGTGATATTTTTGTTTTCGTCCACCGGCAGGATGCACGCGCCGCCGTGGTGATGCACGACCTCGCGGGTGCTGGTGTTGCCGTTTTCCAGCAGAACCTTGTCATAGGTAACGCGGATAACGCGCCCGTTGAAGATTTCCTCGCTGGAGAGGGTGGTTTCGGTGTGAGGCATAGAGAACCCTTCCTTTTTTATAGATAGTAGATAAAAGATAAAAGATAATAAATTTGGTGTGTCCGCTAAGCGGACACGTTTTTATACAGCGAAAAAGCCTTCCCCTTGGGGGGAAGGTGGCGCGGAACGCGCCGGATGAGGGGGAAATGTCCGGAAGTTGCCCCCTCATCAGTCACCTGCGGTGACAGCTTCCCCCAACGGGGGAAGCCTTTCGCGGGGTTTACCCGTCAGGTTGCATTGCCGGGATGGTTGCACGGGCGGCATATATGCCGCCCCTACAAGCCAAAACATACTATTCATTATAACATACGGTCGCGGGCGGGGCATACCCCGCCCCTACCGGGTGGCGATTATTTTAATTTGCGGTAACCACAAATTTCCCCCTCATCAGTCACCTGCGGTGACAGCTTCCCCCAACGGGGGAAGCCTTTCGTGCGCGGAGGAAAGTTATCGGCGGAGCCGTAAGACGGGAGCGGGTGGGCGGGGCGTCAAAAAATGTGTCTTGACGATTTTTTAGCCCCGCCCGTCCGCGACCCACATATTTGGGGG
>SFOX01000035.1 GCA_004552305.1 Subdoligranulum variabile | reverse complement strand
GGGGCGAGCATTGCTCGCCCGTGCAGTCTACCCGTTTGGTCGTTTTGCCGGGATGGCTGCAACGGGCGGTCAATGACCGCCCCTACAAACTACCCGTTATGTTGTTGCAACCGTAAAACCGCGGGCGGGGCATGCCCCGCCCCTACCGCGTAATATTTTTTATTGCCCCGTAGGGCGGGGTGACCTCACCCCGCCGGGGAAGATAAAATTTTATTGCAATTCTCCCTTTGGTTGTAGGGGCGAGCATTGCTCGCCCGTGCAGTCTACCCGTTTGGTCGTTTTGCCGGGATGGCTGCAACGGGCGGTCAATGACCACCCCTACAACCGCCGCCCTTCGGCGCGTTATTTCCCGATACATCGTACCTCAAACAACAAAAAAGCACGAACCCTGCGGTTCGTGCTTTTGTAAGAGAGAATGAAGAAAAGAAGGAAAACGTATATATGGAATGACCTTTCGGTCTTGTTGGTTGTCTGGCCTTGGGCTGGGCGTTCGCCCTGGCATAGCCCAAAGCACAGTAAATATTTGCGCGGGGTCCTATGTAAGCGCCCCGCTTACTTCCCTGCCTGCAAGACATAGTATACGCGCCAATTATGTGCAAAATTTGGCGGGGTTTTGAACGTTCCAAAAATTTCCTTTGAACAATTTGTGAATTGCAAAAAAATTTTTAAAAAAGCAAGACAATGTCCTAGAAATATGTTATACTGAGGTCAATACAACATAGGAGGTATGCCGACATGGAAATCACGAAGGACATTGTATATATTGGCGTCAACGACCACAAGGTCGATTTGTTTGAGGGGCAGTACCGCGTGCGCAACGGTATGGCGTACAACTCGTACCTGATCCGGGACGAAAAGACCGCCGTTATGGACACGGTGGACGCCCACTTCACCGATGCGTGGCTGACCCACATTGCCGAAAATTTAGGCGAAGCGTCGCCGGATTATCTCGTTGTGCAGCATATGGAGCCTGACCATTCCGGCTCTTTGGCGGCGTTTGCGCAGGCATACCCCGCCACACAGATCGTGGCATCCGCCAAGGCGTTCCAGATGATGCAGCAGTTCTTCGGCAGTGAATTTGCCAACCGCCGCGTTATTGTAAAAGAGGGCGACACCCTGCCCTTGGGTCGCCACACCCTGCACTTTGTCACCGCCCCCATGGTACATTGGCCCGAGGTCATTATGAGCTATGACGATGCTGACAAAGTCCTGTTCAGCGCCGATGCGTTCGGCAAGTTTGGCGCGCTGGACGTCGAGGAGCCTTGGCTGCCCGAAGCCCGCCGCTATTACATTGGTATTGTGGGCAAGTACGGCGTGCAGGTGCAGGCCGTGCTGAAAAAGGCCGCCGCGCTGGAGATCGAAAAGGTCTGCTCGCTGCATGGTCCGGTGCTGACTGCCGCCGAGCTGCCGGAGGTGCTGTCCGCCTACGATGCATGGAGCGCCTACCGCCCCGAAGCCGAAGGCGTGCTGGTCGCCTACACCTCCATTTACGGTCATACGGCAGCCGCCGCCGAAAAGCTGGCAGCCGCCCTGCAGGAAAAGGGCAAAGAGGTCTGCGTGATGGACCTTGCCCGCTGCGATATGGCAGAGGCTGTGGCACAGGCGTTCCGTTACAGCAAGCTGGTGCTGGCAAGCCCCACCTACAACGGCGATGTGTTCCCCTTTACCAAGAGCTTTATCGAGCATCTGACCGAGCGCAACTACCAGAACCGCACGGTCGCCTTTGTCGAGAACGGCTCTTGGGCGCCCACCGCCGCCCGTGTGATGGCAAAAATGCTGGAGGGCGCCAAGAACCTGACGGTCGCCGCCCCCACCGTAACCGTCAAGGGTGCGCTGAACCCTGACAGCGAAGCCCAGATCGCCGCCCTTGCGGACGCTCTCTGCTGAAATTTTTAAGAAAACGGGTTGACAAACGTTAAAACAACCGTTATAATAACTGTTGTTGACCCGTTATGGATGATTAGCTCAGCTGGTTAGAGCGCTGCGTTCACATCGCAGAGGTCGTGGGTTCGAGTCCCTCATCCTCCACCAAAACAAAAGTCCCGCCGTATCCCGGCGGGACTTTTCTGTTTTGGCGGCGAAGGATGAGAGGACTCGAACAGCCCGTCCCCGCCGCAGCGGGGCGCAAATCAGCCCGGTGGGCTGTTTGCGAGGGCGCGGGAGAGTCCCTGAAGATTCACCCTTACCGCCTTGCCTTGGGGCGCTGCCCGTCCCCGCCGTATCCCGGCGGGACTTTTGCTTGAGGAAAAACCCTTTTTCGGGTAGTAATGTAGGGCGCGGAGATAGACCGTTCCCTACAAACCCGCCGAAAGTCCGCAATCGTCCCGTTAGGTTTATCGACAGTCTGTTCCAAGTGCCGATACTGGTGAAAAATATAAAAGCCGGAAACAAGAAACGCCTGTTGTGGGTCATCACAACAGGCGTTTTCGACATTTTTGGGGGTCACTGCACCGTAAATATCTTGAAAAAATTGGGCGATTCGCTCGTAAAAGGTTGACGCGGCTGCGTTCGGGGGTATATCATATTTGTATAGATCCTTGCGCGGAGGGAGGAACGCACGGTGATCCGAATCGGCATTGTGGACGATGAAAAACAAGAAAGAGACCAACTGAAACAGGCACTGGCGCGGTTTGGCGCGGAGAACGGCACAGAACTGAACGTACAGGAGTTTGACTGTGCGGCCGTCTATCTGGCGGCGCAAGACCGTGATTTTGACATTTTATTTCTGGACATTGATATGCCGCAGATGTCCGGCATGGAATTGGCCGAAAAAATCCGGGAGACAGATCAAGACGTCATCCTCATTTTCTGCACGAATTTGCAGCAATTCGCGCTGAACGGGTACAGCGTCGGCGCGCTGGGCTTTATTGTAAAGCCGATACAGTGGTACTCCTTCCATATGTATCTGACGCGGGCGCTGAAGGTGCTGCAAAAGCGCGCCGGTCAAAAGACGGCGCCGCCGCACATTGTCGTCAAGGACGGCACCGTGACGCGGCTGCTGGATGCAGCGGAAATCGCCTATGTGGAGGTGCGCCAGCACGACCTGCTGTACAACCTGTGCGGCGGGGACGGTAAGGCGGAGGTCATCAAAAACCGCGGCTCGATGCAGGAAATCGCGGCGCAGCTGACGCCCTACGGCTTTGTGCGATGCAGCGCCAGTTATCTTGTGAACCTGCGCTGCATCACGGCGGTAAGCCGTATGAATGTCTATGTCGGCGGGGCGGCACTGCCCATCGGGCGCACCTACAAGGACGCCTTCACCGAGGCATTCTCCCGATATATGGCAAAAAAGGAGTGGGAAGACCCGTGCCAGTCATAAATTGGATACTGAACCAGCAAATCCAGCTGGGTATGATTCTATGTGCCTGCCTGTTTGTCCCGTGGGGGCAGCGCCGCAGCTGCTTTGTTCCGCGGCTGGCGGCGGGTGTAGGGGTCTTTCTCGCGCTGACGGATGCCCTGACATTTCTGCCGCTTTGGGCAAGATTGCTGCTGTATACGACGCTGCTGTTTGGTCTGATCTGGTTCAGCTTTGACTGCAGCCCGCTGCACGCCCTGTTTTATACAACCTGTGCCTACGCGGTGCAGCACATTGCCAGCAAGCTGGCGTATATGCCTATTATTTGGCTGATTCACCATGGGCGCTTGGACAGGCTCGCCCACTTTGTCATTCTGCTTTTCAGCAACCTTGTGGTCTGTCTGGTCATCTACCGGCTGCTCACCCGGCGCATCCGGCGCGGGCGCCTGCTGTTTGACAATGTCAAGACTGTGCTTTACTCCGGCTTTTTCCTGATTGCCGCGGTCTACCTGAGTGTTGTGCTGGAGGATGTCCTGGACAGCAGCGCAGCGTCCTACCTGACCGCCTATCTGGCGCTGAATGCGTTCTGCATCCTGTTTGCCATCACGATTCTGGCGCTGGAATTTTCAAATTGCAGCATCAAAAGTCTGGAACACGAAAATGAAATGCTGGCGCAGCTGCTGGAATGTGACAAGCAGCAGTATGAGCAGGCAAAAAAAGACATGGAAAAAATCAACATCCGCTACCATGACCTGAAACAGCAGTATTCCCGCGCCACGGACGAGGAACGCGCCCGTCTGGAAGAAGAGATGGACAACCTGAACCTGCGCTATTTCACCGGAAATAAGGCGCTGGACATCACCCTGACCCAAAAGTCGGTGCTTTGCGGGCAGGCAGGGATTCAGCTGGTCTGCTCGGCAGACGGCAGCTGTCTGGAGGATATGAAGCACTACCACATCTACTCCCTGCTGGGCAATGCGCTGGACAATGCCATTGAGTGTCTGACGCAGGTAAGCGATGCGTCTAAGCGGGTCATCACGCTGGACATCAGCCGCTGCCGTGACATGGCGGTCATCCGCGTGCAGAACTACACCCCCGCACCGCCGATGCTGCGGGACGGCGCTATCGTCACAACCAAGCAGAATACCGAGGAGCATGGCTATGGCATAAAAAGCATCAAAAACATTGCCGAGCTGTACGGCGGCACGGCAGACTGCTTTGTGGAGGACTCGATTTTTTACTTAGTTGTCACTTTTCCCTGCGGGAAAAGCCAAAAACAAACTGCATAACCCAAAAGCGACTGCCGAAAGGCGGTCGCTTTGCTTTTGTCGTTTGTGCCGTGTTTTTTGACGTTTACGCCAACTCCATTGACCCGGTCAACGCTTCCCTTTATGATAGCTTTGTGAAAAAGATGCGAAAAGCTTCTGCAAAAGGGAGGTGCGCAGCCCCTTGGCAGCAAGCGCATCGGATCATTCATCTGTGACAGTTTAGGAAGGAGAAAAACCTATGGCACAAAAGGAAACCTCAAGCAAGTCCCGCCGTTGGCTGGGCTTGTCCGGCGCGGCTGTGCTGGTGGCCAACCTTGTCCTGACCGGAACGACGATTGCGTTCCAGCAGGAAGGCGAAGTCAACCACGCACTCGGCATCGAAGGCTCTGGCGCCTCTTACGGCGGCACCGAGTTCTCCGCTGACGGCAGCCTGTCTGACGCAAGCTACGCAAAGTACATCGAAGCCGCTTATCAGTTCTGCGAGCAGGAGGAGGAAGAGGGCAGCGTGCTGCTCTACAACCGCAACAACGCCCTGCCGCTTTCCGAGTCTGAGCGCAACGTCACGGTCTTTGGCCGCGGCAGCATCGACCCGGTGTTCCGCAGCACCGCAGGCGGTTCCTCCACAAACCCGGATTACCAGAAAACCCCCGTTGACGCCCTGCAGGATGCCGGCTTTAACGTGAACCAGACCGTGCTGGACGCCTACGCTTCCGCCGATGCGCCGAAAGCAAGAAGCGTTTCCAGTGTGGGCGAATATGACCCGGCGCTGTTCACCGACAGCGTCACCGGCTCGTTTGCATCCTACGGCGATGTCGCGTTTGTTACGCTCTCCCGCTTTGCCACCGAGGGCAACGACCTTGCGATGGTCAACGACGAGGGCAAGCGTATGCTGGAGCTGGACGACAACGAGAAGGCGATCTTCCAGAAAATCAAGGACTCCGGCAAATTCAAGAAAACCGTCGTCCTGCTGAACTCCGTCTTTGCGATGGAGATGGACTGGCTGGACGAGTACAATGTTGACGCCGTGCTGTGGGTCGGCAACCCCGGCTTCTACGGTATGCCCGGTGCCATCCGCGTTGTGACCGGTGAGGTCAACCCCTCCGGTCACACCACCGCCACCTTTGCCGCCAACTCCCTGTCCGCGCCCAGCGCCGAAAACTTCGGTCTGCACGCCTACAACTACGGCAGCAAGACGCCCCGCGCGGCTGGCGACAGCTTTGTCAGCTATAACGAGGGCATCTACGTCGGCTACCGCTACTACGAGACCCGCTACGAGGACACCATCCTCGGTCAGGGCAACGCCGATTCCACGGTTGGCGCCAAAGCCTCGACCGACGGCTGGAACTACGCCGAGGAGGTCTGCTTCCCCTTCGGCTACGGTCTGTCCTACACGAACTATGAGTACAACCTTGACAAGCTGGACTACAACAGCGACACCGACACCTTTACGGCGACCGTCACGGTGAGCAACACCGGCGACAGGGACGGCAAGGCTACGGTGGAGCTGTACGCACAGACCCCCTACACCGACTACGACAAGCAGAACAACGTCGAAAAGTCCTCGATCCAGCTGCTGGGCTATGACAAGATCGACGTGGCCGCAGGTGCATCCGAGACTGTCACGGTCGATGTGCCCGGCTACTTCCTCGCCTCCTATGACGCCAACGGCGCAAAGGGCTACATCCTCGATGCGGGCGATTACTACTTCGCTGTCGGCAACGGCGCACACGAGGCACTGAACAATGTGCTGGCCGCCAAGTGCGGTGACGCCGTTGCGGGCAAGCTGATCGACCAGGACGGCAATGTCGTCACCGGCAACACCGCCGCCGTCGCCACCTGGACCGCCCCCAACACCGAGGTCGACACCGAAAAGTACCGCCACTCCCGCTACAACAGCGATGTGGAAGTCACCAATACCTTCGACAACGCCGATGTGAACTACTGGGCGAACGATGACGAAAAAATCACCTACCTGTCCCGCAGCGCATGGGATACGACCTACCCCACCACGCTGGAGACCCTGACGGTCAACGATAAGCTGTATGACGGTCTGAATATGCAGACCTACGTCAAGGCGGCCGACGCCAAGAGCGTTTCCGACTTCAACCTCGGCGTACAGCTGGACGAGAAGATCAACTTCAGCGATATGGTCGGCGTCGCCTTCGACGACCCGAAGTGGAACGACTTCCTTTCTCAGCTGACGCTGAGCGAGCTGCTCATCAACATGGGCGACTCCAAGGGCATCAAGGCTGTCAAGGCTGTCAACAAGCCCGGCTGCACCATCGTCGATGGTCCCGAGGGCATGAACGGTCAGTTTAAGTACGGCGACCGCCGCAACTGCACCGGCTGGGCTACGCTGCCCATCGTCGGCGCAACCTGGAGCCACGATGTGCAGACCCGCTTTGGCGAGATGTACGGCGAGGATGCGCTGTATGCGTCCATCCCCATCGCCTACGCGCCCGGCGCGGACACCCTGCGTTCCCCCTACTCCGGTCGTACCTCGGAGTATTTCTCCGAGGACGGCGTTCTCAGCTACTATGCTGCCAAGGCCGTTTCCCGCGGTATGCGCAACAAGGGTCTGATCGGCACGGTCAAGCACTTCTTCCTGAACGAGCAGGAAGCCGGTCGTCAGGGCATTTCCACCTTTGCGAACGAGCAGTCCATCCGCGAGATCTATATGCGCGCCTTTGAGGGTTCTCTGGCTGAGGGCGATTCTCTCGGCGTTATGACCGCTTACAACCGTATCGGCGTTATGTACGCTGCCGCCAACCAGGGCATCCAGCACATCCTGCGCGATGAGTGGAACTACGGCGGCTACATCATCGACGATGCGCTGACCGCGTCCGAGTATTCCTCTGCCCCCGAAATGCTGATGGCGGGCAACAACATCTTCTGCCTGGATACCGCCCGCCCGAACGAAATCGAAAAGCTGATCACCAGCACCGATGACGGCGACCTGCTGCAGAAGGTCATTGACTCCAACCATTATCTGTACTACATCATGCTGCAGTCCTCTATGGGTGGCTCCGGCGCGGAGGACATTGTCGTTTCCGACGCAGCCCCGTGGTGGCAGACGACCCTGCGCGCCCTCGATGTTGTGTTCTGCGCACTGGCCGTTGCCGCTGTCGTGATGTATGTGCTGCACACCTACACGGACGTTTTCTCCGAGGAAAAGCGGAAGAATCGTGCCGCCAAAAAGAATTGATGGAGGTGGAACCCGATGAATAAAGGCTTGAAAAATAAAGGGCTGGGCAGCTGGTTCTGCCTTGCCGCAGCGCTGGTCGCGCTGATCACCGGCATTGTATTCCTGTCCACACAGGCCACGGCCGCCCCTCTGGGTCACTCCGGCACGATGCCCGGCGTGGTGCTGCTGGTCGGTGCTGCCGCTTCGCTCGTTTTCTTCTTTGTTTCCGTTCCGTTCAGCGCGCTGATTCAGGCAGTCATTTATAACATTGCCCTGTATCTTGTCGTTGTGCAGTTGTATTTCGTCTTTGCCGACGTCATCAACCACGTCACCTTTGCAGGCGGCAACGCCGGTCTGTGCGTGTTTTATATGGTCGGCACCTTCGTTGCCTGCCTGCTCAGCGTGATCGCCTGCTTCTGCAAGCAGACGAAAACCGGCGAGGCAAAGGCCACCGGAAAACAGCTGGCTGCCGCCGGTGCGGTGGTCGCGGCCGCTGCGGTCTGCGTGGGCGGTTTCTCCCTGCAGAGCAGCAGCCTGCCCTCCAACGGCGATGCGGCGGTTGCCCCCGATGCGGCGCAGACCTCTGCCGAGGGTCCCGTTATGAACTACAGCGACAACGAGTTCACCTCCAAAACGCTGGATGACCTTGTTGCCATCCCGCAGGAAACCTGGGAAGCCAAGGAGCCGAACGGAGAAGTCGCCTACTTCTTTGAAGGTCAGTACACCGAAGGCTTCAGCACCATCGTGGATCCGGCGTGTCTGGATATGTACTGCTACACCGACGGTTCGATGTGGGGTTCCTTCAGCGGTCCCAGCACCTCCGTGGGCGGCGACTCTATCTCCCATGTTTACGGCTACTGGTACAACTACGATGAAAACGGCGAGAAGAACTTCGTCATTCATCTGCTGGGCAACCAGGACGCCGACGGCACTGTGCGCCCCACCAATGTGGATGGCGGCGCAGATGCAGATATCTTCGTCTTTGACACTGACCACGGCGCATACAACATGGAAGCCAGCCTGAGCTATGGCGTTATGGGCGGTATGTTCACCCGCAACATCAATATCTACGGTCAGCCCTATGCCCCTGCCAAGAGCCTGACGATCGATGCCTCCAACCTGCGCACCTTCTACACGGGCGACACCTTCAACCCGGGCGAGCTGGTTGTCACGGCTACCCGCGCCAACGGTGCGGAAGAGTCCATCTGGGGCGGTCGCTTGACCTTCACCGGTTACGACAGCGACACCGCTGGCACCAAGACTGTGACGGCCTCCTTCCTGGGTGCGACCGCTACGTTTGAAGTGCAAGTCGAGGATCTGGTCACCGAGCAGTACACCGGCAGCTATGAGCTGGTGCAGGGCGAAACGCCCACCGCAACGGATGCCGTGCTGCTGGTGGATTACTCCCACAAGGTCTGCACGCTGACTGCCGCCGACGGCTCTGCCTCCATCACCGGTACGCTGGTGGATGCGCAGGACGATGCCCTTACCATGACCCTGAACGGCAGCGATGCCCTGACGGTGCCCATCACCGAGGGTGAGGACGGCAGCAAGCAGCTGACCATCCCCGCCCACGACGAAATCGTCTCCGGCTGGGGCTACAGCAACACCTACTCCATCCACGAGGCTGTGGTCACGCTGGCGGCAGAGTAAGCGTCCATTGTCCCTGATAAAACCGAACGGTACTTGCTGAACAAAAGCCGCGTCTGATGTCTGCTTGCAGGCGTTGGATGCGGCTTTTCTTATGAGAAGGGAAAACCATATGCAAAATACAGAACTTTTGCTGAAAGAATTGACCTTGGAAGAAAAATGCGCGCTGCTTTCCGGCGCGGAAACCTTCAAAACGCGGGGTATGCCCCAACACGGCATCCCGCAGATCTGGCTGTCGGACGGTCCCCACGGCTTGCGCAAGCAGGCGGGCGAAAGCGACCACTTGGGGCTGAACCCCAGTGTTCCCGCCACCTGCTTCCCCACCGCGTCGGCTGTTGCGAACAGCTGGGATACCGCCCTGGGCGAGGAAATCGGTGCCGCCTTGGGCGAGGAAACCGCCGCGCAGGAAGTGTCGGTGCTGCTGGGACCGGGGCTGAATATGAAGCGCAACCCGCTGTGCGGGCGCAGCTTTGAATATTTCTCCGAGGACCCGTATCTCGCGGGCAAGCTGGCGGCGGGATATATTCGCGGCATCCAGTCCAAGGGCGTAGCCGCCTGCCCGAAGCACTTTGCCGTCAACAGCCAGGAAACGCGGCGTATGGCTTCGGACTCCCTCGTGGACGAGCGCACCCTGCGGGAAATTTATCTGACCGGGTTTGAAATTGCCGTCAAAGAGGGGCATCCCCGCAGTATTATGTCGTCCTACAATCTTGTGAACGGTACCTACGCCAACGAGAATAAGCACCTGCTCATGGAAATTTTGCGCGATGAGTGGGGCTTTGACGGCGCGGTCATCACCGACTGGGGCGGAAGCAACGACCACGCGCTGGGCGTGAAAAACGGCTCCACGCTGGAAATGCCCGCGCCCGGCGGGGACAGCGTGCGCGAACTGCTGGCGGCGGTGGAAAGCGGGAAAATCTCTGAATCCGACATCGACGCCCGCTTGTCAGAGTTGCTGCCGCTGGTGTTTGACACCAAGGCTGCGCTGGACGCTGCCCCGCGCGCGTTTGATGCGGCAGCCCATCATGCGCTTGCCCGCCGCGCCGCCGCGGAAAGCCTTGTGCTGCTGAAAAACGAGGGCGCTTTGCTGCCGTTGGCGGCGGGTACCAAGGTGGCTGTCATCGGCGACTTTGCCAAAAATCCGCGTTATCAGGGCGCAGGCTCCAGCATGGTGAACTCGACACAGGTGGATGTGCTGCTGGATAAGCTGATCGACTCCGAGTTGAACGTCATCGGGTATCAGCAGGGCTTTGACCGCCACGGTAAGCCGGATGCAGCTTTGCAGAAATCCGCCTGTGAACTGGCAGCACAGGCCAATGCCGTGATTTTGTGCATGGGTCTGGATGAAATTGCCGAGAGTGAGGGTCTTGACCGCAGCAATCTGCGCCTTGCGCAAAATCAGGTGGATCTGCTGCAGGCTGTGGCAGCCGTCAACCCGAAAATTGTCGTGGTATTGTACAGCGGCAGCGTAGTCGAAACGCCGTGGCTGGACAACTGCCAAGCCCTGTTGTATGCCGCCTTAGGCGGTCAGGCGGGGGCGGGCGCCGTTGCGGATGCCCTGATTGGCAAGGTCAACCCCTGCGGCAAGCTGGCAGAAACATGGCCGTTGACCTACGCCGACGTCCCCAGCGCCGCCGACTTTGCCACCCGCCGCAAGACGGTGGCGTACCGCGAGGGGCTGTACATCGGCTACCGCTACTTTACCACGGCGGAAAAAGCCGTGCGCTTCCCGTTTGGCTATGGTATGAGCTACACGACGTTTGCGTACAGCGATATGGCTGCCGATGAACAGGGGGTCAGCCTTACTGTAACGAACACCGGCAGCGTGGCAGGTACGGAAATCGTGCAGCTGTATGTTGCCAAAAAGAACAGTGAGCTTTTCCGCCCCGCCAGAGAACTGAAAGGCTTTGCCCGCGTAACACTCGCCCCCGGCGAGAAACAGCGCATCACCCTTACGCTGGACGATAAGGCGTTCCGTTTCTGGAATGTGAAGGCTAACCGCTGGGAGATCGAGGGCGGCGAGTACGAGCTGCTTGTCGGCGCAAGCGTGGAGGATATCCGGCTGTGCGAAAAAATCACCGTACATGGAACGGCTACCGTGCATCCGTATGAGGATAAGGGCTTGGATTGCTATTATACGGGCGATGTGCTGCACGTTTCCGATGCGGACTTTGAAAAGCTGCTGGGGCATCCCCTCCCGAAAGGCAAAACCAAAATTGACCGCAATCTGACCTTGGGCGAACTGAACCACGCCCGCAGCCCGCTGGGCTGGCTTGTCTGGCTTGTGCTGACGATCCTGCTGGATGTCAGCTACAAACGCGGCAAGCCGGACCTGAACATCCTGTTCCAGTACAATATGCCCCTTCGCGCCTTGGCAAAGATGACGAACGGCGCCATCAGCATGGGCATGGTGGACGGCATTGTCATGGAATTGCAGGGCTTTTGGATCATCGGCTTGGTGCGGGTGATTTATGAAGCGCTTAAGAATGTGGTGCTGAATGCGCAGATGGAAAAGCGTCTGCGCGGCGCTTGATGGAGGTTGCATTATGCAGTTTTGGAATCATTTTGCGGCAAAGCACCCCGCCGCAGCCAAGTGGGTGCGCGAGGGCGGTCTGTTCGTCATCGTGTCAAATCTGATCACCGTGTTCAAGTATCTGCTGCTGCAATTTCTGCCCGCCGCGTTCAGCAGTCTGCCGGTGGTGGATTTCGGCTGGCCCGGCGTGGATGTGACCCTGTTTGGGGAAACCTTCAAGTGGAACATCCTCGGCTACGATGCCGCCCACGGCGGTCTGCCGTATTTCTGCGCTTACATGATCGCTATGGTGATCGGTGAATGCATCAACTTCCCGATCCAGCGCAATTTCGTGTTCCGCAGCAAGGGCAATCTGGGCAAGCAGATCGCGTGGTATGTGGTGGCGTTCTGCGTCATCACCTGCATTGTCAACTCCATCAACTGTGTATGGGTCGCCGTTGCCGGGCTGCTGGTGCCGGACTTTATTTATAACATCGGCACGACGGTTTTGAACGGCGGCGTGTCTATGGTCATTTTCTTCTTTGTCAACAAAATCATCTTCCCGGAAAGCGAGAAGTGATTCTGAAGCCAAAGGCAACACCGTAGGCAGTTGATAACGGAATACAAAGAGCCCGGAGGACCTTACCCAATCGGTAAGATCCTCCGGGTTCTTTTTTCTCTCCCGGAAAGTGTATGCAAGAGGGTTACGCAAAACAGACAAATTGTGCGAAATACGCACGGGAACCGCCGAAGTGAATCAGAGCCGATTCCCTCCCACGCCCTGACGCGCCCCGTGTGGGAATGTATAGTGACCGCTGCCGACTGTATGCTGTGTGCCATCCGGCAGAATGATTCTGGCGGTGGTATTACAGGGGATGTCGGCGGTTAAGAGGAATTGTCCGCCTTCACGTTTCCAAGACACAGATACGGTTCCATTCTCCGTTTCAAAGCTGCGCTTGGCCCACGTCAGGCTTTTGTCCGGCTGAGGATGAATCCTAAGCCGCCGATAGCCTGTATCCTCTTGGTCTACGCCGCCGATGGTGCGGAAAATCCAATCGTCTACCGTGCCGTAGGTATAATGATTGAAGCTCTCTTTTTTAGGCGTTCCATCGGGCTGATACATCTCCCAGCTTTCCCAAATTGTAGTGGCACCGCGCTTTACCTGCGCCAGCCACGACGGAGACTCTGTCTGGTACAAAAGCGTATAGGCGAGTTCGCGCTGCCCGCCGATGCAGAGCGCATCCAGCAAATAGGGCGTGGGCAAAAATCCTGTGTCAAGGCGGTCGCCGTTTGCGTGAATGATTTCTGCCAGCTTTGTACCGAATTTGTCCACCCATACATCCGGCACAAGCCCAAAGACCAGCATCAGCACATAGGCACCCTGCCGTTCATACCTTAAAACACCGTCTGCCGTAATCAGTGCTGCCCGGATCGCGCGTTTCATCTTGTCGGCTTCTTCCCGATACCGAACAGCATCCTCTTCGCGCCCTAAAACAGCGGCAGCCTGTGCCATTTTGTGGACGACCAGCCAGCCGAAAATCGGCGTTGTATAGGCAGAAGTTATAGCCATTGTGGCGAATAACTGCTCTTGCGGTGCTCCGGCAAGGCTGGGCACCAGCCACTCACCAAACTGGAATCCGGTGTCCCACAGATGTTCTTCCACTTCATCGGGCAGGGTGCTGTTCGGTGCG
>SFOX01000062.1 GCA_004552305.1 Subdoligranulum variabile | reverse complement strand
CGCAAGCGGCGGTTGCGCTCCGAAGCGCCTCGCTGCGGCTCGGTGTGCGGCACGGCATCTGCGTTGCCAAAATGCTCGCCAATGTCGGGTTGCGGTACCCGCATCGTGCTTCGGGGCAAAAGCCCCTCGCACTCTGCGACCGCTGCCCCTGCTTCGGTTCGCTGTATCCGCCGCTGGCGGCGCTCACCTTTGCAGCACAAAGTATTATCTGCGCTTTTGGCTTAGCAGCTGCCGCACCTCGCTCGCCGTATCGGTACTTAGAATTATGCGGTATTGCCTTACAAAAAATCCGGACCGTACAAGGCCTCGTACTCGCTGCTGCCGAAGGAGGTCTGCGTGAACGCCAGCGCCGTGCGCCCCAGCCCCAGCAGCCCGGTGTCGGAAATCAGCGAGATGCCCGACACCGCAAACCCCGGCAGCAGCCCGCTGCCCGCCGCCGTGGAACAGGGAATCAGCCGCAGATGCGCCCCGGCGGGCGGCGCACGGCGGGTGCTGCCGGAAAACCAGGCGTCCAGAAAGGCGCAGACGTCGGTGGGCAGGCGGGCGCGGGCATCCGGGTAGCTGACGACAAGCACCGGCAGGCAGGTCACGGGGTCCTTTAAGTGGTTGGCGGTGTCGGCAGCGGCGCGCAGCCGCAGGGTATGTCCGCACAGCTCGGTTTGCAGCCCAACGGTCTGCACAGCCGGGGCGGCAGAACAGAAAAAACGCTGAAAAATCTCTGCCCCGGCAGCCAGCACCCCGGCAAGGACAAGCAGCAAAACGGGCGAAATGCGCAGATACAGCGTCAAATTTCCTGCCTGCAGGGTCGGCGCTTGGCTGTACGCCGCCCCCAAGACTGCCAGCCCGCCCAAGGCGATATTCAAGGCGGCGTATACGGCGGTAACCGCCAGCCACCGCCGCTTGCTTCGCAGACCGAAGGCGGCGCTTGTCACCACGGCAGCCGTACCCAGCTTGTACCCCAGCTGAACCGCCAAGGGCAGGGGCGGTGCCAGCAAAATCAGCGCCGAAAGCGCCGCCGCCGCGCTGCCCGCCAGCAGCCGCCCGAACCGGGGGCGCTGGGCGCACAAGCCCCCTGCCGCCAGCAGCAAAAAATATGCCGCCAGAAAATTGACCAGCAGCAGGATATCCAAGTAGATGACGGTCTTGATGCTGCCCACCCCCTGCCCTATACCCACATTGTATGTCCGCGCCGAAAAGAAAATGCGCAGACCTTGCGCGGACAAAACAAAAAATCCCCCTGCCGAAGCAGGGGGAAATGGTGGGAGTAAAAACGTAAGGGTGTTATTTGTCGCTGCAGGAGGTGCAGCCCGCGCAGGAGGCGCAGCCGTGGCTTTCGTCCCACAGGCGGTCTGCGGTGGGGGTCCACTGGTCGGCGTAGGGCTTGCAGCGGCGGAAAACATCATCGGTGGATTCCGGCTGCTGCATATCGGTGCTGTGGGCGCCGCTGCGCTTGACCATTTCGCCCAGAAGTTCGGGGTTTTCCAGCATCGGGCAGGGGCGCAGGTGGTTGCCGTTGAAGGGCTGACCCTTGTGGTATTCCTTGAACAGGGGCTGCTGCAGGCATTCCAGCAGGCTCTTGTCGTGGATGTTGGCGTTGGAGTAGTGGATAAAGACGCAAGGCTCCACGTCGCCGGCGGGGTTGATGTGGGCATACTGGCGACCGCCGGCAATGCAGCCGTCGATGTACTCGCCGTCATTCTGGAAGTCAATGCAGAAGATGGGCTTGCCGCCGGTGAAGCCGCGGATCTCGCGCACGCGCTTGACCATATACTCGCGCTGCTCAGCGTTGAGCATCAGATCCACGTTGGCGCCGTCACCGATGGGCATATAGTGGAAGTACCAGTTAAAGCGCACACCGTGGCTGATCAGCATATCCATAAACTCGTCGCTGGTAACAGCCTTGTAGTTGGCGCTGGTGTAGCAGATGGAGGTGCCGAACAAAAGCCCGTTCTGCTTCATCAGATCCATAGCGTGCATAACGCGCGCGTACACGCCGGGACCGCGGCGGTCGTCGGTGGCATCGCCGATGCCCTCGATGGAGATAAAGAACGCCATATTGCCGACTTCCTTGACACGGTCGCAGAACGCCTGATCGATCAGGGTGCCGTTGGTGAACAGGTGGAACACGGAATTCTGGTGCTTGGCAGCCAGCTTGAACAGATCCTCCTTGCGGCAGGTCGGCTCGCCGCCGGTGCACATATACCAGTGGATGCCCAGCTCCTCGCCCTCGGTGACGATGCGGTCCATATCCTCAAAGCTCAGGTTCAGGCGGTTGCCGTACTCGGCAGCCCAGCAGCCCTTGCAGTGCAGGTTGCAGGCGGAGGTGGGGTCAAACAGCAAGATCCAGGGCATATTGCAGTCGTACTTTTTGCGCAGCTCCATAACGTAGTTGTAGCCGGCAAACATACCCTCGTACACAAGGTTGAGGGCGTTCATCTTCAGGATGTGGGGGTCGATCTCGTTGATAGCGTTGTAGGCGTACTGCATCCACTTGCCGTTGGGGTCGGATACAAAGGTGCGAACCTTATCCCAGTCTGCATCCGGGTAGCGGTGTGCCAGCAGGGGCTTTGCCATATTGACCAGCTTGACGGCCTGCTCTGCCATATTTTCGGGACCTTTGCCGCGCACGGCCTTGATGGCACTGTCAAGAGCAGCGCTGAAGGCAGCGCGCTCGGCGGTATGGACAATTTTATTCATCGGCATGATGGGTTGCTCCTTTTTTCGTTCGATGGGCGGAATTGTTTCAATAGCCTTATTGTAAGCTTTTGGGGCAAAAAGAACATAGGCAAATGACGGAGTTTGTTCAAGTTTGACGATACAGAGCGGGCAAAACTGTACAAATCGACAAAAGTGTCCAAGGACAACACCGCATAATTCCCGCCTTACGGCTTAAGCACCGCTCCGGCGGATCTCCGCGCCAAGAGCCGCCGCAAGCGGCGGTTGCGCTCCGAAGCGCCTCGCTGCGGCTCGG
>SFOX01000034.1 GCA_004552305.1 Subdoligranulum variabile | reverse complement strand
GACTCGTACTCACCGTTATTTTTAAACAGCTTGATAAACTGCTTGCTGCGCACATCATTGGAAAGAGGCCAAAGACGTTTTCCTGAACCGCCGGAAAGTAAAATAACATTCATGGTAGCTTCTCCTCTATTGTTACTTCAGATAGACCTCTGCGCTCTTGCAAATTTCGGATTCAACAGCTTCTGCGATTTCTTTGTTCTCCGCACTGACAGAGATATAGGTTTTAAGCTTCGGCTCGGTGCCGGAGGGACGCACCACAATAGAGCAGTTATCCTCCAGCAGGAACTTGAGCACATCGGACTTGGGCAGACCATCCAGACCGGGAGCATAGTCCAGCAGCTTCACGACTTTCTTGCCGCCAAACTCCTTGATATCGCCGCGGAAGGTCTGCATAATTCCCTGCATCTTGGCAAAGCCGGCGCTGCCGTCGAACTCGTAGCTGTGCAGGGTGTTCAGGCAGTAGCCGTAGGTCTTGTACAGCTCGTCCAGCTTGTCCAGCAGGCTGATGCCCTGGGTCGCATAGTAGCTGAACATTTCACAGATCATATACGCACCGTCCACGCCGTCCTTGTCGCGGACGTAGGAGCCGGTCAGGTAGCCGTAGCTTTCCTCAAAGCCGAACACATAGCTGTCTGCCTTGCCCTGCTTTTCCAGCTTGCCGATCTGCTCACCGATGAACTTGAAGCCGGTCAGCACATTGATGGTGCGCAGTCCGTAATGAGTAGCGATCTGCTCGCCCATGTCCATGGTGACGATCGTCTTGACCATGACAGGGTCAGCGGGCATCTTACCATGCTTCACGCGCTGGCTGCAGATGTAATCCAGCAGCAGCATACCGGTCTGGTTGCCGGTCAGCAGTTCGTACTCCCCCGCTTTGTTTTTGACGGCAATGCCCACACGGTCACAGTCCGGGTCGGTCGCCAGCAGCAGGTCAGCGTTGCACTTTTTGGCATATGCCATGCCCAGTGCCATCGCCTCTTTGATTTCCGGGTTGGGGTACGGGCAGGTCGGAAAATTGCCGTCCGGCTGCTCCTGCTCCTTGACCACCGTGATGTTGGTGTAGCCCATTTCCTTCAAGGTGCGGGTCACGGGCTTCAGACCGGTACCGTTCAGCGGGCTGTATACGATGGCTACATTCTTATTAACTTCTTCGCCAAACAGGACGGACTGGCTCTTGACCTGCTCCACGAATGCAGTGTAGACCTCATCCGGAATGTACTGGATACTGCCGCTTGCCACGCCTGTTTCAAAATCGCTGGTCTTGACGTCTGCGAAGATATCCAGCTTCTCGATTTCAGCCAGAATTTCCGCAGCAACCTCAGTGGTAATCTGGCAGCCGTCAGCACCGTAGACTTTATAGCCGTTGTACTTGCTGGGATTGTGGGAAGCCGTCACCATGACACCGGCAGAGGTGTGCAGATAGCGGGTCGCAAAGGACACGGTTGGAACCGGCATCAGGGTCGGCCAAATATTGACCTTGACGCCATTGGCGGCAAACACACCTGCGGCGACTTTTGCAAACACATCGCTCTTGATGCGGCTGTCATAGCCAATAGCCACAGACGGCTCTGCGAAATTCTTTTTCAGGTAATCAGCCAAGCCCTGAGAGGCCTTTGCCACCGTGTAGACGTTCATGCGGTTGGTGCCTGCTCCAATCACGCCACGCAGACCGCCCGTACCAAATGCGAGGTCGCGGTAAAACGCGTCCTCGATTTTGGCATCATCCAGCGTTTTTAACTCGGCGGCAACATCCGCGTCTGCGGTCGCATTTACCAGCCAGCGTTCGTATTCATTTCTCACATTCATTTTGTATAGCTCCTGCCATTTCTTTTACAACGGCTCTGTTTTTTCTGCAGTTGCAACCCCAAAACAATCAACCGTCTTCTGCACTTGCTGCAGCCGGAATTGCCACAGTCCAGTCATGTTTGCAGATGGGCCGCTTGATGAGCAACATACTATTCGTCATATTATTGTATCACATATAGCATTTTTTTTCAATGGCGTATCTTGTCAAATCCCGTTCGACAAACTGCCGGATTTGTGCGGGCTTTGCCGTTGAAACTGCCGGTTTTTTGTGGTATACTTTGAATAGTATGCGGATTTTCCCCCGAAAAAGCGGGGTGCCATAAAAAGCTGCGACCATAAAGGAGATTTTTGGAATATGAAATTAGGTATCGTGGGCTTGCCCAACGTGGGCAAATCGACCTTGTTCAACGCCTTGACCAGCACGCAGAATGCGCAGGCTGCCAACTATCCGTTCTGCACCATTGAGCCGAACTCCGGCATTGTGCCGGTACCCGATGCGCGGCTGGACAAGCTGGCGGAAATCTGGCAGACCGACAAAAAGACCCCTGCCATCGTCGAATTTGTTGACATTGCAGGTCTTGTCAAGGGCGCAAGCCAAGGCGCGGGACTTGGCAACAAGTTTTTGGGGCATATCCGCGAGTGCGACGCCATTGTCCACGTTGTGCGCTGCTTTGACGATGACAACATCATCCATGTGGTCGAGGACGTCAACAAGCCGGAGAGCGTTGACCCCATCCGCGACATTGACGCCATTGATCTGGAGCTGATCCTGGCGGATCTGGAGGTTGTCAGCAACCGTCTGGGTCGCCAGCAGAAGGCTGCCAAGACCGGCAACAAGGCTGCCGCTGCCGAGGCCGCGTGGCTTGCCGAGCTGGCTGCCTGGCTGGAGGGCGGCAAGCCCGCCCGCAGCTTTGACTTTGACGAGGGCGACGACGCACAAAAGGCCGTGCGCAAGGAGCTGGGTCTGCTTTCTGCCAAGCCGGTCATCTACGCCTGCAACGTGGGCGAGGACGACCTGCTGGGCGGTCTGGACGAGAACCCCTACCTGCCGCTGGTCGAAGCCCGCGCCAAGGAGGAAAACGCCCAAGCCATCCCCATCTGCGCCAAGACCGAGGAGGACATCGCAGGCTCCACGCAGGAGGAAAAAATCGCCTTCCTGCAGGAGATGGGCATTGAGTCCACGGGTCTGGACAAGCTGATCAAGGCAAGCTACGAGCTGCTGGGGCTTATCAGCTTTTTGACCGACGGCAAAAAAGAATGCCGTGCCTGGACCATCAAGCGCGGCACCAAGGCACCCCAGGCCGCCGGTAAGATCCACAGCGATTTTGAGCGCGGCTTTATCCGCGCACAGGTCATTGCCTACAACGATTTAGCGGATGCCGATTTCAACTACGCCGCCGTCAAGTCCAAGGGCTTGCAGCGCACCGAGGGCAAGGAATACGTTGTGCAGGACGGCGATGTGATCGAGTTTTTGTTTAACGTTTGATAAGGAGAACGCGATGAAGTTTGGAATTATGGGCGCTATGCCCGATGAAGTCGACCAGCTGTGCGCCCGCCTGACCGATGTGACCAAGGAAAGCTACGCCGGGGTGGAGTACCACTGCGGCACGCTGCAGGGCAAGCAGGTCGTGGTTTGCTGCGCCGGTATGGGCAAGGCGAACGCCGCCGCCACCGTGCAGGTGCTTTGCACAAAATTCGGCATTGACACGCTGATTTTCAGCGGCATTGCCGGCAATATGACCAGCAAGATCGGCATTGGCGATGTCTGCGTGGGCGAAACCGTTGTCTACCACGACGCCGAGCTGAGTATGATTGCCCAGAGCGCCCCCTTTACCACCGAGTACCACGGCGACCCCGCCTTGGTCAAGGCGGCGCTGGACGCCTGCGGTGCCTGCGGCGTAAAGGCGATTGCAGGCAAAATTGCCACCGGCGACACCTTTGTGGGCGATGCCGCCACCAAAAAGAGCATTGAGGAAAAGTGCCACCCCGACTGCGTTGAGATGGAGGGCGCTGCCGTAAGCCAGATTGCCGCCCGCAACGGGGTTCCCTGCGTGATTTTGCGTGCCATGAGCGACAACGCCGATGAGAGCGGCTACGAAGTGCTGGTGGTCAAGCAGTTCAGCATTGCCGAGTACATCAAGACCGCCACCGAAATTGTGGCGCATATGATTGAAAGTCTGTAAGTTTCCTTTCGACAAAACGAACAGCGGCAGCCCGCCGGGGCTGCCGCTGTGATTTTTTGCCGCTTAGATAAATTCGCGCCACGTCTGCTCGGCGTGGGTTTGCATATCGCACAGTTCGCGGTTCAGCTGCTGTGCGCCGGGGCTGGCAGTGGGGTAGTCCTTTTCGGCGCGCTTGCAGTCCAGCACGCCCTGCCCGCTGCCCTCCGCCAGCATGGTGGCAAGGTTGCGGGTGGATTTATCCAGCATTGTGCGGCTGCGAATGCCCATACTGACCCCCATTTTGGCGGCGGCGCTCTGCCCTGTTGCCTGCACACCCAGCGCTGCCAGCGCCGTGTGCGCCTGCTGGTTCAGGCGGCGATACTCGTTTTTCTGGCGCATCATCTCGTTTTTTAAGCGCTGGTCGTGGGTCAGCCCCAGCATTTCGTCCAGCGTGTTTTTGCCCATCTCGGTGTTCTGCACGATCTCCTGCAGCATTTTTTCGTTGTCCGATTGCATAATAAAATCCCCCTTGTGTACGGTTGCCAGTTTGCGGTCAACGTTAGTATGTACACAAGGGGGATCTTTATGCAGATTTTACAGGCGGCTTTGCGCCAGAGAGAGCATCATATCCCAGGACGAGGTTTCGCCCCATTCGGCAGATGCCATCTCGGTGGTAAAGCTGCCGCGGCGGGACAGGCTGATGCTGTATTCTTTGTTAGCTTCGTTCAGGGCGGTGCGCAGGGTCTGCAGCATCGCACCGGCGGGGCTGCCTACAGTCACAATGGCAAACAGCCCGTCCTCCAGACGCGCCAGCACGGCTTTGTGGGGATCGGTACCCACGTTCAGCAGCAAAAGCCCGGCTGCCATATTCAGCACGCTGCCGGCAGCGGCAAGGGATTCTTTTTCTCGGATGGTCCAATACTCGTTGATGCGCACCAGCACCACGCCCACGGGCTGACCCTGACGGGCTGCCTGCTCGGCAAAGCGGCGGTACTCGCCGTTGATGTAGCGGGCGTTGAAGGCGCCGGTCGCGTAGTCACGGCGCAGCTCCTCCTGCACTTGGGCAAGCGCACGGATCAGCGAATTTTCGGCGCCCACGGTGCGGGTCAATTCACGCGGGGTTTCGCAGTACAGCTCTGCCACAAAGGGGCAGCCGTCCACCGTGATCGCCTGGCACAACACCAGCGCGGGACCGTTTTCCCCTGCCGCAAGGTCGATGCCGCGACCGGTTTTGTCCATCGGGGGCAGTGCCTCCGCCTGCCCGGTCGGCTGCAAGGTTGCCGGGTCCAGCGTCACATTGCGGCGCGGGTCCACCAGCACCGCCTTGCCAAAAAGTTGTTCCAGTGCAGCAAACTGCACTGCCAATTCCTGCGCGGTATACTGTAATTTCATCTTACGGTTTCCTCGTTCTGCCGGACACGGCAGCGTCATGCGTTTCCTGCATCTTCTCGATTAAAGTATACTCTATTGTACCACAAAGTAACTGTTTTTCCTATTCTTTCCTTGCACAAAGAAACGGTGCCGGGAAACGTTTCCCTTGGAAATTTACACAAAATTGCACATATGATTTTATGCCTCGGCGCGGAAATAGCGGGCGCACAGTGCGCGGATTTCCTTCGCCAGCGCCGGGGTCACGGCAGCCGCGTCCGCGCGCCAGCACCAGTTGCCCTGTGCCTTGCCGGGGGTGTTCATACGGGCGGCGGCAGGCTCCTCCAGCCAGTCCGCCAGCGGAACGATCGCCAGCACCGCCGGGCTTGCCAGCACGCCGCGCAAAAGCCCGCGCAGCTCGCCCTCCTGTTTGGTCAGCGCAAAATAGGCGCGCGCCTGCTTTTGCCCTGCCGCGCCCAGCTCGCTGTTGAACCAGCCCTTGAGGGTGTTGTTGTCGTGCGTGCCGGGGTACGCCACGCAGTTGCGGGGGTAGTTGTGGGGCAAATCGACGCTGTCCTCGCCGGTAAAGGCGAATTGCAGCACCTTCATACCGGGGAAGCCGCTCTCTGCCAGCAGCACGCGGACGGATTCAAACATTTCGCCCAAGTCCTCCGCCACAATGGGCAGATCGCCCAAGGCGGTGTGCAGCATACGGAACAGCTCCATACCGGGACCCTGTTCCCAGCGCCCGTTGCGGGCGGTCACCTCCCCGGCAGGGATCGCCCAGTAGGTGTCAAAGCCGCGGAAGTGGTCGATGCGCAGGATATCGTAGATGCTCAGGGCGTGGCGCACGCGGCGGATCCACCACGCAAAGCCGGTGTCGCGGTGGTAGCTCCAGTCGTACAGGGGGTTGCCCCACAGCTGACCATCGGCAGAGAAGTAGTCCGGCGGGCAGCCTGCCACACGGCGGGGGCGTCCATCGGCGTCCATCTCAAACAGGCGGCGTCCCGCCCACGCATCGGCGGAATCTGCCGCTACATAGATGGGGATATCGCCCATAATGGCAACGTCCTTGCTTTTGGCGTAGGCGTGCAGGGCGCGCCACTGGCGGTCAAATTCGTACTGGACAAACGCCCAGAACTCCACCTGCTCGGCGTGTTCGGCGCGGAAGGCTTCCAGCGCGGCAGGCTCGTGCAGGCGCAGCGCGCGCGGCCATTTCTGCCAGTCTACCATACCGTTTTCTTCTTTGATCGCCATATACAGGCAGTAGTCGGGCAGCCAGTCGCTGCTTAAAAACTGAAAGCGATACCAGTCGTCCGGGTAGGGGGTTTCGTAGCCGGGCACCGGGCGCTGCTGCAAAAAGTTATGATACGCCTTGCGCAGCACGGCAAAGCGCTGGTTGTACAGCGTGCCGTAATCTACCTGCTTGGGGTCGCCGCCCCAGGACAGCTTGGCGAAGTCTCTTTTTTTCAAAAGACCGTCCTTGACCAGCAGATCCAGATCAATAAAATAGGGGTTGCCCGCAAAGGCAGAGCAGCTCTGGTAGGGGCTGTCGGCGTAGCCCGTGGGACCCACCGGCAAAATCTGCCAGATGCTCTGCCCTGCCTCGTGCAGAAAATCCACAAAGCGGCGGGCGGGTGCGCCCAAGCTGCCGATGCCGTATCCGCCGGGCAGGGCAGAAATCGGCATCAAAATGCCGCTGCAACGTTTGAACTTCATCTTGTTTTTCTCCTCTTATTCCAAAAATCGGGTCATTGGGGCTGCGTTTCCCCGTAGGCTGCAAAAATTTCGACCACGCGGGCGGTGAACGCCTTACGCTGCGCTGCCGTGTGCTTGGTGCCGCGCACGGCAGCTTCGTTTTCCGCCAAGGCGGCGGCGGTGGCTTCGTTGACGGCGGTGGCGGGCAAAATGCCCGTACCCACCTGCGCGACCTGCAAGGCACCCAGTGCGGTGGTGTCGGATGCCGTGTTCCACGGTGTGACCAGCCCCAGCGTTTCGGTCAGTGCGCTCTCGCCGCTGCCGCCCGTGTACAGCCACAGCACGGCGCTCTTAGCGGCTTTTTGGGCGGCTTCGTCCGCGTCGGCGTTCAGGGTGATCCACCCGGTGCGCGCCAGCACGGGGTAGTTCAGCAGACCGGTCAGGTTGTATTCCTCGGTGGTCAGGTCGCTTTCCACCAGCTCGCACTTAAAGGGGATCAGCGCCAGTCCCTCGCAGGCATCGCTGCCGTAGGCTGCCAGCAGGTCGGTCAGCTTGCCGCGGCGGAACACCGCGTTCTCGCCGTCTGCCGCCATATGGTCCGCCTCCAGCGTCACGGCACTGTACACGCCGTTGACGGGTGCCGTCAGCGCATCGGCGGTGTAATTGCCGTCGGCAGCCAGCAGGGCGGCGGTGTAGCCTGCCGCCACATCGGTGGGCGGAGCAAACACTGCCGTGGCTGCCACGTCGGCGGGGCGCTGCGCGGGCAGGGTGTAGTCGCTGCCGCCGAGCGTCACCCGGAGTGCCTTGGGTTCTGCCAGCCAGGCGGACAGCGTTTCGACAAAGGCGCTCCACTCTGCCCAAGAGGCATTTTGCAGCGCCGTCACGGCGTTTTCGCCCAGCAGGGCGGTCAGCGCCGCCTCGTTGGCCCAGTAGCCGTACAGGCAGCTGCCCATCGGCAGGCTGTCGGCATCGGCGGCACCGGCGCGGTCGGCGGCAGCCTGCAGCAGGGTGTCGCTGTGCATCGGCAGCGCCTGCACGCCATCGGGCTTATAGTCGGTCAGCAGCAGGGCGGCGGTGCGGTCCCCGGTTTGCAGCGCAACATCCTGCGCGGTGCTGTACGCCTGCAAGGCCGGAAGCAGCGCCGGGTCGGCGTAGGCGGTCAGCGTCTGCGCCGCCGGGGGGTCGATTTCCTGTACCGAGCCGGAGGACACCGTCTGCGCAGCAGTGCATCCCGCCAGCAGCGACGCCGCCGCCAGCGCGGCGATGATTTTTTTGATCGTTTGCATAGTGTTTGCTCCTCTGTAAAGGGCAGAATTTTTCATCTTTCTTTATTATAAATGATTCCAGAGGTTTTTTCCACACCTGTTTTGTGTTATAATAGATAAAATTCTAAAAAATAAGGGAGGTTGCCCGTTTGGCAACACAAAAATTATACGAAACCGATGCTTATGTGCAGGAATTCAACGCTGTCGTCCTCAGCTGCACCCCACAGGGTGAGGCGTTCGCCGTCGTTTTGGACCGCACGGCGTTTTTTCCCGAAGGGGGCGGTCAGCCCTGCGACCTCGGCACGCTGGGCGGTGCCAAGGTTCTGGACGTGCGCACCGACGGCGAAACCGTGACCCACCTCACCGACGCGCCGCTGCCCGTGGGGCAGACCGTTGCGGGGTGTCTGGACTGGGCGCGGCGGCTGGATGCCATGCAGCAGCACACCGGCGAGCATATTTTAAGCGGCGCACTGCACCGCCTGTTCGGTGCCGAAAACGTGGGCTTTCACATCGGCACGCCCTATGTGCGGATGGACACCAGCATCCCGCTGACCGCCGTCCAGCTGGCACAGGCCGAGGCAGCCGCCAATGCCGCCGTGCGCGCCGACACCCCCGTGCGCTGCTATGTCCCCGATGCCGAAGCGCTGGCAGCAACCGAATACCGCAGCAAAAAAGAAATTGACGGCGCGGTGCGTCTGGTCGAAGCGGGCGGCGATCGCTGCGCCTGCTGCGGCACCCACCTTGCCCGCACCGGCGAGGTGGGGCTGATCAAAATCATCAGCGCCCAGCACTACAAGGTCGGGATGCGGCTGGCGGTTGCCTGCGGGCAGCGCGCCTATGACGCCGTGTCCGCCGCTTGGGCAGATTGCGAAGCCGCCGGGCGGGCGCTCAGCAGCCCGGTGGGCAGCCTTGCCCCGGCGCTGGCACGCCTGCAAAGCGGGGAGGCTGCGCTCAAACAGCGGCTGGCCGCGCTGCAAAACGCCTTGGCGGACAGCTACGCCGCGAACGCCATACCCGGTCAGCCCGCCGCTTTGTGGGCAGAAGGGGCAGACGGGGACGGTCTGCGCCGCATTGCCGCAGCCGTTGCCGAAAAAACCGGCGCTGTCTGCTGCGCCGCTGCCCCCGGCGGGCAGGGGCTGGCGTATGCACTGGTCGGCGGTGCTGCGGGCGATGTGCGCCCCCTGTGCAAGGCGCTGAACGCCGCCTTTGCCGGGCGCGGCGGCGGCAAGCCCGCCTTTTGCCAAGGCAGCCTGGCAGCAGCAGATTTTACACAGCTATGCACTTTTATACACCATTACGGACAGGAGTAAACCACTATGCGAATGAGATTCAAGCCCTATGCCCGCCCCGAACTGCTGGCGTGCGATTTCCATGTACACGAGCCGCTGACCCACGCCGGGCATTGGCACGAAACCTACGCCCGCCCCGACCAGCCGTGGCATCTGGAGCTGGGCTGCGGCAAGGGCGGCTTTTTGGCGCAGCTGGCGCCCCAACACCCCGACATCAACTATCTGGGCATTGACATCACCGACAAGGTGCTGATTTTAGCCAAGCGCAAGGTCGAAGCCGCCTATGCCGAGCGCGGTCTTGCCCCCGATAACGTCAAAATCGCCAGCCTGGATATTGAGCGCTTGGGCAACGCTTTCTCCCCCGCGGACCGCGTCAGCCGCATTTACATCAACTTCTGCAACCCGTGGAGCAAAAACGCCGGCAGCAACAAGCACCGGCTGACCCATCCCCGCCAGCTGCTGCAATACCGTAACCTGATGGACGAGGGTGCAGAAATTTATTTCAAGACCGATGACGACGACCTGTTCCGCGACAGCCTGTCGTACTTCCCCGCCGCCGGGTTTGAAATTACCTGGCAGACCTTTGACCTGCACGCCGACGAACCGGCGTGGAACCTGCGCACCGAGCATGAGGGGATGTTCAGCGAGCAGGGCATTCCCATCAAGGCGCTGATTGCCCGCAAAGCCTCCGACAGCGCCGTGACGTGGGTCGAGCCGAAGGCGCTGGCCAAACAGCAGGAGGAGCCGGAGGATGTATGAGGTTTTGGTGCAGGCGGTGTTCTGGTTTTTTATCTACAGCTGCATCGGCTGGTGTGTAGAGGTCGTATTTGCCGCTGTCAAGGAGCATCGCCTTGTCAACCGCGGGTTCCTGTGCGGACCCATCTGCCCGATTTACGGCTTTGGCATGGTGGCGCTGGTCAACAGCTTCCGGCTGCTGCCCCGGCATGACATACAGGACATCAGCGCCGGCACGGTCTTTGTGGTCGGTATGGTGCTGACCACGACCATTGAGCTGATCGGCGGGTGGACGCTGTTCCAAATCTTCCACATTCGCTGGTGGGATTACTCCCACCGCAGATTCAATCTGGGCGGCTACATCTGCCCGCTGTTCAGCCTGCTGTGGGGCTTGGGCAGCGTGCTGATGGTCAAGGTGGTGCATCCGTTTTTTGTCCGCGCCGCCGCACCGATGCCGGTGCGGGTGATGCTGCCCATCGACTGTGTGCTGCTGGTCGTATTTGCCGTGGATGCGGTCGTGTCCGCTGCCGCCGCTGCCGGGCTAAACCAGCGCCTTGCCGAAATTGACGAGCTGCGCGCCCGTCTGCGGATGACCAGTGACCGGATGACCACGATTCTGGGAACGGGTGCTATGACCGTTGACACCTTTTTTGACGAGCAAAAGCTGCAGCTGGCGCTTGCCAAGCTGGAAGGGCGCGAGAACGCCGCCGAGCTGCGTGCCGAGCTGACCGCCCGCGCCGGCGAAGCCCGCGAGCGCCTGCACGCCATCGACCGCGACCATGTCGGCGCACGCCGCCTGCTGCGCGCCTTCCCCGATATGTACAGCGCGCGGTATGAGGATTCTCTGACCACCACCCGCGAGGCGCTGCGCCGCCTGCAGCGTCTGGCACAATCCGCCAAGGAAGCTGCCGCCGATGCCGCCGATGCCGCCAAGCAGGCAGCCGCCACGGCACGCAACGCCGCTGCCGACAAGCTGCGCAAATAAATTTTCAGTCAAACAAACAGGCAAAATGCCCCTGCCCCGGCTTGCGCCGGGGCAGGGGCTGCTTTTTTTATATCACGCCAACGCCGTCAGTTTTTTGCGCAGGCTGCGCATCGCAAGGATTGCCTTGCGGCGCCGCGGGTCGGGCTTGTTTTTCTTGTCGGGGATCAGGTAAATATCGCTGTCCCGCCCCAGCTCATCGCCATCCTCATCCAGCCAATCGGGCATAACGGGTGCCAGCGGGGCGGCTGCCGGGGGCGTTTCGTCCCCCAGTTTGGTTTCCTCCTCGGGGTGGACAATGGGGTAGGAGAAGATTGCACCCGGAATTTCCACTTTTTCCTTTTGGGGGGCGGCATCTCGGTCTACGGACGCTGCCACCGGGCGGATCACAGGGCGCACGACCGGCTTTACCACGGGCGGCTGTGTCGGGGGTTTCTCCTCGGCAGCGGGCAGCGGTGCCGGGTCCTTTTCGGCTGGCTGTTCGGGTTCGTCAGGTGTTTCGGCTGCAGGGGTCGGGGCAGGATGCTCCTGCTCATACAGCTTTTCCGCCTCGCTGTCGATCTTATCCTCCGGCAGCGTAAGCTCCGGCAACTCGGCGACCTCGGGGATCTCCATCTGCTCCGGCAGCGGCACATTGTTGCGGCGGGCAAAGTCCTGCACTTCCTGCAGTTCCCCCACCAGCTTTGCCATAATATCCAACGCTGCTGTGCGTTTTTCTTCCATTTCTGCTACACAGCGCTTCAAATCCTCCAACCGCAGGCGGTGGGCGTTCTGGATCTCGCGCGCTTCGTCCGCGGCAGCCTGCACCAGCTTGGATGCCTCTTGGGCAGCCTGCTCACGCGCCAGCTTTTCAATGGCTTTGGCTTTGGCATCGGCGTGCAGCAACACGCTGTCCGCCTCCGCCTTTGCCTCGCGGCGGATGACATCGCCGTCATAATGCGCCCCGGCAATGATGGAGTTGCGATCCTCCTCCAACTGCTTGCGGGCGTCATCGTGTGCGCGTCCCTTAATGCGCAGCGCGGCGGCGGCATCGGCAGCTTTTTCTGCCAGCTCAGAGTTTTCGCGCACAAGGTCGTTGTTTTTCAGCCGCAGCACGGCGACCTGGTCGCTCAGGGAGTGGTTGCGCTCCTGCACCTTGTTGTAGCGCGTTTCCCAGTCGATCTGCTCGCCGTTCAGCTTGTCCGCCTTGGCTGCCAGCGTGGCATTTTGCGCGGTCAGGCTCTGCACCTGCCCCAGCAGGGTCTGGCAGCGGCGGCGCAGTGCGTCCGACTCGGCGCGGCTTTCCTGCTGTTGTTTTTCGGCATCCGCCAAGGCTTGCTCGTAGGCAGCGCAAAGCTCACGCATCGCGCGGCGCACATCGTCCGGCTCATAGCCGCCAAAGCGCGCCTTGCGCATTGCGCTTTTTTCTAAGTAGTCGTTGACATCGATCTTGAACATTTCGGCAGGTCCTCTCGTCTTTTATGCGCATCCTGTCAGCTGTTCCCGCAGGAACAAAGGTATATATATCTATTATATAGCGCATATCGCGGAACTGCAACCATATTTTTCAAAATTCCCTGTCGCTTGTCAAGCCAGCGACTTTTCCATCGGCAGATACGCACCGTGTTCGTTGGGGAATTCCTGCCCGGTGAACGCATAGCCGTTTTTGCGCCAGAAGGCGGCGCTTTGCGGGTTGCCCTTGTCTACCGCCAGCCGCATTTTGCGGCAGCCCTGTGCCGCCAGCGCCGCTTCGCATTCCTGCATCAGCGCAGAGCCACGTCCCCTGCCCTGCCCAGCCGTGTCGGTGATCAGCCACCCAACAAGCGCCGTACCCGACTGCGGGTAGTTTAAAATCAAATCCATCACCGCAACAAGGCGGTCCCCCGCAAAAAAGCCGACAAAGTATTTGTCCTGCATCGTTGTGCCGCGCGGCAGTGCGGTCATATCCTCGGTGATTCTCTGCACCGTGGGCAGCGGCGGATGATAGCGGTAGAAAATCTCATTCTGCGCCGCCAACGCCAGCACCGCCTCGGCATCGGCGGGTGTCAGCCGCCGCACGGTATATCGCTGTGATAGTTGTTGTGGCTGCATAGCGTGTCCTTTCTTGTTTTACAGTGGCGGTGCGCCGCCCTGTTCGATTCCTCGCTCCTCGGCAAAACTGCTGCTTTCTTTTGACCCGGCGAGAATCTCCCGCGGGCTAACCAATGCCCCACCGGGGCATTGGTTGCGCACTGCGGTGCGCCGCCCTGTTCGATTCCTCGCACGGAAGCACAAAAAAATTCCTCATCCTAAGATGAGGAATTTTTTGGTGACCCGTGCGGGAATCGAACCCACGTTTTTCACAGGCCGTCTCCAGCCAACTATCTTCGGCACAAGTGAGCTTAACTTCTGTGTTCGGAATGGGAACAGGTGGAACCTCACCGTCATCGACACCGACCATATTCGGTCATTGCCAAATTTCTCTTTTTAGATTATAGCGATATTCTGTTTCCTTGTCAAGGGGAAATTTTGGAAAATCAAGAAAAATCCCGGCATTCGACATCGTCCTTGCGGCTCCTCCATAGGAGTATTCCCGCCCTGTTCGATTCCTCGCACTTCGGCAAGGCCGCTGCTTCCTTTTGACCCGGCGGGAATCTCCCGCGGGCTAACCAATGCCCCACCGGGGCATTGGTTGCGCACTGCGGTGCGCCGCCCTGTTCGATTCCT
>SFOX01000061.1 GCA_004552305.1 Subdoligranulum variabile | reverse complement strand
CCAAGGGCGAGCATCCCCCGCAGCGAGCCCGAGGCGGCAGAGGGCGCGACAAGGCCGCGAGGATTCGGGGGGCAGCGCGGCCCCGAGGCGACGGGCGCGCGCCCGCCCGAGCCGCCGGAAACTAGGCGGCGAAGTGGCGGAAAAAGGACGGGCGGCGGCCGCAGCCGAAGCGCGGGGCGGAAACCCCGCGCGCCCGCCCGGCCCGCGCGCATACCTTGTTGTGCCCGCCATGTCATGGCGGGCTGCGGGATGGGTGGGGGCCGGATTGCGGCCCCCGGGCCCCGGCCCGCCGGAGTACGCACCAGCGCGCCCGGCGCAGTGGAGCGCCAGCGACCTGCGCCGCCCATTAGGGCGCGCGGTCGTGAAAGCCTTGACGGCGGCGGCAGCCTCCGGCAAGGCGGCAGCCGATGCAGCATGAGCGCGCGCATGATGTGCGCGCCATGCGGTCGCTGGTGGCCTCAGGCGGCGAGTTCCGGTGAATGCGGCGGCAGCCGCTCTACTTGATATAGGGACAGAATTACGTCATGGACGGGAATGTGCTGTCCCCAAAATCAGAATCAGACGTCCTGCATTTGTGCAGGATGAAGTCATATCCAGACGGCAGCTATGAAATCATGGCGGCCTCCGGGCCGACCTTCCATGAGGATGGATGGGAGGCCCACGGCTGGAATGAAAAGTCCGATAAGTCGGACATTTCTCCGAAGCGCAGGCGTGAGCGCAGCGACGCCAGCGCGGAGGATATGGAGCGCAGCATGAGACGCGCAGCGTCGAAGCTGCGGGACATTGCGCTCTGCAATGATTTCCGGTATTTCGTGACGCTCACGCTCGACCCGGCGAAGATTGACCGTCACGATATGGACGCGCTTGTGCGCGTCCTGAATCGGTGGGCAGATAATCGCGTGCGCAGGCATGGCCTGCGCTACGTCCTAGTGCCGGAACGGCATAAGGACGGCGCGATTCATCTGCACGGCTTTTTCAATGACGCGCTGCCGATGGTCGATTCCGGGACAGTGCGTCGGCCCGGAATCAAGCAGCCGCGCAAGCCGAGAAGCGCCAGCGAACGGCAGCGGTGGCTTGATGAGGGCGGTCAGATCGTGTACAACATTCCGGACTGGACGCTTGGCTTTTCGACCGCGCTGGAACTGCGCGGGGACTATCATGCGGCGGTCGGATATGTGTGCAAATATGTTCGGAAAGAACAGGAGAAAATCGGCGGAAGGTGGTACTATAGCGGTGGGAAATTGGCAAAACCGGTGGTTTCGTATCCTGAGGTCACATATGAGGAACTCGCACAGACTGGCGCGGGCTACACGTTCTGTGTACCCGGACGGGCGTTCTGCATCGTGCGTGGAAAGGGAGGTGAAAATGATGCAGTACACGAGGCTGAAAATTGAGGCCGTTCTTGCGCAGCTTTGCAGCGCGCAGGCCGATATTGAGCGCGCACTGTATGCGCGCGAATTGATGGACAGCATGGGCGCGCCCTCGGACGCGCAGGTGCTGGCCCATGAAGCGCTTGGCTTCCTGCCGACGGTCTTTGACAAAATCGAGGAAGCAAAAGCGCAGTTGACAATTTCAGGAAAGTAAAATGCAGCCCGCAGCGCCCGCACGCGATGCGCTGCTGTGGTTCCGCGCCGTCTGAGACTGGCGCGGAATCTTTGGCATACAGGAGGGAAGATGAAAACGGAATATCTGCTCCACCGCGAGGTGGAACACGTTCTAGCGGCCTTGATGCCGGTCAACCGTGTGGTGATGCGCGTCTGTATCCATACCGGTTTACGGGTTGGGGATGTGCTGGCGCTCCGAACAGACCAGATCGCGCCGCGCTTCTGGGTTACGGAGCAGAAAACCAAAAAGCGCCGCATTGTCGGGCTTCCGGCGGATTTGCTGGCTGATATGCGCAAAATCGCCGGGAAAAAGTACGTTTTTGAGCACAGCAACGACCCGGAACGCCATCGGACACGGCAGGCCGTATGGAAAGATGTCAAGCGCGCGGCCCGCGCGTTCCGTCTGCCGCAGAACGTCGCGCCGCATTCGGCCCGCAAGGTCTATGCGGTGGATTTGCTGGCAAAGTACGGTGACATTGCCAAGGTGCAGCGCGCGCTGAATCACAGCGGCCCGAGCGTGACCATGATTTACGCGATGGCTGACCAGCTTTACAGGCAGAAATACCACAAAAAGCCGCATGAAGCGTAAACTTGCGGTTGACGTTTCGCGCGGCGTATGCTATGCTGTTCGCGTGAGTTCGAGCGAAGGGAGGGCTGACCCTGTATTGGGTAGAGCGGCGGCTTCCAAACGGACGCGAAACGCAGCAAAACAATGATTTTGTGGATTTGGCACGGGAGCGACCCCCGTGCATTTATTGCGAACGGGCCAAGGACACAAAATAGAGATGTTTTGATGCGTTAGGCGTAGTTAAATAGCCGCGAGGATAGGTGCAACGGGTGGCAATAGGGGGCATTTCAGGCGGGCAATCTCCGCCGCAGCGGGCCGTGACCTCGCGCTCCCCTTTCCCACGGGAAAGGGGCGGGGGGAAATGGGCTGGAATGCACAAAAAAGCACCCGGATTTCTCCGGGTGCTTTTGCCGTCCACGGGTATGATGATGTTCGAGCATCACCGGAACGACCTCGCATCCTGAATATAGCACAGCGGCGGCGGGATGTCAACACCAAATCACGCTGACAGCGCAGCTGTCAAGCCCCAGCGGCTTGACAGCCAGCGCAGCGTGATAAAATCCCATATCCCGCCCGGCCCCGTGTTTTGGAAACGTTCGTGGGGGCGGCGGCGCGTAAAAAGGCGCGGCTCTGCCGCGCCCAGCCGCCCCCACGAACGGGAGGAGCCGAGGAAAAAGGCCGCGCAGGGGGAACCGAGACCCGGCCATGGAGCGCCCGGCGCTAAGCCAAGGGCGAGCATCCCCCGCAGCGAGCCCGAGGCGGCAGAGGGCGCGACAAGGCCGCGAGGATTCGGGGGGCAGCGCGGCCCCGAGGCGACGGGCGCG
>SFOX01000060.1 GCA_004552305.1 Subdoligranulum variabile | reverse complement strand
CTGATGAATGTGATCCAGTAGGAATATCCTTTGCTGAATCCGTCTTTTTGGTGCTGTGTATATTCGTGCGCCATACCGAGTTCATAACATTCTCTGAAACGTTCGTCAGATAATGCATGACGGATCAGCTTGACATCTTTCGGGTCAAGCCCTACATTTTTAAGCACATCGGAGAAGTTCAAAATCGCCATGGAAGTCCCTCCTTATTTTGTTCTCCATTTCAAATTCTACCACAGATTTTTCGTTGTAAAGCGCGGTTTCCTAGCAGCTCTTTACATAATGGTAGGAGGGGCGAATCTCCTCATAAACCTGTCTTATGCGCTGCTACCCGCCGGGGCTGCGCCAGACTGTCGAGGAACCAAATTTATATCCATTTTCATCGGCGGACCTGTGCCGACGATGAAAATACCTCTAGAGAAAAAATCGCGTTCGAGTCGCCGTTAGGCATGAGAACGCGATTTTTTGCGATGGGGTGAATCCAAAGGAGGGGTGCAGAAGCGTAGCGCAGCCACACCGCGACGAACCCCTTCTTTGAGGGAACTCAGAACAGCCGATCCGCCGGGTACAGACCCTGCGCGCTCATCTGCTGCAGGGCAGCCACCAGCTCGGGCTTATCCTCGCGGTAGGTGATGCCGTGCCATTTGTCGGTGCTGGTCAACACGCGGACTTCCGCTTTGCCCTGCTGCAGCGCCGCCGTGACCACGCTGGGCAGGTAATACTCGCATTTCAGCGGGTTTACGGGCAGGTTCTCGCGCAGGAACGCCGCAAAGCCCGCCTTTGCCTCGGCGATATAGGCGGGGGTGAAGCCCCACAAATTCATCGACACTACAGAATTTTCATCCAAATCCGTCCAGCTTTCGCCGCCATCCTCACTGTAATGGATGCCGCCGGCATACGGGGCAATGCAGGTGCGCTCGGTCACGCTGTGCAGGTTGCCCGCCGCATCGGTGACGCAGACGCCGCGGCTGACACTGCCGTTGGCGCTGACCGTGTTTTTAAGCAAAAAGCCGACCATACTCCACGCAAAGCGGTCCCCGTCCGCGTGGCTGCACAGGTAGTCGTACACCAGCTGGAACCCCTGCGGACCGTAGTAGTCATCGGCGTTGATGACCGCAAAGGGCGCTTCGCAGATGGCTTCCTCCGCCACCAAAATGGCGTGGGCGGTACCCCACGGCTTGACGCGACCCTCCGGCACGGTGAAACCTTCGGGCAATTTATCCAGCTGCTGGTAGGCGTAGCGCACCTCAAACCCGGCACGCAGGGCGCGGGCGCCCACGGCCTCCTGAAAAGCCTGCTCGATTTCGTGCTTGATGATGAACACCACGGTTTCAAACCCGGCACGGCGGGCATCGTACAGGCTGTAATCCAGAATTGCCTCGCCGGAAGGTCCCACCGGGTCGATCTGCTTTAAGCCGCCGTAACGGCTGCCCATACCGGCTGCCATAACCACCAAAATAGGCTTTTTGTTCATTGCTGATTTCTCCCTCACAGAATACTCTGGCAAGCCCGCACGATTTTCTGTGCCGCTGCGGCTTGCCTTATGTTTTGCCGCCGCGCCCGTTTTTGCGGTGCGTGCAGTATAGATTTACTATACTACTTTTTTATTTTTCTGGCAAGTACTTGCTAAAAGACAGTAGTACATTCCGCATAAATATGCTATAATAATTATAGCTATCACAGGAGGTGGTTCCATGAACGAGAAGGCTGCGCCCGTGCGCGCACTGGTGCTGGCGGGCGGCGGTGCCAAGGGCAGCTACCATGTGGGGGTCTACCGTGCCCTGCAGCAGCTGGGCTGGGTGCCGGATATCATCACCGGTGCCAGCGTCGGCGCGCTGAACGGTGTTCTGTTTACCATGGGCAAGGTGCAGGAGGCGGAGGACATCTGGCGCACCATGGAGCTGCACGATGTGCTGGAGCTGCCCGCCACCACCGAAAAACAGGATCTGTACAACTTTTTTATGGATGTGGTGCGCAGCGGCGGGCTGAACGTAGAGCCGCTGGGCGAAACCATCGACCGCTATATTGACGAGGATGCCGTGCGGCATTCCCCCATTCGGTTTGGCTTGGTAATGACCGAACTGAGTACGATGCGCAGCATCCGCTGCCCCATTGAGGACATCCCCGCCGGAAAGCTCAAGGACTATATGCTGGCGTCCAGCGCGTGTTTTCCGGCGCTGCGCCCGCGCGAGATCGACGGCGTCAAGTACATTGACGGCGGCTGGCGCGACAATATGCCGCTGGACCTTGCCAAGGATATGGGCGCCGAGGAGCTGCTGGGCGTGGACATTGACGGCGTGGGCATCACCCGCCCCAACACGACCGGGCTGCCGACCCGCATCATCCGCAGCCACTGGAACCTGGGTCCCACGCTGGACTTTGACCCCCAGCGCGCTGCGCGCAACATCGCCCTTGGCTACTTTGACACGCTGCGGCTGTTCGGGCAGTGCGGCGGCACGGCATACGCCATCCTGCCCGACACCGACGGATTTCTGGCACACTTTGCGGACAGCTACCAGCGCTGCCTTGCCGATGCCTGCACCCGCGTGCCGGAGTTGGCACTGTTTGAGCGCACCGCCCGCCAGCGTATGAACTACCCTGCCCCCTATGCGCCCAACCCCAGCGCCCCCACACGCGGCGCCTTGGCACCGCTGGAGCTTGCCGCCGAGCGCGTGGGCGTACCCGCCGACCTGCCCTATACCCCCAAGCTGCTGGCAGCCACCTTTATGGGCAGCTTTGACAAGGACCCCGCCGACCGCTTTGCCGACCTGTGGGACGGCAAGGAGCGTGCCGAAACCGTTGCCGAGCGTGCCATTGCCGCCACCGTGCCGGAGGAATTCGTCACCGCGCTGGTCAGCCGCACCTTAAAATGCTCGCCAATACACAAAGTATTATCTGCGCTTTTGGCTTAGCATCTGCCGCACCTCGCTCGCCGTATCGGCACTTAGAATTATGCGGTATTGCCTTAGTCCTGCTGTAACCGCCGTAAGGAGGCGACTTTATGTATACATTTTCCGGTGTATCGGCAGCCCCCGGGCTGGTTCTGGGTCCGGTGGAGCTGATTGACCACGGCACCACCGGGCTGCACCGCATTGTGTGCGACCCGTTTCGGGAACGCGCCCTGTACGACGTGGCTGTGGTGCTTGCCAAGGACGAGCTGCGCCGCCTGAGCCAGCGCGCCAAGGGTCCTGACGCCGATATTCTGCTGTTTCAGATCGCCCTGCTGGAGGACGATTCCTTCACCAATGAGATCGGCGATTATATTGCCGCCGGGGCGGGCGGCGCCGCCGCGGTGGAGCGCGCCGAGCAGATTTTTGCCAAGCGCCTGCGCGACGTGGACGATGAATACATCCGGGAGCGCAGCGTGGATGTCTGCGATGTCTGCCAGCGCGTGGTGGATATTCTGGACGGACGCCCGCGCCGCCGCCTGCACCTGACCCGCCCGAGCATTCTGGTGGCGGATCGGTTTTTCCCCAGCGATTTGTTCAGCATTGACCGCCGCATGGTGCTGGGGCTTGCCAGCGACAAGGACAGCACCGTCAGCCATGCCGCCATTATGGCGCGCGGGCTGGGCATCCCTTCTGTTGTGCAGCTGGGCGACGGCACCGCCGCGCTTGCCGTGGGGCATCGCGCCATTTTGGACGCCGACGGCAGCGTAGGGCGGCTGATCATCGAGCCGGATGGTGTGCAGGTCGCGCAGACCGACTGCAAAATTGCCCTGCGCCGTCTGCACGGGCGCACCCCCGACCCCGTGGCAGCCCTGCCCTGCCTGACCCAAAGCGGCACGGCATTCCGGCTGCTGATTTCTGACAATATTTCCCCCAACGCCAGCTGCAGCCCGTTTTTGCCGCAGGGCGCGGCGGGCATCGGCATCCTGCGCACCGAATCGACGATTCTGGACGGCAGCTCGGAGGAGCGCCAGCTGGAACTGCTGCGTGCGCGCCTGCACAGCAGCGACGGCACCATGCTGGCGGTGCGCACCTGCAACCCTGCCGCCGATGACGACGCCCCGTGGAGCGCCGAGGTGCAGCAGCGGCTGGACGGCAGGCGGGTGTACCGCCCTCAGATCCGCGCGCTGCTGCGCGCCGCCGGGGAGGGCGACCTGCGCATTATGTTCCCCCGCTTGGACGGCGTTGCCGCCTGGGACGATTGCTGCCGCGAGGTTTCTGCCTGCCGCACCCAGCTCAAGGCAGAGGGCATCGAAACGATAGCCCCGCCGATGGGCTGCATCATTGACCGTCCCTCCGCCGCTGTTATGGCAGGCGATCTGCTGGATCACGGCGCCCAACTGCTGGCCATTGATATCGAGGATCTGACCCGCTACGCGCTGGGGCTTACCTCCGCCGCCGAGGCAGCGCCCCGCATCGCCGAACCCGCCGTGCAGCGGTTGGTAAGCGGCATCCTGCAGACTGCCATTGCCCACAGCGTCACGGTGTACCTGTGCGGCATCACGGTGGAGAATTACCCCCTGCTGCCCACCTACCTGGCGCTGGGCATACATAATTTCTGTGTCGAACCGGCAGCCCTGCTGCCGCTGAAAAAGCTGCTATTGAAGCAGTAATTCACATAATGCTATACCCCCACATATCCTTACTTCTAAAATTGAGAAATCGACACTTCCCAATGTGTTTTTCACGATTCTGAAGATATTGCTTCCACAACATCTTAGATGGAACGCCATGACAAATTATATCTACGCAAATCAGTGAATCATAATCAATATTAAAAAACCAGAGTCCATTGATTTAACAGGATGTTCCAATAAAAAACACAACACGTCCTGCCTCTAAATCCAGCTTTACTTTATCCACATATTATTCTTTTATTTCTTGAATTTTATATGCTTTTTTCATTTCCACGTCAAGATCCTTGTACCATGTGTCAAAATCGCTCTCGGACCACGGCATATAATGATTAAAGTGATGTCTCCAAGGATAGATGGGTTCCCCTGTAGTCTTGCTTTTAATTGTACGCACATCGCCTCTAGGCTTTCCCGGATTTCCCATAACAACAGCATACGGTTCCACATTCTTTGTTACTGTGCATCCAGCTGCAACCAATGCATCCTGTCCGATTTCAATTCCAGGCATAACT
>SFOX01000033.1 GCA_004552305.1 Subdoligranulum variabile | reverse complement strand
TTGTACTTTCTTTGGACGCCCAAAGAAAGTACCAAAGAAAGGCGCCGCTACTTCCGAAGCGCGGGGCACGGCCAAGGGGACCAGTCCCCCTGGACCCCCAATTATGTGGGTCGCGGACGGGCGGGGCTAAAAAATCGTCAAGACACATTTTTTGACGCCCCGCCCACCCGCTCCCGTCTTACGGCTCCGCCGATAATTTGAGGGGGAAATTTGCGGTAATTGCAATATTACGGGTACTCCGTAGGGGCGGCATATATGCCGCCCGTGCAATCGCCCGGATATTGCGATATATCGGGTAAACTGCACGGGACGCATCTATGCGTCCCCTACAAACCTGCCGGGAAATTGCATTTTCCCTAAATATACCTTTCCTTCCGGTTATTCGTAGGGAGGGGTCTATCTCCGCGCTAAGAGCCGCCGCTGTGCGGCGGTTGCGCTCCGAAACGCGCCTGCGGGCGCAGTGACCCCTCCTTGCCGTTTTGTGGTAACCACCAAATTCCCCGGCGGGGTGGGGTCACCCCGCCCTACAGGGCAATAAAAAACATTGCGCGGTAGGGGCGGGGCATGCCCCGCCCGCGACAACACGGCAACGTGAACATTATGGTTTGGCTTGTAGGGGCGGCATATATGCCGCCCGTGCAATCCTCCCGCCAATGCAACCTGCCGGGTAAACCCCGCGGGTGAGCAATGCTCGCCCCTACAACCGAATGGGAGAATTGCAATAAAATAAAAATGTGTCCGCAAAGCGGACACACCCTATTTATTATCTTTTATCTTTTATCTTTTATCTGCAAACGCCGCGCGATTTTTGTGCAAACAGCACAAAAATCGTGGGATGTTTTTGTACGCCTGTGACCGAATATTCCACAAAATGACCGTTCTTCGCAAGAGTATTGCGAATCTTGCGTACATATTTTACAATACCTATAGAAAAATAAAGGTGACACCGCATAATTCTAAGTGCCGATGCGGCGAAAAGCGCAGGCAATACTTTGTGTATTGGCGAGCATTTTGGCAACGCAGATGCTGTGCCGCAGCCGCCGGAGCGGTGCTTAAGCCGTAAGGCGGGAATTGTGCGGTGTTGCCTTAGCAAACCAACGACCCCAACCAACCGATGAGGAGAGCAACGATGCGCACTGTTACCAAGCTGATGAAAAACTGGCAGTTTACCGGTCCGGACGGCAAGACTGCGGCGGTGGAACTGCCCCATACATGGAACCATATCGACGGGCAGGACGGCGGCAACGACTACAAGCGCGGCAGCTGCACCTACCAAACCACCTTCGCCAAGCCCGCCTTTGACGCCAACACCCAGCAGGTCTGGCTGCAGTTTGAGGGTGTCAACGCCAGCGCTGCCGTTACCCTGAACGGCACCGAGGTCATCCGCCACGACGGCGGCTACTCGACCTTCCGCGCCGACATCACCGCCCTGCTGGCAGAGCAAAACACCCTGACCGTCATTGCGGACAACAGCAAAAACGACCGCGTCTACCCCCAAAAGGCGGACTTCACCTTCTACGGCGGCATCTACCGCGATGTCAGCCTGCTGGTTGTCAGCAAAAATCACATCGCGCTGAATTACCTCGGCAGCTGCGGCGTGCGCATCACCCCCACCGTCAAGGGCAGCAGCGCCGACATCCGCGTGCAGACCCGCGTTGAGGGCGAGGGCGAGGTGGAGATCACCGTCACCGATGCCGCCGGCAGCACCGTGCTGACCGGCACCGGCGCCGACACCACCCTGACGATGCAGCACCCCCACCTGTGGGACGGCGTGCGCGACCCGTATCTCTATACCTGCACCGTGCGTCTGGTGTGCAGCGGCGCTGTGCAGGACGAGGTCACCCAGCGCTTCGGCGTGCGCAGCTTCTCGGTGGACCCCAAGCAGGGCTTTTTCCTGAACGGTCGCGCCTACCCGCTGCACGGCGTTTCCCGCCATCAGGACCGCAAGGCTCTGGGCAACGCCATCACCCGGGAAATGCACGACGAGGATATGCAGCTCATCCAGGAGCTGGGCGCCAACACCGTGCGCCTTGCCCACTACCAGCATGACCAGTACTTCTACGACCTGTGCGACGAGGCGGGTATGGTCGTCTGGGCGGAGATCCCCTATATCAGCGAGCATATGCCGGGCGGGCGCGCCAACACCATCAGCCAGATGCAGGAGCTGATCGAGCAGAACTACAACCACGCCTGCATCGTCTGCTGGGGCGTGTCCAACGAGATCACCATCTCGACCAAGGACAAGCGCGATATGCTGGACAACCACCGCGTGCTGAACGACCTCTGCCACAAGATGGACGACACCCGCCTGACCACGCTGGCGTGCTATGCGATGTGCGGTCCCTTTAACCCGGTGGCGCACATTACCGACCTCGTCAGCTGGAACCTGTATTTGGGTTGGTATGTGCCGGGGCTGTTCTTGAACGACCTGTGGATGGATTTCTTCCACCTGTGCTACCCGAACCGCCCGCTGGGCTTCAGCGAGTACGGTGCCGAGGGTATGCCCAACCTGCACAGCGAGCATCCCCGCCGCGGCGACCACACCGAGGAATACCAGGCCCTCTACCACGAATATATGCTGCGCTGCTTTGAGCGCCACCCTTGGCTGTGGAGTACCCACGTCTGGAATATGTTCGACTTTGCCGCCGATGCCCGCGACCAAGGCGGCGAGCCGGGTATGAACCACAAGGGACTTGTCACCTTTGACCGCAAAACCAAGAAGGACAGCTTCTACCTGTACAAGGCGTGGTGGAGCGAGGACCCGTTTGTGCATATCTGCTCCAAGCGCTTTGCCGAGCGCACCCGCAGCGAGATCGAGGTCAAGGTCTACTCCAACCAGAAATCCGTTGCCCTGTTTGTCAACGGTGAAAAGCTCGCCGAGCAGACCGGCGAACACGTCTTTACCTTCAAGGTCAAGCTGAACGGCGAAACCAAGGTGCAGGCGGTGGCGGGGGACCACATTGACGAAGCCGTGTTTACCAAGGTAAGCACGCCGAACCCCGGCTACAAGCTGACTAAGAGCAAGACCAAGAGCGCAAACTGGGTATGATACCTTAAATAAGAGATAAGAGATAAGAGATAATAGATAATAAATGCGGAGTGCGCGCCGCGCGCGCAGATGGCAAAAACGCGGCGCTTTGCCCGCGCGGTTTGCCCGTCAGGTCGATTTACCGGTGTGACTGCTGCGGGCGGCATATATGCCGCCCCTACAAATCAACCCGTTGTATTCATTATAATATATACGGTCGCGGGCGGGGCTTGCCCCGCCCCTACGGTGCGGCGTAGGTTGCCCATTCAGTTGTAGGGGCGAGCATTGCTCGCCCGTACCGCCTGCCCGTCAGAAGAAACTCTGCGGCGCAAACACCCCTTTACCCCTTTGGTAACGACCCGCTGTCAGGCGGTTTGTTTATAGAAACTGCGGAGAAAACCAACAAGGAGAAAACAAGATGGAAGACGTAAAGACCCAAAAAAAGGCTTTGAAAAAAGCCTACAAAAAGGCTAAGCGTAAGACCATTACGCTGTGGAAAGTCCTGACGATCCTCTGCGCGATCGTTATGATCCTTTCCGTGCCTTTGTCCGTGCTTGCCGCAAAGTTCGACAACACCATGGCGGCCCGCTTCGGCGGCAGCTTCTGGAAGCTGCAGAACGAGGACACCAACGCCCAGTATTACACCAGTGACTTCAACTCCGCCGAGGAGATGGTCAACTACGGTCTGGCTTTGACCCAGCAGGTCGAGGCCGAGGGCGCTGCCCTGCTGATGAACAACAACAATGCGCTGCCTCTGGCTGCCGACGCGAAGGTCAGCACCTTCTCCAGCAGCAGCGTCAACCTCGTGTACGGCGGCACCGGCTCCGGCAACATTGATGCCTCCACCGCCGACACCCTGCGCACCGCCCTGGAAAAGGTCGGTGTCACCGTCAACCCCACCCTGTGGGACTTCTACACCGTCGGTGCCGGCAAGGACTACGCCCGCGCCAAGAGCGGTATGGTCGCCACCTCCAGTGAGGTCACCGCCGAGGTGCCTTGGGATGTCTACACCGATGAGGTCAAGGACAGCGTTGCCCAGTACGGCGATGCCGCTATCGTGACCCTGTCCCGCGTCGGCGGCGAGGGTGCTGACCTTTCCTACAGCGAGGTCAACTATCTGGCGCTCGACGAGAACGAGAAGGCGATGCTGCAGAACGTTGCCGAGATGAAGAAGAACGGCACCGTCAAAAAGACCATCCTGCTGATCAACTCCGCCAACGCCCTGCAGGTCGATTTCCTCAAGAACAACGAGTACGACATCGACGCCGCGCTGTGGATCGGTGACGTGGGCATCTCCGGCATCAACGCCGTGGCCGAGATCCTGACCGGCAAGGTCAACCCCTCCGGCAGCCTGGTCGATACCTACTGCTACGACAACTTCAGCGCTCCCGCTATGTGGAACTTCACCCCCGCTATCTACGAAGGCTATGTCGAGGGCGGCGATGTTCCCGCCAAGGCAAAGTCCTACATGATCTACCAGGAAGGCATCTATGTAGGCTACAAGTACTACGAAACCCGCTACGAGGACTTCGTCACCGGTAACGGCAACGCAGGCGACTACGCCTACGGCGATATCGTGGCATACCCCTTCGGCTACGGCATGAGCTACACCGACTTTACTATCAGCGATATGAACGTCAGCTACAATGCCGCCGATGACACCTACACCGTCACCGTCAAGGTCACCAACACCGGTGATATGGCGGGCAAAAAGACCGTGCAGATCTATGTCCAGAGTCCCTACACCGACTACGACAGGGAAAACGGTGTGGAGAAGTCTGCCGTTTCTCTGGTCGGCTTCGGCAAGACCGGCAGCATCGAGCCGGGCGCTTCCGAGACGCTGTCCATGACCGTCAACAAGCGCGACATCGCTTCCTACGACACCTACGGCGCCGGCACCTACATCCTCGACGCCGGTGACTACTACTTTACCGCCGCCACCGATGCCCACAACGCTGTCAACAACATTCTGGCTGCCAAGGGCTACACCGTCGAGTCCACCAACGGCAAGATGACCGCCGACGGCAACGCCGACCTGACCTACACCTGGACCGAGGACGCCCTCGACACCACCACCTATGCCACCAGCGAAAACGGCACCGCCATCACCAACCAGCTTTCCTGCGCCGACCCCAACCTGTACGAGGGTATCGAGGAAACCGTGACCTGGCTGAGCCGCTCTGACTGGAACGGCACCCTGCCCACCGAAACCGTTAAGCTGACCCTGACCGAGCTGCTCAAGAAGGATCTGCAGGACGTCCGTTACGATCCTGCCGACTACGAGAGCGTCGAGATGCCCACCCTGGGCGCCAAGAACGGCGTCAAGCTGTACGATATGATCGGTCTGGACTACAACGATCCCAAGTGGGACGAGTTGCTGGATCAGATGACCTTCGACGAGATGAACTCCCTGATCGGCGACGCCTTCCACTGGACCATGCCCGTCAAGAGCGTGGAAGCCCCCGGCACCCGTGACGAAAACGGTCCCCAGGGTCTGACCGCCAGCCTGCTGGGCAACGACAAGAGCCAGCTGACTGCCACCGCCTTCACCTCTGAGGACGTTATGGCTGCCACCTTCAACACCGAGATCATGACCGAGATCGGCAAGGTCATCGGCAACAACTGCCTGCAAGCCAACATTGCCTGCCTGTACGGTCCCGGCAACAACATTCACCGCACCCCCTACGGCGGTCGTAACTTCGAGTACTACTCCGAGGACGGCTTCCTGTCCGGTATGATGAGCGCCTACGAGGTCGCCGCCATTCAGGCAAAGGGCGTCCACGTTGTTATGAAGCACTTTGCCCTGAACGACTGCGAGCAGGACCGTATCGGTCTGGGCGTCTGGCTGAACGAGCAGGCTGCCCGTGAAGTCTACCTGAAGGCCTTCCAGGCTCCCGTCGAGGTCGGCAACGGCAACGGCGTTATGATCGCCTACACCCGCTGGGGCGCTATCTGGTCCGGCGGCAACTACGGTCTGGTCACCGGCATCCTGCGCAACGAGTGGGGCTGCGAAGGTATGATCATCACCGATAATGTTCTGACCCAGTATGTCAACGGTCCCGACGGCGTGCTGGCCGGCGTGTCCATCTACGATGCGATGATGTCCTTCGTCACCGACACCCTGCCCCAGTACAAGAACGACCCCGTCATCGTCACCGCCATGCGCGAGGCCTGCCACCACAACCTGTACGCCATCGCCAACTCCTGCGGTATGAACGGCGTCGGCGCGGACACCACCATCAAGGTGCAGGAGCTGCCTCTGGTAAGCCTGCTCAAGAACATTGCCCGCATCTCCGCGGTGCTGTTCGTTGTCTTTGCCGTGCTGTGGGTGCTGGGCGGCAAGAAGTTCCGCAAGACCGCCGAGTACACCGCCTACAAGACCTTTAAAAAGGAACTGAAGGCACAGAAGAAGAAGTAATGGCCCCTTAGGCAAAACCGCGGGCGGGGCATGCCCCGCCCCTACGGGGAAACACCCCATAAAAATGTGGTTTGTAGTCCCGTGCGGCTTAGCCGTTCGGTTGATTTACCGGAACGGCTGCAACGGGCGGCATATATGCCGCCCCTACAAGGCAAACCGTAAATCCCGCGTTTGCGCAAAACCGCGGGCGGGGCATGCCCCGCCCCTACGGGGCAACAAAAGCCTTCCCCCGTGGGGGAAGGTGGCGCGGTACGCGCCGGATGAGGGGGAGATGTCCGGTAGTTGCCCCCTCATCAGTCACCTGCGGTGACAGCTTCCCCCCAAGGGGGGAAGCCTTTCCCACGCAATATCCAAACGCCCCTGCTATTTTTCAACTTTAACGCACAGGAGTTGGTCCTACTATGAGTGAAAAAACAGCCCCCCATGCCAATGGTATGAACCGCGCCAAGCTGTACCAGCTGGTGCTGTTCCCGCTGAACAACGGTGCCACCAACGTGTACTATGTTCTGGTGCTTTCTTATATTGCGACTTTCGGCAGCAAGGTTCTGGCACTGTCCATGATTTTTGCTTCCGTCATGGTCACCGGTATGCGTCTGTTTGACGCTGTCACCGACCCCATCATCGGCGCGTTGATGGACCGCACCAACGGCAAGTTCGGCAAATTCCGTCCGTTTATGGTCATCGGCAACCTGATTATGGCAGTCAGCATTCTGGTGCTGTACTGCCTGACCCCGCTGATTCCCGACACAATGATGTGGGCGCGCTATGCCGTGTTTGTGGCGCTGTACGCAGTCTGGGTCATCGGCTACACCTTCCAGACCAGCTGCACCCGTTCCGGGCAGACCGTTCTGACCAACGACCCCAAGCAGCGCCCGCTGTTCACGATTTTCAACACCGTCGGTTCCCTGCTGGGCATGGGCGCAATGCAGTTCTTTGCCCCCATCCTTGCCAAGAATTATGAGGGCGGCTACGGCTCCGCCGGGTTCTTCCGCGCGCTGGCGCCCGTGGGTATTGTTATCTCCCTTGCCTTGACCCTGCTGGCTGTTGTCGGTATCTGGGAGAAGGATCAGCCCAAGTACTTCGGCATCGGCGGCGAAAAGACCGAAAAGCTCAAGGTTTCCGAGTATGTACAGATCATCAAGGAGAACAAGCCCATGCAGCGCCTGATGGTTGCCGGTGCGGGCTGCAAGCTGGCGCTGTCTATCGCCACCAACACCACCGTGCTGTGCATGCTGTACGGCTGTATGATGGGCAACTATGACGGGCTGTACCTGCCCATGATGGTGCTGGGCTACGTCTTTAGTGTCCCCTTCTTCCTGCTGACCGTGCGCACCAGCCAAAAGCACGGGCAGAAAGCCAGCCTGATGCGCTATGTCAGCGTGGCTCTGATTTGCTACGTCGGCGTGTTTGTCCTGCTGCTCCTGTGGGGTCATGGCGACGGCTTCACCCTGAGCCTGCTGGGCGAGGGCGGACTGTCTATCAACCTGTACACGGTTTTGTTCATTCTGCTGTTCGGCGTCGGCTACGGCGCGTACTATGCCACCGCCGATATGCCCATCCCGATGGTTGCCGACTGCTCTGACTACGAAACCTACCAGTCCGGCAAGTACATCCCCGGCATCATGGGTACGCTGTTCAGCCTGGTGGACAAGCTGGTTTCCAGTCTGTCCGCCACCGTTGTCGGTGTGGCGGTCAGTTTCATCGGCTTGCAGAGCCTGCCCACCCAGTACGACCCCTACACCCCCGGTATGAACGTGGTGGTCATCGTGCTGTTCTGCGTCATCCCGATGGTCGCTTGGGCGGCCACGCTGATTGCTATGAAGGGCTATGCCCTGACCGGCGAGAAGATGAAGGAGATCCAAGCCGTCAATGCCTGCCGCCGCGATGCCGTGGCGAACGGTATGAGCTTGGAGGATGCCATGCAGAAATGGCAGACCCTGGACCAGCTGCCCGAAAGCTACCGCTAAAAAAGCGCAAAGAAGGGGTTCGTCGCGGTGTGGCTGCGCCACGCTCCTGCACCCCTCCTTTGGATTCACCCCATCGCCAAAAAGCGCGTTCTCATGCCGAAAGGCGACTCGAACGCGATTTTTGACTCTAGCGGTATTTTCATCGTCGGCACATGTCCGCCGATGAAAATGATTGGAAAATTTGCTTTTTTCGACAGTCTGTCCCGCCCCCCGCAGGGGGGCGGGATTTTTTGTTGGAAAAATTTACAAATACCCGTTGACTGCCGCGCGATTTCTGGGTATGCTACTATACAAAGGAAGGTGTTTTGTATGCTGAACCAACAAATTTTGTCCGAGGCACGCGCCGACGCCGCTGCCATCGCCGCCGACCGCCACGCCCTGCACGCCCACCCCGGCACGGGGTTTGATATCGACTATGCCGTGCAGTACGTCACCCGCCGCCTGACCGAGCTGGGCTATGCCCCGCAGCCCTGCGGACGCGCGGGCGTTACCGCCACGGTGGGGCAGGGGGGCAAGACCTTTTTGCTGCGCGCCGATATGGACGCCCTGCCCGTGCAGGAGGCATCCGGCGTGGACTTTGCCAGCGAGGTACCCGGCAAGATGCACGCCTGCGGACACGATATGCACACCGCCATGCTGCTGGAAGCTGCGCGCCTGTTGAAGCAGCACGAAAGCGAGCTGCAAGGCACCGTCAAGCTGATGTTCCAGCCTGCCGAGGAAATTTTTGAAGGCTCGGCGGATATGATCGCCGCGGGGGTTTTGCAGGGGGTCGATGCCGCGCTGATGATCCACGTCACCGCCGCCATGCCCTTTGCCCCCGGCACCGTGATCGCCTGCGACGGCGGCGTCAGCGCCCCGGCGTGCGATATGTTTGACGTGACCGTGCAGGGCAAGGGCTGCCACGGCTCGATGCCCAACCAGGGCATTGACCCCATCGCCGCCGCCTGCGCCATGGTCACCGCCCTGCAGGAGCTGCCCGCCCGCGAGTTTGCCATCAGCGACGAAGCCGTGCTGACGGTCGGCTACCTGAACGCCGGCAACACCAATAACGTCATTCCGGACACGGCACGTTTCGGCGGTACGCTGCGCACCTTTGACGAGGAACTGCGTGCCAACGTCAAAAAACGTATGCAGGAGATGGTGCAGGGCATCGGCGCCGCCTACCGCACGGGGGTGGAGCTGGCTTGGCCCAGCAGCTGCCCCACGCTGCTGAACAACGCCGACCTGGCAGCGTGCATTCCCGGCTACCTGCGCGAGCTGCTGGGCGAGCAGGGCTGCTTTACGGCAGGGCAGCTTGCCGCCATGGCGGGACCCGGCAAGCCGCAAAAGGGTACCGGCAGCGAGGATTTTGCCTGCGTCAGCCAAAAAGTCCCCAGCCTGATGCTGGCATTGGCGGCAGGTCGCCCGCAGGATGGCTACTGCTACCCGCAGCACCACCCGCAGGTGCGCTTTGACGAAGCCTGCCTGCCCGCCGGTGCGGCGGTCTACGCCTACGCCGCTGCCCGCTGGCTGGAGGAACACCGGTAAAATAGATAAAAGATAAAAGATAATAGATAATAAATAAGGAGTGCCCGCGGCGCGGGCACATTGAAAAAACGCGCGGTAGGGGCGGGGCACGCCCCGCCCGCGATTTTACGGTGATGACAAATTTGCGGGTCGGTTTGTAGGGGCGGCATATATGCCGCCCGTTGCAGCCGTCCCGGCAGCGAAACCTAACGGGTAAACCGCCTATATGGCTTCCCCCCTTTGGGGGAAGCTGTCACCGCAGGTGACTGATGAGGGGGCGACTATCGGACATTTCCCCCTCATCCGGCGCGTGCCGCGCCACCTTCCCCCCAAGGGGAAGGCTTTTGCGTTCCACCACAAAAACAACCCCCCGCCGTTCGGCGGGGGGGGGGGGTGTGCTTTTATGCGTCAGCGCAAAAATTCCGGCAGGGGTTTGCCGTTTTTCAGCCACTGGTGATACTCGGCGGTGGCGGCAAATTCCACGTCACCGGCGGAGTTCAGCGCCGTTTCCACGGAATCCTGAATCACACCGATGATAAACCCAACGCCGACCACCTGCATGGCAATGTCATTGGAAATGCCAAACAGCGAGCAAGCCATCGGGATCAGCAGCAGCGAACCGCCCGCCACGCCGGACGCGCCGCACGCGCCCAAGGCGGACATAAACGCCAGCAAAATCGCGGCAGGGATAGACACCTTCATGCCCAAGGTGTTGGCGGCAGCCAGCGTCATAATGGTAATGGTGATCGCCGCGCCGTCCATATTGATGGTCGCGCCCAAGGGGATGGACACCGAGTAGATGTCCTTATCCAGACCCAGTTTTTCGCACAGGGACATATTCACGGGGATGTTGGCAGCCGAGCTGCGGGTGAAAAAGGCGGTCAAGCCGCTCTCACGCAGGCAGCGCAGCACCAGCGGGTAGGGGTTGCGATGCAGGTAGATAAAGATGATCAGCGGGTTGATGACAAGCGCCATAAACAACATAGTACCGACCAAAAGCAGCAGCAAACGCCCGTACTGGGTAAAGATGGACAAGCCGTTGCCCGACACGTTGGTGTACACAAGACCCATAATGCCGAAGGGCGCCAGATTGATGACCCAGCGCACAATGCTGGAAACCGCGTCGGCGGTGTTTGCCAAAAATGCCTTGGTGGTGTCGCTGGCCAGGCGCTTCATCGCCAAGCCGAACAGGCACGCCCACATCAGAATGCCGATGTAGTTGCCGTTCATGATCGAGCTGACGGGGTTGGCGACGATGTTGCTCAGCAGCGTGTGCATGACCTCGCCTAAGCCCTGCGGCACGACGTCGGCGGTGGCAGCCTCAGGCAGAGCCATCGTCTGGGGGAACAGCTCACTGGTTACGACCGACAGCGCCGCCGCCAAGAAGGTGGTCAGCATATACAGCCACACCACGGTGCCGAAGCGGCGGTCCAGCTTGGAAGAACCCTGCGCCAGCGCGCTTGCCACAATGACAAACACCAGCACGGGGGCAATGCCCTTCAGCGCACCCACAAACAGGCTGCCGAACTCCCCGACCCATGCGGCACCGGGAAACAGCACCGCCAGTGCGGCGCCCACCACAAGACCCAGCGCAATGCGCAAAATCAGGCTGACCGAATTGTACTTTTCGGCCACGACCTTACATACCTTGGAAATTGCATCCATACCCAAAATTCCTCTCTTTTCTCTCTACGGAGTGTCCGTAGAAAACTACATTTGCCCGCGCAGACGGAACATACTGCTTATTATACAAGCCCTGCAAGAAAATGCAAGTGCTGCGCGCGCGCCGACGGCGAAAATCGCCCGTTTTTGCACGTTGGAACGCCACAAAAAAAGTTGAAAAAATGTTTTTACAGTGTACATAAATGTGCGCGGCGCGAGGACAAACAGGAGGGAGAGGGGTGTAGGGGCGGCATAGATGCCGCCCGTGCAGCCATCCGGGCAATGCGATATAACGGGCAAATCGCACGGCGGGGTGGGGTCACCCCGCCCTACGGGGCAATAAAAAACCACCGCGCGGTAGGGGCGGGGCAAGCCCCGCCCGCGACCCAACGGCAACGTGAAATTTACGGTTCAGTCCGTAGGGGCGGCATAGATGCCGCCCGTTGCAGTCATCCGGGCAATGCGATATAACGGGCAAATCGCACGGCGGGGTGGGGTCACCCCGCCCTACGGGGCAATAAAAAACCACCGCGCGGTAGGGGCAGGGCACGCCCCGCCCGCGACCCAACGGCAACGTGAAATTTACGGTTCGGTCCATAGGGGCGGCATAGATGCCGCCCGTGCAGCCATCCGGGCAATGCGATATAACGGCTAAACCGCACGGCGGGGTGGGGTCACCCCGCCCTACGGAGCAATAAAAAACCACCGCGCGGTAGGGGCGGGGCAAGCCCCGCCCGCGACCCAACGGCAACGTGAAATTTACGGTTCGGTCCGTAGGGGCGGCATAGATGCCGCCCGTGCAGCCATCCGGGCAATGCGATATAACGGCTAAACCGCACGGCGGGGTGGGGTCACCCCGCCCTACGGGGCAATAAAAAACCACCGCGCGGTAGGGGCGGGGCACGCCCCGCCCGCGACCCAACGGCAACGTAAAATTTACGGTTCGGTCCGTAGGGGCGGCATAGATGCCGCCCGTGCAGCCATCCGGGCAATACGATATAACGGCTAAACCGCACGGCGGGGTGGGGTCACCCCGCCCTACAGCACAACAAAATACCGCGCCCCCGCTGTTCGGCGGGGGCGCGGTTCGTTATCCGTGCAAGCAATCCTCAAAAAACTTCGTAGTTACGCGGGTATACAGCGGCGTGTCGCGGTAATAGCACACCGCGTGGGCTGCGCCGGGTATGGTCAACAGCTGCTTGCGCGAGGCGCAGGCGTCATAGTTTTTGCGGCTCATCTCGCAGGGGACAAAGCCGTCCTCCTCGCCGTGGATAAACAAAATCGGCACGGCGGCGTGGCTTACGGCGGCGGTGCAGTCAATGCGGTTCGGCTCAAAATGCCCGTACAGGCGCGCGCCCAAGCGCCCCACCGCGTAGGCAAGCCAGACCGGCGTGTGGGGCAGGTAATCGGGCAGGCATTTGCGGGTGATTTCCTTGGCGCTGGTGTAGCCGCAGTCCGCCACAATGCCCTTGACCGAGCTGGGCAGCGGCAGCCCGCTTGCCAGCATCACGGTGGCGGCGCCCATCGAAACGCCCATCAAAAACAGCGGCGTGTCCAAACCGAAGCGTTCGGCTGCCCAGTTTGCCCAGCCCTGCGCGTCGTACTGCTCTTTGGCGCCCATCGTGATGGTGTGTCCGCCGCTGTGTCCGTGGGCGCGCTGGTCGGGCAGCAGCACATTGTAGCCCAGCTTGCGGCACAGGGTGTATCCGCCCAAGCCGTCGCGCTGGGCGTAGCCGGTGTACCCGTGGAAAATCAGCACCACCGGTGCGCCGTCCCGGTGGTGGTAGTACCGCCCAAACAGGTCGGTGCCGTCTTGGGCAGTCAGATGCACCTCCTCAAAGGGGGCATTGTCCAAAATGGCGGCGTCGGCATCCATGGCGTCGCGGTAGGCAAGGCGGCTTTTCATATCACCGGGGGCGGGAACCTCCGGGCTGGGTTTGTGGTAAAAGCTGATGCGGTAGATACCGTAGGCTGCACCCAGCAGGGCAGAGCCTGCGGCAGCGGCAGCCGCCACGGCGGCAGCGGCGATTTTGCGGGGGTTCATCGGGGCAACGCCTCCTTGAAAAATTCTGATAGCATAAGTATAGCAAAATCCGCGCTGTTTCGCAATGTACAATGCGGCGTCTTTGTCATAAACCCTTGCACAGCCTGACGAAAACGTGTACAATATTACCGTGCAGAATTCTTGTTTAGAGGAAGTTACGGTATGCAGGACATCACCGCCGAGCTGGAAAAACTGATCATGGGCTATCCGGGGCAGATGGCATCGCTGGCGCGCGCCGCGGGCATCGAGCGCTCCACGTTGTACAAATTCGCCAAGGGCGAGCGCGTACCCAGCGGCGAGCAGCTGTACCGGCTGACGCAAGCCTTGGGGATGCCGCCGCAGAGCGCCGCCGAGCTGATGCTGCATGGCGATACCCTGCGCGGCAGCAGTGAGCCGGTTCTGCGCAGCGAAGTCGAGCTTTTGCTGAACACCCTGTTTGACACGCCGCGCCGCTTGGAAAAGCTGCGCGCGCTGCCGACCGCATTTTTGCCCACCGAGCCGCTGCCGCTGTGCGGGTTTATACACGGCAGCGTAAACACCGAGCAGATGGCAAGGCGGCTGGCGATGGAATATCTGCAGGGCGACGATGTGCGCCCGGTGCTGGTATCGCCCATCTGCGCCGCGCCGCTTTTGTACGGCGCACAAAAAAGCTTTGCGCAGTGGCGGGGTGCGCCCCATGCCGTGCGCCAGATTTTGCGGCTGAGCAAGCCCGGTGCATCGGTGGCGGGGGATGCGGGCAACCTGCGCGCCGTGACCCGCACCGCCCCGTTTTTGTTTATCGACAACGTCAACTACGAGGCGCGGTCGATGTTAAGCCCGGCGGTCGAAACCCTGCCGGGTATGATGGTGGATTCGTATTTGCTGTTCCCCAAGGCGGCGCTGATTTGCGCCGGAAACGATGCCATGGTCATCACCGAGCCTGCGGTTCTGGAGGGGCTGCGCCAAAAGTATCTGAACCAATACAACGAAGCTACGCCTTTTTTGCACGCTACCGATTGGGGCTGTTATTTTGCCGAGGTCGCCGAGCTGTACGATGACTTTTTTAAGCGGGACGAGCGTGCCATTCTGCTGCGCTGGCATCCGCCGCTGGCGCTGTTTTTGGACGAGGAAATGCGCCGCGAGATGCAGCCGAACCCGGAGCTTGACAAAAATGAAGTGCGCCGCACGGTGATGCTGTATCTGGAAAAGTGGAAAAAGCGACGTTTGGATGTGGTGTTCAGCGAAGATGGCTTGCTGGATTTTGTGCGCAGCGGGCGCTTGGGCGGCTTGCCGGAGGAAATCTATCTGCCGTTAAGCCCGGCGCTGCGCCGCAGGCTGCTGCTGCGTCTGCGCGAGGAGGTGCAGCGCGACGAGCCGATGCTTTGTATGGCGGACCCCGAGCGCCAGCCGATGGTGCCGGATCTGCACCTTGTGATTTTGGAGGGCGGCGGCGTGGTGCTTTGCCAGACGATCGCCAACTCTTTGCACCACCCCTGCCGGCGGGAGTATCTGGTGGAGCAGCCGCTTTTGACCCGCAGTATGCTGCAGTACCTGGATTGGCTGCGCGCCGACGGACGTTTGCGCAGCAAAAAATATACCGTGGATTTTATTGATTCCTGCCTGCAAATGCTGTAATATGAAAGGGGCTGCTTGTACTTTCTTTGGACGCCCAAAGAAAGTACCAAAGAAAGGCGCCGCTACTTCCGAAGCGCGGGGCACGGCCAAGGGGACCAGTCCCCCTGGACCCCC
>SFOX01000009.1 GCA_004552305.1 Subdoligranulum variabile | reverse complement strand
GACAGCAACGTGGACGTGCAGACCGCCCACAACGCCGGGCTGCCCTGCTGCGGCGTTTTGTGGGGGTTCCGCACCCGCGAGGAGCTGGAGCAGGAGGGCTCCGAGTATCTGGCGGCAGATTGTAAGGAACTGGAAGAAATCATTTTACGGTAAGGAGAGGCTTCCCCTGTGGGGGAAGCTGGCGGCGAAGCCGACTGATGAGGGGGTGTCTGCCGGACATTCGCCCCTCATCCGGCATAAAGGGGGTACTTGCTTTTGATTGCACAACACTACAAGGATATGCTTTCCGCGAAGTCGGTAATCCGCCAAATTTCCGAGTGGAGCACCGCGCGCGGGCAGGAGATCGGCTACGAAAACGTGTTTGACTACTCGCTGGGCAACCCGTCCGTTCCCTGCCCCGCCCGGTTCACCGATACCTGCCGCCGCCTGCTTGCCGACACCGACCCCGTGACGCTTCACGGCTACACCCCCACCCTGACGCTGCCCGACGTGCGCGCCGCCGTGGCGCAAAGCCTGAACCGCCGTTTCGGTATGGACTACACCGCCGCCCACATCTTTATGACCAGCGGCGCGGCGGGGGCGCTGGCGCACGCGCTGCGCTGCGTGGGCGTGCCGGGGCAAAATGTCGTGACCTTTGCGCCGTTTTTCCCCGAGTACAAGCCCTATGTGGAGGGCGCGGGGCTGACCTTGCGCATTGCGCCGCCGCGCTGCGCGGATTTTCAAATCAACTTTGACGCGCTGGACACCCTGCTGGACGAAAACACCGCCGCTGTGCTGATCAACTCGCCCAATAATCCCAGCGGCACGGCGTACAGCGCCGCAACGCTGACCCGCCTTGCCGATGTTTTGCGCGCAGCCTCGCAGAAATTCGGGCATCATATCTTTTTGATTTCCGACGAACCGTACCGCGAGATCGCCTTTGGCGGCGCGCAGATCCCCTACCCTGCCAAATTTTACGATGACACGCTGACCTGCTACTCCTTTTCCAAGAGCCTGAGCATCCCCGGCGAGCGTATGGGCTACGTCGCCGCCAACCCCCGCTGCGAGGACGCCGACAGCATTGTGCCGATGTGCGGGCAGATTTCGCGCGGCATCGGACACAACTGCCCCGCGTCGCTGATCCAGATGGCGGTCAAGGATTGCCTGGACGTGACCGGCGATTTGCGCGTGTACGAAACCAATATGCAGCTGATTTACGACGAGCTGCTGTCGCTCGGCTTTACCGTGGTCAAGCCCGACGGCACGTTTTACATCTTCCCCAAAGCGCCCGAGCCGGACGCCAACGCCTTCTGCCGCAAAGCGCAAAAGTACGATTTAGCGTTGGTTCCCGGCGACAGCTTCGGCTGCCCGGGGTATTTCCGTATGGCGTATTGCATCCCCACCGAAAAAGTCCGCCGCAGCTTTGCCGCCTTGGAAGCCCTGATGGCGCAGGAGTACGGCGTCACCAAACAGTAAGGAGAAATTATGCGTATCATTGCCCGTTTGCTGCCCCTTGCCCTGGCGCTGACCGTGCTGACCGCCTGTCACCGCGAGCCGAGCGCGATGAAGCCCGGCGACCTGCCGCAGTATAGTGCGTCCTCCGCCGCCGAGCCGACCCCCACGCCGGAGCCTTCGCCTGAACCCACGCCCACGCCGACCCCGGAGCCGACCGTTGCGCCCGCCATGGCGGCAGCTACCGCCAACGCCACCAAGGACGCGCCGCAAATCACCGACCCCGCCACCTGGAACGACGCCGGGCGCACCACCATGGAAGCGCTGGCAGCGCAGTACGCCGCCGCCGGTATGACGCTGGACGAGCAGGAGGGCTTCCCCTACTTTTTGGCGGTAAACCGTGACGCCGGCACCGTGACCGTTTACACCTTGGACGAAAATCATCAGTACACCGTGCCTTTTATGGCCATGGTGTGCAGCGGCGGCACCGACACCCCCACCGGGTACTGGGGTACGCCCATCAGCTACCCGTGGCGCTTGCTGGCGGGACCCTGCTACGGGCAGTACGCCACCCGCATCTGGAGCAGCTACCTGTTCCACAGCGTGCCGTATTACAGCCAGCACAAGGACGATTTGGAGTACGATGAGTTCAACAAGCTGGGCAGTCTGGCAAGCCTTGGCTGCATCCGGCTGGCGGTCGTGGATGTGAAGTGGATCTACGACAACTGCCCCATCGGCACGCCGGTCTGCATTTATGACGACGCCGAAAATCCGGGACCGATGGGCAAGCCGGGTACGATGTACACCGACCCCGACGACGAGAGCAAGCGCGGCTGGGACCCCACCGACCCCGACCCGGCAAACCCGTGGGATGACGCCTACCTGACCGGCACGGCGATCCGCAGCGACGCCGCGTGGCAGCAGTACGAGGACAACCGCGAAGCGTGGCTGGCAAGCCTGAACCCCACCGACCTGCAGGGCTGGAGTACCGACAGCAAGATCGAGGGGACGAGAGGGTAAGGTTGCGCGGTATGGCTTCCCCCTTTGGGGGAAGCTGTCACTGAAGGTGACTGATGAGGGGGCAATTTCCGGACATTTTCCCCTCATCCGGCGCGCAAGCGCGCCACCTTCCCCCCAAGGGGAAGGCTTTTGGCTCCCCCCATAACGCAAAAAGAGCGCCCCTTGCGGGGCGCTCTTTTCGTTAAAATTTGCGTTAAAATTCGATTTTACCGAAGGCGAAATCGTCGCCGTCGTGGATGCGCTCGGTGGTTTTGGGTGCCATCGGTTTGGCGTCGGGGTCACGGGTCATATTGGCGAACTCGCGCTGCGGCACGTTGGACTTGGGTGCGCCGTAGCCGCGCCCGCCCTCACGGCGGGGACCACGGTTGTCGCGGCGGGGACCGCGTCCGCCCTCACGGCGGGGTCCGCGGTTGTCGCGGCGAGGACCGCGCCCACCCTCACGCCGACCGCCGCGCACGTTGCGGGCATTGTCACGGTCGGGCAGGTTGCTGGCGTTGGGGTCGGTGGAGTACAGCACCACGCGGCGGGTGGGACCTTCGCCCTTGCTCTCGCTGCGCACGCCCTCGATGTCCGCCACGGCGGTGTGGATGATGTGGCGCTCGTAGGGGTTCATCGGCTCCATCTCGTAGTAGCAGCCGGTGCGGATGACGCGCTCTGCCAGACGCTTGGCGAGTGCGCCAAGGTCATCCTCGCGCTTGTTGCGGTAGCCGCCGACATCCAGACCCAGCTTGATGTAGGGTCCTTCCATACGGTTGATAACAAGGCTCGTCAGATAGGACAGGCTCTCCATCGTTTCGCCGCGGCGACCGATGAGTGCGCCCATATGCTCGCCGGTGACGCGCAGGATGGTGGCTTCGCCCTTGCGGAAGGCGGTAAAGCTGAAATCCTCCACGCCCATCAGGCGGAAAATCGGGTCGAGGTAGTCCACAGCCGCCTGCAGACGCGGGTCAGCGGCGATGTCCAGCTCGACCTCGGTGTCATCGGCGGGGGCGGGTTCGGCAGCAGGGGCAGCCTCGACGGGGGCTGCCGGGGCGGGCTGGGCGGCAGGGGCGGTTTCCACGGGGGCGGCAACCTCCGCTTCCGGCTCCTCTACCTTGACCAGCACCTTGGCAGGAATGGTCTTAAACAGCTTACGGGCGGGGAATTCCAGCACTTCGTAGCTGACGTTAATATCATCGCGGTCCACGCCCAGCGCGTCGCAGGCAGCCTGTACGGCGTCCTCAACGGTCTTGGCGCTCATTTCCATACTACGCATAAACGAAAACCCTCCTTATTTTCTATCAATCCTGATGCAGCGGTGTGGTGCGCTCGTCCTTGTACAGCTCAGCCTCACGGCGGCGGGCTTCCTCCAGACGCAGCTTGTTCGCCTCAGCCAGACTGACCTCCCTGGTCACATCCTTGCCGTTTTCCTGCACAGTGACCGTCTGCTTTTTCTTGCGCTCGGCGCGCTTGGCGGCGATTTCTTCCTCGTACTGCTTTTTAAACTTTTCGGGGCTGTAGATTTTGTAGGTGATGACGCTCTGCCCCAGCTGCAGCACGTTGGAGATGCTGTAGTAGATGGAGAAGCCGATGGGGGCGTTGAAGCAGAAGGTAACGAACATCAGGTTCATGACCAGCATCATGATCTTCATGCTGCCCTGCATCTGGGTGTCCATACCGGAGAGCTTCTGGGTCAGGAAGTAGCTGGCGAACATCGTGATGGTGGCAATGGCGGGGAAAATCGCCAGCGGGGTCATACGGAAGCCGGCGACATCGCAGATGTCCAACCCGAAGAACATCGTGTTGAAGTTGGCGATCTCCGCCACGGTGGCGGCGGGGATGAGGTCGGGCGAGATGACAGCGCCGTTGTGGATGGCCTGGATCAGCGCGGTCTGCATGGTGGAAATGTTGGTGGTGGCAAGACCGATGGCTTCTGCCGCCTGCTTGACGACGGCATCGCTGACGCCGAAGATGTAGTGGACGGGGTAGTACACAACACCCAGGAAGCCGAACAGCACCAGCATGGTCAGCAGCATGGGCAGGCAGCCGCTCATGGGGTTGTAGCCATGCTCCTGCTGGAGCTTCATCAGCTCCTCCTGCTGTTTTTCGGGGTTGTTTTTGTACTTGGTCTGGATCTCATTGATCAGCGGCTGAAACACCGACATTTTGGCGGTGGATTTCTGCTGATGGATCGCCAGCGGGAAAAGAAGAAGTTTCATCACGACAGTGGCAACAATGATCGTGATGCCGTAGTTGCCGATAAAGCCGTACAGCAGCTTCATCAGCGGGCCAAGCAAGTTGGCGAGGAAGTACATAAAGTTCATACGCTATCCATTCCGTCCCGTCTGCGCCCGGAACCTTTTATTTTTTATGTAGGTCTTTGCTGCGCAGAACAAAGACATGAGAGGCAAAGAAAATAAATAAGAGATAAAAGATAAAAGATAATAAATCCGGAGTGCCGCCCGCGGCGGCACAGTAAAAACAAGCACGCGCATCCGGGCGGCTCGCAATGCTGTACATCCGCAGCACCCCGGCATTTGGTTTTGGCGCCCCGGCGCCAAAACCCCACCTTATTTTTTATCTATTATCTTTTATCTATTATTTGCAAAGCAGCATCCTTCATTTACTCCGTGTCAGCTTTCGGTTTTTATTGACCCAGCGCCCTTTTTCCGGCACGGGGTCAAAGCCGAATTTGCCGAACGGGTTGCAGCGCAAAATGCGCCATAGCGTCAAAAGCAAGCCCTTGATGACACCGTGGGTCTGCAGCGCCTGAATGGCATAATTGCTGCAGGTCGGGATAAACCGGCAATGCCCGGGCGTATGGGCGCTGATGTGCTTTTGGTAAAAGCGGATCAGCGCCACCAGCAGCCGGGTCACGATGCGGCGGGCGGCACGGGCGCTGCCTTGTCGGGCAGACCTGCCTTGGCAAACAGCTTGCCCAGCGTTTTGCTGAGCTGCGTGCTTTTTAAGCGGGGGGTCTGACCGCGTGCTACCAGTATTATATCATATCCGCCGATATTTTGCGAGAGGTGTTCGCAAAGTGCTGCGCGCATTACGCGGCGGGCGCGGTTGCGCTGCACGGCGTGACCGACCTTTTTGGTGGCGGTCAGCCCGATGCGGGTATACCCCACCCTGTTTTTGGCTACATACAGCACAACGTGCGGATGCACATAGCTTTTGCCGCGCCCGTACACGCGGTTGAACTGCCAGTTTTTATTTAAAACGCGGTATCGCATGGTGAGAGTCCTTTTTTAAATTGCGGGGGCGGTGCCTGACCGCCCGGGGTGTAAATTTCCCGGGTGAGGGTGCCCTGCCCGGCGAATGTTATTTTGAAAAAAGGGCTGCTGATAAAATCAGCAACCCTTTACTTCATTGTATTCCCAAAGATCAGACGGTCAGGCTCTTGCGACCCTTAGCGCGGCGGCGGGCAAGGACCTTGCGGCCGTTCTTGGTGGCCATACGCTGCAGGAAACCGTGAACACGGCTGCGCTGACGCTTCTTCGGCTGGAAAGTACGCTTCATTTTTCATTCCTCCTGTTGAAATCCCCAGTTTGGGCTGTTTTGCAAGCAGGCTAATGCCCATACACTGGGGCAGCCTTGCAGACTTAGATTATACGCGATATAAGGGGTATTTGTCAAGTGTTTTTGCCGGGTTTTTTCGCCAAAACGTAAAAGTTTTTTGTGCGTTGTGGAGAAGGGCGGCGGGAGATACTATATTTTGGGGGGAGAGGGAGAAATAATAAATAGATAAAAGATAAAAGATAATAATTTTGGTGTGCCCGCCGCGCGGGCACATTTTTTCTTTGCGATGTAGGGCGGGGTGACCCCACCCCGCCGGGGAATCGGGCGACAGCCGCAAAACCGCCGGGTGGCATAGTAGCCGTGCCTACAGATGACCCGTGATTTTCGCGTTTCCGTTATGTCGCGGGCGGGGCAATGCCCCGCCCCTACAGGGTGGTGAATTTTGTTGTTGCAACATCCCGTGACGGTTCGATACTTCCGGCAGGTTTGTAGGGGACGCATAGTTGCGTCCCGTGCGGTTTATCCGTTATGTTGCGTTACTGGGATGGCTGCTACGGGCGGCATAGTAGCCGTGCCTACGGATGACCCACAGCCTCCCCTCCACGCTTTTTTTGTTTGTGCCTTTGGCACAAACTCCACCTTATTTATTATCTTTTATCTTTTATCTTTTATCTTTTATCTAATACTGAAATTTTCTCTTCCTTTTTATATAGGGGGTGTTGTTTTGCCGACCGTTTTGTGGTATACTGTATTTAGGTTTTTTGCGCCGTTTTGGCGTTTTATTTTAACAGGAAGTGGGGATATCGCAAGCTATGGATTCCATCAACGACGTATTGGACGCGGCCAAAGCGTACTGCCGCGAACATACCGCCGAGGCGACGTATCAATATTACATCAGTGACATCAAGGCCGTCAGCTTTGAAAACTCCAACACCATCACGCTGGAGATCCGCAACGCCTTTATCTTGGGCATTGTGTCCGACCGCTATACCGCCCTTTTGAAGGACGCCTTCAAGGCGGTGCTGGGCTTTGATGTCGAGGTGCTGTTCGTCACCCCCAAAAAGGACGAGGGCGAAGAAAAAAAGCCCAAGCTGGACGAAAGTTCCCTGCCCAGCGGACGATACGATTTCACCTTTGAAAACTTCATCAAGGGTCCCAGCAACCAGTTTGCCTACGCCGCCGCGCAGGCGGTTGCCGCCAACCCCAGCGGTGCGTACAACCCGCTGTTCATCTACGGTCCGTCGGGTCTGGGCAAGACGCACCTGCTCAACGCCATTCAGGTCGAAATCAAGAAGAACCACCCCGATTTCAACATCGTGTATGTGGACTGCGAGATGTTCACCAACGAGATCATCTCCGCCGTAAAAACCGCCACGACCGAGCAGTTTCGCCAGAAATACCGCCAGGCGGACGTGCTGCTGATCGACGATATCCAGTTTTTGGCGGGCAAGGAATCCACGCAGGAGGAGTTCTTCCACACCTTCAACACCCTGCACAACGACGGACGCCAGATCGTCATCGCGTCCGACCGCCCCGCCAAGGAAATCAAGAGCCTGGAGGAGCGTCTGCGCACCCGCTTTGAGTGGGGTCTGACCGCCGACATCCAGCCGCCCGATTTTGAGACCCGCGTTGCCATCGTCAAGCGCAAGGCGGAGCTGCTGAATCTGGACCTGCCCAACGACGTGGCGGAGTATATCGCCAACCACCTCAAGCAGAACATCCGCCAGCTGGAGGGCGCGGTGAAAAAATTGAACGCCTACTATATGCTGGAGGGCATCTCCCCCTGCATCGGCGTGACGACCACCGCCATCAAGGACACTTTGAACGACAGCCAGCCCATCCCCGTGACGATTGAAAAGATTTTGAACGAGGTTGCGCGCACCTACAACGTGATGCCCGCCGACATCCGCGGCAAAAAGCGCAACGCCAACGTCAGCGCCGCCCGCCAGATGACGATGTACATCATTCGCGAGGTCACCGGCATGAGCATGGAGGCCATCGGGCAGGAGTTCCAGCGCGACCATTCGACGGTGGTGTATTCCATCAAAACGATGGAGGAAAACATCGCCCGCGACCAGCATTTGAAGGAAATGTGCAGCGACATTATGAAAAACGTCCGGACGTGATTTTTTACGTCCCGTTGCCAATAGAAAGGACCCGTTATGAAATTTGAATGTGAAAAGACCCTGCTGGCGTCCGCCATTGAGGGTGTTTCCCGCGCCATTACCAACCGCGCGGCCATTCCTGTACTGGAGGGCATCTACCTCAAGGCCGAGGGCTTTAACCTGACCCTGACCGGCTACGACATGGAAATGGGCATCACCACCACGCTGGAATGCAACGTGCTGGTTCCCGGCGAAACCGTGCTGGACGCCAGGCTGCTGTTCTCGATGATCAGCCGTATGCCCGCGGGCGATGTCTGCATTGAGCTGACCGACGAGGGGCAGGCAAAAATCAGCGGCGGCGTGGTAGAGTTTGAGATCCCCGCCATGAACGCCAGCGACTACCCCAGCCTGCCCGTGACCGGCGCCGACAACACCATGACCCTGAAGTGCGGTATGATGCGCGAGATGATCGAAAAAACCATCTACGCCGTCAGCCAGGACGCCAAAAAGCCCGCCCACACCGGCGAGCTGTTCGTCATTGAGCCGGGCAGCCTGACTGTGGTCGCGCTGGACGGCTACCGCCTTGCCATCATCAAGCGCGATGTGGAATGCACCCGCGATATCCGCATCATCATCCCCGGCAAAACCCTGCAGGAGCTGCTGAAAATTATGGGCGGCGACGAGGACGAGGTCAAAATCGACGCCAACCGCCGCTATGTCGTGTTTACCACCAACGGCTACACCATTATGTCCCGCCTGATCGAGGGCGACTTCTTAAACTACGAGGGCGTGATCCCCAAGGACAAAAAAACGCGCGTCACCGTGGATTGCAAGACCTTTATCGACACCATTGAGCGCGCATCCCTGATCATTACCGAGCGCCTGAAGAACCCTTTGCGCATCAACTTTGCCGAGGATAAGGTCACGGTGCGCTGCCAGACCCCGCTGGGCAAGGTCGTGGACGAGTTTGCCCCCATCGAGATGGCGGGCGACGCCGTGGAGATCGGCTTTAACAACCGCTACCTGCTGGACGCGCTGCGCTATTCCAAGTGCGAGCGTATGGTGCTGGAAATCAACGGACCGTTAAGCCCCGTAAAGCTGCTGCCCGAAAACGGCACCGACTTTATCTATCTGGTGCTGCCGGTACGGTTCAAGAACGAGGGCTGATACTATGGAAAAGATTCGCATCAACACCGAATTTATCAAACTGGACGCCCTGCTGAAATTTGCCGGGCTGTGTGAAACCGGCGGCGAAGCCAAGGAGCTGATCCAAGGCGGCGCAGTCAAGGTCAACGGCGAGGTCTGCACGATGCGCGGCAAAAAGTGCCGTGCCGGCGACACCGTGGAGCTGGACGGGCAGACCGTGCAGATCGCGGAGGGCGCGTAATGCGCCTGAACCGGCTGACGCTGACCGACCACCGCAATATCGCCCGCGCCGAGCTGCTGCCCGACCCGCACCTGACGGTTTTGTGCGGTCCCAACGGGCAGGGCAAAACCAATTTGCTGGAGGCGGTCTGGCTGCTGACCGGCGGCAAGAGCTTTCGCGGCAGCAAGGACGCCGAGCTGATACGCCGGGGATGCGAGTTCTCGGTGCTGGAGGGCGAAATCGAGTCCGGCGGCGGCGAAAACAGCATCCGCCTGACCGTGGGCAGCAAGACCAGCCAGCGCCCCGGACGCACGGCGCGGCTGAACGGTGCCGATGTGGGACGTGCCGCCGCGCTGGCGGGGCATTTTCAGGCCGTGGTGTTTGAGCCGGACCTGCTGAGCCTTGTCAAGGGCGGACCCGAGGGACGGCGGCGCTTTTTGGACACGGCGCTCAGTCAGGTGTACCGCGCCTACCTTGTGGCGCTGCGGCGCTACGCACGGCTGACCTCACAGAAGAACGCCCTGCTGAAATCCTACGATATAACGCCGAACGGCAAAGTTTTGCTGGATGCCTACGACGAGCAGCTTGCCGAGTACGGTGCCGTGATCCTGAAACACCGCCAGCAGTTTTTGCAGACGCTGACCCCCGTGGCGGCACAGAATTACCGCGAAATTTCCCACGGGGCGGAAACGCTGCGGCTGGAATACCGTATGTCCGCCGATGCCCCCACCGCCGACGCGCTGCTGCAAAAGCTGCACGACGCCCGCCCCACCGAGCTGCGCGCGGGGTTTTGTCTGGCGGGTCCCCACCGCGAGGATGTGGAAATTTTGCTGGATGACGCGCCCGCCCGCATCTACGGCAGCCAAGGGCAGCAGCGCAGCGCCGTGCTGGCGATGAAGCTGGCCGAGGCGACCGTGGTGGGCGAATTGTTCGGCGAGCATCCCGTGCTGCTGCTGGACGATGTGCTGAGCGAGCTGGACGACGAGCGCCAGACCTATCTGCTGACCCGTATGGGGGAGCATCAGACCATCGTAACCACCTGCGATACTGCTGCATTTGCGCGTACCAACGGCAAAATTGTGTATGTTAAGGGCGGGGAGATCCTGCGCATGGCTTCCCCCTTGGGGGAAGCTGTCGGCGCAGCCGACTGATGAGGGGCAGTCTTGCGGGCAGTTCCCCCTCATCCGGCGCGTTCCGCGCCACCTTCTCCCACAGGGAGAAGGCTTTTCCGCCTTGAAAAACCGGAGGTTTTTCCATGTATTTCCACGCCGGGCAGGATTTTGTACTGAACACCCGCGACCTGATCGGGGTGTTTGACCTTGACACCGCGGGGGCATCCCGCCGGACCGAGGAATATTTCCGCCACGCCGAGGCGGACGGTGCCGTGGTTGATTTGACCGCGCCCGGCACCCTACCCAAGAGCTTTATGGTCACGGATTTTCCCGACGAAACCGTGTACATCAGCCAGCTATCCCCCGCCGCCCTCAAGAAACGCGCTGAGGGCAGCGACTTGAAATAGAACCCTTTTGCATCGTTTTCGCAACCCCACACAGGAGGCTCATTTTTATGGCAGAAGAAATCATCACCGAAACCAACCGCGAAACCGCCACCGACCACGCCTACGGCGGCGCGCAGATCCAAGTTTTGGAGGGTCTGGAGGCCGTGCGCAAGCGCCCCGGTATGTATATCGGCTCCACGGGACCTTCCGGTCTGCATCATCTGGTGTACGAAATCGTGGACAACGCCATTGACGAGGCGCTGGCAGGCTACTGCACCCACATCGAGGTCATCATCAAGCCCGGCAACATCATCCAGGTGTGCGACAACGGACGCGGCATCCCCGTGGACATCCAGCCCAAGCTGGGCATCCCCGCCGTCACCGTTGTGTACACCGTGCTGCACGCAGGCGGCAAGTTCGGCGGCGAGGACTCCGGCTACAAGGTCGCCGGCGGTCTGCACGGCGTCGGCGCGTCGGTCGTAAACGCTTTGTCCGAGTGGCTGAGCGTCCGCGTGCGCCGCGACGGTGCCGAGTACGAGCAGAGCTTCAAGCGCGGCAAGCCGGACGGCGACCTCAAGCGGCTGGGGGCGGCGGCCTCCACCGGCACGACGGTCACCTTCAAGCCCGACCCGGAAATGTTCGTAGAAACGACACAATATCACTACGAAACGCTGCTCAAGCGCCTGCGCGAGGAAGCGTTCCTGAACGCCGGTGTCAGAATCACCCTGACCGATGAGCGCCCCGCCGACGACCGCCCGCAGGAAGAAAAGTCCGATGAGCTGCGCACCGAAACGATGTGCTACGAGGGCGGCATCCGCTCCTTTGTCAGCTACCTGTGCGAGCGCCGCGACCTGACCCCCCTGCACCCGCAGGTTTTGTATATGAAGGGCGAGGGGCAGGGCGCCGTGGCAGAGGTTGCCCTGCAATACTACGACAACAGCTACAACGAGCTGCTGTTGAGCTTTGCCAACAACGTCCACACGCCCGAGGGCGGCACCCATGAGGACGGCTTTAAGCTGGCGCTGACCCGCGTTTTGAACGAGTACGCCCGCGCCCACGGCATCCTGAAGGACAAGGACGAGAACCTGTCCGGCTCCGACGCGCGCGAGGGCGTGATCGCCGTGGTCAGCGTCAAGCTGCAGGAAGCGCAGTTTGAGGGGCAGACCAAGGCAAAGCTGGGCAACACCTTTATCAAGGGCTTGGTCAACAGCGTGGTCTACAACGCCCTGACCGAATTCTTTGAGGAAAACCCCGCCGTTGCCAAGGCGATTCTGGAAAAAGCCACCCAAGCCGCCCGCGCCCGCGCCGCCGCCAAAAAGGCGCGCGACCTGGTGCGCCGCAAGAGCGCGCTGGAATCCAACCGTATGCCCGGCAAGCTGGCGGACTGCCACGAAAAAGACCCCAGCAAGACCGAACTGTTTATCGTGGAGGGTGACTCTGCAGGCGGCTCGGCCAAGATGGGGCGAGATTCCAACATTCAGGCCATCCTGCCCTTGTGGGGCAAGATGCTCAACGTCGAAAAAGCCCGCGCCGACCGCATTTACGGCAACGACAAGCTGATGCCCGTCGTGACCGCGCTGGGGACCGGCATCGGCGATGAGTTTGATATTTCCAAGGTGCGCTACCACAAAATCTTTATTATGGCGGATGCCGACGTCGACGGCTCGCACATCTGCACGCTGATGCTAACCTTCTTCTTCCGCTATATGCGCCCGCTGATCGACCACGGCTACGTCTACGTTGCCCAGCCGCCGCTGTTCAAGCTGCAAAAGGGGCAGCAGGTCAAGTATGCCTACAACGAGGACGAAATGAAGGTGCTTAGCGCCGAAATGCCCGGCGCCAAGGTCAACCGCTACAAAGGCTTGGGCGAAATGAACCCCGACCAGCTGTGGGAAACCACCATGAACCCCGACAACCGCGTGATCGTCCAGATCAAAATTGAGGACGCCGAGCGCGCCGACGAAGCCTTCAGCATCCTGATGGGCGAGCAGGTCGAACCCCGCCGCCAGTTCATCGAGAAAAACGCCAAGTACGCCAACCTGGATGTGTGATGTTTGCCCCCGCCGTCCCGCCGAGGTAGGGGCGGGGTATGCCCCGCCCGCGACCTGACGGCAAGCTGCACCTGACCCGTTGACCGACAATGGCGGACGGTCATTCCCGCTGTGAGGTGGACATAATGGTTTTCGATGACCCCAAAAACCTGCGCCCCCGGCGCTCGCCGCGTCTGCCGGGTTTGGATTATACCGCCGCAAACGTCTATTTTGTGACCGTATGCACCCACCGCAAGCAATGCATTTTTGGTTTGCCGGACGCGCCGACCGTATTGGGCAGCGCTGCCGCGCAGGGAATCCGCGAGATTCCCGCCCATTTCCCGGGGGTGCGCGTTGACAAATGGGTAGTCATGCCCAATCATATCCACATGATGTTATTGACCCCGCATGCAAAATACAATTTGGCGGATATTATCGGTTCGTACAAATCCTATGTTTCCAAATGCGCCCATCAAACCCACCCCCAATGCACGGTATGGCAGCGGTCCTATTACGACAGGGTCGTGCGGGATAAGGTTTCCTATCTGGAATTTTGGCAATACATCGACAATAACCCTGCAAAATGGTTGTTGGACGAATACCACCCGTAAGTAAGCTGTATTTTTTCGGTTGCGGGCGGGGCGTGCCCCGCCCCTACCGCGCAATAAAACTAAGGTGATACCATGGAAGAAAATATTATTATGGTGCCCGGGTCGGGTACCAAGGTCATTGTGCGCGATGTCAAGGACGAAATCGAAACCGCGTTTCTGGATTACTCGATGTCCGTCATCGTGGCGCGCGCGCTGCCTGACGTGCGCGACGGCTTGAAGCCCGTTCACCGCCGTATTCTGTACACCATGCACGAGCGCGGCAACGACCCGCAGCACCCCTACCGCAAATCCGCCGATACCGTAGGTGCCGTGCTGGGTTCGTACCACCCGCACGGCGACGCCTCCGTGTACGACGCCATGGTGCGTCTGGCACAGGATTTCAGCCTGCGGTACCCGCTGGTGGACGGTCAGGGCAACTTCGGCTCCGTTGACGGCGACCCCCCGGCTGCCTACCGTTATACCGAGGCGCGTATGTCCAAAATGGCGTGCGAAATGCTGACCGACATCGAGAAGGACACCATCGACTGGGATCCCAACTTTGACGAAACCAAAAAGGAACCCCACGTCCTGCCCAGCCGCTTCCCCAACCTGCTGGTCAACGGCAGCCAGGGCATCGCTGTCGGTATGGCGACCAACATCCCGCCGCACAACCTGCGCGAGATCGTCAACGGTATGATCGCCCTGATGGACGACCCCGAAATCGACCTTGCCGGGCTGATGGAACACGTCAAGGGACCCGACTTCCCCACCGGCGGCATCATTATGGGGCGCAGCGGCATCCGTGCCGCCTACTCGACCGGGCGCGGCAAAATCACGCTGCGCGGGCGTGCCGAAATTGTGGAAAAGAAAAACGGGCGGTTTGAGATCCTCGTCACCGAGATCCCCTATATGGTCAACAAGACCCGCCTGATCGAGAGCATCGCCGACCTTGTCAAGGACAAGCGCATCGAGGGCATCAGCGACCTGAACGACGAATCCTCCTCCCGCACGGGTATGAAGATCGTCATCGAGGTCAAAAAGGACGCCAACCCCCAGGTCGTGCTGAACCAGCTCTACCGCTACACCCAGCTGCAGGACACCGTGGGTGTCATTATGCTGGCGCTGGACGACGGCGTTCCCAAGATTATGAGCCTGAAAACGATGATGGAACGCTATATTGAGTTCCAGATGCAGGTCATCCGCCGCCGCACCGCCTTCGATTTGAAAAAGGCGCAGGAGCGCGAGCATATTCTGGAGGGTCTGCGCAAGGCGGTGGACATCGTCGATGAGATCATCGCCACCATCCGCGCCTGCAAGGGCGGCTTTGCCGAGGCGCGCCAAGCCATTATGGACAACTTCGGCTTTGACGAGGTGCAGGCAGATGCCATCGTCAAGCTGCAATTGGGTCGTTTGGCAGGTCTGGAGATCCTGAAAATCGAGCAGGAGTTGGGCGATCTGCGCCTTGCCATCGCCGATTACAAGGACATCCTCGCCAACGACAGCCACGTCAAGCAGATCGTCAAGACCGACCTGAGCGCCCTTGCCGACAAGTACGGCGATGAGCGCCGCACCTCCATCGAAACCATTTCCGGCGAGGTGGACATCGAGGACCTCATCCCCGAGGAAACCTGCGTCTTTACGCTGACCCACGAGGGCTACATCAAGCGCACGACGCTGGACACCTATCAGGCGCAGAACCGCGGCGGGCGCGGCGTGCAGGGTATGACCCAAAAGGACGAGGACTTTACCGAGGAGCTGTACGTCGGTTCGACCCACGATTATATGCTGTTTATGACCGACCAGGGCCGCGTCTACCGGCTGAAGGGCTACCAGGTTCCCGAGGGCAGCCGCACCGCCAAGGGTACCCACATCGTCAACCTGCTGCAATTGCAGGAGGGCGAAAAGGTCACCCTGATGCTGCGCCAGGCCGCCGACGCGGACGAGGACAACACCTACGCAACCATGGTCACCCGTCAGGGTCTGATCAAGCGCACGCCGCTGTCGCAGTTCCGCAACATCCGCAAGATGGGTCTGATCGCCATTGCGCTGAACGAGGGCGACAGCCTGGTCTGGAGCCACCTGACCAAGGGCGATGACGAAATTATCGTTGCCACCCACGACGGCGCAGCCATCCGCTTTGTGGAGGACAGCGCCCGCGCCATGGGACGCACCAGCCACGGCGTGCGTGCCATCCGCCTGCGTGAGGGCGACTATGTGGTGGGCGCCGGCGTCTGCCGCCCGGGCGCGACCATCCTGACCCTTGCCGAGGACGGCAAGGGACGCCGCAGCCGCATTGACGATTACCGCATCACCAACCGCGGCGGCATCGGCATCCGCAACTACACGCCCGGCAACGTGGCGGGCATCAAGATCGTGGACGAAACCGACGACCTGATCCTGATCAGCCAGAACGGCATTCTGATCCGTGTCCACGCCAGCGACATCACGCTGCAAAGCCGTTACGGCGGCGGCGTGCGCGCCATGCGCCTGTTAGAGGGCGACAAGGTCGCTGTGGTCGCCCGCGTTGACCGCGACAGCACCGCCGAAACCGCCGAGGTCGAGGACACCGGCGAAACCGACCCCACGCCGGAGGAGCTGGCAGCCATCGAGGCGGAGGAATTGGCAGCCGAAGCCGCCGAGGACGCCGCCCCAACGGACGAGGAAGAATAAGGAATTAGCCGAAAAACTCCTGTAGGGGCGGGGCACGCCCCGCCCGCGGTTTTGCGGTAATAACAACATTACGGGTACTCTGAAATGTGTCCGCCTGTGCGGACACATTTTTTATTGGCGCGGTGGGGCAATGGTTATTTTCCGGGAAAGTTTTTAACCGAACTGTTAAAAACTTTCCCGGTTTTGTTTTTTGCCAAATTGCGCGAAAAATCGCCAAACCCACTGGAAAAATGCGCGTTTTCGTGGTATGCTAAAGTGTTAGAGTATGTTTTTTTAAAGGAGCGTCACAACTATGGATCGTATGCACAAGACCGTCTGCGCGCTGGCAACGCCCCCGGGTGCGGGCGGCATTGCCGTGGTGCGCGTTTCCGGACCGGAAGCCTACCCCATCGTAAGCAAGGTATTTGTGCCGCTGCATCGCCAAAAATCTGTGCTGGAGGCCCGCGGGTACACGGCGCTGTTCGGGCATTACACCCTGCGCGGTGCCGAAATGGACGAAACTGTGGCGCTGTTTTTCCGCGCGCCGCACTCCTACACGGGCGAGGACGTCATTGAATTGTCGGTTCACGGCGGCACCGCCATGGCGGACGGTCTGCTGGAAGCGCTGCTGCTGGCGGGCGCTGAACCCGCCGCACCCGGCGAATTTACCCGCCGCGCGCTGGAGCATGGGCGTATGTCGCTGACGCAGGCGGAGGCGGTTATGGAGGTCATCTCCGCCAACGGGCGGCAGGGCGCCGCGCTGGCAAAATCCGCACTGGACGGGCGGCTTGCCAAGCGCATCGGCGGCATACAGACCGCGCTGCAAAGCGTGAACGCCCATCTGACCGCGTGGGTCGATTACCCCGAGGAGGACGTGCCGGAGCTTTCGGACGCGCAGTTCACCGCCGCCCTGCAGCAGCAAAAAGCCGAGCTGGACAGCCTGATTTCCGGCTACGGCGCGGGCGCCGTGCTGCGGCGCGGCGTCGATTGCGTGCTGCTGGGTCGCCCCAACGTGGGCAAAAGCACGCTGCTGAACCTGCTGGCGGGCTTTGACCGCGCGATTGTCACGCCGGTGGCGGGTACGACCCGCGACATTGTGGAGCAGGCGGTGCAGCTGGGGGATATCCGGCTGAACCTGTTTGACACCGCCGGTGTGCGCGAGCTCGGGGCGGACGGCGATGCGATCGAAGCCGAGGGCATCCGCCGCAGCTGGAAAAAACTGGAAGAAGCCGGGCTGGTGTTGGCGGTATTTGACGCCGCGCAGCCGCTGACCGATGCGGATTTGGAAATTGCCCGCCGCTGTCAGGGGCGCCCGGCGCTGGCGGTGCTGAACAAGCAGGATCTGGCGGATTCCACCGATGCCGCCAAGGCGCAGCTGCAGCCGTATTTTAAGCAGGTGATCACGCTGTGCGCCCGCGATGCCGCGAGCTTGCAGCCGCTGACCGCCGCCGTGGCCGCGCTTTTGGGTACGGCGCAGCTGGACCCGAACGCCGCGCAGCTTTGCAGCGCCCGCCAGCTTGCCGCCGCCACCCGCGCCCGCGACGCCCTGACCGAGGCGATCTGCGCCAAGCAGAACGGATTTGGTCTGGACGCCGCCGCCGTCTGCCTGACGGACGCCCTGCAGGCGCTCTGCGACCTGACCGGCGAGGACGCCAGCGACCGGACGATCGATGAGGTGTTTGAGAAATTCTGTGTGGGGAAGTAAAATTAAAAAGATAAAAGATGCTTAACAATTATAAAAGATAATAGATAAAAGATAAAAGATAAAAATTATGGTGGATCGCAGTCGCTGCGCTCCTGCTCAAAAAAGATAAGCGATGTTTGAGAAATTCTGGGCAGGAAAGAAAAATACAAAAGATAAAAGATGCTTAACAAATTATAAAAGATAATAGATAAAAGATAAAAGATAATAATTATGGTGGATCGCAGTCGCTGCGCTCCTGCTCAAAAAAGATAAGCGATGTTTGAGAAATTCTGGGCAGGAAAGAAAAAGACAAAAGATAAAAGATACTTAACAAATTATAAAAGATAAAAGATAAGAGATAAAAGATAATAATTATGGTGGATCGCAGTCGCTGCGCTCCTGCTCAAAAAAGATAAGAGGTTCGTTATGGAAAATAATGCGCTGAAGAACAAAACCACCGCCCTATCTCTTTCCGTGATTCGCTTATACCGTACACTGAACCGTGATCGGGGTAACGAGGTTCTGGCAAGACAACTGCTGCGCAGTGCAACCTCCATCGGCGCCAATGTCCGTGAGGCAGTCTACGGTTTAAGTCGTGCAGACTTTATTGCCAAGATGCAGATTGCCTTAAAGGAAACCGCCGAAACCGAATATTGGATTGAACTTCTGCGCGACTCCGACACTCTGCCGCCGGAAAGCTGCGCAGCGCTTTTGCAGGATTGCATAGAAATCAAGCGCATCCTGATTGCAACCTTAAAAAGCTGCAAGACCATACCGTAATCCTATTCTGCCAAGCTTTTGGGGAGTAGCCCAACCAATAAAATTTGCGCCGTCAGGCGCACCCTTATTTATTATCTTTTATCTTTTATCTTTTATCTAATAAAGAGGATTTAACACTTATGGACATTCTAGGAACCTACGACGTTATTGTAGTCGGCGCGGGACACGCGGGCATTGAGGCTGCCCACGCGGCGGCGGTTTTGGGGGCAAAAACCGCTGTGTTTACCCTTTCGCTGGATTTTATCGGCAATATGCCCTGCAACCCGTCCATCGGCGGCACCGCCAAGGGGCATCTTGTGCGCGAGGTCGATGCCCTCGGCGGGCTGATGGGCATTGCGGCGGACGCAACCTTTCTGCAAAGCCGGATGCTCAACCGCGGCAAGGGTCCCGCCGTACACAGCCTGCGCGTGCAGACCGACCGCAAGCGCTACCACATCTGGATGAAGCACGCGCTGGAGCTGACCCCCAACCTGGACATCCACCAGGCGGAGGTCGTTGCCGCCGACATCCAAGACGGGCAGATTCGCGGCATCGTGACCCAGCTGGGCGGCTACTACGCCTGCAAGGCGCTGGTCATTGCCACCGGCACCAGCTTGGGCGGGCGCATTTTTGTGGGCGAAGCCCACTACGACAGCGGTCCCGACGGCACCCACGCCGCCACCGCACTGACCCAAAGCCTTGTCGCGCAGGGCTTTACGCTGCGCCGCTTTAAAACCGGCACCCCCGCCCGCGTACACCGCCGCAGCATTGATTTTTCCAAGCTGGAGCGCCAGCCCGGCGACCCCGACAGCGAACTGCAGCCCTTCAGCTTTTTGACCCGCACGCCGATGCACAACAAGGTGGACTGCTACATCGCCTACACCAACCCCCAAATGCACCGCATCATCCTGGAGAACCTGCACCGCTCGCCGCTGTACGGCGGCGACATCCAAGGCGTGGGTCCGCGCTACTGCCCGTCCATTGAGGACAAGGTCGTCCGCTTTAAAGAAAAGGAACGCCACCCCATCTTTGTCGAGCCTTGCGGCGAGGACACCGAGGAAATGTACCTGCAGGGGCTTTCGTCCAGCCTGCCGGAGTGCGTGCAGAACGAGATGTACCGCGCCATCCGGGGCTTTGAAAACCTCGAAATTATGCGCCCCGCCTACGCCATCGAGTACGACTGCGTTGACCCCACCACCTTGAAGCCGACGCTGGAAAGCAAGGTCGCCGCCGGTGTGTACGGCGCGGGGCAGTTCAACGGCACCTCCGGCTACGAGGAAGCCGCCGCCCAAGGGCTGCTGGCGGGTCTGAACGCCGCCCGCCACGCGCTGGGCAAGACCGAGCTGGTGCTGGCACGCCACACCAGCTACCTCGGCACGCTGGTGGACGACCTTGTGACCAAGGGCGTGATGGATCCCTACCGTATGATGACCAGCCGCAGCGAATACCGCCTGAGCCTGCGCCAAGACAACGCCGATGAGCGCCTGACCCCCATCGGGCGCGAGTTCGGGCTGGTGGACGATGCACGCTGGGCAGCCTTTTGCCGCGACCGTGAAATCAAGCAGCAGGAACTCAAGCGGCTGGAAACCACCCACGTCAAGATGGCAGACCTGCGCGCCTTGGCGCCCGCCGATGCCGAGCTGGGCGAAAGCGGCGGCACCGCGCTGGAGCTGCTGCGCCGCCCCGCCGTAAGCTACGCGATGATCACCCAGTTGATCGGCGCGGGCGAGGGCATCACCCCCGCCATGGCGCAGCGCATCGAAACCGAGATCCGCTACGCGGGCTACATTGCACGCGAGGAGCGCATCATCCGGGACATCCGCCGCCACGAGGGCGTTGCCATCCCCGAGGATTTTGACTACGCGCCGCTGGAAATGCTGACCTTGGAGGCACGCGAAAAGCTGCAAAAAATCCGCCCGCGCAATTTGGCGCAGGCGGGGCGCATCCCCGGCGTGTCCCCCAGCGACCTTGCCCAGCTGAGCCTGATTTTGCTGAAAGCCAACCGCACACAAAACGGAGAAACGCTATGATAAACAAAACCCGCCTTGCCGAAAAATGTTCCACGTGGAACATTGCCCTCTCCCCCGCCCAGCTGGACCAGCTGGACCGCTACGCCGAAATTTTGGTGGACTACAACCAAAAGGTCAACCTGACCGCCATCACCAGCCCCGAAGGCATCGAGGACCGCCACTTTGCCGACAGCCTGCTGTTTGCCGCCCAGCCCGAGGTGCAGGGCAAAATGGTGGATGTCGGCACCGGCGCGGGTTTTCCCGGCATTGTGGCAAAAATCTACAAGCCCGACCTGCAGCTGACCCTGATGGAGCCGACCGGCAAGCGCGTGGACTTTTTGCGCTACGCCTGCGCCGAGCTGGGGCTGACCGGCGTTGAATTTGCCAAGGAACGCGCCGAGGAGGCCGCCCGCAAAATCTGGCGCGAACAGTTCGACATTGCCAGCGCCCGCGCCGTGGCAGCACTGCCCATTTTGTGCGAGTACTGCCTGCCGCTGGTCAAGGTCGGCGGCGTGTTTTTGGCGATGAAGGGTCCCGAAGCCGACGCCGAAGCCAAAGCCAGCGGCAATGCCCTAAAAAAGCTGGGCGGCGCCTACGCCGAGACCCGCATCTTTACCCTGCCCGACGGCAGCGCCCGCGGGCTGGTGCTGTGCAAAAAAATATCGCAAACTCCGACCGTTTACCCCCGAAACGGCGGAAAAATTGCAAAAAAACCGCTGTAAAACCGCGAAACTGCGCGGTTTTGCGCGAACGATTTTAGTTTCCATTTTTTGCCATTTATGCTATGCTTTTTACGAAAAAAGGCATAGCATTTTTTATTTATTGGGAGGATGCAGAAAAATGGCAAAGAAAGAACAGCAAAAGCAAGGGCGGGTGCTGCTGTTGCCGCCCGATTGCATCGAGCCGTCGCCGTATCAGGCGCGCACCGTATTTGACGAAAACGAGATCGCCGCCTTGGCGGTCAGCATTGTGCAAAACGGGCTGCTGCAGCCCATCAGTGTGCGGCGGGTGGGGCTGCGCAAATACCAGCTTGTGGCGGGCGAGCGCCGCCTGCGCGCCTGCCGGTTGGCGGGGCTGGAAAAAATCCCCGCGATTTTGGCGGACTTTGATGATTCCGAGTCGGCGGCGCTGGGGCTGCTGGAAAATTTGCAGCGCAGCCAGCTGGACCCGTTTGACACGGCACGCGGCATCAAGGAGGTCATCCGGCTGTGGGGCTGCACGCAGGCGGAGGCCGCCCGCCGCTTGGGGCTGAGCCAGCCGGCGCTTGCCAACAAGCTGCGGCTGCTGACGCTGACGCCCGAACAGCAGGAACTGTGTATGGTGCATCATCTTTCGGAGCGGCACGCCCGCGCCGTTTTGCGCCTGCCCGAAAGCCGCCGCACCGCCGCGCTGGAAAAAATCGCCCGCGACAATATGAGTGTGCGCCAAGCCGACAAGCTGGTGGACACGATGCTGGCGAACCCCACCTCCCCCAGCCCCTGCCGCAAGGTGACGCCGATGGTGCGCGACGTGCGGTTTTTTGTGAACACCCTGCAGCACGCGGTGGACTTGATGACGCAAAAGGGCATTGCCGCCACGACCCGCTGCGACAAGCGCGACGGGTGTTTGGAGTACACGGTGCGGATACCGGTGAAATCCGAGGATGCGGCGGAGGAATGTTTTGAGGTAAAGGTGTGATGGATAAAGCTATGGCTTCCCCCTTTGGGGGAAGCTGTCGGCGTAGCCGACTGATGAGGGGGTAACTCCCGGACATTTCCCCCTCATCCGGCGTGTGCCGCGCCACCTTCTCCCCAAGGGAGAAGGCTTTCTCTCTATAGTTCCCCGTCAAATTGTTCCACGTGGAACAATTTGACGGGGATTTTTTCGGTTTGCCCCTTTTTTATGCCCGCACAATGTGCTATAATAGGCTTGTACATCTATTTCTGCGTTTTTTAGGAGGTCAACAAGGTGGCAAAGGTCGTTGCAGTGGCAAATCAAAAGGGCGGCGTGGGCAAAACCACGACTGCCGTCAACCTGTCGTCCTGCGTGGCTGCGCTGGGCAAACGGGTGCTGATCGTCGATCTCGACCCGCAGGGCAACACCACCAGCGCCTACGGCGTGTCCAAAAACAAGCTGGACGCCGACGTCTACACCTGCCTGATCGACGACGATGATGTGCGCTCCGCCATTGTCAAGACCGAGTACAACGCCGATTTGCTGCCGTCCAACACACAGCTGGCGGGCGCGGCGGTCGAGCTGGTCAACCTGCCCCGGCGCGAAATGCGTCTGCGCAGCGTGCTGGCACCCATCGTGCCGCTGTATGATTACATCTTCATTGACTGCCCGCCGTCCCTCGATTTGCTGACCGTCAACGGTCTGTGCGCCAGCGACACGGTGCTGATTCCCCTGCAGTGCGAGTATTTTGCGCTGGAGGGCTTGACCGAGCTGATGAACACCTTAAAAATCGTGCGCAAAAAGTACAACCGCTACCTGGACATCGAGGGCGTACTGTTCACGATGTACTCCGGGCGGCTGAACCTGACGATGCAGGTGGTCGCGCAGGTCAAAAAATACTACGGCGACAAGGTGTACAAGGCGGTCATCCCCCGCTCTGTCCGCCTGTCGGAGGCGCCCAGCTTCGGTATGCCCATCAATTTCTATGAGCCGAACGGCAAGGGCAGCGAGGCCTATATGGAGCTGGCGCGGGAATTTTTAAACCACAACGAACACTAAACCGCACAGGAGGTGCCTATGGCAAAGAAAAAGCTGGGCGGGCTTGGCAAGGGTCTGGACACCCTGTTTGCCGACCTGCCCGAAACGACCGGCGACGATGCGGGCGTTTCTACCCTGCCTTTGCGGGAGATCGAACCCGACCCCGAGCAGCCCCGCAAGCATTTTGACCAAGACGCGCTGAACCAGCTTGCCGCCAGTATCACCGAAAACGGCTTGCTGCAGCCCATCGCCGTGCGCCCCAAAAAGCTGGGTACCGGGTACATCATCATCGCGGGCGAGCGCCGCTGGCGCGCCGCGCGGCTGGCAGGTCTGGACGAGGTGCCGGTTTTAATCAAGGACGTCACCGACGAGCAGGCCGCCGCCCTGGCGCTGATCGAAAACCTGCAGCGCGAGGACCTGGACCCCATCGAGGTTGCCGAGGGCTGCAAGCAGTTGATTGAAAAGTACGGCTTAACGCAGGAAACCGCCGCCAAACGGTTGGGCAAAAGCCGCAGCGCCGTCGCCAACAGCCTGCGTCTGCTCACCCTGCCCGACGACGTGCGCACCCAAGTGCGCGGCGGGCAGCTTTCCACCGGACACGCCAAGGTGCTTCTGGGCTTGCCCAACGCCGGGCTGATGCAGGACGCCGCCAAGGAAATTGCCGAAAAAGGCTTGAACGTCCGCCAGACCGAGGTGCTTTGCAAAAAGCTGTCCAAGCCGCCCAAACCGCCCAAACCCAAGCCCGACCCCTTTAACCGCCCCAAGCGCGCGGTGGAGATCGAGGCAGCGCTGAAGGAGGTCACCGGCAGCGAGGTCCACGTCGATTACAAGGACGGCAAAGGCTCGCTGAAAATCGACTTTTACAGCGATGAAATGCTGCAGCAGTTCGTCAGCCTTTTGGGGCAGTACGACCCCGAACGGCAGGACTAAACCCATACATATAAGTTACCAATACGAGGAGTGTAAAGTATCATGTTAGACATTCGTTTTGTACGCGAAAACCCGGAGCTTGTCAAGGAGAACATCCGCAAAAAGTTCCAGGACAGCAAGCTGCCGCTGGTGGATGAGGTCATCCGTCTGGATGCCGAGTACCGCGCCGCCATCGGTGAGGCAAGCGACCTGCGCGCCAACCGCAACAAGCTGTCCAAGCAGATCGGTATGCTGATGGGTCAGGCAAAAAAGGACCCCGCCAAGGCCGCCGAAGCCGAGGAAGTCAAGAAGCAGGTCACCGCGCAGGCGGACCGCCTGAAGGAGCTGGAAGCCAAAGAGGACGAGCTGCAGGCAAAAATTCAGGAAATTATGTACACCATCCCGCAGATGATCGACCCCAGCGTGCCGATCGGTCCCGATGACAGCCACAACGTCGAGGTTCAGCGCTTCGGCGAGCCTGTCGTGCCTGACTACCCCATCCCCTACCACGTTGATATTATGGAGAGCTTCAACGGCATTGATCTGGATGCCGCCGGTCGCGTTTCCGGCAACGGCTTCTACTACCTGCTGGGCGATATGGCGCGCCTGCACGAGGCTGTGCTGGCTTACGCCCGCGATTTTATGATCGACCAGAAGGGCTTTACCTATGTGATCCCCCCGTTTATGATGCACGGCAACGTGGTCAAGGGCGTTATGTCCTTTCCCGAAATGGACGCTATGATGTACAAAATCGAGGGCGAGGATCTGTATCTGATCGGCACGTCCGAGCATACGATGATCGGTCGTTTCATTGACCAGACGCTGGACGGCGCCACCCTGCCCATCACCCTGACCAGCTACTCCCCCTGCTTCCGCAAGGAGAAGGGCGCCCACGGCATCGAGGAGCGCGGCGTCTACCGCATCCACCAGTTTGAAAAGCAGGAGATGATCGTCGTCTGCAAGCCCGAGGACAGCATGGACTGGTACGACCGCCTGTGGAAGAACTCCGTGGAACTGTTCCGCTCTCTGGAGATCCCTGTTCGCCAGCTGGAGTGCTGCTCCGGCGACTTGGCAGATTTGAAGGTCAAGAGCTGCGACATCGAGGCTTGGAGCCCCCGCCAGCAGAAGTATTTTGAGGTTTGCAGCTGCTCCAACCTGGGCGATGCACAGGCGCGCCGCCTGCATATCCGCTATAAGGACGAGGAGGGCAAGACGCAGCTTGCCCACACCCTGAACAACACCTGCGTGGCGCCCCCGCGTATGCTGATTGCCTTCCTGGAGAACCACCTGCAGGCGGACGGCAGCGTTACCATCCCCGAGGTGCTGCGCCCCTATATGGGCGGCAAGTCCGTTCTGGTACCCAACAAGAAATAATTTGCCCTGATGTGGTAATCCGTCTGCCCGCGGCTGTATGCCGCGGGCAGATTTTTTTGTAAAAAAGTTGATTTTCTGCAAAAAACTGCTTGACAAACGCCGCCATTTTGCGTATAATAATAAAGCGCCTTGAAGCGCGGACAATCTATGGCGGTATAGCTCAGTTGGCTAGAGCATTCGGTTCATACCCGAAGTGTCACCGGTTCAAATCCAGTTACCGCTACCAAATAATACAAGGTTTCGCTAGAATAACGGGCGTCGGCTGCAATCGTGGCGGACAAAGAACTTGCTGTTTTAGCGAAATTTTGTATTCATAAGGCCCGTTGGTCAAGCGGTTAAGACACGGCCCTTTCACGGCTGTAACATGGGTTCGATTCCCGTACGGGTCATAAAAAAGTTCCTCATCTCAGGATGAGGAACTTTTTTTGTTTCCGTACGAGGAATCGAACAGGGCGGCGCACCGCCCGCGGGTTTGCGGGTATAACAATTTTACGGGTACTCCGTAGGGGCGGCATATATGCCGCCCGTTGCAGCCCTACCAAAAAATGCGGTATAGCGGGAAAACCGCACGGAACGGTCAAGACCGTTCCCTACAAACCTGTCGGAAACGCCGAACCATCACGGGATTGTGCGGCAATAAAAATACGCCGCGCGGTAGGGGCGGGGCACGCCCCGCCCGCGGTTTTGCGGTTGCAACAACATAACGGGTCATCCGTAGGGGCGGCATATATGCCGCCCGTTGCAGCCAATCCATCAATGCAACCTACCGGGAAAACCCCACGGGACGCATATATGCGTCCCCTACAAACCTACCGGAAAAGCCATACAACGCAAAAAGGGCAGCCCTTGCGGGCTGCCCTTTTTGTATCGGTTCGTAGGAAGAAAACGGAGATTACTTTTTCTTTTCCTCGTCCAAGCGGTCGAGCAGGTCCCAGACGCCCAGCATATACTGGATGCCCAGGGCGCGGTCGTACTTGCCGTAGCCGGGGCGGCAGTTGCCGGGACCTTCCTCCCACAGCTGGCGGCCGTGGTCGGGGCGGATATAGCCCTCAAAGCCGCAATCGTGGTAGGCGCGCAGGATCTCAATGATGCCGGTTTCGCCGCAGCAATCGCGGTGGGCGGCCTCGCTGAAATCGCCGTTGTCGAAGTGGTGAATGTTGCGGATGTGGGCAAAGGCGATGCGGTCGCAATGCTTGCGCACAATCTCGGCAACGTTGTTGTTGGGGTTGGCGTTCAGGCTGCCGCTGCACAGGGTCAGGCAGTTGTACGGGTCGTCCACCATGGACAGGAAGCGGTCGATGCTCTCGGCGTCAACCAGCAGGCGGGGCAGACCAAAGATATCCCACGGGGGATCGTCCATATGGATGGCCATCTTGATGTCGCACTCGCGGCAGGTGGGCATCAGCGCTTCGAGGAAGTACTTCAGGTTCTCCCACAGCTTCTCCTTGGTGACGGGGGCGTATGCCTTGAACAGCTCGTCCAGCTTCGCCATACGCTCCGGCTCCCAGCCGGGGAAGGTCATATGGTACTTCTCGGTGAAGTCCAGAATGTACTGTGCCATTGCCTTGTAGTCGTCCTGGATCATATCCTTCTGATAGAACAGGGCGGTGGAGCCGTCACCCACGGGGTGGAACAGGTCGGTGCGGGTCCAGTCAAAGATGGGCATAAAGTTGTAGCAGATGACCTTGACACCGAACTTGGACAGGTTGCGGATGCACTGCTTGTAGTTTTCGATGTACTTGTCGCGGGTGGGCAGACCGATCTTGATGTCGTCATGGACATTGACGGACTCGACAACGTCGCCGTTGAAGCCGTACTCGTGCAGCTGATCCATAACTTCCTTGATTTCGGACTCCTCCCAGATTTCGCCGGGCATCTTGTGATGCAGCGCCCAGACGATGCTGGTAACACCGGGGATTTGCTTGATGTCGCGCAGGGTGATGGGGTCGTTGCCCTCACCGTACCAGCGCCAACCCATTTGCATTGGCATAGGGACCTCCTTTTATTTTTAAAATTTTGTATATCCAGTCGTTGCGCCGCGCGGCGCGGGGTTCTGCGTTGTTTTGGCTTGAAAATCAGGCGTTCAGGGCGTCATGCAGGGTCTTGCGGACAGCGCCGGCACCGGCGATTTCTGCCTGGAAATATGCCTTGATCTTGTCAGCCAGCACGGTCTTTGTCAGATCGCTGCCGAAGATCGAGGCGTTGGACAGGATACCGTCCAGCTGGTCGGTGACAGTTTCGGGCTTGCCGAACTCGATGCCGGCAAGCTTTGCCTGCAGGTCGTCCTTCAGCGGGTCGGCGGAAACCTCAAAGGCGTTGCCGTTGTCGTCGATGGCCAGCAGGTAGCGCAGCCAACCGGCGATGGCGAGAGGAATGGAGACCAGCGTGTTCAGGTCGCGACCCTCGGCGACGTAGCTCTTGATGGTTTCGCCAAAGCGGATGCCGACCTTCTGGGAGGTATCGGTGGCGATACGCTGGGGCGCGTCGGGCATAAAGGGGTTGGGCAGGCGCTGCTCAACGACCTCGTCGATGAACGCCTTGGGGCTCATGATCTTGGGGTCAACGACAACGGGCAGACCCTCGACATAGCCCAGACGCTTGATGAGGGCGACGATGTCGGCGTCCTTCATCTCGTCGCAGATCAGGGTGTAGCCCAGCATGCAGCCGTAAACGCTCATGGCGGTGTGCAGGGGGTTCAGGCAGGTGGTGACCTTCATACGCTCGGTCTTGTTGACGGTGTCGCGGTCGGTCATATAGACGCCCGCCTTTTCCAGCGCGGGGCGACCGTTGGGGAACTTGTCCTCAACGACCAGATACTGCGGGCGCTCGGCGTTGACGAACGCGGCAATGAAGGTATTCTTGCTGGTGACGATGGGCTCCATATTCTCGATGCCGTCGGCAACCAGCTGCTCCTCCACGATCTTGTGGGGGCGCGGGGTGATCTTGTCGATCATCGACCAGGGGAAGGCGATCTTGCTCTCATCGCTGAGGTAGTCGATGAAATCCTGACCGACATAGCCCTTTTCCAGCCAGGCCTTGGCAACGGTCATAACGCTGGACTGCAGCTTTTCGCCGTTGTGAGAGCAGTTGTCCATGCTGACGACCGCCAAGGGGTAAGCACCGGCGTGGAAGCGCTCCAGCAGCAGGGCGGCGACCATGCTCATGGCATGGCGGGCGTGGGCGGGACCCTCGTCAATGTCCGCCTGCACAACGGGCATCAGGCTGCCGTCGGGACGGTACAGGGCGTAGCCCTTCTCGGTGATGGTGAAGGAGATCATCTGCAGACCGGGATCGGTGAAGATGCTCTTAAAGCGAGCCATCATCGCAGCGTCGGAGGAATCGGCGCGCAGACCCTCGGCCACAGAGCCGATGATCTCACGGCTGGTGGTGCCGTCCGGGTTGAGGGTGACGTTCATGGTCAGGTTGTCGAACGGGGTGTAGATTTTGTCAATGATGTCGTAGTCGAAGGTGTCGGCGGCGATGATACCGCGGTCCGCCAGACCCTCGTTCAGCAGGCGCTGCTGCAGGGCGGCAATAAAGCCGCGGAAGATATTGCCTGCGCCGAAGTGGACCCAGATGGGGTGTTCCTTGGTGGCGGCAGTCATGGCGGCGTGGTCGAACTTGGGCAGCTTAACGCCCAGCTTTGCCCACTCGGCTTTTTGATTTACGATAGAAGCGGCATTCATCTGCATAATGGTAGTTCTCCTTTTTTGTTATCGCGGCAGCGCTGCCTGAAAAACCCTGTGGGCAGTCTTTTGCCCGCTATATTTATAGTATACCGCGCAATTTTTTTCTTTAAAATGACCGTAGTTGCTTGAAAAATTGCAAAAATTGCGCTAAAATGAGTTTTAAGGTATTGCGGCGGGGAAATGCGAGTGGAACCTACCGCAAGAAAAGCCTTCCCCTTGGGGGGAAGGTGGCGCGCCTGCGCGCCGGATGAGGGGCAAACCCCCGGCAGACTCCCCCTCATCAGTCACCTGCGGTGACAGCTTCCCCCAGAGGGGGAAGCCTTCCGGGTGGTTTACCCGTAAGGTTCACGCTGTCGTTATGCCGCGGGCGGGGCATGCCCCGCCCCTACCGCGTGAAATATTTTTATTGCCCTGCCGTGGAATTTGCGGTAGTCGCAAAATTGTAAGGAGGGGTCAAGACCCCTCCCTACAAACAATTGGAAGGCAAGCAATTATAGGCAAAATTGTCCATTTCCGGCAGGTTTGTAGGGAACGGTCTTGACCGTTCCGTGCAGTTTTCCCGATATATCGTAATATCCGGGCGGCTGCTGCGGGCGGCATATATGCCGCCCCTACGGATGACCCGTAATGTTGTGATTACCGGGTACTCAACCTTCTTTATAATATGCCCGCGCGGCGGGCATACCGTATCTAAACTCTTAACTCTAAACTCTCCACTCTGCCAACGAGGTGTCCTATGTCATCCTCCAACTTCAACCCCTATACCACCCGGCAATCTATGATCGCGCCGGACTACGAGGTCTACCGCTACCGCTCGGCGTATATGAACGAGGTCGAGCTGCACCACCACGATTTTTACGAAATCTATCTGCTGCTGCGCGGTCGGGTGGAATATATCGTGGAAAACCAAATCTACCGCGTGCGCCCCGGCGACTGGATGCTCATCAGCCCGCTGGAGCTGCATCAGGCGCGCATCGCCACCGATGCCGATGCGTATGAGCGCATCGTTTTGTGGATCCGCCGCCCGTATCTGGAAAGCCTGTCCACCCCGCGCACCAGCCTGACCCGCTGCTTTGACACCACCGTTTCGGGGCATACAAACCTGATCCGCCTGCCCGGCACGTCGGGGGCGCAGCTGCGCAGCACCGTCGAACGCCTGTGCGCCGCCAAGACACAGCAGGACTACGGCAGCGATCTGCTGGCGCAGGGTGCGCTGATGGAGCTGCTGGTCGGGCTGAACCGCGCCGCCGCGGACCGCGCCGACATCCACCCCGCCGGCACCAGCGACCAGGTCGTGGACGCCGTGCTGCACTACATCAACGAGCATTACAGCGAGCCGCTGACACTGGACCTTTTGGCAGAAAAGTTTTTTATCAGCAAATATCACCTGCTGCGCAAGTTCGACGCGCAGGTGGGAACCACGGTGCATCGCTATATTTTGCAAAAGCGACTGCTGAACGCCAAGCAGCTTCTGGCGGGCGGCGTGCTGCCCAACGAGGTTTGCCAGTACTGCGGCTTTGGCGATTACGCCAACTTTTACCGCGCCTTTAAGGCGGAGTACAACCAGACCCCGCGCCAATATGTGCAGAGCCTGTGGCGATAATTCCGCTTGCATCTTGTCCCAAAAGCGAGTACAATGTTCAAGACAATACCGCACAATTCCCGCCTGACGGCTTAAGCACCGCTCCGACGGCTGCGGCACGGCATCTGCGTTGCCAAAATGCTCGATAAGACACAAAGTATTATCTGCGCTTTTGGCTTAGCAGCTGCCGCACCTCGCTCGCCGTATCGGCACTTAGAATTATGCGGTATTGTCTCAAAACGAAAGGGGAACGTATGGCTGAACAGCGGGTTTCTGCGGGTATCGCCTACACGCTGACGCGGCGGCGGGTGCGCAATATCAATCTGCGCGTCCGGGCGGACGGCTCGGTTGCCGCCAGCGCCCCCGCACGTCTGGCAGTAAAATGGGTGGACGCTTTTGTTGCCTCCCGCGCCGATTGGGTGCGTGCCGCGCAAGCCCGCGCTGCCCGCCGCGCCGCTGCCGAACAGCAGCAAAACGACGTATTACCGTCCAAAGAGGACGCGCTTGCCCAAATTACCGCGCTGTGCCGCGCCTACTATCCGCAGTTTGCCGCCGTTTGTCCCCGCGGTCAGATGCCCAAAATTGCCGTGCGCGATATGCGCACCCGCTGGGGTTCCTGCAGCCTGAAAACCGGCACGCTGGCGTTTGCGCGGCGGCTTTGTGTAATGCCGCCTGCCGCGCAGGAATATGTTGTGGTACACGAATTTTGCCATTTTGCCCACCCTGACCACAGCCCCGCCTTTTGGGCGGCGGTGGCGCAGGTGCTGCCGGATTACAAGCAGCGCCAACGCCTGCTGAAAACGGGGTAGCGAGGATGCGCCCGTGTGTCGAAAACCTCTTGTAGGGGCGAGCATTGCTCGCCCGCCAACCTGACGCTGCAACGCGTTTTCCTCCCCCACCCTACCATGTATAAAGGAGCATTGCCGTGGCCTCTTCGCACAAAAAATATCAAACGCTGATGAGCAATACCCTGCTGTTTGCCATTTCCAACTTCAGCTCCAAGCTGCTCAGCTTTTTTATCCGCCCCTACCTCAGCTACGCTCTGGACACCCCCGACATTATGGGCGTTTCCAGCCTGCTGCAGCAGGCAACCAACCTGCTGATCCCTGTCGTCAGCCTTGGCGTGGCGTATGCGGTCATCCGCTTCGGGCTGGACAAATCGATCAACAAGGACAGCGTCTTTGTCAACGGCGCGGCGACGATCGGCGTCGGCTTCTGCATTTTGCTGCTGGCGATGCCGCTGGTTCGGCTGATCCCCAACGCCGCCGAATACCTGCCGTTTTTGTACCTTTGCGTGCTGGCAAGCTGCCTGCGCACGCTGTGTACGCAGTTTATCCGTTCGCGGCTGCTCAACCGGCTGGTAGCGCTGGACGGCGTTCTGACAACGCTCAGTTTGCTGATCTACTACCTTGTATTTTTGACCGTGTTCAAAATGGGCGCCACCGGCTTTTTGCTTGCCAACGCCATGGCGGACTTGACCAGTATGGTGTTCGTCCTTTTTGCCGGCAAATGCTACCAATATTTTGACGTTAAAGCGTTTGATTTATCCCTGTGGAAGGATATGCTGCGCTACTGCCTGCCCATGATCCCCGCGTCCATCAGCTTTTGGATCATCAACGCCAGCGATATGTTTTTTGTGCAGGCGCTGTGCGAGGGGTACCAGGGGCGCACCGGCAACCACTGGGTGGGGCTGTTGTCGGCGGGGTATTTTCTGCCGCAGGTCATCACCATTCTGGGTACGATCTTCTACGAGGCGTGGCAGCTCTCCGCCGTGACCGAGGAAGCCGACCGGCAGGTGTTTTTCAGCAAGGTGTTCCGCATTTACGCCAGCGTGATGTTCTGCGGCGTGGCGGGCATCATTCTGCTGTGCCAGCCTATGATGCGCATTTTTAAAGCCAGCTACTTTGAAGCATGGACTTTTGTGCCATTCTTGACGCTTTGCTCCCTGTGTACCTGCCTGAACCAATTTTTAAACAGCATCTATGTGGTGTACAAGCGCAGCACCGGCTCGCTGGTCACGATGCTGTGCGGCGCGGTGGTCAACCTGATTTTGAACTACCTGTTTATCCAGTGGTTCGGACCCTGGGGCGTGACCCCCGCCAGCTTTATCAGCCTGATGCTGGTGTTTATCCTGCGCGCCTACTCCACGCGCGGCTTGCTGGATATGGACTTCCACCCCGCGTGGCTGCTTTTGAACCTTGCCCTGGTGCTGGGCGAAATCTGGTTTATGTTCAGCGTCGAGCATTGGGCGCTGCCGGTCGTTGCCATCACGGCGGCGGTTTGCGCGCTGAACCTGCGGGAGATTTTCAGTATGCTGGATAAGCTGCTGGGACGGTTTTTGAAAAAATCCAGATAAAAATTTAAAAAAGTTTTCCCCCGGGGTGTTGAAAACCCCGGGGGAATTTTCGTCTGTAAAAGCCTTCCCCCTTGGGGGGAAGGTGGCGCGGTACGCGCCGGATGAGGGGAAAATGTCCGGGAGATACAACAAACCAACCCGTATTCTTGCAATTTGCGCAAAGTTCCCCCTCATCAGTCACCTGCGGTGACAGCTTCCCCCAAAGGGGGAAGCCATAGACGCGCGGTTTACCCGTTATGTTGTTGCAACCGCAAAACCGCGGGCGGGGCATGCCCCGCCCCTACGGTTCCCCTAAAAATGGCTATTTCCCGCAAATTATCCAAACCGTTATCATTTACTTATCTATTACAATTTGTAAATTTCGGTATATTTCGCGGTCAGATACTCGGTAAAATACTTGGCGTCAAATTCGCCGCCGCACAGGCTCTTTACCAGCCAACGGGGGTCCTTCATACTGCCCCACTGCCACAGGCGCTCCTTCAGGGCGGCTTTCAGCGGTTCCATATTCCCTGCCGCCCACTGGGCGTCAAAATCGTGGGTCTTGCGCAGGTCGGCAATCGCCTGTGCGCCGTAGGCGCTGCCCAAGGCATAGCTGGGGAAATACCCCAAATCGCCCATCGACCAGTGGATATCCTGCAGGCAGCCGTGGGCGTCGTCGGGTACGTCTACGCCCAGATATTCCTTGTACTTGGCGTTCCAGGCGGCGGGCAGGTCTGCCACCGCCAGGGTTCCCTGCATCAGCGCCTTTTCCAGCTCGTAGCGCACCATAATGTGCAGCGCGTAGGTCAGCTCGTCCGCCTCGGTGCGGATCAGGCTCGGCTCGGCGCGGTTGACGGCACGCCAGATTTCCTCGGCGCTGACATCCGCCAGCTGCTGCGGGAACAGCTCCTTCAGCGTCGGGTACAGGTACTCGACAAAGGCGCGGCTGCGCCCGACGATGTTCTCAAACAGGCGGCTCTGGCTTTCGTGCAGACCCATGGTCGCGCCGCCGGTCACGCTGGTGTAGTCGTAATCGGGGTTGATGTTCAGCTCGTACAGGGCGTGACCGCCCTCGTGCGCGACGCTGTACAGGTTGCTGAACATATCGCGCGGCATATAATGCGTGGTAATTCTTACGTCCTTACGCCAAAATTCGGTAGTAAAGGGATGCTCGCTCTCTGCCAGCATACTGCGCTTGGGGTCCAAGCCCCACAGCTGCATAATTTTTTCGCTGACCTTTTTCTGCGCGTCGATGGGCCATTCCTGATCGAGAAAATCCGTGCGGATGGGTGCGCCGCGCTTTTGGATCTCCGCCAGCAGCGGCACAATGGTTTCACGCAGCTGCGCAAAAAAGGCGTCGCACTGGGCAATGGTCAGACCTCGCTCGTACCGGTCCAGAAACACCTCATATGGGTCGCGCTCGGGGTCAAAATAGGCGGCCTGCGCGCGGCGTGCGGCGACGATTTTTTCCAGATACGGCGCAAACACGCCGAAATCGTTGGTGCGCTTTGCCTTGGTCCACGCCGGAATACTTTGCTGGCACAGCTTGGTAAAGGCGGCGTATTCGGCGGCGGGGATTTTGGCAATTTCATCGTACTCACGCTGTAAATTGCGCACCTCTGCCTGCTCCTGCTCGGTTTCGGCATCGGCGGCGGCGGCTTTCAGCAGCGCGGCGGTGCTGTCGTTGACCAGCAGGTCAAAGCTCTGGCGGCTCAAAAATTCCATCGCTTCGGCGCGTCCGTCGTTGCCGTCCTCGGGCGCGACGGTTTCGCTGTCAAAATCAATGACGCGCATGGCGTAGCTGTAGCCGAACAATTGTTTTTCGAGTTCACGGACTTTTTGCATGGATTCCTTCATAATGCTGCCTCTTTTCAACAGAATGGTTCATAATATTATGGCTTTATAGTACCATATTTCTTGAATTTCGGCAATATTTGTGGTATCTTTGTGGTAGGATTTACCTTATTGTAATATACGCCTATCCCCCACTTTTGTTCAGGAGGTCGCCCTATGTGTGAACAACCGCTGGTCAGCATCATTGTACCCATCTACAACGCGCAGGACCATATTGCACGCTGTGTCGAGAGTATTCGCCGCCAGACCTACAAAAATCTGGAGATCATCCTGCTCAACGACGGCAGCAAGGACGTCAGCCTGCAGGTGTGCAAAATGTACGCCGGGGTGGACAAGCGCATTGTGCTGATCGACAAAACCAACAGCGGCGTGGCAGCCACCCGCAATCTGGGTCTGCGCGAGGCGCACGGCAAATATCTGCAATTTGTCGATGCCGACGACACCCTGCAGCCCTATGCCACCGAGCTGCTTGTGCAAAAAGCCGAATTATCCGGCGCAGATTTGGTGATTGCGCACTACAACCGCATCACGCTGCCGCGCTTGCGCGACGAGGAAGAGGAGGACATCAACACCGTGCCGCAGCATCTTTTAAAGGTGCAGACCTACGGCTTTTTGCTGGAGGGCGCTATGAACAAAGAGCAGTTCGCCGCCGGACTGATGCAGGAGCCTGCCAGCTTTTATTACGGTGTTATGTGGAATAAGCTCTACCGCACCGAGATCGTCCACGCGCACGAGGATGTTGTCTGCGATGTGGATATGGACTGGAGCGAGGACCTCTATTTCAATTTAAGCTACATCCGCTACGCCAACAGCTTTTACGCGCTGTCCACGCCCATTTACAACTACTACAACAACCCCAAAAGCGCGGTACACACGGTGCTGAACCCCGTCAACGTGGTCAAAACGCGCTCTACCCTGTTCGCCTACTACAAGGAGTTGTACGAGCATATGGGATTATACGAGGAGTATAAAACGCAAATATTCAAGTATCTGGTGGCAACGTCCGAGGCGTGACGCGGTTTTAAATTCCTATAAATAGGACTATAAAAAGTGAGTCGAAGGCTGCCGGTTTTCCACAGAGTTTTCAGTTTTCAACAAGGAGTTTTCCCAAGGCGGTGTGGAAAAGAAAAAGTTATCAAGACTTTCCACAAAAATGTCCACAGCCGCAGGGGAAAACTTCCACCCCCGTTTTCTGCACCGTTATCGGGGTTTGGCGGGTTTTCCACCGTTTTAACACCCCCTACTACTACTACTAAAATAGTAATAGTTAATAAGGCAATTTCCCGTAAAAAGGCTGCCGCCAAAACCCCAAAAAAAAACAGAACCACCACTTCCCTGCTGCTTGCTTTATAAAATAAAGCGGGCAGCTTTTTGTTTGTATATTCTTTGTATAAATATACTGTATATGATTTTATATTATGGCTTTATTTTGGCTCAAAAATGTGCTATACTATTCTGGATAATGGGGTACTTTAGGAATTCGAAAATAAGAGTGTAAAAAGCCTTTTTTCGGTAGGTTTGTAGGGTTGGGATGGCTGCGGCGGGCGGCATAGTAGCCGTGCCTACAAGCCAAACCACTAGATTCATTCATAAAATACAGTCGCGGGCGGGGCGTGCCCCACCCCTGCCAGTCCATGAAAACGAAAAGTAAAGCTTTAGAATTACCACGCTACTACAAGCTTTTTTCAAAAGGAGGTCTTGACTTGATACAGGTAACCTTGCCCGGCACCGGCGGCACCCAGCCCCTGCCCAGCCGTGCGCTGGCATGCATGGCGGTACATACCAACGGCGCTTCCCTGCTGATCGACTGCGGCGAAGGCACCCAGACGCGGCTGCGGCAATGCGGTATCAGCCTGTACAAGCTGGACGCCGTGCTGCTGACGCACTACCACGGGGATCATATTTTTGGGCTGCCGGGGCTTTTGCAGACGATGGGCAGCCAAAACCGCACCGCGCCGCTGCTGGTGGCGGGTCCCGTGGGCATCGGTTCGGTGTCGGCGGCGATGGAAGTTCTGGCGGGTCCTTTGCCGTTTGAGGTGCAGTGGCGCGAATTGCACCCGGACGAAACCTTTGCCGTAGGTCCGCTTTGCGTGCAGAGCATCCCGCTGCAGCACCGTGTGCGGTGCTTAGGGTACAAGATAGAACTCCCCCGCGCCGGAAAATTTGACGCAGCTAAGGCAAAAGAGGAGAACATTCCCCTTGCCTACTGGAGCTTATTGCAGTCCGGGCAGAGCGTGGCGGGCTTTACTCCAGACCAGGTTTTGGGCAGCGCGCGCCGCGGGCTGAAGCTGGTGTACGCCACCGACACATCCCCCTGCGAAGCCCTGCTGAACGCCGCGCAGGACGCCGACCTTTTGTGTATGGACGCCACCTACGCCGACGATGCCGACCTGCCCAAGGCGCTTTTGTACGGGCATTCGACCTGCCGGCAGGCGGGGGCGCTGGCAGCCGAGGCGAACGTGCGGCGCCTGTGGCTGACGCATTACAGCGCCGCCGTGACCGACACCGCGCCCGGGCTTGCCGCCGCGCAGGAAAAATTTGCCGCCGCCCGCGCCGGGGCGGACGGTATGCAGGAAGAACTGGAATTTGACAAGGTATGAAACATTTTTTTAGCAGCCACAAAAAGGAGCTGCTGTTTGTTGCCGCTGTTCTTGCCGTTGCAGCGCTGATTTTTGCCTTTACCCACCCAAAAGGGCAGGGGAGTATGGCGCTTTTGCAGTACGGCGATGCCGCCGAAACGCAGTATATTGATTTGACGAGCGATGCCGTGTACGACATTGACACGGGCAGGTATACCATCCATTTGCAGGTGCAGAACGGCGGGATACGGTTTATCGACAGCCCCTGCCCCGACCATTTGTGCGAAAATTTCGGCACCCTGCACGAGGTCGGCGACTGGGCGGCGTGTATGCCCGCCAAGGCAAGTGTGACGGTAGTGGAAAATAAATCATAGAAAAGAATTTCGGAATGCCGCCCTCGGCAAAAGCCTTCCCCCATAGGGGGAAGGTGGCGCAAAGCGCCGGATGAGGGGGCAATGACCGAAAATATCCCCCTCATCAGTCCGCTGCGCGGACAGCTTCCCCCCCCAAGGGGAAGCCTGAACAAAAAAGGAGTCACCCAATGAATCCCACCTTTAAGCAGGTCACCAAGTCCCGCTATGTTGCGCTGGTCAGCGAGCTGGCGCAGGAAATTTTTGTGCAGCACTACACCAAGCTGACCCCCAAGGTCGCGGCAGCGCTGGCAGAAAAATACCAAAGCGATATCCTGACCGATGACGAAATCCACAGCGGCGTCATCAACTATTTTTTGGTCTACCTCGGCAGCGAGCCGGTGGGCTATTTTGCGCTGGACTTAGGTCCCGCGGGCGCCATGTGCCTGAGCCGCCTCTTTTTAAAAGAAAAGGCGCGCGGGCAGGGCATCGGGCGCAGCATCGTTGCCTACGCCCAAAAGCTGGCGGAGGGCGACGGACGCAGCCGCCTGTACATCAGGTTCTGGGCCAAGGATTTAAAGGCCGAGGGCTTTTGCAAAAAGTGCCGCTTCCGCAAGGCGGAGGTCGTGCCTATGGAAGTTTTGGACGGCGTAACGTTGGATATTGCCACCTACGAAAAGCTATGGCGGTAAAAAGACCAAAGAGGTACATCCTATGAAATTTTTGCATCTTGCGGATCTGCACTTGGGCAAGCGGGTCAACGGGTTCGATTTTCTGGAGGATCAGCGTTTTATTTTAGAGCAGGTGCTGGATATCTGCGACAAAAACAAGGTCGAGGCGGTCGTGCTGGCGGGCGATATCTACGACAACCCTGTGCCGCCCGCCGCGGCCTGCACGCTGCTGGACTGGTTTTTGACCCAGCTTTCGGCGCGGCAGGTGCCTGTGCTGGCGGTGTCCGGCAACCACGACAGCGCCGAGCGTCTGGATTTTGCCGCCCAGCTGCTGGCAGGGCAGGGCATTTATCTTGCCGGGCGGTTTACCGGCGCGCCGCGTCAGGTCGTGCTGGCGGACAACTACGGTGAAGTAGAATTTTGCCTGCTGCCCTTTGTGCGTGCCGCGACCGTGCGCCACTTTTTGCCCGATGCCGACATCCCCGACTATGACGCCGCCGTGGCAGCCGCGCTGCAGCTGGCGGTGCCTGCCGCCAAGCGCCGGGTTTTGGTGGCGCACCAGATGGTCATTGCCGGGGCAAAAAGCCCCAAACTCTCCGGCAGCGAAACCGTGCCTGTCAACGTCGGCACGGTAGAGGCTGTCGATGCAGCGCATTTTTCTGACTTTTGCTACACGGCGCTGGGGCATATCCACCGCCCGCAGACCATCGGCAAAAACAGCGTGCGCTACGCGGGCGCACCGCTGTGCTACCATTTGGACGAGTGCGGCGCACAAAAATCCGTGACGCTGGTCAAGCTGGGGCGGCGCGGGCTGGACCGCGTGGAGGTGCTGCCGCTCAAGCCCCGGCGCGAGATGCGCCACCTGACAGGACCGCTTGCCAAGCTGACCGAAAACCCCACCGACACCGCGGATTACATCTGGGCAACGCTGACCGACCCCACGCCCCTGCCCGAGGCCATGGCGGCGCTGCGGGCAGCCTACCCCAACGCCATGCGGCTGGACTACCGCCCCCGCCAGACGGACGAGGACGCAGCGCCGGTTTTGGCGGTGGAGGGCAAGAGCTTTGCCGAATTGTTCGGCGACTTTTTTGAGCAGATGAACGGGCGCCCCTTAACCGAGGACGAGAGGGAAGCCGTGAAAAAAATCCGAGAGGAGGCACAAAAATGAAGCCGACACGCCTGCAGCTGACCGCCTTTGGTCCCTACGCCGGGCAGACCGAGCTGGATTTTTCTGCCTTTGGCGGCAGCGGCCTGTTTTTGATCGGCGGCGATACCGGCAGCGGCAAGACCGCGCTGTTTGATGCCATCACCTTTGCCCTGTACGGCGAAACCACCGGCGAAAACCGAAAAACCACGATGCTGCGCAGCGATTTTGCCGAGCCTACGGCAGAAACCTGCGTGGAATTGCAATTTACCCACCGCGGGCGCAGCTATACCGTGCGCCGCTGGCCCGAGCAGCAACGTGCCGCCAAGCGCGGCAGCGGCGTGGTAAAATGCCCGCCCAAGGCGGAATTTCTGCGCGAGCCGGAGGAGCCTGTCAGCGGGGCGCTGGCAGTAACCAACGCTGTAACGCAGCTTTTGGGCATTGACGCCAAGCAGTTTGCGCAGGTTTCGATGCTGGCGCAAAACGATTTTACCCGCCTGCTGAACGCCCCCTCGGCGGACAGAGCCGCGATTTTGCGCCAAATTTTTGACACCGCCGACTATCAGCGTCTGGGGCAGGTCGCCGTGCAGGAAGCCACCAAGGCAGGGGACGCCTGCGCCCGGCTGGAGGACGCCCTGCTGATGCACCTGAACAGCCTGCAGGCAGACCCCGCCGTTCCCGAAACGGCAGCCGCCCTGAGGGAATTGCAGGACGACCAGCAGGTTTTTGCCACCGACAAAACGATGGAGCTGACAGCCCGTCTGCTGCTGCAGGACGAGGAAACGGAAAACCGGCAAAACGAAATCATCCAAGGCTTAGAGGAAAAGCTCGCGCGCGGCAACGCCGGGGTCAAGCTGGCAGAGCAGCAGGCTGCCCGCCGCCGCCAACTGCAGGAATTGCAGGCAGAAGCGGACCGCACCGCCGAGGTGCAGACCAAGAGCGAGGCGGAGCAGGACGAGCTGCAAAAGCGGATGCAGGCGCTGAAGCAGAACATTGCCGAAACCGAAAAGCAGCGCGACAGCATCGGGCGCACCGACACCGAACAGGTGAAATTGCAGCACCAGATCGAGCTGGCACAGGCGCTGACCGTCAGCTGCGAACAGTTGCTGAAAAGTCTGGAGCAGGAGGCGCAGCAGCGCACCGACGCCGAAAAAAAGCAGGCAGCCTACGCCAAAGCACAGGAAAAGCTGGATGCAGCCGAAACCGAATATGCCGCGATGCAGCGTCAATTAAATGCCAACCGCGCGGGACTTCTGGCGCAGGAGCTGCACGCGGGCAGCCCATGCCCGGTCTGCGGCAGCCGCCAGCACCCCAAAATTGCCGAGCTGCCCAAAAACCATGTGACCGAAAAGGAGCTGGAGCAGCGCGAAAAGCTGCTGATGAACCAGCGCCGCACCACCGCCGATGCCAGCCGTGCAGCCGGGGAAGCCGTGACCCGCGCCGAGCAGCTGCGCAGCCTGATTGTACGGCAAGCCGATGAATTTTTTGCAAAGCGCGGGGCGCGCTACACCGGAAAGCCCGCCGCCGAGCTGGACAACCCCGCCCTGTACGAGGCGCTGAGCGCCCAGCAGAGCAGCCTGGACGACGGCTTGCTGGGGCTGCACAAGCAGCTGAACCAGTACAAAAAAGAAACCGAGCAGCTGGACGCTGTGGTGCATCGGCTGGAAATTTTAAACCAGCAGCTGTCCGTGCTGGAAAAACAATCCTTTGCCGCCGTGCGCCGCGCCACCAACGCCAAGGCGGGTCACGCCGCCGCGCTGGCGCGTGTGCAGCAATTGCAGGAAACCTTACCCCGCCACAACGACCCCGAAACGCTGAACAAGCTGATGGCAGCCCTGCAGCGCCTGCAGACCGACCGCGCCGCCGCCATTGCCTTGCGGGACGCCGCCGTGCAGCGTCAGAACGCCAACCGCGCCGCCCAGCAGGGCTTGCAGACCACCCGCAAAAAGTGGGAAACCGCCCGCCAAAAGCGCACGATGTGGGACAATTTAAGCAAGACCATCAACGGCAATTTGGCGGGCAAAATCAAGCTGCCGTTTGAACAGTACGTTCAGGCGTTCTATTTTGACGGTGTGGTCGATGCCGCCAACCTGCGCTTTACCCGTATGACCGACGGACAGTACAAGCTGCTGCGCCGCAAGAGCGAGAGCCTTTCGGGCAAGACGGCGCTGGATCTGGACGTGTTTGACGCCTACACCGGCAAGACCCGCCCCGTGGGCAGTCTTTCGGGCGGCGAAAGCTTTATGGCGGCGCTGAGTCTGGCGCTGGGCATCAGCGATACCATCCAGCAGAACGCCGGCGGCGTCGCCATTGAAACGCTGTTTATTGACGAGGGCTTCGGCTCGCTGGACGCCGACAGCCTGGAAAAAGCCATCGACACGCTGGCAGGGCTGGCGGGCAGCGACAAGCTGGTGGGCGTGATTTCCCACGTCGAGGGCTTGCAGGACCGCCTGACCCGGCAAATCCGGGTCAGCAAAACGCGCGCGGGCAGCCGCGCCGAAGTGGTGGTGGAGTAAAGGCTGCCGGGCAGCGTTTGCACAAATTTCATGATGATAAAAATATCGAATTAACGCAAAAATAATGAAATTTACCTGTGTTTGTGGAGTATTTCCGCTATGACGATGCAACCTGAATCCCCGCTGCAAAAGCAGCTGCAGAACTTAGCTGCCGCCCGCACGCCGCTGCATATGCCCGGACACAAGCGCCGCATTTGCCCTGCGCCCGGGCTGGGCTGCGCCGCGTGGGATATGACCGAAATTGACGGCGCCGACGACCTGCACGAGGCGGACGGCATTCTGGCACAAGCGATGCAGCGCACCGCCGCGCTGTACGGCAGCCGCCGCTGCTGGTATTTGGTGGGGGGCAGCACGGTGGGGCTGCTGGCGGGCGTGCGCGCGCTGGCACCCTTCGGCAGTGAAATTTTGATGGCGCGCAACTGCCACAAGGCGGTCTACCACGCGGTGGAGTTGGGGCAGTTGCGCGCGCATTACCTGCTGCCGCCGGTGGACCCCGCCTTTGGCGTGTACGGCAGCGTGCCGCCCGCCGACGTGCAGGCGGCGCTGGAGCAACACAAAAATATACGCTGTGTCGTGATAACCAGCCCAACCTATGAGGGCGTGGTTTCGGACATTGCGTCGATTGCCCAAATTTGCCACGCGCACGGCGTGCCGCTTTTGGTGGACGAAGCCCACGGCGCACACTACCTGCCCTTTGCCGAACCGCTGGGCTGGCAGGGCGGCGCGGTGGCGGCGGGCGCGGACGTTGTGGTGCAAAGCGCGCACAAAACGCTGCCCAGCTTAACGCAGACCGCCTTTTTGCAGGTGAACGGAACCTTGGCGGACGATGCGGAAATCGAACGCCAGCTGGACGTGTTTGAAACCAGCTCGCCCAGCTATCCGCTGCTGGTCAGCCTGGACGGATGTACCGCGTGGCTGGCACAGCAGGGGAGAGCCGCCTTTGCCGAATGGCGCAGACAACTGAATGATTTTGACGATGCTGTGCGCAATTTGTGCTATATCCCGGCGCTGTGCCACGGCGCGGACACCTTGCAGAACCACCCGGATTTTTATGCTTTTGATGCAAGCAAAATTTTGCTGCGCATCGGCAGCCGGGGCGCAGCATTTTTGCGGCAAAACGGCTTTGAGCCGGAGATGGTGCGCGGGGACGATGTTCTGGCAATGACCTCGCCCTGCGACGCGCCGGACACCCTGCCGCGCTTGGCGCAGGTTTTGCAAAAGTATAACGATACAGCGCAAAAAATCCACGCGCCGACGCTGATGCTGCCGCGCCCGGGGTCCGCGGTTTGCCCGATCGGGCAGGCGGTTCTGCAGCCCTGCCAAACGCTGCCGCAGGATGTGGCGGCGGGCAGAATTTCCGCCGAGTACATCTGGGCGTACCCGCCCGGCGTGCCGCTGCTTGCTCCCGGCGAGGAAATCACGCCGGAATTTTTGACGGCTGCACGCAATTTTCAAAGCGCCGGAACCCGCCTGCACCACAGCCGCTGCGCCGCGCCCGCACAAATCGCCGTGCTGCAGCCCTAAAAAATGCCCTTGACTTTTCCGTGCCAAACGTGTAAAATAATAATAATTCTAAATTGTATAAAGGGGTGACTGTTTTATGAAGCACATTCAGACTCTCGAAACCCGTGATATGGCTAAGAGCCTGCTCAACGGCGGCTGCGGCGAATGCCAGACCTCCTGCCAGAGCGCTTGCAAGACCAGCTGCGGCATTGCCAACCAGCCTTGCGAAAAGACCGACAAGTAATTTATACGCGGTTATTGCCGGGTTGCCAGTAGGTACCCGGCATTTTTTATGGGAATACCGCAGAATTCTAAGCGCCAATACGGCGGGAATTGTGCGGTGTTGCCTTATGACCGCTTCTCAATAGGAGCAGCTATGATTCACCAATACAAACTGGGCGGCTACAACATTGTGCTGGACGTGTACAGCGGCAGCGTTCACGCCGTGGACGATGTGGCGTATGACGCCATCGGGCTGATCGACGCCGGCAAGACCCGCGCCGAGGCCGCCGAAATTTTGACCCAAAAATACGCCGGGCGCGCCGATGTGACCCCCGCCGACATCAACGACTGTCTGGACGACATCGACGAGCTGACGGCAGCCGGGCAGCTGTTTGCGCCGGACGCCTACGCCGACCACGCCTTTGACTTTAAAAATCGTTCCAACGTGGTCAAGGCGCTTTGCCTGCACGTTGCGCACACCTGCAACCTGAATTGCAGCTACTGCTTTGCCGCGCAGGGCAAGTTCCACGGCGAGGCGGGGCTGATGAGCTTTGAAACCGGCAAGCGCGCTTTGGACTTTTTGATCGAAAATTCCGGCACGCGCCGCAATCTGGAAGTGGACTTTTTCGGCGGCGAACCGCTGATGAACTTCGAGGTTTGCAAGCAGCTTGTTGCTTATGCACGCAGCATCGAGAAAAAGTACAACAAGAATTTCCGCTTTACGATGACCACCAACGGCATCGGCATTACCGACGAGGTCATTGACTGGTGCAACAAGGAATGTCATAATGTTGTGCTTTCGCTGGACGGACGCAAGGAAGTCAACGACCGTTTCCGTGTCGATTTAGCGGGCAACGGCAGCTATGACCGCATCGTACCCAAATTCCAAAAGCTGGTGGCGGCACGCGGCGGCACGGGCTACTATATGCGCGGCACTTTTACGCATCACAACGTTGATTTTACCAAGGATTTGTTCCATATGGCGGACGACCTCGGCTTTACCGAGCTGTCGATGGAGCCGGTTGTGGCACCGCCCGACTCGCCCGAAGCCCTGACCGAGGACGACCTGCCCAAGCTGTTTGACCAGTACGAGCTGCTTGCCAACGATATGCTGCGCCGCCAAAAGGCGGGCAAGCCCATCACCTTCTACCATTATATTTTGGATTTAAAGCACGGTCCGTGCATTTACAAGCGCATTTCGGGCTGCGGCTCCGGCACCGAGTATATGGCGGTGACCCCGTGGGGCGACCTGTACCCCTGCCACCAGTTTGTGGGCGACCCCGCGTACAAGCTGGGCAACGTCTGGGACGGCGTGACCAACACCGCCCTGCGCGACGAGTTTAAGCTGTGCAACGTCTACGCCCGCCCCGACTGCAAGGATTGCTGGGCGCGGCTGTACTGCGCGGGCGGCTGCGCTGCCAACGCGCTGCACGCCACCGGGGACATCCACGGCACCTACGAGTACGGCTGCAAGGTGTTCCGCAAGCGGATGGAGTGCGCCCTGATGATGCAGGTTGCCCAGCGCCTGGACCCCGCCCTTGCCCAGAACGCCGTGCGTTTTGAGAGCGACTGCGACGGCTGCGGCGAGGACGGCAAATTCTAAGTGCCGATACGGCGAGCGAGGTGCGGCAGCTGCTAAGCCAAAAGCGCAGATAATACTTTGTGTATTATCGAGCATTTTGGCAACGCAGATGCTGTGCCGCAGCCGCCGGAGCGGTGCTTAAGCCGTCAGGCGTGAATTGTGCGGTGTGCCTTTGGGTACCGTTATGCGGGCCGATAGCTTAACGGTTAAAGCCGGCGGCTCATAACCGCTTGAGTGGGGGTTCGAATCCCTCTCGGCCCATAAAAAGAACGCAGCTATGTTATTTTTTAAGATAACATAGCTGCGATTCTTTATTTTTCGTACAATTCACGGCTCAACGGATTGCGTATCGACTCCCGGCGTTTTTTGTATTGCTGGGTGTAGATCATTAAAGTCGTGCTCGGCTGGGCGTGACCTGCTTCAGCGGCAACCGTTGCAACACCGATGTCAGGATTCGACATGAGCAGGCTGACAAAGGTATGGCGGAACATGTGCGGGTGAATGTCGCTGATTCCCGCTTTCTGCGCCACACGCTTTACCAGCTTGTTATAGCCGTCCGGGTTGCGCGGCCAGCCGAAGTCATCCATGATGACAAATTCCTGCCCGACCAGTTTCATCAGTGATTCACGCTTATGAGATTACAGTTGAATCAGCTCAGGCTATGTGCATGATCGCCGCTCTACGAACTTTTATTGCTCGGTTTTGAACTTATTGGTACGGGCTCTCAAATTCTTTCTATTTGCTATTGATTTTACGCAACAAAAATGTTATGATGCATAAAGTGTTATTATTGGGTTCGATCAGGTGGGATTATAGTATGAATACGACAGAAATAATTAATGGTATCTGTTCTCAGATGGGGATTTCCAAAGCAGAATTGGCAAAGCGTATAGGGCTGTACCCCTCCTCTCTGTATAGAAAACTATCCAAAGAGAGTATGACTTTTGAGGAACTTCAAAAATGCCTTGATGTTTTAGGCGTTGAGGTTGAACTACAATTTCAATTCCCGGATGGACATCGCTTTAGTTCCCAGGAAAACCATAAGCAGATTGTCGAAAGAATGGGCGTTCTGGAAAAGAAACTGGAAGCCGCCAGCAAGGTTGATGAGTTCCGCAAAAAGTCGTTAAGGGAGCTGCGAACGGAACTGAACAGTGCAGTTGGTTATGCAGAGATTTGCCGGAGACACAGATCCCAGGTGGATTTGTATTTGGATAAACTCAGCGTTGTCCATGGCAATATGGAAAGAACCATTTCCTTTGCACTTGGGGAGTCATTCCATGACGAAGCTGACGAGATCGAACCTGTGCAAATTGAGCAATTGCAGGGGAAACGGGTTCTGCTTGTTGATGACAATGAATTAAACCGTGAGATTCTTGCGGAAGTGCTTTTGGATCACGGGCTGCTTTTTGAAGAGGCTGATAACGGAAGTAAAGCAGTTGCCGCGGTGAAAGAACATGAGCCGGGGTATTATCAATTCATTTTGATGGATATTGAGATGCCGGTGATGGACGGTTATGAGGCAACCGTAAAGATCCGAAAGCTCCCGAACCGAATCCGGGCAAACATTCCCATTATCGCCCTTACGGCAAACGCAGTTGCGGAGAATCGGGAACGGGCGGCTGTAATCGGGATGGATGATTTCCTTGTAAAGCCCACAAATTCCGCCCGCCTGCTGAGGAGCCTGGCAAAATTCCTGTAAGAACAGAGAGAATGCTCTGAACTGGTACAAGGATTTTTTAACAGAAAAATCATGAGAGAGAGAACACAAATGAAAAAGAAAAGACGGATCTCTTTGCTGCTTGCTGTTGTCATGACGGCGGCGATGCTGACAGGCTGCGCAGGGCAGCAAAGCGCCGGCAGTAAGAAACCGGATGATAAAATCTCGATCTCCATGTATATGTGGGACCGCTCCATGCTCAAGGAACTGTCTCCTTGGCTGGAGGAGAAGTTCCCCGAGATCGAGTTTACCTTTATCCAGAGCTTCAACACCATAGAATATTACAAGGACCTGCTGTCCCGGGGAGAGGAGATCCCGGACATCATCACCTGCCGCCGGTTCTCCCTGAACGATGCGGCTCCTCTGGCTGAGCATCTGATGGACCTGAGCCAGACCGAGGTGGCGGGCACCTTCTACTCCAGCTACGCCATCCGCTGGCTGCCCATGTGCGCCGAGGTGGACTGCATCATGGCCAACAAGGATCTGTTTGACCAGTACAACATCCCCCTGCCCACCAACTATGCCGAGTTCGTGGCCGCCATTGACGCCTTTGAGGCCGTGGGCATCAAGGGCTTCCAGAGCGACTGGAACTACGACTATACCTGCCTGGAGACCATGCAGGGCTGCGCCATCCCGGATCTGATGAGCCTGGAGGGTACCCAGTGGCGCATGAAATATGAGAGTGAAACGGAAGATCACCAGGTGGGTCTGGACGATACGGTCTGGCCGAAGGTCTTTGAAAAGTACGAGCAGTTCTTAAAGGATATCCGTTTCCAGCCCGGCGACGAGGAGAGGCAGTTTTCTGTCACGATGGAACCTTATTTCCAGGGAAAGACCGCCATGGTGCGCAACACGGCGGCTCTGGCAGACGACCTCACGCAGGAGCGGGGGATCAACAGCGTGATCCTGCCCTATTTCGGAGAAACCGAGCAGGACAACTGGCTGCTGACCTATCCCATGTGCCAGCTGGCCGTGTCCAAAACCGTGGAACAGGACGAGGCCAAGCGGGCAGCCGTGATGGAAGTGCTGTCAGCCCTTTTCAGCGAGGAAGGACAAAAGCATGTTGCCGCCGGCACCTCCGTGCTGTCCTACAACAAGGAAGTGAATATCACCTCCAGTCCTGCCCTCCGGTATGTGCAGGACTGCATCGCCAGCAATCACCTGTATATGCGTCTGGCCTCCACGGAGGTGTTTGCCATCTCTCGGGATGTGGGTCACAGGATGATGACGGGCGAATATGACGCGAAGGCCGCCTACAACGCATTCGACGCACAGATCACCGACTATAAGAACCCGGATGCGGCGGAGGTCATGTTCACGCAGGAGAGCGCCTATTCCAACGAATTCACCGACCACGGCAGCGCCGCGGCCTCCTCTTTGATGAACACCATCCGCTCCTCCATGGGAGCCGATATCGCCATTGGCTATTCTCCCACAGCCAGCACCTCCATCTATGCCGGGGACTACACCCTGCAGCAGGTCAAGTGGGTGCTCACTGCCCGCAACTCCGTCTATCTGGGCGAGTACACCGGCGAGGAGGTCTGGCGGTTCATGGACTGGCTGGTGAATGTGAAGGAGGACGGCTCCAATCCCATCCGGCACCGCAATCTGATGCCCGTCACCAGCGGTCTGGAGTACACCGTCACCGAGTACGAGCGGGGCAAGTTCCGTCTGGAGAAAGTGACCGTGAACGGGGAACCTCTGGATGAGAATGCCACCTACAACCTGATGCTGGTAGGTGCGGACACCTTCCTGGAGCATGAGAACTTCTGTAACTGCCCCATGCCTGCAGACCTGAAGGAAAAGCGGCAGGCCTATCTGGTGGACGATTACTCCAGTCAGGAGTGTATGCAGGAGGCGCTGGAGAAAACGAAACAGTTCCTGGAGCCTACCGAGTATGTGACTATACTTCAGGGGTAATGACAGGACGAAAGAAAGCCGAGAGGAGGGGAATGCGGTGAAAAAACGATTGACAGCTTTGCTGCTGTCCCTTGTGTTGGTCGCAGGGGTAATCTGGGCGGGTTCTGCCTACTTTGACTTTGTCTCCCAGACGATTTACGAGGAGAGCACCGCCCACTTGACCGAAATCTTTCATCAGGCGAATCAGACACTGTATAATCTGGTCTCGGTCAACTGGAGCCGTATGCGGATGTGGGTGCCCTATCTGGAGAAAGCGGAAAGTGACGAGGAGGTCCTCGCCTATGTAGACCAGGCGCGGGAGGAGAGCAATTTCACGGATTTTTATTTCATCTCCCGGAACGGTGAATATCTTACCCTGACCGGAAACAGGGGCTATCTGGACCTGCGGGACCAGCTTCCCAACCTGATCCTGGAAAAACAGCCCATCGTTGTAAACTCCGTTGTCCCGGATCAGCCGGAGATCATGGTGTTTGCGATTCCCGCCAAGCAGGGCAGCTACCGTGGCTTTGACTATGAGGCCATCGCCATTACCTATAACAATTCCGACATGGTGAACGCTTTAAAGATATCTGCCTTTGCCGGACAGGCCAGCACCTATGCGGTTCTGCCCGACGGACGCATTGCCGTGGACAACAGCAGCGAGGCTATGGACAGCGTCCACAATCTCTTTGTTCTGCTGGAGGAATCGAAAAGTCTGACCGACGATCAGATCACTGCCTTACAGCAGGATTTCCTGTCCGGCAATTCCGGTTCGCTGCTGTTCAAAATCAACGGCGTCTCCCATTATCTGGTGTATGAGTCCGCCAATTTTCAAAACTGGACTGTTGTGGGCATTGTGCCTACCGATGTGGTCAATTCCAGCATGAACAAGCTGCAATCCACCACCATGCTGGTGGTGTCGGGTATTGCCATCGCTCTGGCCGTGATGCTTTTGCTGCTGGTGATTCTACACAACCGGCAGAAGCTGAGACGGAAGGACAACGAGCTGCTTGCCCGTGACGAGCTGTTCTCCAAACTGTCCGTCAATGTGGATGATGTTTTCCTGATGTTGGATGCAAATGATCTCCGCGTGGAATATGTGAGCCCCAATATCGAGAAGCTGGTCGGTATTTCAGAACAGCAGGTCCTCGATGATATCCATGAGATCGAGCATTTGATCCGGACGGACGAATCGGTTCACATTTTGGATCAGCTGTCGACCATTTTGCCCGGTGAACAACGCGAGTGGGATCGGGAGTACATCCACCAGAAAACCGGCGAGGAGCTGTGGTTCCGTGTGGTGGTCTTCTGCACGGATATTCAGGGTGAGAAGAAGTACATTCTGGA
>SFOX01000008.1 GCA_004552305.1 Subdoligranulum variabile | reverse complement strand
TGCCCCTGCTTCGGTTCGCTGTATCCGCCACTGGCGGCGCTCACCTTTGCAGCACAAAGTATTATCTGCGCTTTTGGCTTAGCAGCTGCCGCACCTCGCGCGCTGTATCGGCACTTAGAATTATGCGGTATTGCCTAAAGTAAAAAACGCCCGCACCTGCGCGGGACGGCATATAAAAGGAGAAACGTATGCGTTATTGTAAAAAATGTACCATGCCCGACACCCGACCCGGTATTACCTTTGATGCCGAGGGCGTATGCAGCGCCTGCCGCCACTACGAAGCCCGCAAAAATGTGGACTGGGATGCCCGCTTTAAAGAGTTTGAGGCGTTCTGCAACAAGTACCGCGGCATGAACGGTCCCGGCGGCTACGACTGCGCTGTGGCTGTTTCCGGCGGCAAGGACAGCCACTCCTCTTCAGTGTTGAGGATAACTTCCCCATGACGCAGGCCGGCATCCACAACCTGAAAAATATCAGCGAGGAATTTGGCTGCACCATCATCTCCTGCAAGCCCAACATCAAGGTGCAGAAAGTCCTGATGCGCAAATTTTTTGAAAAGTACGGCAAGCCGACCTGGTACGTTGACCGTTTGATCTACACCTTCCCGCTGCATATGGCTGCCAAGTTCAACACCCCCATGCTCTGCTACGGCGAGAATGTCAGCTTTGAGTACGGCGGCAACGCCGACAAGGAAACCTACTCCGCCATGGATCAGATCGAAAACGGCGTCGCTGTGGGTATGCCCATGGAGGAGCTGCTGGGCGACGGCGTGACCGAAAACGACCTCAGCCTGACCCTTGCCCCCAATGCCGAGGAACGCGCCAAGCTCGACCCGTTCTATATGAGCTACTTTGTGCCGTGGAACAGCTACAAAAACTACCAGATCGCCAAGGCGCACGGCTTCCACGACCTGACCCACGAGTGGGATCGCACCCACCACGCCGAGAATTTTGACCAGATCGACTCCCGCGCGTATCTGGTGCACAGCTGGCTGAAGTACCCCAAGTTCGGTCACGCTGCCGCCACCGACTACACCGCCCGCTACATCCGCTACGGTATGATGACCCGCGATGAGGCGGTGCGCATCATCAAGGAGCGCGACGGCAAGCTGGACCCTCTCTGCGTGCGTGATTTCTGCGACTTCTGCGGCTACACCGAAAGCGAGTTCTGGCGCATTATGGACAAGTTCTACAACCGCGACCTGTTTGAAAAGAACGACTACGGCGAGTGGCAGCTCAAGCATCCCATCTGGGAGGAAAAATAACCTATGGTTCGCCATGTGATTTTGTGGAAGCTGAAGGAAATGCCCGACGCCGAAAAAGCAGCCGTCAAGGCGGGCATCCGGACCGGGCTGGAAGGGCTGACCGGGCAGATCCCGGGGCTGTTGGAGCTGCACGTCTACACCGATGCCCTGCCCAGCTCCACCAATGCCGACCTGATGCTGGACGCCGTTTTTACCGATGCGGCAGCCCTGCAGGGGTATGCGGTGCATCCGGCGCACGTTGCCGTGGCAAACGGCAAGGTACGCCCCTACACCGCCGTGCGCACCTGTTTGGATTTTACGGTGTAACGGGAGCAACCGTATGAAAAAACGAACCTTGGCGGTCCTGGTGCTGCTGCTTTTGTGGGCGACCTTCGGCGTGACGCTGTGGCTGGCGCGCCCGGCACCGGCACCCCTGCCGGAACCCAGCCCGACCCCCACGGCAGCGCCCGCGCCGACACCGACCCCCGCGCCGGAGCCGATGCCGGAACCGTCGGCGACCCCCACGGGCGAGCGCGAAACGGTGGACATTGACGCCTTGGGCGGACGCCCCACGACGGGGCAGGCATACGGTACGCTGAAAATTTCCGGCACGGCGGTGGACTGCACGCTGTATTACGGCGACGGCAACGCCCAGCTGAACGCGGGCGCCGGCACCTACACCGGCGCGTGCATCCCCGGCGAGGACGGCACCATTCTGGTAGCCGGGCATACGGGGACGTATTTCCGGGATTTTGCCAGCCTGCAGGAGGGCGCGGACATCGAAATTGAAACGTATTACGGTACCTTTCACTACGAGGTCACCGGGATGCAGCCCGCCTTGGCAACGGACAGCGCGGCGTATGACCTGACCGCCACGCCGGAAAATATTATCCTGTACACCTGCTATCCCTTGGGGCAGGTCGCCCCCACCGACTGGCGGTACTTTGTCTACGGTAAGCTGACAAGCGGACCCCGGATCGGCTGAAATTTTGTTTATAAGAACACCCCCTGTGCCTTGGCACAGGGGGTGTTTTGGTTGTATGCGGTTATTCTTTGGGCAGATGGGGCAGGATGTACTGCAAAAACGCCTCCCCGGCGGGGGGCATGGTCTTGCCGCACGCCAAGCCGATTTCCACCGTCTGGGGCGGGTCCAGCGGTAAAAAGCGGATGTCCTTATCCCCGGCGCGGCAGTTGACGTTGTTGTTGGTCGTGATGCCCAGCCCGGCTGCGACCATTGCGTAGGTGGCATCAATGTCCATGCTCTGGTACTGGGTGTTGGGGTGGATGCCGCAGCGCTCAAACATACGGGCGTTGTCGTTGTCCTGCCCGGCAAAGGTGTCGATAAACGGTTCGGTTTCCAACGCCTTTAATGGCACGGTCTTTTGCTTTGCCAGCGGATGCGCCGCCGGGACCATCGCCATCATCGGGTCGTTGCACAGGGGGTACCAGTCGTGGCCGCCCTCACGCGCCGAAATGATGCAGAAATCCAGCCGATGCTGCATCAGCATATCGTGCAGCTGCGAGCTGCTGCCGTTGACCATACAAAACTGCACGCCGGGATGCTTTTGGCGGAACCCCTGCGTGACGGTGCTGATCCAGCGGTAGTAGCTGCTGTACGCCGTGCCGATGACAATGGTGCCGTATTCTGCGCCCTTGATGCGGGCAGCGGTCTGCTCGACACGCTCCTGCGCAAATAAAAGCTCACGCACGGCGGGCATCAGTTTTTCACATTCTGCCGTTGGTTTTACGCCGGTCTTGGCGCGGTACAGCAGCGAAAAGCCCAGCTCTGCCTCCAGTGTGGCGACGCTGCGGCTGATGCCCGAAACGGTATAGCCCATTTGTTCGGCGGCGCCGCGCAGGCTGCCTGAGTCAATGGACTTGCATAAAATCTGCCAGCGTTCTGTATCCATAAAAACGTTCACTTTCCGGTTGAGAAATTTGCAACACAAGGTTGCTTATTTAACTATAAAGCATAGTTGAAAAAAAGTCAAGTCGTAACGACAGAATTCTGGATCGCGGAAAGCAAGGATGGGCAGAGTGCGGATTTCCGGCAGGTTTGTAGGGGATGCATAGTTGCGTCCCGTGCGGTTTAGCCGCTAGGCTGATTTACCGGGATGGCTGCGCGGGCGGCATATATGCCGCCCCTACGAATAACCCGTACAAATTGCGTCGGCGGAAAATCGCGGGCGGGGCATGCCCCGCCCCTGCCGCGCGGAATCGTATCACATAAAGGGGTTATAAAACCGCCCGTATCGGATGGTAACGCCAAGGCTGAGCGCCAGCAGCGCCGCGCCCAGCGCCATTACGGCATAGTCGCTTTTGGCAAAGGGGCGGCGGGTGTACCATGTGCGGGTCTTGTTTTTGCCAAAGCCGCGCAGCTCCATGGCGTTGGAGATGGTATCAATGCGGTTCAGGCTGGTCAAAATCAGCGGCAGCAGGATATGTACGGTGTTTTTCAGCCGCTTGAAGAACGGCTCGTTTTTGCCAAGCTCGACGCCGCGCGCCTGCTGCGCTTGGCTGATGGCGTGGAAATCGCGCTGGATGTCGGGGATATAGCGCAGCGCGATTGCCACCGAATACCCGATTTTATACGATACACCGATACCGTTCAGGCTGGCGGCAAACTCGCTGGGGTTGGTGGCGCTGATAAACAAAATGGCTACCGGCAGCGTGACAAAATATTTCAGCGTGATGTTGAACATATAAAACAGCTGCTCGGCGGTGATATCGTACCGCCAGAACAGGTGGCACAACACCGTGCGGGTGCCGTACAGCGCGGTGCCTTGGTTGGGGTCAAACAGGTAGATAAAAAGGTTGTTCAGCAGCAGGAACACCAGCATAAACACGAACATAAACCGCACTTCTTTGTAGTGCAGGCGGCTGAGCTTGAACGCTGCCAGGCTGACCGCCAGCAGCCCCAGCAGCAGCCATGTGTTGTAGGTGATCATACCGGCAAAGGTGAACAGCAGAAAAAACGCCAGCTTGGTCGTGCCGGTCAGCCGGTGAACAACACTCTCGCGCGGGAGGTAATTCAAAACCGTTTTAGCAGCCATGGTTGCGCACCTCCCGGTCGGCGGCGATAAACCGCTCAACATAATCTTCCGCCGGGGCAATGCCGCAGCGGTTCGCCAGCGTGTACAGGCTGGTTTCCTTCAGCGCTGCGCGCTCCACCAGGGCGGGGTCGCACAGCACGGCGGCGGGGCTGCGGTCGGCAATCAGCGCACCATCGCAGAAAACCAGCGCCCGCGTGGTGTATTCCAGCATCAGGTGCATATCGTGGGTGATCATCACCACGGTCACGCCGCGCCGGTTCAGCCCGCGCAAAAACTCCATAATTTCGGTGTAATGCTTAAAATCCTGCCCGGCAGTCGGCTCGTCCAAGAGGATCAGCTCCGGCTGCTGCACCAGCACGCTGGCGATGGTCACGCGCTTTTTCTGCCCGAAGCTCAGCGCCGAAATCGGCCAGTTGCGGAAGGGATACAGCCCGCAGATTTTCAGCGTGTCCTCCACGCGGGTGCGCATTTCCGGCTCGGTCAGACCCAGCCCCTGCAGACCCATGGCGACCTCGTCATAAATCATCGTCTGGGAAATCATCTGGTTGGGGTTTTGCATAACGTAGCCGATGTGCTTGGCACGGCGGCGGATGTTGACCCCCTGCAGGTCCTGCCCGTTGAGGAAAATCTGCCCGCTGTCCTGCGTTTCAAAGCCGCAAATCAGCTTGGACAGCGTGGATTTGCCCGCGCCGTTGCGCCCCACGATGCTGACCATCTCGCCCTTGCCGATGGCAAAGCTGACGTTTTGCAGCGTGTGCATGGATTTGTCGTACCCAAAGCTGACATCGCGCACCTCCAGCAGCGGGTCGGGCGCGGGCTGGGCGGCGGGCAGCGACTCGGCGGTGAACCAGCGCCGCACGGCGGCGGTGTCGGCATCGTCCAATACAAGGGTATCCATGTGGGCGGGGTGCTTTTGCGGCGTGATTTCCACCCCCGCATAGCGCAGCGCCGTCAGGTACAGCGGCTCGCGGATGCCGTTTTTCGCCAGCAGGTCGGTGCTTAACAGCTCGTCGGGGTGCAAATCGGCAAGGATGCGCCCCTCCCCCATCAAAATGATGCGATCCACGCTGCGCCACAGCACGTCCTCCAGACGATGCTCGATAATCAGCACCGTGGTATCGGTTTTTTGCTGCACGGCGTCAATCAGCTCCATGGTCTGCTTGCCGGTGGCGGGGTCAAGGTTTGCCAGCGGCTCGTCAAACAGCAGCACACGGACCTTGTCCACCATAACGCCTGCGAGGCTGACGCGCTGTTTTTGTCCGCCCGAAAGCTCGTGCGGGGCGTAGTCGAGATGATGCTCGATGCCCACCAGCTCGGCGGCGCGGCGGGTGATGGCGTGCATTTCGTCCTGCGGGGTGCAGCTGTTTTCCAGCGCAAAGGCGATATCCTCCGCCACAGTCAGCCCGATAAACTGCCCGTCGGGGTCCTGCAGCACGGTGCCGACGTGGGCGCTCAGCGCAAAGATGCTGCTGTGCATGACGTCCACGCCGTCCACTGTCAGGGCGCCGGTGGCTTTGCCGGGGTTGGCGTAGGGGTTCAGCCCGTTGATGCAGCCCGCCAGCGTGCTTTTTCCGCTGCCGGACGGACCGGCGATCAGCACACGCTCGCCGGGGTAGATATCCAGATTGATATCGTGCAGCGTGGGCTGTTTTTGCGCGCGGTACTGAAAGCTGAAATTTTGAAAAGAGATGATGGGTGTTTTGGTTTGAGCCATAGGGCACCTCTCGGAACGTAGGGTGAAAGACAACAAAATGCCTTCCCGGCGGGGAAGGCGGATGAAAACATAAATGATGAGAGTTAAGAGTGGAGAGTGGAGAGTTAAGATTTGGTGTGTCCGCTTTGCGGACACATTTTTATATAGTGCGATGTAGGGCGGGGTGACCCCGCCAGGGAATTTGGCAGCAACCGCAAAGTGGCAAGGAGGGGTCAAGACCCCTCCCTACGAATAACCGGAAGGCAAGCAATAATTGGGGAAATGCAAATTTCCGGCAGGTTTGTAGGGGACGCATAGATGCGTCCCGTGCGGTTTGCCCGTTAGATTGCATTGTTGGGAAGATTGCACGGGCGGCATATATGCGGGTGGTGAATTTTTCGGCGGAGCCGTAAGACGGGAGCGGGTGGGCGGGGCGTCAAAAAATGTGTCTTGACGATTTTTTAGCCCCGCCCGTCCGCGACCTTCCTCTTTGGGGGTCCAGGGGGACTGGTCCCCCGGCCGTGCCCCGCGCTTCGGAAGTAGCGGCGCCTTTCTTTGGTACTTTCTTTGGGCGTCCAAAGAAAGTACACATTCCGGGCAATGCCCTATTATTCCTTATCCAAAGACCCCTTCTTGGCAATCGTCTTGGTGAACGCCACAATCAGCAGGCTGCCGACGATGACAGCGGTCAGCGTGTTGGAGATGGCGGCAAAGGCACCCTGTGCGAAGACCTTATTGACAGGCTCCTGATAAATCAGGATATCCAGCACAGGCGCCAGTGCGCACCACGCAACCACATGGGCAATCACGTTGGAGATGGCAAAGGTGATGACTTCCTTCTTGCCGAACTCACCCTCCTGAATGTTCATCTTCTTGGCGAACAGACCGACGATAACGCCCACCAGCGCAGAGGACAGAACCCAGCTCCACCACGGCGCACCGCCCCAGGACAGGTCGATCAGGGTGTGACCGATAAAGCCGATCAGACCGCCGGCAACGGGACCGTACATGGCAGCCAGCAGACCCAGCACCGCATACTGCAGGCTGATGTTGGTGTTGGCGATCGGGCTGGGAATGGCAACAAAGCGCCCCAGCACAAAGAACAGAGCCGCGCCGATACCGATGGCGACAAACGTTTTTACAGTATTGTTTTTCATAATTCCATAACTCCTTTTTTCCGCAATGGTGGTTCATACTCGGAACAACCATACCCAGTATAAAAGCGGGCAATGGGAATGTCAATGGGCAAATTGCGGCTTTTGCGCGAAATAAGGCGGTTTATTGCAGCGCGCGCTCCAACAGGCGGCAGATATGCCCGCCCATGGCATCGGGGTCGATGCCCGGGTCGGCTGCCAGCGCCAGAAAGCCGCCCGCCGTGGCGCTGACCAGCGCATAAACGCAATAGTCCATACCCAGCGCGGGGGCAATCTGCCCGGCGTCCTGCAGGCGCTGCAGCGTGCTGCGCACCAGCGTGCGCAATGCCTCGGTGCGCTGATTTTTGCCGGGGTCGCCGCACAGGTGTGCGCCCGCGGCGCTTCCGGCAATGATACGGTACACCCCCATACGGGTCTTTGCCAAATCGGTCAGGTACTCCCCCACGGCGGCGGCGAGTCCCTCTGCCGTGGTGCAGCCCTGTAGCTGCACCTGCAGGCGGTTCAGCTCATCGTCAAAAATATACAGCGACATACCGTGCAAAATTTCGTTTTTGGAGGAAAAATACTCATACACCGTCCCCTTGCCGATGCCGGCAGCCTCGGCAATTTGCTGCACCTTCATCGCTTTGGGGTCGCAACCCTGTTCGATCAGGCGCAGGGCGGCGGCGTACAGGGCGTGTTCGCGCAGGGTGCGGACATCGCGGTTCATAGCTCGTTCTCCTCCTTCTCAGGGTCTTGCGGCTGCTGCTCGGCAGCGCGGCGGGCGGCAAACTCGGCGGCAAACTCGGCGGCATCATCGGGCAGGTCATCCAGCCCTTCGTCCCCGACATCCACGTTGACGGGCGGCTTGCGGTAGAAGCTGTCATACAAAACCGGCACGATAAACAGCGTCATCAGGGTCGCATAGGCGAGTCCGCCAATGATGACGATCGCCATCCCCTTGCCCATCTCGCTGCCCGCATCGGTGCTGAGCAGCATGGTCACCATCGCCAGCACGGTGGTCAGCGTGGTCATCAGGATGGGACGCATACGGGTGCGCCCGGTGGCAACCAGCGCATCCTGCCGCTGCAGCCCGCCGATGCGCAGCTGGTTGGCGTAGTCCACAAAGACGATGCCGTTGTTTACGACAACGCCCATCAGCACCAAAAAGCCCATCAGCGAAATCACCGAAAGCTGCTCGCCGAACGCCATCAGCCCCAGCATACCGCCGGTGAACGCCAGCGGTATGGTGAACAGCACAATAAAGGGCGAAAGCAGGCTCTGGAACTGCGCCACCATAACAAAATAGACAAAAACCAGCGCCAGTGCGAGCATTTTTGCCATCTGCGCCAGCATATCGGAAACCTGGCTGCTCTCGCCCGCAATCTCAGTGGTGCAGCCCGCGGGCAGCGTCAGCGCCGCCAGCTTGGGTGCCAGCTCGCGGGTGATCAGCGTGGTATTGTACCCCGCGGCGGTCGAGGCGGTCACCGTCATTTTGCGTGCGCCGTTCTCGCGCGTGATGGTCGTGTAGCCGGGGCGCACGCTGCGGGTGGCAAACTCGCCCAGCGTGTGGGTGGTCTGCACCTGCTGCCCGCTGTCGTCCATGGCGGTGGCGGTCAGCTCCAGATCAAACAGTGCGTCCAGTGTCGGCACGTCGGCGGCATTGATGACCTTGACGGTGTAGGTTTCGTTTTCCACGGTCAGCGTGGTCGCGGTGGCGTCGGTACTCAGCGCGGCGGCGATTTTTTGGTAAATCTGCGCCACGGTCAGCCCGCTGCGCATCGCCTTGTCCTTGTCGATGGTCAGCAGTACTTCCTCATCGCCCGCGTCCTGCCCGTCGGAGATATCCTCCACGCCGGGGATTTCCGCCATCACGGTCTTTACCGCGTCGGCGGCGGTGCGCAGGTCGTCCAGATCGTTGCCGTAAATATCCACCTCGGCACCGCTGCCGGACAGCGCGCTCATATCCATCATACCGTTGGCGTTCAGGCTGACCTCGCCGTTTAAGCCGGAGGTGCGCTGCAAAATGTCCTGCTGCACGCGGTCCCCGTGGGCAGCGCCCTCGTCCGTCAGCAGAATGTAGAAGGTCATTTCGGTGTTGTTAGCGGCGGTGTCGGCGCCAAGCCCGACGGTGGCAGCCATCGAATTGCTGCCCCCGGACATCGCGCCCACCGTTTCGACACCGTCCACACCGCAAACCGCTGCCATGGCGGCATCGGCGGCGGCAAAGCAGTCGGCATCGGGGGTATCGGCGGGCAGGGTCAGGCTCATCGAAAGCTGATTTGAACTCATTTCCGGGATCAGCACAATGCCCATGGTGGCAACGCGCCACACCGACACGCCCAGCAGCACCACCGCCAGCGCCAGCGGCACCGCCTTGCGGCGCAGGCAGAACCGCAGCAGCTTTTCGTAGCCGTTCAGCATACGGTCAAACAGCGGGTGGCGGATGTCCTTGGGCTTTTTCAGCACCGTGGAGCCGGCGCAGGGTACCACGGTCAGCGCCACGACCAGCGACGCCAGCAGGCTGAAGGTGATGGTCCACGCCATATCGTCCATCAATTCCATGACCATACCGGAGCTGAACACCAGCGGCAAAAACACGCAGACCGTGGTCATGGTGGACGAGATGATGCTGCCCTGCACCTGCCGCGCACCCTGCACGGCGGCGCGGGCGGCGGGCAAGCCGCGGTTGCGCAGGCGGTAGATGTTTTCAATGACAACGACCGAGTTGTCCACCAGCATACCCACGCCCAGCGCCAAGCCCGACAGGCTCAAAATATTTAACGTTATACCGGAAAAATACATCAGCACAATGGCAAACAGCACGCTCAGCGGCATACTGATCGCCACGACCAGCGTCGGGCGCAGGTCCTTTAAGAAGAACGCCAGCACGATCACGGCGAGGATCGCACCCTCGATCAGGTTGGACAGCACGCTGCGCACGATCAGCTTGATGTAGTCGCCCTGGTCCATAATGGCGGTCAGATGCAGGGCGCTGTTATCGGCTTCCAGCGCGGTCATTTCGGCGTTCATCGCCTTGGACACGGCGGAGGTCGAGGCGGTCGAGCCTTTGTAGACCGACAGCAGCACCGCGCGGTTTTCGCCCACCTTGGCGTAGCTGGCATCGGCGTTGTCGGTCAGCCGGACGTCGGCGACATCCTGCAGCTGTACATCGCCCACGCCGGGTACGGCGCACAGCACCATATCGCCCAGCGCGTCCACGCTGTCGTAGGGGGTGCCGACCTTCAGCACATAGCTGTTGCCATCGGTGTCGTCGATGTACCCGGCGGGCATCGAGAAGTTTTGCGCCATAATCAGCTGCGACAGCGTTGTGATGTTCAAAAGCTGGTCAAGGTTGGCGTTTTTCAGTGCCTCCTCGCGGGCGGATTCGTACTGTTTGCGGGCGGCGTCCAGCTGTGCCTGCCCTGCCTGCAGCTGGGTCAGACCGTCGGTGATCTGGTACTCGCCCAAGCCCAGCTGCGCCTCGCTGCCGCTGAACAGCAGCTGGCTTGCCAGCGCCCCCAGCGAGGGGTCCAGCGGGTTTTGCGTCAGCCCCTCCAGCGTGGCTTGCAGCTGTGCGCGCTGGTCGTTCAGCGCCTGCAGCTGCGCGTTCAGCCCGTCGATTTTGGCGTTGAGATCGGTGATGGCGGCGGCGGTGTCCTGCTGTTGCTGCTCCAGCGTCAGCGCGGCGGAAAGTGCCGTCAGGTACAGCTGCTTTTCGTTCAGGGCGGGCAGGTTGGTGCCGTTGTCGTTTTCAATAGCGCTGCGCAGGGCGGCGGCAGCGTCGCTGCAGTCGGCTTGCAGCGCGGCGCGCTTGGCGGCGTCCGCCTTCGCCTGTTCCCAAGTGTCAGGCCGCGTGTCGGCGGTGTACTGCGGGGCGTATTCCGCCACGACTGCCAGCCCCTTGGCGTACAGCTCCTCGTTCATCGGCACGCCGATGCCGGGCAGCCGGTCGGCATCCATCTTGAGGTTGTCCAGCTGGCGCTGCAATTCCTGCAGCTGATTGCCCAGCTCCGCCACCTGACCGGTCACCTCGGGCAGCTGCTCGTCAATTTTTTGTATGGCGTCCTTCAGCTGGGCGGTCACGCTGTCCTTTTGGACGGTCAGCTGCTGCTTGCCCGCCTGTACCTGTTTTTGCGCGTCCTCCAGTTGTTTTTTGGTGGTGTTCAGCTGTGCCTGGCTCTTGTCCAGCTCCGCCTTGGCATCCGCCAGACGGTCGCTGACCTGCACCAGCAGCTTGTCGTTGACCGCATCGATCTTGTCCTGGTTCAGCGTGATCTCCACGGTCTTTTTCACAAGCCCGGTTGTGGAAATACGCGCCACACCGTCCACACGCCCCAGCTTTGGCAGCAGCGTGTTTTCGACATAATCGGACAATTCGTAGATGTCCATATCGTCACGGCTGACTGCAATGTACTGCGTGGCAAGCATATCGGGCGACATTTCGATCAGCATCGGGGTCGAGCATACGCCGGGCAATGCATCGCCCAGCTGGTTCAGCGCCGTGCTGGCCTTGACCATAGCGCTGTCCATATTGGTTTTATCCTCGTACTCCAAGGTGACAAGGCTGTAGTTTTCATTGCTTTGGCTGGTGACATTTTTAACACCGTTCAGCGTGGCAAGGCTGTCCTCAATGGGCTTGGTGACCTCGCCCTCGACCTGCTCGGGGCTGGCGCCGGGATAGGTGGTGATGACCATCAGGTACGGCAGGTTCATATTGGGCAGCAGGTCGGTCTGCATCCCGCTGAGGCTGACAAACCCCAGCACAATGACCAGAATGACCGCCACCAGCACAGTAAACGGTTTTTTAACGCTGAATTTCGGCATATCGTTTCCCCTCTGGGTGATAAATCGGAAGGCTGTATTTTCCCGACCGACCGGTCGGTCGGCAGTGCAAGTATAGCACATTTTGCCCCCCGGCGCAATAAACAAATTGTAAACAGCGGACGGGTCGCGTGCGGCAATTGCCAAATTCCCTGCCCGCAGTTTTATGGCAATAACCATTTTACGGGTAATTCGTAGGCACGGCTACTATGCCGCCCGTTGCAGCCACGCCAAAACAGCGATATATCGGGTAACCCGCACGGGACGCATCTATGCGTCCCGTACAAACCTGCCGGAAATTTGCATTTTCCCCAATTATACCTTACCTTCCGGTTATTTGTAGGGAACGGTCTTGACCGTTCCGGGCAATTTTGCGGCAACCGCCCATTTCCCCGGCGGGGTGGGGTCACCCCGCCCTACGGGGCAACAAAAAACACCCGCCTTCTCAGGCGGGTATTCGCATCGTATCAGGTAATTTTCAGCGCGCGCTGCACGCGGTACACAAGGTACCGGAACAGCCCCGCGATCAGGCTGCACTCCACCCACAGGTAGTTGGGCAGATCGCGCCAGCGAAAGCGCGGCTTGTCCAGCTTGGGCAGGGTGATCCACGCCTCGTGAAAGCCCTTGGCGTAGTCGTTGCCGAAGCCGCGCAGCCGGAACATCACCACCTTCAGCAGGTAGCCCAGCAGCATCGGCACAAAGTTCAGCACCAGCATCAGCAGCGGCTGGTTTTTGTAGGGCAGCAAAATGCTGTTGCGCCCGCTCTGGATGCTCTTAAACGGGTTGTAGCGCACCGCGCCGGTGGTCGCGCCGCAGATATGGCGGCAGCGGGCGGTGGGGCAATACACATTGCGCCAGCCGCGGTTGTTGGCGCGCCAGCTCAAATCTACGTCCTCGTAATAGGCAAAAAAATTTTCGTCAAAGGTGCCGATCTCATCCAGCACCGCCTTGCGGTACAGCGCCGCGCCGCCGCACGCACTGAACACACGGCAGGGTTTTGTGTAACGTTCGGCGCGCAGACCGTCGCCGCGCTTGCAGGCAAAGCCCAAAATCGTCACATAATCGCCCGCGTCGTCCGCCAGATGCGGCTCATAGTAGCGCAGCATCAGGCTGCTCACGGCAAAAATGCGGGGGTCGGCGTCGGCGGTGCGCAAAAGCTCCGCCAGCCAGGTCGGCTCGGCAAAGGCGTCGTTGTTGAACAGCGCCACATACTCGCTTTTTGCCAGCGCAATGCCTTGGTTGACGGCGTGCGAAAAGCCGGTGTTCTCGGCATTTTCGATCAGCGTATAGCGCGGATGCCCTTGGTAGCTGCGGGCAATGGCAAGGCTTTCGTCGGTGGAGCCGTTGTCCACGACGATCAGTTCAAAGTCCTGCTCGGTCTGCCGCCAGATGCTCTCAATCGAATCGCGCAGCCAGCCGGCACCGTTCAGGTTGGGGATAATTACAGTTGCTTTCACGTCGGCTCCTTTTAGTCCAGCAGCAGGCTGCGGTCCAGCTGGGTGTTCAAGATGATCTGCGTGTTGGTCGAGCCGAGCTTCTGCATACGGGTCAGCAGATGCTCCAGCGCGTCAATGTCGGTGCAGCTTACCTTGACCATAAAGTTGTAGCTGCCGGTCACGCGGTAGCATTGCAGCACCTGCGGCTCCTCGTCCACCAGCGACAAAAAGTCCGCGCGGGTGGTGGCGTCCACCAGCACCGAGATCAGCGCCTCGACCCGGGCGGGGGTATCGGGGCGGTGCAGCACCACGGTGTACCCGGCAATGACGCCCTCCTGCTCCAAGCGGTGGATACGGCTGGACACGGCAGGGCTGGTCAGGCTGACGTGCTGGGCAATGTCCTTGACGGGCATACGTGCATTTTCGGCTAAGAGCTGAACGATCTTGTGGTCTAATTCATCCATGGGGAACTTCCTCTTTCTTGGGTTTGTATAATGCGCACAAAAAAATAAAATCAAGAAAAAACGCCTTGTGCTGTTTGTATATTGCTTCAAAAGTGAATTTAACGGAAAATTACTAAATAAAATAAAGTTATTTCTGCAATATTATAATCTTTTGAAAAAGAAAATACAAGGGGGAAGTTTGACATTTTAAGAAAAAAAGGTATAATAACTATTGTAATCAACATAGACATTCACTGACCTTTATATACTTTCCCACCCCTCTATGCACAAAAGCCCGCAGATTTCTGCGGGCTTTTGTGTTTTTCTGCTTTTTCCGCCGGGCCATATATTTTTCAAAGTTCCTGCGGTTTGGCTCTTGCATCCTGTGTTTCTTCGTGGTATAATCACCGTAACGGCAAAGGTGCTGTTTGACAGGGATATCCTGTCAAACGGTGCCTTTTTTGTTTTGCCGCCGATAGGAGTGCAGAAAATATGGAAAAGAATCCCCGCTATATCGACATTGATTACACCAAATACGCCCCCGACATCCCCGAGGATGCCCGCGAGGTCTACTACGGTCTGCCCCGGCACGTCCAGTTTTGCAAGGAGTGCGTGATGAGCAACCAAAAGCCCAACTCCTGCTACGAGTTTGAGCATACCGCCCAATCGCTGAAAAAGACGATGGTCATTCAGGACGACGGCGTCTGCGATGCCTGCCACGCCTGCCACAACAAAGCCAACGGTCACATCGACTGGGCGCTGCGCGAAAAAGAGCTGCGCGAGCTGTGTGACGAATACCGCAAGACTGACGGCAGCTATGACTGCCTTGTCCCCGGCTCCGGCGGCAAGGACAGCTTTTACGCCGCCCACCTGCTGAAATACAAGTACGGTATGCACCCGCTGACCGTGACGTGGGCGCCCCACATCTACACGCCGTGGGGTTGGGACAATATGCAGGCGTGGATCCACGCCGGGTTCGACAACTACCTGTGTACCCCCAACGGGCAGACCCACCGCCTGCTGACCCGCCTTGCCACCGAAAACCTGTTCCACCCGTTCCAGCCGTTTATTTTGGGGCAAAAGCAGCTGGCGCCCAAGATGGCCGCCAAGTTCGGCATCCCGCTGGTGTTCTACGGCGAGAACGAGGCGGAGTTCGGCAACCCCATTGCCGACAATAACTCTGCCCTGCGCGACGAGCATTTTTTTGCCGTGAACGACTACGACCACATTTATCTGGGCGGCGTCAGCCTGCGTGAGCTGGAGGAGGACTACAAGGTGGACAAGGCCGACCTTGCCATCTACCTGCCGGGCGAAACCAGCAACCTCGAAAAGAACCACATTCAGGTGCGGTATCTGGGCTACTACGAAAAATGGCACCCGCAGGGCGCGTACTATTACAGCGTGGAACACGGCGGTTTCCGCCCCGCGCCCGAGCGCACGCAGGGTACCTACTCCAAGTACAATTCCATCGATGATAAGATCGACGATTTCTTCTACTACACGACCTACATCAAGTACGGCATCGGGCGCACGACCTACGACGCCGCGCAGGAAATTCGCAACGAGGAGATCACGCTGGACGAGGCAAAGGCGCTCTGCAAAAAATTTGACGGCGAATACCCCGACCGTTTCGAGAAGGAGATTTTCCAGTATCTTTCGATCGACCGCAAAAATTTCCCGCAGGCATCCCGCTGCTTTGAGCAGCCCAAGATGGACCGCGAATACTTTATGCACCTTGCCGACCGTTTCCGCTCGCCGCATCTGTGGAAGTGGGAGGACGGTATCTGGAAGCTGCGTCACACCCCCTACGAGGGTGACAGCGAGGTTCTGTGGGGCGACCCCAAAGGCACGCACCACGAAATGTAACGGCAGCGTTCGCGGGTTCGCTGCTTGAACCCGCCGCCCGTTTCTTCATTTTTTCAACAAAAGGGGACCTGAATTGTGAAAAAACTCCGCCTGATCGCCCGGCTGGACGTCAAGGACGAAAACCTTGTCAAGGGCATCCAGCTTGAGGGGCTGCGCAAGCTCGGCAACCCCAACGACTTTGCCAAGCGCTACTATGAGCAGGGCATTGACGAGCTGCTGTACATCGACATCGTTGCCAGCCTGTACAACCGCAACAATTTAAGCGACATCGTGCGCAAAACCGTGGACGAGGTGTTCATCCCCGTCTGCGTGGGCGGTGGTCTGCGCAGTGTTGAGGATGTGCGCGCCATTCTGGCGGCGGGTGCCGATAAGGTCGCCATCAACACGGCAGCCATCAAGCGTCCCGCGCTGATTACCGAGGTTGCCGAAGCCTTCGGCAGCCAGTGTATGGTGTTGTCCATCCAAGCCAAGCGCAGCCGCACCTGGCCGGGACGGTGGGAGGCTTACTACGACAACGGACGCGCCCATTCCGGCTATGACGTTGTCGAGTGGGCAAAGCGCGGCGCCGCGCTGGGTGCCGGGGAGATCCTGCTCACCAGCGTCGATTGCGAGGGGCTGCAGTCCGGTATGGATTTAGAGCTGATCCGCGCCGTGACCGACGCCGTAAGCGTGCCGGTGATCTGCGGCGGCGGCGTGGGCTGCGGCGATGACATTGCCGACGCTGCCAACGCCGGAGCGGATGCCGTGGCGTGCGCCGCCGTATTGCATTATAATAAGGAAAGCGTTGCGGAATTGAAGGACGATCTGCGCGCTGACGGTGTGGAGGTGCGCTGCGTATGAAGGTAACCATTGTCAACTACGGGCTGTCCAATTTGCTGAGCGTGCAGCACGCCTTTGCGCATTTGGGTGCCGAAACGCTGACGACCGGCGACGCGCAGGACATTTTGCGCGCCGATGCGCTGGTTTTGCCCGGCGTGGGGGCATTCCGGGACGGTATGGCGGGGCTTGCCCGGCTGGGTCTGGTGGAGCCGCTGCGGCAAAAGGCGCAGAGCGGCACGCCGCTTTTGGGCATTTGTCTGGGTATGCAGATGCTGTTTGACGAGTCCGAGGAGTTCGGGCATTACGCCGGGCTGGGGCTGATTCCGGGGCGGGTGGTTCGCCTGCCCGACACTGCCGCCGACGGCACACCGCAGCGCGTGCCGCACGTCAACTGGGATCCGCTACTGCCCGCAGGGGGACGCACGGATTTTTCCGGCACGCCCCTGGCGCTGCTGCGCCCCGGCGAGGAATGCTATTTTATCCATAGCTACGAAGCAAAACCCGCCAACGATGCCGACCGCCTTGCCGACACACCCTACGGCGGACGCCCGGTGTGCGCCGCCGCTATGCGCGGCAGCGTGCTGGGCTGCCAGTTCCACCCCGAAAAATCCGGCACCGTAGGTCTGCGCATTTTGCAGCAATTTTTGCAGATGCGGTAATGCTGAATCCCGTAAAAAATCTCAATCAATAGACCAAGAATGTGTAGGGGCGGGGCACGCCCCGCCCGCGACCGTATATATTATAATGAATATAATGGGTTGGTTCGTAGGGGCGGCATATATGCCGCCCGTTGCAGCCATCCCGGCAAATCGACCTAACGGGAAAACCGCACGGGACGCATCTATGCGTCCCCTACAAACCCTCCGAAGGTTCGCAACCGTCCCATTAGGTTTTTTACAAAAAATGCCGCCCCTCGGGCGGCATACCTTATCTAAACTCTCAACTCTCCACTCTTAACTCTAAAAAAGGACGCAGTTTCTTACGAAACTGCGTCCTTTTTTATAAGATCCAGACCTATACAACCCTTGTAAAACACCCGCAAAATAAAAAACCGCATCCCCCATACGAGGGATGCGTTGGTTGGGCCGGCCGGATTTGAACCGACGGATGGAGGAGTCAAAGTCCTCTGCCTTACCGCTTGGCGACGGCCCAGTAAAAATAAAAAACCGTGCGGGTGCTTTGCCTACACGGTTTTTTGGTGGGGTGCCTAGAGAGATTCGAACTCTCGGCCTCCAGAGCCACAATCTGGCGCGCTAACCAACTGCGCCATAGGCACCATATGCGCCCGAAGGGACTCGAACCCCCGGCCCACTGCTTAGAAGGCAGTTGCTCTATCCAGCTGAGCTACGGGCGCAGATTCTTGCCCACAAAGGCATTTGCAAGGGATATTATAGCAACGCCGGGCGCATTTGTCAAGCGATTTTTCAACTTTTTTTAAATTTGTTTTTTAAGGCAATACCGCACAATTCTAAGTACCGATACGGCGAGCGAGGTACACCGGCTGCTAAGCAAAAAGCGCAGATAATACTTTGTGTATTATCGAGCATTTTTGCAACGCAGAGGGTGTGCCGCAGCCGTCGGAGCGGTACTTAAGCCGTCAGGCGGGAATTGCAAGGTGTTGCCTCATTCTCGAATCAGCGGCACCTCGCGCGTCCATTCGTTGCCGTCGGCATCGCGCACGCACAGCGTGTAATGCGCCCCGCCGCCAAGATACGGCCAGCCCTCGGCGGTGTCCTCATTATAAAAATTACCGTTCCATTCGGTATAGACCCTCACGTTGCTGTCGGGCGCCGTGCCGTTCTCGCTTTGCAGCACGGCCAAGGCGGTGGGTTCGTCCGCGCCGTCCTGCCAAAGCTGTGCTTCCACCGCGTCGATCTGCATCCAGCCGGGCGCGCAGACCTCCAGCGTGATCGGGTAGACCGCCAGCGTCAGGCGCTGTTCCCCGTTGACGGTTTCCACGCGGTAGTGGTCAGACATGCCGGAGGTTTGCACCATCAGAATCTCCGGCTCGACGCAGTCCTTCGTAAAAGGCACGGTGTCCAGATTTTCGTTTACCGTCGTGCCGTCGGGGTTTGTCCACTGCACCGAAAGTGCATAATCCTGCCCCAGCGCAAACACCAACTCCTGCGCCGTGTACACGCCGTCCTGCCCGCGCTGCATCGCGTACAGCGCGGTGTCGCTGCCGTTGGTCACGCACAGCGTCACGGCAGCGCCCTGCTGCTCGGTGCGGGGCTTCACATAAACCTCCACCGGCATTTTGCCGTCGTCCTGCAGGCTTGCCAGCGGGTGCCAGCCCCAGTCCAGCACGGTGCTTTCGCCCTGGCGCACAGCGTTTTGCAGCTCCTGCATACGGGCGCTCAGGTCGCTGTTGGTGCGGCTGACCTCACTGCTCAAATATCCATATTGCCCCGCCAGACCGTCCAGCCGTGCCGCCATACCGCCGCCCACCGCCAGCAGCACCGCCGCGGCGGCTGCCGCAGCCAGCCACGCGCCACGGCGGCGTCGGCACGCCTCGGCATCGCGGGCATCCAGCAGGTCGCGCAGGGCGTTCAGCGTAACGGCGGGCGCGGCGGTATCGGGCGCGGCACAGCCCAGCAGCGCGTCCACGCTGACGCCCAGCTCCTTGGCGAGTGCCTGCAGATTGTCCACGCCGGGCAGGGCGGTGTCCTTCTCCCACTTGCCCAGCGCCTGACGGCTGACGCCGATTTTTTCTGCCAGTGCCTCCTGGCTGATGCCCTTCGCCTTGCGCGCCGTCTGGATGTTCTGTCCGAGTGTCATAGGGGTTCCTCCGTTCTTGTTTGTGACATTATTTTAGCACAGACGGCGGTAAAATACCAGCAAGACGGCTTGGCAAAAAGGCAACCGCCGGTTACAGAGGGAGGGATACCCATGCTTTTGCGTCAATTGCTCCACGGGCTGGAGCGTATCTCGCTGCGGGGCAGCACCGAGGCGGACGTGCTTTGCATCTGCTGCGATTCGCGGGCGGTCACGGCGGGGGCGCTGTTTGTCTGCCTGTCGGGGCAGCATCAGGACGGTGCGGACTTTGCGCTGCAGGCGGTGGCACAGGGTGCCGTTGCCGTGCTGTGCGAGTGCCCGCTGCGCCTGCCGCCGGAGATCGCGGTCATACGGGTGGCGAACGCCCGCCGTGCGATGGCGTGGCTTTCGGTGCGGCTGTACGGCGAACCCGCCCGCCGTATGACGATGATCGGCATCACAGGCACCAAGGGCAAGACGGTCACGGCACACCTTGCGGCGGCAATGCTGACCGCTGCCGGGCGGCGCGTGGGGCTGCTGGGTACCAACGGCGCGTGCTGGTCCGGACACCGCCACGATCTGACGCACACCACCCCCGAAAGCTGCGACCTGCAGCGGCTTTTGTACCAAATGGCGCAGGATGGCTGCGACACCTGCGTGATGGAGGTTTCCAGCCTGGGGTTAAAAATGGAACGTGTCACCGGCATTTATTTTGATATCGGCATCTTTACCAACTTAACGCCCGACCATATTTCGCCCGAGGAACACGCCAGCTTTGCCGAGTACCGCGCGTGGAAAAGCGTGCTGTTCCGCCGCTGCGCGACTGGCATCGTGAACGCCGACGACCCCCACTGCGAGGAAATTCTGGCAAACCACAGCTGCAAGGTGGTGCGGTACGGCATCACCCACGAGGCAGATTGGCGCGCCCTACCGCCGTTTCGGCTGCTGCGCCAGCCGGACGCCTTGGGCGTAGCCTTTTACGCCGCCGCGCCCGATGGCACCGCCCGCGAATATACCGTACACCTGCCCGGGCGTTTCAGCGTGTACAACGCCTTGGCGGCGCTGAGTATGGCGGATGTGCTGCATCTGCCCGCCGGGGCTGCCGCCGCCGGGCTGCAAACCGCCGCCGTGCGCGGGCGGTGTGAGGTGCTGCCTCTGCACGCGCCCTACACCGTGGTGCTGGACTACGCCCACAACGCCGCATCTGCCGCCGGGCTGCTGACCACCCTGCGCGGGTATGCTCCCAAGCGGCTGGTGGCGGTGTTTGGCTGCGGGGGGCAGCGCAGTCGACTGCGGCGGTTTGGTATGGGCGAGGTGTGCGCCAAATTGGCGGACCTCTGCATTTTGACCGAGGACAATTCCCGCGATGAGCCGTTGGAAAATATCTTAGCCGACATCAAAGCGGGGCTGCGCAAAGGCAACCCCGACACGCCGTACTTGGAGATTCCCGACCGGCGCGCGGCGCTGTATTACGCGCTGGACCACGCCCAGCCCGGGGATATGATCGCGGTGCTGGGCAAGGGACACGAAACGTTTTTGGAACGCGCCGGGGAACGTTTGCCGTTTGATGAGAGGGAAATCATCCTGAACAAGGCAGCAACAAACATTGCGCAGTAGGGGCGGGGCAAGCCCCGCCCGCGACTTTGCGGTTGCAGCAACATAACGGGTCATTCGTAGGGGCGGCATACATGCCGCCCGTTGCAGCCATTCCGGTAATACAACCTAACGGGCAAACCGCACGGGACGCATATATGCGTCCCCTACAAACCCGCCGGAAATACCGAACCATCACAGGATTGTGCGGCAACAACAATCATTGCGCAGTAGGGGCGGGGTATGCCCCGCCCGCGGTTTTGCGGCAATTGCAATACTGCGGTTCGGTTTGTAGGGGCGGCATACATGCCGCCCGTTGCAGCCTGCCGGACATTTCCCCCTCATCCGGCGCGTTCCGCGCCACCTTCCCCCACGGGGGGAAGGCTTGCCGCAACAAAAAAACGTGCCGCCCCATCGGGGCGGCACGCCGTCATTCTATCCTGTTTTTCAGCCGCTCCACTTCCGCGTCCGTCAGCTCGCGCCAATCGCCGGGGTTCAGCGCGGCATCCAGGGCGACGCCGCCGATGCTCTCGCGGTGCAGGGCGTTGACCCCTGCGTTGTACACGCCGAACATCCGCTTGATCTGGTGGTACACCCCCTGCCGCAGCGTCACCCGCACGGCGCAGGGGTCGTCCCCTGCCGGGTCGGCGGCGGCAGGTGCCAGCGTCTGCCCGTCCGCCAAGGTCACGCCCGCTGCAAAGCCGCGGCGCATTTCCTCGGTCAGCGGGGTGTCCAGCGTGACAAGGTACTGCTTTTCGACGTGATGTGCCGGCGCTAAAATATCGTGCGCCAGCGCGCCGTCGTCCGTCAGCAGCACAAAGCCGGTACTGGTTTTGTCCAGCCGCCCCGCCGGGAACAGCTCCCGCCGGGGAAAACTGCCCGCCACCAGATCGACCACCGTCGTGTCCTTTTTGTCGCGGCTGGCGCTGACGACCCCTGCGGGCTTATACAACATAATATAGACGTTTTTTTGGTAGCTGCCCGCCAGCGGCACACCGTCCACGGCAAGGGCGGCGGTTTGTGCCACAGCGGCGTCCGCCTTGCGCACAACCGTGCCGTCCACCATAATGCGCCCCTTGGTGATCGCCTTGCGGCTTTCGCTGCGGGTCATACCGGTGCGCTCGGCCACATATTTATCCAATCTCATTCTGCCTGCTCCTGCGTGATGGCGGCGGTCTTGCCGCGCACGGCGGCAATCAGCTGCTGCGGGGCGCACTCGATCTGCGTGCCGATGCGCCCGCCGCTGACCAAAATGGTGTCCTGCGTCAGGCAGCTTTCGTCAAAAACCGTCAGGTACTGCTTTTTCATCCCCACGGGGCTGCAGCCGCCGCGGATATACCCCGTGACCTTGTTGATGTCGGCCACGTGGATCATCGCCACGCTCTTGACCCCGGCGGACTTGGCGGCCTTTTTCAGGTCCAGCTCCGCCAGCACCGGCACAACAAAGACATAATAGTTGCGGTCCGCGCCCTGCGTGACCAGCGTCTTGAACACCCGCGCAGGGTCCTGCCCGGTCAGACGCGCCACGTTGGCGCCGTCCACCGCCTGTCCCTCCTCGTGGGGGTATTCGTGGGCGGTGTACGGGATCTTTGCGCGCTCCAGCATACGCATTGCGTTGGTTTTTGCTTCCTTTGCCATAATTGTTCCCCTCTTTTGTGCAAATTCGCTTTTATTATACTTCCATAAGGGAAATTTTACAAGGGGGCTTGACTTTATCGCTTTACAGTGTTAAACTGTGTGTACTACAGAAACAGGAGCGCCAAAACGATGATTGTTGTATTAAAACCCCACGCCGCCGCCGAGCAGGTGGCAGGCTTTTGCCGAGAGCTGGAAAGCATGGGCTTCCAGATCAATGATTCTGTCGGCAGCGATACCCACATTCTGGGGCTGATCGGCGACACCAAGGCCCTGTCCGAAAGCTGGGTGCTTGCCAACCCCGTGGTCGAAACCTGCCGCCGCGTCAGCGAGCCGTACAAGAAAGCCAACCGCAAATTCCACCCGGACGACACCGTGGTGGACGTGGCGGGGCATAAGATCGGCGGCGGGCATTTTGTGGTGATGTCGGGTCCGTGCAGTGTCGAAAGCCGCGAGCAGATCACCTATGTGGCGCAGCGGGTGCAGGCCGCCGGAGCCAGCATTTTGCGCGGCGGCGCGTTCAAGCCGCGCACCAGCCCGTACAGCTTTCAGGGGCTGCGCGCCGAGGGGCTGGAGATGCTGCAGCACGCCCGCACAGTGACGGGGCAACCCATCGTGACCGAGCTGATGAGCGCCGAGCATATCCCGCTGTTTGAGGAAGCGGGTGTGGATATGATCCAGATCGGTGCGCGCAATATGCAGAACTTTGAGCTGCTGAAGGCGGTGGGCAAATTGCAGACGCCGGTTTTGCTCAAGCGCGGGCTGTCCGCCACGCTGGAGGAGCTGGTGATGAGCGCCGAATACATTATGGCGGAGGGCAACCCCAACGTGGTTTTGTGCGAGCGCGGCATCCGCACGTTTGAAACCAGTATGCGCAACACACTGGATATTTCCGCCGTACCTATGTTAAAAAAGATGACGCATCTGCCGGTTGTGATCGACCCCAGCCACGCGGCGGGCATCGCGTTTATGGTACCTGCCCTTGCCAAGGCAGCCGTGGCAGTGGGCGCGGACGGCTTGATGATCGAAACGCACAACGACCCCGCCAAGGCTAAGAGCGACGGCGCACAGAGCCTGACCCCCGACCAGTTCGACACACTGATGGCAACCATCCGCCCGGAGCTGGAGTTTTTCGGGATGCAGCTGAATTAAAAGGTATGCCCCGCGACCCAACGGGTAACCGCCTGTAAGGCTTCCCCCTTGGGGGAAGCTGTCACCGAAGGTGACTGATGAGGGGGAAAATTGCGGCTGCCGCCAAATCCCTTGGCGGGGTGAGGTCACCCCGCCCTACGGGGCAATAAAAATATGTTGCGCGGTAGGGGCGGGGCATTGCCCCGCCCGCGGCATAACGGCAATTGCAATCTTGCGGGTTGGTTTGTAGGGGCGGTCATTGACCGCCCGTGCAGCCATCCCGGCAGCGCAGCCTAACGGGTAAACCCCGCGGGCGAGCAATGCTCGCCCCTACAACCAAAGGGGGAAATGCCATAAAATTTTATGTTGCCCGGCGGGGTGGGGTCACCCCGCCCTACATCGTGCTATAACCAAAACGCCGCCCCCTTCGGGACGGCGTTTTATCGTTATTTTACCGATAATCGATCGGCAAGGTCGGCAGACCGTTCAGCGTCCAGTCGGCAAGGTTGCCGTCGCGGTACTCGTAATACCCCTGCGCGGCGATCATCGCGCCGTTGTCGCCGCAGTATTTCAGCTCCGGCAAAAACACCCGGCAGCCCAGCTTCTGTGCGCCATCGTTGACAAGCTGGCGCAGACGTCCGTTGGCTGCCACGCCGCCCGCTAAACAGATGGTTTTTGCCCCCGTGTCGGCGGCAGCGGTCAGCAGCTTTTTCGCCAGAATCTGGTCGATGCGCTCCTGAAAGCTGGCTGCCATATCGGCCACGTTCACGGCGTTGCCCTTTTGCTCGGCGTTGTGTACCTCGTTGATGACGGCGGTTTTCAGCCCGCTGAAGCTGACATTGTACTTGCCCTCCACCTGCGGCACGGGCAGCTTGTACGCCTTGGGGTTGCCGCCGCGCGCGGCAGCCGCCACGCTGGGACCGCCGGGGTACGGCAGCCCCAAGGTGCGGGCGACCTTATCGTAGGCTTCGCCGGCGGCATCGTCCACCGTGCGCCCCAAAATTTTGTAGCGGCACCAGTCCTCCACCATCACAATGTGGCTGTGTCCGCCGCTGGCAACCAGGCACAAAAACGGCGGCTTCAGCTCCGGGTGGGTCAGGTAGTTGGCGGCAATGTGTCCGCGCAGGTGATGCACCGGCACCAGCGGCTTGCCGGCGGCGTAAGCCAGCCCCTTGGCGTAGTTGACACCCACCAGCACCGCGCCGATCAGCCCCGGCGCAAAGGTCACCGCCACCGCGCCGATGTCCTGCATGGTCAGCCCCGCGTCCGCCAGTGCCTTGTCCACGGTGGCACTGATATACTCGGCATGGCGGCGGCTGGCAATTTCCGGCACAACGCCGCCGTACAGCGCCTGCTCCTTGACGCTGGTGGCGATCACGTTGGAAACGACCCTGCGCCCGTCCTCCACCACCGCGGCGGCGGTTTCGTCGCAGGTAGATTCAATTCCTAAAACATACATACACTTTCACCATTTTTTGTTTTGCTTCGTTCTTTTTAAACTGCGCCGCCGCAGGCGGCGCACCTTATCTTAACTCTTAACTTTCCACTCTAAACTCTGCTCAATGCGCCTGCAGCCACGTTTTGCCCACGCCCACCTCGGTGGTCAGGGGTACGCTGTAATGCACCACGTTTTCCATTTCCTGCTGCAAAATCTGCTTGACGCGCTCGGCTTCTGCCTCCGGCGCTTCCACGATCAGCTCGTCGTGTACCTGCAGCAGCAGCCGTGCCTGCAATTTTTCGTCGCGCAGACGCTGCCAGACGTGTACCATCGCCAGCTTGATAATGTCCGCTGCCGTACCCTGAATGGGCGTGTTGCGCGCCATACGCTCGCCCCCGGCGCGCACCTGAAAATTGCTGCTTGCCAGCTCCGGCAGGGCGCGGCGGCGGTTAAACAGCGTAGCAACGTAGCCTTTTTCCTTGGCATCGGCAATGCAGCTTTGCATATAGCCGTCCACTTTGGGGAAGGTGTCCAGATAGGTTTTCAAAAAGGCGTCCGCCTCCTTGACCGAAATTCCCAAATCCTTGCTGAGCGAATACGCCCCCTTGCCGTACATAATGCCGAAGTTGATCGCCTTGCTGGCGCTGCGCAGCTGGGGGGTGACCTCGCTCTCGGGGATATGGTAAATTTTGGCAGCGGTGGAACGGTGGATATCCGCGCCGTTCAAAAACGCCTGCTGCATATGCTCGTCCCCCGTGATGTGCGCCAAGATGCGCAGCTCGATCTGGGAGTAGTCGGCGTCCACCAGCGTGCAGCCGGGCGCTGCCACAAAATACCCGCGCAGGCGGCTGCCCAGCTCGGTGCGGATGGGGATGTTTTGCAGGTTCGGCTCGCTGGAGGAAATGCGCCCGGTGCGCGCCTCGGTCTGGATAAAGGTCGAGTGTACGCGCCCGTCCGGCGCTTTGGCCGCCAGCAGCCCATCCACATAGGTGGAGAGCAATTTTGCGTAGGTGCGATATTTTAAGATGTCATCAATGACCGGGCTGTAGGGGCGAAGGCTTTCCAGCGTTTCGGCGTCGGTCGAATAGCCGCGCTGGGTCTTTTTGCGCGGCGGCAGCCCCATCTTGTCAAACAGCGCATCGCCCAGCTGCTTGGGGCTGTTTACGTTGAACGGATAGCCGACTTCTGTATAAATATTTTGCAGAATACCGTCCAGTTCGCCGCGCAGGCTGTCGCCAAACTGCGCAATGCCGTCGGCGTCAATGGCAAAGCCGATGCGCTCCATATCCGCCAGCACCCGCGCCAGCGGCAGCTCCATCTCGGTCAGCAGCTTGTCCTGCCCGTCGGCTTTTAATTCGTCCTGCAGCTTGTCCAGCAGCGGGCAAAGCACCCCGGCATCGGGCGCAGCAGCGCAGGAAAACTGCGGTGCTATGCCATATTCTGCCGCCAATTCCTTGACGGCATACCCGCTGGCAGAGGGGTTCAGCAGGTAGGCTGCCAGCTTGCCGTCAAACTTTACGGCGCGTCCCTCGCCGCCGTTTTCCAGCGCCTGGCGGAACAGGGGCTTGGCGTCAAAGACGCGCAGCTCGCAGCCGCTGTCCAGCAAAGCAGGCAGGCGGTCGGCATCGGGCAGAAAGACCTCGCCGTTTTGCACGGCGTACCAGCTGCCGTCGGCGTTTTGGGCAAGGTACAGCACCCCCTCCACCAAGAGCGGCAGCGGCGAAGGCTCCACCTCCTCCGCCGGTGCGGCGGCTGCCGCGGGGGCTGCGGGGTCCAGCTGCCAGCGCTGGGTCAGCTTGTGCATTTCCAGTTCTGCCAAAAGCCGGGCGGCTGCCGCCGCATCGCCCGCCCCGCGCCGATAGGCTTCGGGGTTCTTTTCAATGGGCGCATCGGTGCGGATGGTGCCCAACCTATACGAAAGCTCCGCTTTGTCGCGGTTGTCGCTCAGCTTGGCGCGCTGCCCCGGCTTGATGGACTTGTCATCCAGATGGTCATAGACATTTTGCAGGCTGCCGAACTTGGAAATCAACGCTAAAGCGGTCTTTTCCCCGATGCCGGGTACGCCGGGGATATTGTCGGAGCTGTCGCCCATCAGGCTTTTTACGTCGATGAGCTGTTTGGGTTCCACGCCGTATTTTTCGCGGATGGCAGCCGGATCCATGGGGATGGTTTCCTTGTTGGTGGCAAGCAGCACGGTGGTGGCATCGTCCACCAATTGCAGGCTGTCGCGGTCGCCGGTGGCAAGCAGCGTCGTGCCGCCCTGCGCCTCACACGCGGCGGCCAGCGTACCCAGAATGTCGTCCGCCTCCCAGCCCTCGCAGCTGACCTGCACAAAGCCGAGGTCGGTCAGCAGCTCTTTCAGTACGGGCATCTGCTGCGCCAGCTCGTCGGGCATACCGTGGCGGGTCGCCTTGTAGCCGTCGTAGGCCTTGTGGCGGAAGGTTGGCGCACGCAGGTCCCACGCAATGGCAACGGCGTCCGGCTTGTGCGCCGCCAGCAGATTCAGCAAAATATTTTGAAAGCCAAATATGGCGTTGGTGTAGCGGCCATCCTTGGTGGTCAGCAGCTTTATGCCGAAGAACGCGCGGTTGACCAAGCTGTTGCCGTCCAGTACCATCAGTTTCATAGCGTACTCCTTACAATCACAATATACAAAATAAGTATACCACAAATGGCGGATTTGTGGTAGAATAAAGTGGTAATTTTTGAAAAAAGGAACTTTTGTATGCAGTTACGCAATCTGGAAATTCCCACCGGCGCGGTGTTTGCGCCGATGGCAGGGCTGACCGACGCCGCCTGCCGCCACCTGATGGCAGACCACGGCGCGGCGTGGACCGTCAGCGAGATGGCAAGCGCCAAGGCGTTGAATTTTAACGATGCCAAGTCCTTTGCGCTGTTAAAGGACAAGCAGCCCCACGGGCTGTACGCCATCCAGCTGTTCGGGGCAGAGCCTGCCGCGCTGGAAAAGGCAGTGTACGCCGTGCAGGAAAAGGGCATCGCCTTTGATATTCTGGACATCAATATGGGCTGCCCCGCGCCCAAAATCACGAACAGCGGGGCAGGCAGCAAGCTGCTGCTGGACCCGCCGCTGTGCGGGCAGATGGTCGCCGCCGCCCGCCGCGCTTTGGGGGACGAAAAGCCGCTGACCGTAAAAATGCGCATCGGCTGGGACGAAGCCAACCGAACCGGCGTGGAGGTCGCCAAGCAGTGCGAGGCAGGCGGCGCCGACCTGCTGGCGGTACACGGGCGCACGCGCGAGCAGATGTATGTGCCGCCCATCAACGCCGAGGCCATTGCCGAGATCAAGGCGGCGGTGGGGATCCCGGTGCTGGCAAACGGCGATGTGACCACCGCCGAGGGCGCGCTGGAACTTTTGCAGCGCACCGGCTGTGACGGTGTGATGATCGGGCGCGGTGCCTTGGGCGAACCGTGGCTGTTTGACCGCGTGCGTGCGGCGCTTTTGGGGCAGCCCGCCCCCGCCGAGCCGACGCTGAACCAGCGGATGAACACCCTGCGCGCGCAGATTTACGAAATGTGTGAGGACAAGGGCGAATGGCTGGCCATGCCCCAAGCCCGCAGCCAAGCCATGCATTATATGAAAGGCTTGCGCGGTGCCGCCGCCCTGCGCCGCTACTGCTCGATGCTGGAGCATTTCACCGACGTGGACACCCTGATCGACGCGGTGTATAAATTGCAGGAGTGACCGACTGCGGGTTTATGGGTATCGGTATGGCTTCCCCCTTTGGGGGAAGCTGTCACCGCAGGTGACTGATGAGGGGGAAATTTGCGGCTATTGTCCATTTCCCCGGCGGGGTGGGGTCACCCCGCCCTACGGGGCAATACAAATCATTGCGCGGTAGGGGCGGGGCATGCCCCGCCCGCGATTTTGCGGGTATCGGTATGGCTTCTCCCCTTTGGGGGAAGCTGTCACCGCAGGTGACTGATGAGGGGGAGTCTGCCGGACGTTTCCCCCTCATCCGGCGCGCAGGCGCGCCACCTTCTCCCCAAGGGAGAAGGCTTTCTCATCCCGCTCTATAAAAATGTGTCCGCTTGCGCGGACACACCAAATCTAAACTCTAAACTCTCAACTCTAAACTCTCAAATTTTCGTCAGTTCGTCCAAATTTTCCGCATAGCAGGGCAGCATATACTGCATAAAATACTCTGCCTCCGGGCAGTGCATCTCGTGCAGCGCCTGCGTCTGCTGCGCCTTGGCGGCGGCAAACTCGTGCGAGTCCTCCTCCATACATTTGATCAGCGCCGAAAGCCGATCCGCCGCCTTCAAAAGCTTTGCCTCGTCGGCGTTCAGCACGCTGCCGGTCAGGTAGCCTTCGGTCACGGGGCGCAGCTCGGGCGGCTGCAGGCTTGCCATCAGCCGGGCGCTCTCCTGCTCGACCTGCTTGTACGCTGTGCGCAGCGCCTCGTTCTTGTACTTGACCGGCGTGGGCATATCCCCGGTCAAAATCTCCGGTGCATCGTGATATAATGCCGCCGTCGCCACCACATCGGGGCGGATGTTCGCCCCCGTGCCGGTGCATTTTTGGGCGATCAGGCACAATGTGTGCGCCAGCAGCGCCGTGTCGGCGGTATGCTCGCTCAGGCTTTCGGGGCGGGCGGAGCGCATCAGGCTCCAGCGGGTGATATATTTCATACGCCCCAGCAGGGCGCTGAACGGATAGGTTTTCATCTTTATTCTTTCCTTTCGATGTGGTATAGTATCAGTATACCACGATTTCTTATTTTCCGAAATCCGATAAACGGGACAATGGAGCCGAAAATGAAATTTTTGCCATCAAAATCCAAAAGCCGCTTCTGGCAGGTGTTCGGCATCTGCTTTCTGCTGGCAGCGCTGCTGTTTTTGCCGCACTGCCTCATCGACGCTGTCCGGGGCGGCGGGTACTTCCACTACGCCGGGGATTTTAACGACCAGCAGATCAATTTTTACCAGTACGCCAACAGCTTTCTCAAACAGGGGGGCAGCTACAGCTGGGAAACCGATTTAGGCTCCGGGTTTATGAACTCCTACTCGTTCTACCTGCTGGGCAGCCCGTTTTTCTGGCTGAGCATTTTCGTACCTGCGCGGTTTATGCCCTATATGCTGGTGCCGCTGCTCTGCGTAAAATTTGCCGTGGCGGGCGGCGGCGCGTACCTGTGGGCGCGGCGCTGGCTCGGTGTGGACAATTGGAGCGTGGTTGCCGCCGTGCTGTACGCCTTTTGCGGATTTTCGGTGTATAACATCTTTTTTAACCATTTTATTGACGTTATAGCGTTGTTTCCGTTTATGCTGGCAGCGCTGGACGCCGCCGTGCTGGACGGCAAACGCGGCGCGTTCCCCTTCTGGGTCGCCGTGAACCTTTTAAACAGCTACTTCTTTTTCGCCGGGCAGGCGGTGTTTTTGGTCATCTACTTTTTTGCCATGGTCGCCGCCGGGGCATACAAGCTGGGGGTGCGCAGCTTCTGCACGCTGGCGTTTGAAACGCTGCTGGGCTGTGCCATGGGCTGCCTGATGCTGCTGCCAGCTGGCATTTCGCTTGTGAAAAATCCGCGCACCATCGCGCCTTTTACCGGGTATGGCTACCTTGTGTACGGCAAATCCCAGCAGTACCCCGCCATTTTTTACAGCGCCTTTTTGATGCCGGATGCCCCCTATTTTAAGGATATGTTCCAAGAGGGCATCTTAAAGCACACCAGTATGACTGCCTACCTGCCGCTGGTCGGGCTGGCGGGCGGGCTGGCGTTTATGCGCGCCAAGCGCAGCCATCCCTTTACCTACATCCTCAAGGCGTGCATTGTCTGCGCCTTTGTGCCGGTGCTGAACAGCGCGTTCTACGCCTTAAATTCCAGCTATTATGCCCGCTGGTACTATATGCCGATTCTGATTTTGTGCGCTGCAACGTCATATTCTTTCTCGCGCCCGCATCTGGCGGAAAAAGAGATACCGCCTGCGTGGCGGCTGGTTTTGCTGGTCACGCTCAGCGCCGCCGCCTTTGCGCTGGTTCCCAATAAGGACAAGGACGGCAACTTTATCCTTGGCGTCACCGACGAACCCGCCCGCTTCTGGGGCATCTGGGGCGTGACGCTGTTGGGTGTTGTTCTGTTTGGACTTTTGTGGCATTTTGCCCGCGACAAGCGCCGCTGGTGCAGCATCCTGCTGGCGGGGATCTTGGGCTTCAGCTTTGTGTACGGCACGGTGCATCTTTCGCTGGGCAAGTACGCCCAGTGGGAGAACGACAGCGACCTGATCCCGCAAACCTACGATTCTGTGCAGGAAATTGAGCAGACCCTGCCCGATGATGGCTTTTACCGGCTGGATGCCTACGGCGCGCACAACAATCTGGGGCTGTGGTTCCACCGCCCCTGCCTGCAATTTTTCAATTCGACCGTGTCCCCCAGCATTATGGAATTTTATCCCAGCGTCGGGGTCAAGCGGGACGTCAACTCCAAGCCGGAGGTCAAAAACTACGCCCTGCGCGGTCTGTTGAGCGTGCGCTACACGCTGGTCGCCAAGGACGAGGACGAAGGCTGGCAAAAGGAAGCGCCGGAGGGCTGGACACTGTGGGGCGAAACCGCACAGTACCAAATCTACGAGAACGAAAACTACGTTCCTATGGGCTTTACCTACGACTACTATGTCACCGCCGACCAGCTGGAAACCGTGCCGGAAAGCGAACGCGCCCAAATCCTGCTGCGCGCCGTGCTGTTGGATGACGCGCAGATCGCCGCCTACGGCAGCACGCTGCAGCCCCTGCCCGACAACGAGCTGACCCACCGCACCACCGCTGCCTACGCGCAGGACTGCGCCGACCGCCGCGCCGCCGCTGTGGCGGAATTTGCCGCCGACAACTACGGCTTTACCGCCCGCACCGACTACGACACCAACCGGCTGGTGTTTTTCAGCGTGCCGTATGACGAGGGCTTTACCGCCACCATCAACGGCAGCCCCGCCCGGTTGGAAAAGGTGGACAACGGCTTGACCGCGCTGTATGTACCCGCCGGGGCGTGCGACATCCGCGTGAGCTACCGCACACCGGGGTTGGGGGTATCGTCAAAAATCACCGCAGCTGCGTGGGTTTTGTACCTTGTGTACCTGTGTGCCGCCGCCGTGCGCCGCAAAAAAAGCCAGCAAGCCCGCCAGTAAACGTTGTATCGTATTATTTTTGGAAAGGAACCCACCCTATGCAAACCCATGCCGAACAACTTGCCGCCGAACTGAACCTGAACCTGAAAAACGTACAGGGTGCCATTGATCTGATCGACCAAGGCAACACCATCCCGTTTATCGCCCGCTACCGCAAGGAAGCCACCGGCTCGATGGACGACCAGGTGCTGCGCGCCTTGGGCGACCGCCTAGAATATCTGCGCGGTCTGGACAAGCGCAAGACCGAGGTCACCAGCTCCATCACCGAGCAGGGCGTTATGACCCCCGAGCTGACCGCCGCGCTGCAAAACGCCAAAACGCTGGCGGAGGTCGAGGACATCTACCGCCCCTACAAGCCCAAGCGCAAGACCCGCGCGGGCATTGCCAAGGCGCGCGGGCTGCAGCCGCTGGCGGACGCTATTTTGCGTCAGGACGCTGCTTTTGACCCGCAAGCCGCCGCTGCCGACTACTTGAACGATGAAGTCCCCGACGCCGATGCCGCACTGCAGGGCGCCAAGGACATCATCGCCGAAGCCGTTTCGGACGATGCCGCCTGCCGCGCCGAGCTGCGCCGCTACTACCGCGCGTTCGGGCGCATCACCGCCGCCAAAGCCAAGGACGAGGACAGCGTCTACGCCCAATATTACGACTACGCCGAGCCGCTGAACAAAATCCCCGGTCACCGCGTGCTGGCGCTGGACCGCGGCGAGCGCGAGGGCTTTTTGAAGGTTGCGCTGGAGGTGGACGCCGAGCGCGCCGCCGGCATCGTAAGCTGGATGTTTGCCCGCAAAAAGACCGGCGGCGCCAGCGCCCTGCTGGTGGACGAGGCCGCCCGCGACGCCTACAGCCGCCTGATCCACCCCAGCTTGGAAAACGAGCTGCGCACCGCCCTGTCGGACGCCGCCGCCGAGGGTGCCATCAAGGTTTTCGGCGACAACCTGCGCCAGCTTTTGCTGCAGCCGCCCATCCGCGGCAAAACCGTTATGGGGCTGGACCCCGGCTACCGCATGGGCTGCAAGGTCGCCGTTGTGGACCCCACCGGCAAGGTGCTGGACACCAACGTTGTCTACCCCGTACCGGAGTTCAAGCGCGTTGACCAAGCCAAAAAGATCATCAAATCGATGGTTTTGAAAAACGGTGTCGAGGTTATGGCCATCGGCAACGGCACCGCCGGACACGAAACCGAGGAATTTGCCGCCGAGGTCATCCGCGAGTTGGCGCAGGAAAACGACCGGCATCTGCAATATATGGTCGTCAGCGAGGCGGGCGCGTCGGTGTATTCGGCGTCCAAGCTGGCGGCGGAGGAGTTCCCGCAGTTTGACGTCAACCTGCGCAGCGCCGTGTCCATCGCCCGCCGCCTGCAGGACCCGCTGGCAGAGCTGGTCAAGATCGACCCCAAGGCGGTCGGCGTGGGGCAGTACCAGCACGATATGCCGCAAAAGCGCCTGAACGAAACGCTGGACGGCGTGGTGGAGGACTGCGTCAACTCGGTGGGCGTGGATTTAAACACCGCCAGTGCGCCCCTGTTGCGCCGCGTGGCAGGCGTGACCGCTGCCATCGCCAAAAATATTGTGGCGTGGCGCGAGGAGAAGGGTGCCTTCACCTCCCGCGCACAGCTGAAAAAGGTCAAGGGGCTGGGTCCCAAGGCGTATGAGCAGTGCGCCGGATTCTTGCGCCTGCCCGAAGCCAAAAACCGGCTGGACGCCACCGCCGTTCACCCCGAAAGCTACCCTGCCGCCAAGGCGCTGCTGGATGCCTGCGGCTACACCGCCGCCGAGATCGGCACCGACAAGCTGGCAGGGCTGCCCGGCGTGGTCAAAGCCAAGGGCGTCCGCACCCTGTGCGACACCTTGGGCGTGGGCGAGCCGACGCTGAACGACATCATTGCCGAGCTGTGCAAGCCGGGGCGCGATGTGCGCGACAGCCTGCCCAAGCCCCTGCTGCGCAGCGACATTATGAGCCTGGAGGATTTAAAGCCCGGCATGGAGATGACCGGCACTGTGCGCAACGTCATTGACTTTGGCGCGTTTGTGGATTTGGGCGTGCATCAGGACGGACTGGTGCATATTTCACAGATCAGCGACAAATTTATCAAGCACCCGCGCGAGGCTTTGAAGGTGGGCGATATTGTGCGCGTCAAAATCCTGAGCGTAGACACCGCCAAAAAGCGCATAGCCCTGACCATGAAGGGGCTGCAATAACCGGAATTTGCGATTTTTGCGCAAATTATGTAGTTTTGTTGTTTTGCTTGCAGCCCACGCGCAGTCAAGATTTGGCAAAAGTAACACTTTTGTGTATTCTTTCACTTTCATCATTTGCAAACACATAATAAATCTTTTGCAAACACATAAAGTATGTGAACAAAGCCAAATTTTCGCGCTTGTTTTTGGTGGAAGTGCCTAAAATCCAATATGCGTTTTTGTGGCTTTTGTACGGAAAATAGAAAGACAACGTTGTTGTGTGTGTTTGGTGTGTAGCACGCCGGATTTGTGCTATAATATCCCGCGTAAGGAAGAAAACACACGGGCAAGATGGTCCGGTGCCTTACAGCACGGCGCCTGTTTGTGGGAAAACACCGCCGCACGATTACGTTTGGAGGTCATTATGATGGTGAAACAAGTCAAGGTTTCCAATTTTGCTGAAGTGAAGGGAATCGTGTCTGCTGCCGCCAAGTGTTATAACGATGTCGGCGTACACGATGTAAAGGGCAGCATCGCCGATGCCAAGAGCATTCTGGGTATGATGAGCCTGGATTACAGCCACCCTGTCAAGATCGTTTGCGAGAACGAGCAGGACCTGAACCACGTCATCCGCGCCCTGAAGCAGTAAAAGCTAACGAAACTTAAGAACCAAAGCGCGCCCCCTGCCGGGTCATCCGGCAGGGGGCGCGCTTGTTTTGCTGTTACGGTGCAGATTTTACACCTTGTCGATATTTTTTGTAGCCACAATGGCAACGCCGGTTCCGGCAATATCCGGCACAATGACCTGCCCGATGCTTACGGGTGCCGGCACGGCAATGTCCTTTAACGCGCGCACGCAATCAAAAATTTTGCCCTTGGGGATATCCCCCGCCGTTTTCACACTGACGGCAGGCAGCGTGCCGCCCGTCACCCTGACGGTGCTGGTCACGATGCGGGTGGGGGCGGTCACCTCCTTGCGGGCGTAGGCATCGCCCCGGGGGCAGGTGTTGCCCTGCACGCTCTGCACGGCGCCGTTTTCCAGCGTAACGGTCAGGGGGCAGCCCAGCGGGCAGCCGATACAGGTCAGTTCGCGTTGTTCCATAGCGTTACACCTCCTCCAAAGTCACGGTCAGGTTGGCGGCATCGGCGGGAATTTTTGCCAGCGCGTCCGCCTTCAGCACCACGGTTTCCATCTCGCCGGGGGCCATCACGGGGCGCTTGCGCCGCCACAGGCAGGTTTCGCCCGCGTAGACCGCCAGCGCCTTGCCCTTGTAGACGTTGTCCACACGCATACGCAGCGTCAGCGTTTCGGCAGCCTGCGGATGCACCGTTACCGGCACGGTGTAGCGCACGCCGTTTTGCGCCACAACGGGTAAGGCTCGCCCTGCTGCGGCAGCACCGTGCAAAATATACGCAGCAGCGCTGGTTCCGGCGGCAGAAGCCTCCTCCGAAACATAGTCCACCAAGTCGTGGACGTGCAGCACATTGCCCGCGGCAAACACGCCGGGGATGCTGGTCTGCAGGCTTTCGTCCACCTGCGGTCCGCCCGTGATGGGGCTTAGCGCCACGCCCGCCGTGCGGCTCAGCTCGTTTTCGGGCAAAAGTCCGCAGGAAAGCAGCAGCGTGTCGCAGGCAAAATGCTCCTCGGTGCCGGGTACGGGCTTGCCGTTTTTGACCTCGGCGATCGTCACCCCGGTCACGCGCTCCTTGCCCTCGATGTCCACCACGGTGTGGCTGAGCTTGAGCGGAATGTCAAAGTCGTTCAGGCACTGCACGATGTTGCGCTTCAACCCGCCGGAATACGGCATCAGCTCCGCCACACACAAAACCTTCGCGCCCTCCAGCGTCATACGGCGCGCCATAATCAGCCCGATATCGCCGCTGCCCAAAATGACCACGCGGCGTCCGGGCAGGTAGCCCTCCATATTCACAAGGCGCTGCGCGGTACCTGCGGTAAAGATGCCCGCCGGGCGGGTGCCAGGGATGTTCAGCGCACCGCGCGGGCGCTCGCGGCAGCCCATCGCCAGCACGACCGCCTTCGCCTGCACCTGAAACAGCCCGTCGGTGCGGTTCATCGCGGTTACGACCTTGTCGGCAGACAGGTCCATCACCATCGTGTTCAGCTTGTAGGGGATGCCCTGCGCCTTGACCTTGTCGGCAAAGCGGGCGGCGTACTCGGGACCCGTCAGCTCCTCTTTAAAGGTATGCAGCCCGAAGCCGTTGTGGATGCACTGGTTCAGAATACCGCCCAGCTCGGCGTCGCGCTCCAGAATCAAAATATCCTGCACGCCCGCCTGCCGTGCGGCCAGCGCTGCGGCAAGCCCGGCAGGACCGCCGCCCAAAATCACGAGATCTGCGTTTTTCACTTGGTCTTTCCCCCCTTACAGGCTGTCCTTGTCGATACCCACAATAATGCGCGATGCACCGCCTGATTTTGTAATGCTTTCGATCGGCTTGCCCAGCTCACGCGCCAAAATTTCCATCACGCGCGGGCTGCAGAAGCCGGACTGGCAGCGCCCCATCCCGGCGCGGGTGCGGCGCTTGACGCCGTCCAAGCTGCGCGCGCCCGGCGTGCGGCGGATGGCGTCCAGAATTTCGCCCTCGGTCACCGACTCGCAGCGGCAGAGGATCTGCCCGTAGGCAGGCTGGCGGCGCACCAGCTCGGCGCGCTCTGCCAGCGGCAGCGTTTTGGGGTCCAGAATGCCCTTGCGGGTGCCGTCAAAGGCGGGGTCTTTTTCCAGATGCAGAATGTCCGCCACGATGCCCGCAACCTTTTGCCCGATGGCAGGGCTGGCGGACAGCCCCGGCGACTCGATGCCCGCGCAGTCCACAAAGGCGGGGGCGCTTTCGCGGATGATAAACTCGTGGTGTACCTCGTGGGCGCGCAGACCGCTGAAGCTGGTAATGGTCTGGCGCAGCGGGATGTTTTTGACCGCCAGACCGGATTTTTGGCGCACCTCGTCCAGCTCGGCGGCGGTGGTGGCGGTGTTTTCCTTGTCGTCAATGTCGGTGGCGGTGGGTCCCACCAGCAGGTTGCCGTGTACCGTGGGGGTGACCAGCACGCCCTTGCCGTACTTGCCGGGCAGCTGGAACACCGTGTGCTTAACGTGTCCGCCCGCGCTGTGATCCAGCAGGAAGTAATCGCCCCGGCGCGGGATAATCGTCATCGTATCGTCACTTACCATGTTGTGCAGCTCGTCCGCATGGACCCCGGCGGCGTTCACCACACTTCGCGCGTCCAAGTCGCCCTTGTCGGTATGCACACGCCAGCCGCCGTCGATTTTTTCCAGCCCGGTCACACAGGTGTCAAATTGGAACTGTGCGCCGTTTTTGGCAGCGTTTTCGGCAAAGGCAAAGGTCAGCCCGAACGGGCAGACGATGCCCCCGGTGGGCGCCCACAGCGCAGCGACCGCCTCATCCGAGATATTCGGCTCCATCGCCAACAGCTCATCGCGCTCGATGATGCGCAGCCCCTCCACGCCGTTGGCAACGCCGTTTTCGTACAGCTTTTGCAGGGCGGGGCGGTCCGCGTCCGACAGGCAGACCACCAGACTGCCGCACGGGTCGTAGGCAAAATCCAGCTCCTTGGCAAGGGCGGGCATCATACGGCTGCCCTGCACGTTCAGCTCTGCCATCAGGCTGCCGGCGGCGGCGTCAAAGCCCGCGTGTACAATGGCGCTGTTGGCCTTGGAGGTGCCGCAGCAGACATCCTCCTCTTTTTCCAAAACCAGAATATCCGCGTTGTATCGGCTGATTTCCCGGGCGGCAGCGCAGCCTGCCACGCCCGCCCCGATAATGATAACGTCCTTCATGGTGTCAGTCCTCCTTGGCCCATGCGTAAGAGCAGCGCACGGCCTTATTCCAACCGCGTATGCGTTTTTCGCGGTCCTGCTCGGTAATTTGCGGGGTAAACACGCGGTCTATCTCGCGGTTTTTCAGCACGTCGGCGGGGCTGTCCCAGTAGCCGACGGCAAGCCCTGCCAGATACGCCGCGCCCAGCGCTGTGGTTTCAACACAGCGGGGGCGTTCGACCGCCGCGCCGCTGATATCCGCCTGCGCCTGCAGCAGGTAGTTGTTGGCGGAGGCACCGCCGTCCACCCGGATACCGCTCAGACGGATGCCCGCGTCCGCTTCCATCGCCTTCAGCACGTCATTGACCTGATAGCACAGGCTGTCCAGCGTGGCGCGGATGATGTGGTTTTTGTTGCAGCCGCGGGTCAAGCCCACAATGGTGCCGCGGGCATACTGGTCCCAGTGCGGCGCGCCCAGCCCCGTGAACGCCGGCACGACATAGCAGCCGTTGGTGTCCTTGACCTTGAGCGCCATATACTCGGAATCCCGCGAATCTTCGATGATTTTCAGCTCATCGCGCAGCCATTGTATGGCAGCGCCCGCCACAAAAATGCTGCCTTCCAGCGCGTAGTTGACCTTGCCGTTCAGCCCCCACGCGATGGTCGTAACCAGCCCGTTGCGGCTTTCCACGGGTTTGTCCCCGGTGTTCATCAGCAAAAAGCCGCCCGTACCGTATGTATTTTTGACGTCCCCCGCCGCAAAGCAGGTCTGCCCGAACAGCGCCGCCTGCTGGTCCCCTGCCGCGCCCGCAATGCGGATCTCGCCGCCGAAGTGCATCGGGTCGGCATACTCGTAAAACTGGCTGTTCGGCACCGGCGTGGGCAGGATGCAGCGCGGGATGTTGAGCAGCCGCAAAATGTCATCGTCCCAGTCCAGCGTATGGATATTGAACAGCATCGTGCGGCTGGCGTTGGAGTAGTCGGTCACATGGATCTTGCCGCAGGTCAGCTTGTAGATCAGCCACGTTTCCACCGTGCCGAACATCAGCTCGCCCGCCTCTGCCTTTTGGCGCGCGCCGGGTACGTTGTCTAAAATCCATTTCAGCTTGGTTGCCGAAAAATAGGCGTCCAGCACAAGCCCGGTTTTTTGGCGGATCATCTCGGTGTACCCCTGCGCCTTCAGCTCGTCGCAGATGGCGGCGGTGCGGCGGCACTGCCAGACGATGGCGCGGTAAATCGGCTCGCCGGTTTCGCGATCCCAAACGATGGTCGTTTCGCGCTGGTTGGTGATGCCGATGGCCGCAATGTCGGCGGCGGAGGCACCGATCCGGTTCATGGCCGAAAGTGCCACGCCCAGCTGGGTGGTCCAAATCTCGTTGGCGTCATGCTCAACCCAGCCCGGCTTGGGAAAATACTGGGTAAATTCCTTTTGCGCCACGCTGCACATACGCCCGTTGCGGTCAAACAGGATGCAGCGGTTGGAGGTGGTGCCTGCGTCCAGCGCCATGATATACTTTTGCATACAAAGCCACCTTTTCTTTGTTATTTATTAAACATATCATAACACGCAGGGAAAAATGTGCAAGTATTTTGTGGAAACTGACCAACAAAATCAGCATTAGCGCCAAAGACGGGGGTAAATATTTAGACACAATGTCTAATGAGATATACAAAAAATTCCCCGCGTCGGAACGCGGGGAATCCAGATCGTTAAATTTGCTGCGGCAGGCGGCGGGAGCGGCGCTCGGGGATGCCCTGACGCTCCAGCACGGCGGCGGCGTAGTCCAGCGCCAGTGCCAGCAGTGCGCCGAACAGCACGTCAATGACGCTGTGCTGCTTCAGCAGCATGGTGGACGCCGTGATGGACAGGCACAGCACCACGGCGGTGGGGCGCATCCAGCGGCGGCGCGGTGCGGCAAAGCAGGACGAGCGCAGGTACGCCAGCATCAGCGTGACCGAGTTGAACACATGGATGGACGGGCAGACGTTGGTGGGGGTGTCGCTGCGGTAAAGGCGGCGCACGGCGCAGGCAAAGATATCCTGCCCTGGCACATAGGCGGGGCGCAGGGCAAGACCGTTGGGGACAACGGCGTAGAACAGCAGCGCCAGCGTCATACCGCCGAACAGCGGCAGGCACAGCCGCCAGAAATCCCGGCGCGGCGCCTTATATAAAAGGTAAAACAGTGTGAAAGGTATCCACGGAAACCACACTGCATACGGCACAATGGCATACTTGCAAAACGGGATCAGGTCATCCAGCCGGCAGTGTACCCACAAATCAGGCACCGTAACGGTTTTTTCCAGCAGCGCAAAAAAGGTTAAGTAAAACAAGGTATAAAGCGCCATAAAGCCAACGGGATGGCGCGCGCACCAATTTCGCATAAACAAGCTCCTTTTGAACGGATACGCCCTTTCGGACGATGCACTATTATATACCAACGCAGCTACGAAAAACAAGAGAAAAATCTGCCAAGATTGCGCAGGGGAAAACCGCGAAAATTGTGCGGATTTTGATGTATCTTGCCTGCCCTTGCTGCTATATTGTATAGTACGAGATTCCGGGGGCGTATGTTTCAAAAAAGTTGTAAACATTTTTGAAGAGTGGAAAGTTAAGAGTTTAGAGTTGAGATTTGGTGTGTCCGCTAAGCGGACACATTTTTATTTTATGGCAATTCCCCCTTTGGTTGTAGGGGCGAGGATGGCTCGCCCGTGGGGTTTACCCGTCAGGCTGCGCTGCCGGGATGGCTGCAACGGGCGGTCAATGACCGCCCCTACACGGCAATGTGTTTTGTGTATGGCTTTTCCGGCAGGTTTGTAGGGGACGCCTATAGGCGTCCCGTGCGGTTTGCCCGTTATATCGCATTACCGGGTTGGCTGCAACGGGCGGCATATATGCCGCCCCTACAACCCACCCGTAATATTGTAATTCCCGCAAAATCGCGGGCGGGGCATACCCCGCCCCTACCGCGCCATGATTTTTTGTTGCCCCATAAAAAAATGTGCCCGCATAGCGGGCACACAAAATCTAAACTCTACACGCTCAACTCTTAACTCTATTATTGGTTCTTCTGCAGCTGGTATTGCATCGCGGCCGCAATAAACCCTTTAAACAGCGGGTGGGCGCGGTTGGGGCGGCTCTTGAATTCGGGGTGGAACTGCACGCCCACATGGAACGCGCGTCCCGGGATCTCCACCGCTTCCACCAGATGCCCGTCGGGGCTGGTGCCTGCAATGACAAGCCCCTTCTCCTCAAACTCGGCGCGGTAATCGTTGTTGAACTCGTAGCGGTGGCGGTGGCGCTCGTCGATCTGGGCGGTGCCGTAGCATTCCGCCATCTTGGTGCCGGGGGTGACCGCGCAGGGGTACTTGCCCAAGCGCATCGTGCCGCCCTTGGGGATATTGCCCTGCTGGTCGGGCATCAGGGCAATGACGTTGTGCGCACCGTCGGGGGTAAACTCGCCGGAGTTGGCGTCCGCATAGCCCAGCACGCCGCGCGCGTACTCCATCACCATGATCTGCATACCCAGGCAGATGCCGAAATACGGCAGGTTGTTTTCGCGGGCATAGCGGGCAGCCTGGATCATCCCTTCGATGCCGCGGTCGCCAAATCCGCCGGGCAGGATGATGCCGTCCACATCGGCAAATTCCTCGGCGCAGCGTGCCTGATCGGTCAGATTTTCGCTGTCCACCCAGCGGATATCCACCTTGCACTCGTTCTCAAAGCCCGCGTGGTACAGGCTTTCCATCACGCTCAGGTAGGCGTCGTGCAGCTTGACATACTTGCCCACCAGCGCAATGCGGCAGGTGCGGCTGCGCGCAGCAATGCGCCCGATCAGCTCCTTCCATTCGGTCAGGTCGCTGGCGGGGGTGTCAAGATGCAGCTGGCGGGTCACGACGTCGGTCAGCCCGGCGGCATCCAGCATCAGCGGACACTCGTACAGGCTGGGCATCGTCAGGTTTTCAATGACACAGTCGGGGCGCACGTTGCAGAACATACTGATTTTGTGCTTGATATCGTTGCCCACGGGACCATCGGCGCGCAGCACAATGACGTTGGGCGCAATGCCCATGCCCTGCAGCTCCTTGCAGGAATGCTGCGCCGGCTTGGACTTGTACTCGTCCGAGCCGGAGATGTACGGCACCAGCACCACATGGATGTAGCAGCAGTTTTCGGCGCCCTGCTCCAGCCCGACCTGACGGATCGCTTCCAAAAAAGGCTGGCTTTCGATGTCGCCGGTCGTGCCGCCGATTTCGGTAATGACAACGTCCGCCTCGGTGCTGCGGGCAAGGTTGTAGATGTAGCTCTTGATCTCGTCGGTGATGTGGGGGATGATCTGCACGGTCTGCCCCAGATACGCGCCCTGACGCTCCTTGTTCAGCACGTTCCAGTAGACCTTGCCGGTGGTCAGGTTGGAATATTTGTTCAGGTTTTCGTCGATAAAACGTTCATAATGTCCCAAGTCCAGATCCGTTTCGGTGCCGTCGTCGGTCACGAACACCTCGCCGTGCTGCAAGGGGCTCATCGTGCCGGGGTCCACGTTGATGTACGGGTCCAGCTTTTGGCTGGCGACCTTCAGCCCGCGGGTTTTCAGCAGCCGCCCCAGACTGGCGGCGGTGATGCCCTTTCCCAACCCGGACACAACACCGCCTGTGACAAAAATATACTTGGTTGCCATAAATATACCTCCCTCAAATGCGCAAAAACACAGAGATATTATATACCCAGTATTCCTATATTTTCAATAGGGCAGCGCAAATTGTGAAGAATATAAAGTGCAGATGACAAACCTACACAAACAAAGCCAGGCGCGGCAGGGGCAAGGCTTGTAAAATCCCTCGATATGTGGTATAATCCTAACATATATGCAAATTTTACACAGAAAGGCTTTTTTTATGAGCGAAAAAACGCAAAACACCGCCGAATGGACCGCTGTGGTGCGCCCGCGGACCGGTTGGTTTGATATAGATCTGGCAGAGCTGTGGCGCTACCGTGACCTGATCGGGATGTTCGTCAAGCGCAACTTTACCGTGCTGTACAAGCAGACCATTCTGGGCCCGGCGTGGATCATCCTGAACCCGCTGCTGACCACCGTGATCTTCAACGTGGTGTTCGGCGGGCTGGCAGGGCTTTCGACCGACGGCACACCGGCGTTTTTGTTTTATATGGCGGGCAACACGGTCTGGACCTTCTTTGCCAACTGTGTCAACAACACCGCCAATACCTTTGTTGCCAACTCGGGTGTGTTCGGCAAGGTGTACTTTCCGCGCCTGACCACCCCCATCAGTCAGGTGCTGACGGCGCTCATCAACTTCCTTGTGCAGTGCGCGATGTTTGCCTGCTTCTGGGTGTACTTTGCCCTGACCGGTGCGCAGATGCACCTCAGCCTGTGGGTGCTGGCGCTGCCGGTGGTTATGCTGCAGGTCATGCTGCTGGGGCTGGGCGTGGGCATCATTGTGTCCAGCCTGACCACCAAATACCGCGACCTTGCCATTGCCGTGGGCTTCGGCGTGCAGCTGTGGATGTACGCCTCCCCTGTGGTGTATCCCGTTTCGATGCTGAACAACAGCCCCCGCCTGCAGGCGCTGCTGCAGTTCAACCCCATGACCGCCCCCATCGAGGTGTTCCGCGCCGCGACGCTGGGCGGCGGCACCGTGACCGCGTGGGGCGTCGCCTACAGCCTGGTATTTACCGCTGCGGCGTTGGTTTTGGGCGTAGTGCTGTTCAGCCGCATTGAAAAGACCTTTATGGACACCGTGTGAGGAGGGGGACTATGCAGAAAACCGAAAAGACCCCCGTTATTGAAATTGAGGGGCTGAAAAAGCAGTACAAGCTCGGACAGATCGGCGGCGGCACGCTGACGCACGATCTGCAAAGCTGGTGGGCGCGTGTGCGCGGCAAGGAGGATCCCAACACCATCATCGGCACCGACACGCGGCTGTACGGGCAGACCTTTATGGCGCTCAACGGCGTGGACCTGACCGTGTACAAGGGCGAGGCGCTGGGCATTATCGGGCGCAACGGCGCCGGAAAATCCACCCTGCTCAAGCTGCTGACCCGCATCACCGCCCCCACCGAGGGCGAGATCCGCATCAAGGGGCGCATTTCCAGTATGCTGGAGGTCGGCACCGGCTTCAACAACGAGATGACCGGGCGCGAAAACATCTATATGAACGGCGCAATTTTGGGTATGTCCCGCGCCGAGATCGACGCCAAGCTGCCGCAGATCATTGAATTTTCCGAGTGCGGCGATTTTATCGACACCCCCGTCAAGCGCTATTCCAGCGGTATGTTTGTCAAGCTGGCGTTCGCCGTGGCGGCGCATCTGGACAGCGAAATTCTGGTGATGGACGAGGTGCTGGCGGTCGGCGATATGAAATTCCAGCAGAAATGTCTGGGCAAGATGAGCAACGTCGCCAACGAGGACGGGCGCACCGTGCTGTACGTCAGCCACAATATGAGCACCATCCGCCAGCTCTGCACCCGCTGCATCGTGCTGGATCAGGGGCGCATCATCTTTGACGGCGACGTCGAAAAAGCCATCGCCATCTATATGGATACCACCGACGTCAACGTGGTACACTATGACCTGCGCAAGGTCGGGCGTATGAACGTCGGCGCCGGGCAGCGCCTGCGGTTGGAAAGCCTGCGCTTTTTGGGCAAGGAGTCCAGCGTTTTTGCCGACAATGAGCCGGTGCGGGTGCAAATCCAGTGGCGCGTCACCGAGCCGTTTGCCGGCATCAATATGAAGATGAACCTCCACGCGCGGGATTCCTCGCCCGTGGGCATCACCCACCCGGTCAACCTCGGCGCCGCCGAACCGGGCAGGCTGTACACCACCGTGTTTGAGTTTGACCCCGCCATGCTGGGCGCGGGGCAGTATTACTTCTATCTGGATGTCTTTGACGGCGTGATCGGCAGCGCGGTCTGCCTCGACAAGCCTGCCGTGGAGTTCGCCTTTGAGGTGACCCCCAGCGATATGAGCATCCCCGAATGGGCGCCCGGCTGGGGACGCATCCACTTCCCGCCGGTCAAGCTGGTGGAGGCAGAGGGATGAATCTGTATATCTGCCACACGGCGTATCAAGTGCTGATCGATCTGGTGCGGGCATCCCGCACGGCGGGCGCCCCCCACGAATTGGTGCTTTCTGCCAAGGTACCCGAGGCGCAGGCGCTGGCGCAAAGGCTGCGCGCCACCGGTGTTGTGACGCCGATCCTTGTGCGCGAGGATGCCTGGCCGGGCATTGCCACCGGCTTTCTGGGGCAGCAGCGCAACCGCCGCGGCTTTGAAAAGCGCTGCGGCTGGCACTTGCAGCCCGACCGCTATGCGGAGATATTTATCCATAACGATTGGAGCGTCCTGGGGCGCTATCTGCAGGACTGCCGCGCCGCCTACACCCTGTGCGAGGACACCTTTGCCAGCACGATCGGTCCCGACCAATCGCTGGTCGAAGCCCAGCGCCGCCAGCCGGATTTTGCCAAAAAGCAGCGCAGCGGCAAGGGATATCTCTACTGGGGCGACAGCCGCTATTGCAAAAAGGTCGAGAGCGAGGATCCCGCCCGCTGCATCCTGTTTGGGGCGGAAAAGCTCGTCGGTGACAGCAAGGCGCAGCTTTTGCAAAGCCTGACCGAGAGCGAAAAATCCATGGTGCGCAGCGTGTTTATCACGCAGCCGCTGCCGCAGAACGCCGCCGGGGCAACGCTGCTTTTGCCCCGCAGCTTTGTGCAGGACGGCTTGCTGACGCAGGCGCAGCAGGATGCCATGTTCCAAGCGGTGGCAAAAAAATATACCGTAGGGCCGCTGTTTATCAAGACGCACCCGCGCGATGAAACCGACTACGCCGCCCTGTTCCCCGGCGCTGTGATTTTACAGCGCACCATGCCCAGCGAGGTGCTGAACTTCTGCCTGCCGTTTACCTTCCGCCGTGCCGTCACGGTGCAAAGCTTTGTGCTGCGCGGATTCACCGCCGCCGAAGAAAAGATACACCTGACGCTGGACGAAGCCCGTTCTTTATTGTAAAGAGGAAACTGCCATGAAAACCATTGCCGTGATTCCCGCCCGCTATGCCAGCACCCGTATGCCCGGCAAGCCCTTGGCCGATGTGCTGGGCAAGCCGATGATCTGGTGGGTGTACCGCGCCGCCAGGGCGTGCGCCAAGCTGGACGATGTGCTGATTGCCACAGACGATACGCGCATCGCTGACGTCTGCGCACAGTACGATATGAAATGCGTGATGACCAGCCCCGACCACGACACCCCCACCGGGCGCATCTGGGAGGTCAGCACCAAGGTGGACGCCGACCTGTACCTGCAGCTGATGGGCGACGAGCCGCTGGTTGACCCCGCGGCGTTCGATTTGATTTTGCCCGACACCCTGCCCGACGATGCCTGCTATGTGGCGGTGCTGACCAACGTGATGCAGCACCCGGCGGACGTGGTGGATTTTTCCAACCAGAAGGTCGTCACCAACGCCGCGCGCGAGGTGCTGATGATCTCCCGCAGCCCCATCCCGTACCCCAAAGGCACGCTGGATTTTGACTACGAGAAGGTCACCGGCATTCAGCTGTACAGCAAGCAGGCGCTGCAGTTCTACCACGACACCCCCAAGTCCATCTTGGAACGCGCCGAGGAAAACGATATGATGCGCTATGTCGAAAACGGGCGCAAGGTACACGCCATCGTAAGCCCGTACAAGACAGTCAGCGTCGATACGCCCAAGGATCTGGCGCTGGTCAACGAAATTTTGAAGGAGAAGCACGATGCCTGACGTAAAGCTGTTGGACTGCACCCTGCGCGACGGCGGATATATCAACAACTGGCAGTGGGGGGCATCCCCCGCCAAGCATATCATCCGGGCGCTGACCAACGCCGGGGTGGATATTGTCGAGGTCGGCTTTCTGCGCAACGTGCCGGGCTACGACCCCGACGTCACCGTCTGCAACACCATCGAGGAGCTGAACCGCCTGCTGCCCCCGCCGGGCAGCCGCGGCAGTACAATGTACTCCGGCATGGCGATGCGCTCCAACTACGATATCCGCAAGCTGACGCCCTACGACGGCACCGGCATTGAAATTCTGCGCATTACCGCACACGACTACGACATCCGCGAGGGCATGGACTTTGCGCGGGAGGTCAAGGCGCGCGGCTACAAGCTGGCGATCAACCCCATCAACATTATGGGCTACACCGACAGCGAGATTTTGTGGATCCTGGACGAGGTCAACAAAATCCACCCGTGGCAGTTCTCTATTGTGGATACCTTCGGCAGTATGCGCCGCAAGGATCTGCAGCGCATCACCGCGCTGGCCGACCACAATCTGGACCCCGCCATCCGGCTGGGGCTGCACCTGCACGAGAATATGGCGCTGAGCTTCTGCCTTGCGCAGGAATTTTTGGAAATGCCGCTGCAGCGCGATAAAACCGTGGACGCAAGTCTGATCGGCATGGGGCGTATCCCCGGCAACCTTCCCATTGAGCTGACCGCCGATTATATGAACGAGAACTGCGCCCGCCACTTTGATCTGGATCAGATCATGGACGCCATTCAGGATTACATCGCCCCCATCAAGGGCGAAAGCCCGTGGGGCTACACCCCGGCGTATTTTTTGTCGGCGCGGTTCAACCTGCACCGCAACTATGCCGAGCATTATCTGGGCAAGGGCGATTTGACCAACCGCGACATCAACCACATTCTGGCTGCCATCGCACCCGAAAAAAAGACCGCCTTTGACAAGGCTTACGCCGACACGCTGTATCAGGAATACAAGAACCGCCGCGTGCAGGATGACGAAGCCCTGCACGACCTGCATGCCGCCTTTGCGGGCAAGACCGTGCTGGTGCTGGCACCCGGCGCCAGCCTTGCCACCCCCGCCGGGCAGGCTGCCGTGGCAGCCGCCGATGCCGATGTGACGGTGTCGGTCAACTTTGTGCCGGGCGAGCGCACAGTGGATTACGCCTTTTTCTCTAACGCCAAGCGCTTTGAGGAGGATAAGACCTACCCCTGCCGCCTGATCCTGACCAGCAACCTGCGCTCTGCCAAGCAGGGTGCCGTGCTGAACTACGACCGGCTTTCCACCGCCGACGACCAGGGCGGCAACAGTATGCTGATGCTGCTGCGCCTGCTGCGGCTGTGCGATGCCGCCAAGGTCAAGCTGGCGGGTGCCGACGGCTACCGCCCCGGCACGGCTGCCTACGCGGACGCCGGGCTGCACACCCACACCGGGCGCGGCGAGGGCTACAACCGGCAGATTGCCGGGGCCATGCGCACCGTGGGGCTGCCGGTGGAATTTTTGACCCCCAGCGAGTACGAAGGAGCTATGCCGTGATACGATATCTGATTCTGGACGTGGACGGCACCCTGACCGACGGCGGCGTTTACTACGACGCCACCGGCAACGAGCTGAAAAAGTTCGCCATCAAGGACGGCGCCGGGCTGGTGCTGGCGCGCGCGGCGGGCATCCGGACGGTGATCTGCACCGGGCGCGAAAGCGCAGCGGTGCGCCGCCGCGCCGCGGATTTAAAAATCACCGATGTGTACCAGAACGTGTCCGACAAAGCGGCGTTTCTGCGTGATTTTATGCAGCAAAACGGCTGCGATGCGCAGCAGGTCGCCTACTGCGGCGATGATTTGAACGACTTGGCGGCGATGGCGCTGTGCGGGTTTGTTGCCTGCCCCGCCGATGCCGCCCCCGAGGTCAGAGCGGCGGCGGACTATGTCTGCCCCCAAGCGGGCGGCGCGGGTGCCGTGCGCGGTGCCGTTGAGGCCATTCTGCGGCAGGACGGGCGCTGGCAGGCTGCCGTGCAGGCGGCCTTCGGCGCAAAGGTGTAAGGTGAGGTATGACCATCTGTTTTTTCTCGGCGCAGTACCTGCCCACACCCGGCGGGGTCGAGCGCTATACTTGGAATCTGGCGCGGCGTTTCACCGCGGCGGGGCATCGGGCGCTGGTCGTAACGGCGGCGCTGCCGGGGCTGCCCGCGCGCGAAACCGACGAATACGGCATCGAAATTTACCGCCTGCCGTCCTTTCCCGTGATGGGCGGGCGGTTCCCCGTGCTGAAGCCGTGGGCGAATGCCGCCGATCTGTGGGCGCAAAAAATCGACTTTGCCGTGATCCAGACGCGGATGTACACCCAAAGCATCTGGGCGGCGCAGCAGTGCCGGCGGCGGGGCATCCCGGCGCTGGTGCTGGACCACTCGACCGGGTATATGATGCACGGCGGGCTGCCCGGCTGGCTGGGGCAGCGGTACGAGCATTTTGCCTGCCGCCGCATTGCCCGCTGCGGCTTTGATTTTTACGGCGTGTCCGCCGACACCTGCCGCTGGCTGCAAACCTTCGGCATACAGGCAGCGGGTACGCTGCCCAACGCCGTGGACCCCGATGAGCTGGCACAGGCAGCGGCGGACAAAAACCGCGTAGATTGGCGCAAAACTGTGCCTGCCGGCACCAAGCTGGCGGCGTTTGTGGGGCGGCTGATCCCCGAAAAAGGCGCGCTGCCCTTGGCGCAGGCGGTGCTCAGCCTGCCGGACTGGAGCCTGGTCGTTGTCGGCAACGGTCCGCAGCTGGACGCGCTGCAGCAGCTGGCACAGCAAAGCGGCGGGCGTGTGGTCGCCCCCGGTGCGCTGCCGCACGCGCAGATCGTGCAGCTGCTCAGCCAAGCCGACTGCTACTGCCTGCCCACCCTCTACGCCGAGGGCTTTCCCACGACTTTGCTGGAGGCGGCTGCCTGCGGCTGCCCGATCGTCTGCACGCACACGGCGGGTACCGGCGAGCTGCTGCCCGGCGGGGACGATGCCCTATTCCTGCCAAGCGCCGACACGGCGGAAATTGCCGCCGCCCTGCAAAAGACCGCTGCCGACCCGGCAGCCGCCAAGGCGCGCAGCCAACGGGCAAAACAAACGCTGCTGGGGCGGTTCACATGGCAAGCCGTGTACGAAAAACTGCGCAGCATCGTAAACTAAGGAGCATTTATGCAAAAGTTACTGATTGTTATCCCCGCCCATAACGAGGAAGCCAGCATCGTGCCGGTGGTCAGGGATCTGATAGAAAACTACCCCCAGTACGATTATGTGGTGGTCAACGACGGCAGCCGCGACAAGACCGCCGCGCTCTGCCGCCAGAATGGGTTCCACCTCATTGACCTGCCGGTCAATCTGGGGCTGGCAGGGGCGTTTCAGACCGGGCTGCGCTACGCCGCTGAGCATGACTACGACTGCGCCATGCAGATGGACGCCGACGGGCAGCACAAGCCGGAATACATTGCCGAAATGCTGGCTGCGCTGGAGGAAGGCAGCGATATCGTCATCGGCAGCCGCTTTTTAACGGTCAAAAAGCCCAAAACACTGCGTATGGTGGGCAGCTATATCATCAGCTGGTCGATCCGGCTGACGACGGGGCGCGCCATCTGCGACCCCACCAGCGGTATGCGGATGTTCAACCGCGCCATGGTGCAGGAATTTGCCGAAAACCTCAACTACGGACCGGAGCCGGATACCATCAGCTACCTGATCAAAAACGGTGCCAAGGTCAAGGAGGTACAGGTCAAAATGGGCGAGCGCACGGCAGGGCAGAGCTACCTGACCCTCTGGCGCAGCGTGCAGTATATGGTAAAAATGTCGGTGTCCATTTTGCTGATCCAGTGGTTCCGCAAGCGCGACACCGAAACCCCCTACCCGGAAAGGAGCCTGTGATATGACCGACCAAACTGTTTTGCGCATCTGCCTGATTCTGGGCGCTTTTGCCACGGCGGGGTATGTGCTGCGCCGCGTGCGGCAGGCGCGCGTGCAGATCGAGGATACCATCTACTGGCTGGCGCTCAGCGCTGTTTTGCTGCTGGTGGCGCTGTTTCCGGGCATTGCGTACTGGGTGTCCGGCTTGCTGGGCTTTGTCAGCCCCATCAACTGCGTGTATTTGATTATCATCTTTTTGCTGTTGGCACGTCAATTTATGCTATCCATCCGGGTCAGCCAGCTGGACAGCCGCCTGCGCGTTTTGACCGAGCGCGTGGCGCTGAACCAGCAAAAGCAGGAAGATCATGACCGCGACGACAAAATGGATTTGTAATACAGCCGAAACTGTGCTATAATACTATATCAGAACGAAATTTTGACAGAAAGAAGGTCTATGCTATGGCTTTTACTCCCAAACTGACCTATAAAGGCCGCCCGCTGGTGCGCTGCGGCAATGATATTTACTACGGCTCCATGACGGACCCGTATGTCGTCTACCTGCAGGTGCTGAGCAACAAGCAGGAAAACGGTGCCGAGGTGGCAGATAAGGTACACATTGTGCTGCTTTCCACCGACGACAGCAAGCCCCTGCCGGAGCGCATTGTCCGCCAGGCCAACAAGGTGGGGCTGTACAACGCGCTGTCCTTCGGCGACATTATGCTGCAGGGCGCCTTGCAGAAAAAGTAAGAGGTAAACAAAAAATCCCGCCTTACGGCGGGGTGGGGTCACCCCGCCCTACGGGGCAATACAATATGTTGCGCGGTAGGGGCGGGGCAAGCCCCGCCCGCGGTTTTACGGTTGTAACAACATAACGGGTAATCCGCGTGTATGGCTTCCCCCTTTGGGGGAAGCTGTCACCGCAGGTGACTGATGAGGGGGCAACTGCCGGACATCTCCCCCTCATCCGGCGCGCAGGCGCGCCACCTTCCCCCGCTGGGGGAAGGCTTTGCAATATATTAAAACGTGTCCGCAAAGCGGACACACCTTATCTGAACTCTGCACTCTCCACTCTTAACTCTAAAGCAAAAGGCGCGCCCCTGCCGGGGCGCGCCTTTTGCGCTTATGTTTTGCGCTTATTCTTCGCTGTTGGGTTCCTCGTCCTCGTCCTCTTCGTCCTTGATCTCAATGTCAAAGGCGGCGTGGCAGTTGGGGCAGGTCAGATCCTGGCTGAGCAGGGTGTCCTCGTCCACAGTCACAACGGCACCGCAGTTGGGGCAGGTGACCTCGTACAGGTCGGCAGGCTCCTCGTCGTCCTCGTCGTCCTCATCGTCCTCCAGCTCGTACAGGTCAGAAACCACGTCGTCCAGATCCTGATCCAGCGTTTCCAGCTCATCATACACCTGATCCAGCGCGTCGTCATGCTCGACCACGGTGGCTGCCATTTCTTCCAGCAGATCCATCATGGCGGCAATGATCTTGCCGTTCTTGCTTTCGGGGTCAAATTCCATACCGGTCATCAAGCCGCGGATGTAGGCGGCCTTTGCGTTCAAATCCATAGCCATAGTGTTGCCTCCCTATTGTTTTTGGTGAACAAAAATGCCGGGCACGGCACAAGCCAGTACCCGGCAAAAAGCCAAATCAGTTGACGCGCTCCATATACTCGCCGGTGCGGGTATCGATGCGGATCTTGTCGCCCTCGTTGATGAACAGGGGGACGCGGATCTCGGCACCGGTCTCGACGGTGGCGGGCTTCAGGGTGTTGGTAGCGGTGTTGCCCTTGACGCCCGGCTCGGTAGCGGTGACTTCCAGCTCAACAAAGTTGGGGATTTCCACGCTGAAAACCTTACCCTTGTAGCTCAGCAGCTTGCAGGTGTCGTTCTCTTTGCAGAATTTGAAGTTGTCGGGCACATCGTTGGCGCCTACGGGGATATCGTCGTAGGTTTCAACGTCCATAAAGTGGTACAGGTCGCCGTCCTCGTAAGAGTAGGTGACTTCCTTGGTCTTGGTGCGCACGAAAGCAGCGCCCTTGCCGGGCTTGACGTGCTGGAACTCAACGACCTGAAGGACCTGGCCGTCCTGCTCGAAGGTGACGCCGTTACGGAATTCGCCTGCAGAAATCATATTAAAATTCCTCCAATAATAGATTAAACATACCTGTAATTATTTTACAGGATGTCAGGTCTTTTTGCAAGCCCCCTGCGGGACTTTTTGCGATGTTTTTTAAATTTTTTTGCGCTTTTTACAGCACGGCAAAGGCGGCAGCCAGTTTTTGGGCATCCTCCGCCTGCGTGCCGGCGGACTCGCAGATGATAGTCGGCGCCAGCTTGCGCTGCTTCAGCAGCTGCAAAAGCGGGGCGTGGGGCGGACCGTAGGCGGTGTCGGCAAAAGTCAGGTGGCATTTTTCGCCGCCCGCGGTGTAGGCAATGCGGGAAAAATGCGCGTGAAAATGCACGGCGCGGTCATCGCCCAAGGCGTCGCCCAGCTTGTCCAGCAGCGCCGCGTAGGAGGCGGTGTCGGTCAGCTCGGCGCCGCCGCTGCGCGCGTAGATATGCCCAAAGTCGATGCAGGGGGTGATGCGCGGGTCCACGGCGCAGAGCGCCAGCACCTCGTCCACGGTGCCAAGCTGGTTGATTTTGCCCATCGTTTCGGGGCAAAGGATGCAATCGCCGTAGCCTGCCTCGTCACAGGCGGCGACGGCGCGGCGCATGGTGTCCAGCGCCTTTTCCAGCGCGGCTTCACGGCTTTGCTTGCCGCAGCTGCCGGGGTGGAACACCACCCGCCGCCCGCCCAGCGCTTTGACCAAAGCGCAGCTTTGCAGCAGATAATCGACGCTGTGCAGACGTTTTTCATCGTCCAAGCCCGACATACTGATATAGTACGGCGCGTGGACGGACAGGGTGATGCCCTGTGCGGCGGCAGCCTTGCCCAGCGCCTGTGCCTTGTCGTGCGCCAGACGCACGCCGCGCCCGCACTGGTACTCGAAGGCGGTCAGCCCGAAGGACGCCGTGTAGGCGGCGATTTTTTGCGGGTCAAACCCCTTGGCGGCGTAGGAATCGGACAGCCCGGCAGTGCCGAATTTGGGGGTGTCATTCATAGATCTTTCCCCCGTTTCGGTAGAATTTGTTCAGCCAGTACGGCTCAAATTTGCGCTTAAAGCGCACCACGCGGTTTTTGTCGTGCGGGGTGCGGGGCAGCAGGAACAGGCAGGGAATGCCGTACAGCCCTGCCGCAAGGCGGTCGGTGAAGATTTGGTCGCCGACCATCGCCATCCGGGATTTGGCAACGCCCAGACGGCGGCGCGCCACCCGCAGCCCCGGCGAAAACGGCTTGCACGCCAGCGGCACATACGCCAGCCCGACGCGCTGCGCAAACGGGCGCACCCGCTTGTCGGTGTTGTTGGACACGATGGTCAGGCTGACACCGGCGGCGCGCATGGTATCCAGCCATTGGCGCACCGAGTCGTCCAGCACCTGGCTGCCGTCGGCGGTCAGGGTGTTGTCCACGTCGAGGACCAGCGCGGTGATGCCGTGCTGCGCCAGAAATTCCGGCGTGATGGATTCAATGCGGCGAAAAACGTATTCGGGCGTTAGGATCATAGAAATACCTCAGGGAGAGTGGAGCGTTGAGAGTTAAGATAAGGTGTGCCGCTAAGCGGCACGGTTTTATTTAGTACGATGTAGGGCGGGGTGACCCCACCCCGCCGGGGAGTTTTGCAACAGCCGCAATAAAAATAAAAGTGCAGACCCCCGCAATTTGCGTGGATCTGCACAGTCGTTCCTTGTAAGATAATCTTACTTAAACTTGCGCTTGCGGGCAGCCTCGGACTTCTTCTTACGCTTGACGGAAGGCTTCTCATAAGCCTCACGCTTGCGAACCTCAGCCAATACGCCGCTGCGGGCAGTGCTGCGCTTGAAACGGCGCAGAGCGCTCTCGAGGGACTCGCCCTCTTTGACACGGATCTCCGACATCTTTTTCCCTCCCTTGACCTGAGACAGGAGTTTGCCGGTCAAAATATCAACCAGTAACAGAAATTATACTATAAGTACAGGGGGTATGTCAACCTTATTTTTTGCCGAAAACGGGTTTATTTTTAAATTTTTAACATTTTTATGCTTTTTCGTGGAAAACCACCCACAGTGTTGCGTACAAAATCGGCTGGTGCAGCATATACACCGCCAAGGTGTGCCGTCCGACCCGGCACAGCGGGCGCAGCGCGGCGGGCGATGCGGCGGGGGCAGGGCGCACAAGGCGCGCGGCAAACAGCCCCGCCCAGAACAAAAACAGCCACGGTATCAGCGGAAAATAATCCGCCGAGGCAAATTTTGTCAAATCCGGCAGCCCCAGCCACCACAAATTGGCGCGGTACAGCCCGGCGGGCAGGGCGACAAGATGCAGCCCCTCAAAGCCCAAAAAGCCGTAGGGCAGTTGGTTGGTCAGCAAAAACAGCGCGGCGCAGCCGGTCAAGCCCGCGGGCGCGGGGATGCGCTGCAAAACGGGGCGGGCAAGCACGGTAAGCAGCAGCGCGGCGGCGTTCAGGTGCAAAACGCCGAACCAGATGCCCTCCGCCGGCAAAAACAGCAGGGTCACAGCGCTTAACAGCAGGGCGCACCCGCCCACCACGGCGGCGTTTTTCAGCGGCTTGCGGGCAAACGCAAAGCTATAGCCCGACAGCAGGATAAAGCTCTGGCAGATATACTGCTGCCACGCATGGCAGCCGGGCGCGCTGATGTTATACCACGGCGCACTTTGCCCAAAAATGTACACCCAGTCGTACATAAAATGGTAGGCAAGCATATTCAGCAGGGCAAGCCCGCGCAGGGCGTCCGCCTGCCAGACGCGGGGGCGCGGCTCGCTCACAGGTGGATGTGGCGGGGTACGCCGTTGATGTAGATGGGGTTCAGCTCAGCTTGGATCAGCGGGCGGGCGTAGCGCTCAAAGTTTTCGTTGACGTGCATACCGTCCTCGGCGATCCAATCGGCGGGGACCTTCTTTTCGTAGTTGGCGACCTGCGTCACATCGACCATCTCGGTTTCCACGCGGTAGGGCTGGTCGCTCAGGCGCTTGATGGCGCACATCTTGCCGGTTTCGCCGCGCACGGCAGCCTCCACAGCGCCGCCGCCCACCTGATACGCCTCGGTGATGTCGGTGCGGCTGGCAAGGTGGCTGGCGCAGCGCTGCAGCGTCGAAAATTCAATGGCGCGGGTCTTGCAGCCCAGGCGCACGCGGATGAGATCGGCGAGGTAACGGCTGGTGCCGCTCAAAATTGCCTTGTGACCGAAGGCGTCCAGCTGCCCGGCGGTGGAAACCAGATCGCACAGGAACACGCCGTCCTTGTTTTTGACGCCCTCGCTGGCGGCAATGATAACGTTGTGGCGGGTCTGCGCCAGCTCGGCAACGCGGGCAAGGAAGGCGTCCTCGTCAAAGGGAACCTCCGGCAGCAGGATCAGGTCGGGACCGTCGCAGTCGGGACCGGCAGCCAAGCTGGCGGCGGCGGCAAGCCAGCCGGTGTGGCGACCCATGATTTCCGCCACCGTGACGCTGCGCAGGTCGTACACGCTGGAATCGCAGATGACTTCCTTTAAAATGGTGGCAATGTACTTGGCGGCGCTGCCGTAGCCGGGGGTGTGGTCGGTCAGCATCAGGTCGTTGTCGATGGTTTTGGGTACGCCGATAAACCGGATGCCGCTGCCGATACTGCCGCCGTACACCGACAGCTTGGCGATGGTGTCCATCGAGTCGTTGCCGCCGATGTAGAACACCGCGCCGATGTCGTGCGCGGCAAAAATCTGGAACAGCTTTTCAAACGGGGCGGCGTTCACCTTGGGGTCGGGCAGCTTGCAGCGGCAGGAGCCGAGGTAGCTGGACGGGGTGCGCTTGAGCAGCTCGATATCCATCTTGTCAGCGAGCTTTTCGTCCAAGTCGATGAGATGCCCCTTCAGCACGCCCTCAATGCCGTACTGCATACCGTACACGCGGGAGGCGCCGCACGCCTTAGCGGTTTCGTACACACCGGCGAGGCTTGCGTTGATCACAGCGGTGGGACCGCCGGACTGACCTACCAGAACGTTTTTCATGAAATTACTCCTTGTATAATCGCAAATTGTGCTTTACAGAACGTATTTTTCAATGGCAACTGCCACACCGTCGTGGTTGTTGTCGGCGCTTACGGCGTCGGCGGCTGCCTTGACCTCCTCGGTGGCGTTGCCCATGGCGACACCCAGCCCGGCGGCCTGCAGCATGGCAAGGTCGTTGCCGGAATCGCCCATCGCCATCAGCTGGCTGCGGGCAAGCCCCAGATGCTTGGCGAGCGCCAGCAGCGCACTGCCCTTGGTCACGCCGGGGGCGTTGATCTCCAGGTTGGAATCGAGGCTGGTGGTGATCTCGGTGGGACCGGCAGCCAGCACCGCCTGCCATGCGGCGTCGCGGGTGGCATCGTCGGGATAGATGATGCTGAATTTTTCAATTTCCTGCGCGTGATCCCGCAGAAACTGCCGCAGGTCGGCGGCTTCGCCCCGGGTCGTGTGGAAGTAGGCTCTCAGGTTGGGGGGCAAAAAAGCCTCGCAGGCATCCACGTTGCCCGTTTGCGAGTAGCTTTGCCCGTCCACAAACACGCTGATCAGCCCGCCGAAGGGCTGCAAAAGGTCATACAGCTGCATCGCCAAGGCGGGGGAAAACGGCTGTTCGACAAGTTTTTTGCCGGTTGCCAGCTCGGTGACGGTGGCACCGTTGCTGGTAATGGCGTAGTCTACACCCGGCCAGTCCAGAAACTGCTGCGGCACCCCGGCGGCGGGACGCCCCGTTGCGGGTAAGACCAGCACGCCCTTTTGCAGGGCGGCATTGATGGCAGCGGCATTGCGCGGGGAAATGGTTTTGGCATCGTCAAACACGGTACCGTCCAGATCCAGCGCCACGACGCGGATATCCTGCATAAGCTGCACCTCCAGATTTTCTCAGCATAATAGTACAGCAAAACGGGGAGAAATGCAAGAGATAATGGAAATTGGCGCGGCGAATCTCAACTCTGAACTTTCCGCTCTCAACTCTGTGCCGCGCCCCTTTTTTCAATTTTTTTCAAAAAATTTCACAATTTCACCACGCAGCTGCGGTATGATAGACTTATAGAGGTATCGTATAAGGAGGAGTTTCCCCATGCCGAACATTCTGATCGTGGACGATGAACCCCGCATCCGGGATTTGATCCGGGAGCATCTGCAATACGCCGGCTTTACCTGCGCCGAGGCGGGCGACGGCGGCGAAGCCCTGGGCCTATTGGCGCAGGGCGGCATTGACCTTGTGATTCTGGACATTATGATGCCCTTTATGGACGGTATGACCTGCCTGCGCGAGATGCGCACCCGCAAAATGATGACCCCGGTCATTATGCTGACCGCCCGCAGCGAGGAATACGACAAGCTGGCGGGGCTGGAAAACGGTGCCGACGACTACGTTGTCAAGCCGTTTTCCCCGCGCGAGCTGGTGGCACGGGTCAAGGCGGTGCTGGCGCGCACCATGCCCAGCACCGCCCGCGACGGCACGCTGTACACCTTTGGGGAGCTGACCATCGACACCGCCAGCCACAGCGTCAAGGTCGCCGGGCAGGAAGCCCCGCTGACCCCCAAGGAATTTGACCTGCTGGTCTTTTTGGTCAACAACAAGGGCATTGCCCTCAGCCGCGAAAAAATCCTGCAAAAGGTGTGGAACTACGACTACTACGGCGAGGACCGCACCGTGGACACCCACATTAAAATGCTGCGCAGCCACTTGGGGGCTTGCCGCAATCTGATCGTAACCGTGTGGGGCATCGGCTACAAGTTCGACCCCGATGCCCGGTAAAGGAAGTGCCGCTGCCGTGAAACACCCTGCACACAAACGCCCCGCGCTGGCGATACGCTGGCAGATGATGCTGTTTATCAGCGCCTTAACGTTGTTTACGCTGGCGCTGATGTGGGCGGTCATCACCTACGGGCTGGAACCGATGTACAACCGCACGCTGCGCGCCCGGCTGGAAAACCGCTGCACCGCCATCACCGCCATGATCGACCAAAGCGACAAGGAAATCTCGCAACGCACCTACACGGGGCTTTGGCTCAACAGCAATTTCTGGAACAGCGTCAGCGACGCCTTTGCCCAGCAGCGCATTGATGTGGACGGCGCCTGCGTGGATTTCAGCGATGCGACCCTGCACTGCCTCAAGGCATACGAAAGCCTGTTCCCCTGCCTGCTGCACGACAGCTCCGGCGCGTTCGGCGGCGAGTTTGCCTTCACGCCCGACAACCCGGTGGTCATCTCGCTGCGGCAGCAACTGTTTGAGCAGGGCAGCCTGTACAAAATTATCGCGACCGGCAGCAACCGGCAGATGGTCGTGGGCAGGCTGTCGGCGGACGGCTGCTACGGCGTGCTGGTTTCGGCGAATCTGGCGCAGATCTTCACCGCCGCCGAGGTGCTGCGCAGCCTGCTGTTGCCGCTTTCGCTGGTTTTGCTGGTCATTGACCTGCTGGCGGCGATGCTGTTCAGCCGCTGGATCACCCGCCCCATCCACCGCCTGTCCGCCGCCGCGCGAGAGGTCGCTGCCGGCAACTACGACACCTGCATTTCGGTGGAGCATAACGATGAAATCGGACGTCTTGCCGCCGATTTTAACCATATGACCGCCGAGGTCAAGCGCAGCGCCCAGCTGGAAAAGGACATCCTGGCAAACGTCAGCCACGACCTGCGCACCCCGCTGACGCTGATCAAGGGCTACGCCGAAACGGTGCGCGATATCACGGGCAACGACGCCGAAAAGCGCACCGAGCAGTGCAACATCATTGCCGATGAAGCCGACCGCCTGTCGGCGCTGGTCAACAGCGTGATGGAGCTGAGCAAGGTACAGTCGGGCGCCGAAAAGCCCGAGCCGGTGCAGTTTCATATGGATGCGCTTTGCTTTGAGGTGGCGGGGCGCTACGATGCCCTGTGCGAGCAAAACCACTGGCAGCTGCAATTTTTGGGCGACGACCCCTGCCCGGTCAGCGCTGACCCCGCCATGATGGAGCGGGTGCTGCACAACCTTTTGGGCAATGCGTTCCACCACATCGGCGCGGACGGCGTGGTGATTCTGCGCGCCGCGCCCATGCCCGGCGGCGGCTGCCGGGTGGAGGTCACCGACCACGGTCCCGGCATCCCGCCGGACGATCTGCCGTACATTTTTGACCGCTACTACCGCGCACGGCAGGATTCCGGGCGCAGCGGCACGGGGCTGGGGCTGAGCATTACCAAGGCGATTTTGCAGCAGCACGGCTTTGCCTTTGGCGTAAACAGCGCTGTGGGGCAGGGCAGCACATTCTGGTTTGAAATGCGGGACACCCGCACCCAGTAAAGGAGGAGCCTATGCAAGAACTGAACCACACCCCCGACGCACCCGAAACGGCGCTGCAGGCGCAGCTGGACCGCATCGAGGCGCAGAACCAAAAAATTTTGCGCAACCAGACGATCCATATGGCGGTCACGATTGTGCTGGCCGTGGTGGTGCTGGCAGCGCTGGCGTTTGCCGCCGTGCGCCTGAACGCCGCCTACGCCGAGGTGCTGGACGCCTGCACGCAGGTGGACGCGCTGGCGGAAACCCTGCAAAGCAGCCTTGGCACGCTGGATCCCGCCGAGCTGGACGATATGATGCAAAAGCTGCCCGGCATTGTGGATCAGCTGCAAAAATTAGACGTGGAAGCGCTGAATAAAGTGCTGGCAGGTCTGCCCGGCTTGATGGAAAACGTGGACGCGCTGCAAAAGCAAGCCGACAGCATCGCCGGGGTATTCAACAGCATCGGGGCAATTTTCGGCAAATAACGGCATGGGATAGTATACTATACTATAAAAGGAAGGAGGCTTGCCTCCTTCCTTTTTTTGCTGTGATTTTGCCCCATCGCAGGGCGGTTCGTAGGGGCGGCATATATACCGCCCGTTGCAGCCATCCCGGCAAATCAAACTACCGGGCAAACCGCACGGGACGCATATATGCGTCCCCTACAAACCTGCCGAAAATGGGCGTTTTGCCTTATAACCGCTCACCTTCCGGCAATTTGTAGGGAGGGGTCTTGACCCCTCCTTGCCGCCTTTCGGCTACCACCAATTCCCCCGGCGGGGTGGGGTCACCCCGCCCTACGGGGCAATAAAATATGTTGCGCGGCAGGGGCGGGGCATTGCCCCGCCCGCGGTTTTGCGGTTATAACAACATAACGGGTCATCTGTAGGGGCGGCATATATGCCGCCCGTTGCAGCCATCCCAACAATACGATTTAACGGACAAACCGCATAGGCGAGCAATGCTCGCCCCTACAGCCAAGGGAACAATGGCAACACCCCCCAACCACCGCCCCCACAATAAAAAATGTGCCCGCGGGGCGGGCACACCTTATCTTAACTCTAAACTCTCCACTCTTAACTCTTGCATCAAAGCGGTCTTACCAACAGCTCCATCCCCTCGTTGCTCCAGCCGAAATCCGCCGCCGCGTAGCCGCGCTCCAGCACGCGGGGCAGGGCGGGGTCGTTCAGGTGCAGGCGGCGCAGCGGCTCGCGCCAATGCGCCAACCCCCGCGCGGCGTAAACCACCAGCCCGTCGGTGTCCTGCAGTGGCAGCACGGCGCGCAGCGTCAGCCCCGTGGATAAGTACTGCGCACACAGATCCTCGCAGGCAGGCAGGTTTTTAAAATCCAGCACCTGCACCGCCCAAACGTGGTAGCTGGCGTACCGCTCGATCGCCCAGCGCAGCGATAGCCGCAAAAAGTTGCGCAGCTGTGTATAATTTGCGCGTACCAGCGGCGGGGTCAGCACCGCGCCCTGCCCGTCGGCACCAAAGCCGGCGGCACGCAGGCGGGTGGGCAGCTCGTCCTGTGCGTACAGCGGCAGCAGTGCCGCGGCGATCTGCAATTGCTCCTGCCCGGCAAAATCGCCCACGATCTGCCCGTTGTCCAAGGCGGGGCGCAGTGCGTCCAGCATGGGCAGCCCGGCGGGATCTGCCAGCTCGCGCAGGGCATCGTACTGCGCTGCGGTCAGCACCTGTGCGTCAAAAATATGGGTCTTTCGTTCTAAGGTTTGCAGCATTTCCATCGCTCCTTCTCAAGATATCACACGACCTATTATACGGGGCTTTCCCTGCTGGAAATGCCGAAAACGGGCGGGTAAACCACATTTTCCGCATGCATGTTTGCCGCTTGTTTTAGTTAAGTGCCGCGCGAAAAAGCAAGAATAAACTAATCTTTATTTTAAAATACAGCGCAAAACTTTATTTTATTAATCAAAAAGCCGGAATTTTTCTTGACTTTTGAAACGACCGTGCTATAATAAAACTGTACCTGCAAATCGTGTACGCCCGGCGCGGTCAAACAGAGGGTCCGCGCAAGGCATCACGCCCGCTGTGCGGCGGGTGCGGTATCATTTTGTTTTTGAGGGAAGGTATTACACATGAAAAAACTCATTGCTTTGGGTCTGACCTCCGTCCTGGCTGCCTATCTGGTCGCCTGCGGCGGTGCTGCCTCCACCGCGTCCTCCTCCGCTGCCGAAAGCGCAGCCCCTGCCGAGAGCGCATCCGCCAGCGAGAGCGCCGCGGACTCCACCGCTGCCGACAAGACTTGGGTCATCGCCACCGACACCGTCTTTAAGCCGTTTGAGTACACCGACGCATCCGGCAACTTTGTGGGCATCGACGTGGATATCGTCGCCGCCATTGCCGAGGATCAGGGCTTTAAGTACGAGCTGAAATCCTTGGGCTGGGATGCCGCCATCGCCGCCTGCCAGTCCGGTCAGGCGGACGGTATGATCGCCGGTGCCTCCATCACCGAAAAGCGCAAGGCCAGCGGCTGGACCTTCAGCGACGGCTACTATGACTCCAACCAGACGCTGACTGTCCCCGTCGATTCCGACATCACCGGCTTTGCCGATCTGTCCGGCAAGATGGTTGCCGTCAAGACCGGCACGCAGGGCGCCACTTACGCTGAGAGCCTCAAGGATGAGTACGGCTTTGACCTGACCTACTTTGAGGATTCCCCCACGATGTATCAGGCAGTTTTGGGCGGTCAGTGCGTCGGCTGCTTTGAGGACACCCCCATCATGAAGGCGTCCATCAAGGACGGCGACCTCGCCCTGAAGGTGCTGGACGACACCGCCAGCGACCCCGCCCCCTACGGCTTCGCCATTTTCAGCGAGGACAGCCAGGAGCTGCTGGATATGTTCAACAAGGGTCTTGCCAACATCAAAGCCAACGGCAAGTATGACGAGATCCTGAAAAAGTATTTGGGCTAATTATTATACAGCGCGGGGACGCCTGTTTTCGCAGGCATCCCCGCTTTTTTCGCAACAACCAAACCCGAAAGGAGTCCTTCGCCTTGGTTTTTAAGATCCTTGCCGAGTACGGCACCATGCTGCTGGTCGCCATGGGGCAGACGCTGCTGCTGGCGCTGTGGAGCCTGTTTTTTGCCTGCCTGATCGGTCTGTTTGTGGGCATTTTAAGCGTACTGAAAAACCGCATCTGCAACGCGATTGCCACGATTTTCGTTGACATCATCCGCGGTGTGCCGATGATCGTGCTGGCGTTTTTTGTGTTTTTCGGTGTGCCGATGCTGATGAACGACACGCTGCACTGGTCTGAACTGTTCGGCAGCAAGTTTATGTTCACGGCGCTGCAGGCGGGCATCATCTGCCTGTCGCTGAACTGCGGCGCATACATGGCGGAAATCATCCGCGCCGGTATCGAGAGCGTTGACAAGGGTCAGATGGAAGCCGCCCGCAGTCTGGGTCTGCCGTACTGGAAGGCGATGTCCAAGGTCGTGCTGCCGCAGGCGATCCGCACAATGATCCCCTCCATCATCAACCAGTTTATCATCACGCTGAAGGATACCTCGATTTTGTCGGTCATCGGTTTTCCTGAGCTTGTCAACACCGCCAAGAACGTCAACGCCAACGTCATGCGCGCGTTGGAGGTCTGGTTTATCGTAGGTGTGATGTATTTGATCGTCATTACGCTGCTGTCGCGTCTGGCAAAGCGTTTGGAGAGGGGGCTGAACCGTGGCCGTGAATAAGAACAACGTGAAGATCCACGTTGAGCATCTGAAGAAAAGCTTCGGCAATCTGGAGGTTCTCAAGGATGTGTCCGCCGACATCTGCGAGGGCGAGGTCGTCGTCATTCTGGGACCGTCCGGCAGTGGCAAATCGACCTTTCTGCGCTGCCTGAACCGGCTGGAGGATATCACCGGCGGCACCGTGATCGTGGACGGACACAATATGACCGACAAAAAAACCGACCTGAACAAGGTGCGCGAAAACGTAGGTATGGTGTTTCAGCATTTTAATTTGTTCAACAATCTGAACGTGCTGGGCAATATGATGCTGGCGCCCGTGGAGCTGAAAAAGGCCGACAAAGCCGCCGCCAAGGAGGAGGCCTTCCGCCTGCTGGAGCGCGTGGGGCTGGCAGAAAAGGCCGAAGCCTACCCAGCACAGCTTTCGGGCGGGCAAAAGCAGCGCGTGGCGATCGCCCGCGCCTTGGCGATGCACCCGGATATCCTGCTGTTTGACGAGCCGACCAGCGCCCTGGACCCCGAAATGGTGGGCGAGGTTTTGCAGGTTATGAAGCAGCTTGCCGCCGACGGTATGACGATGGTCGTGGTCACCCACGAGATCGGCTTTGCCCGCGAGGTCGCCTCCCGCGTGATTTTTATGGAGGGCGGCTACATCGTGGAGGAAGGCACGCCCGAGGAGGTCATCGACCACCCGCGTCAGCAGCGAACTATAGATTTTTTGAGCAAGGTTTTGTGATGCGCTGCGCTTAGAGTTGAGCGTGCAGAGTTTAGAGTTTAGATAGGGTGTGCCCGCTGTGCGGGCACATTTTTTATTATAGGGCGGTGTTTGGGTGTATTGCCATTGTTCCCTTGGTTGTAGGATTGCAATTGCCGTTATGCCGCGGGAAAGCCTTCCCCTTGGGGGGAAGGTGGCGCGGAACGCGCCGGATGAGGGGGAAATGTTTGGCAGTTGCTCCCTCATCCGTCACTTGCGGTGACAGCTTCCCCCAAAAGGGGGAAGCCATACCGGCGGATTCCCCGCAATATTGTAATTTCCGTAAAGCCGCGGGCGGGGCAATTCTCCCCCAAACTTTCCGCCCCGACTGCATTGTAATTTTCTCCCGGCTATGGTATACTTTTTCCATATAAATCCCGCCGGAGAGGACGAATTTTTATGAAATTTCTCAGCCTTGCTGAGCGCGCTTATGTATACAACCACCTGAACCGCGTGCGGCATATCACGCTGGACCCCAACGGTCCCGGCGCGGTGCGCATCCATCTGGTGCCGTGCCGCAAGCCCGACCGCACCACCCCCTTTGTTGCCATTCTGAACGGGCAGGATATCCTGCCGCTGCAAATCAGCTGGGCGATCCTGCTTGCCTGCCTGATGGACGCCCTGCAGCCCTTTGCCGGCAAGGAACTTTCCCCTGCCGACTGGGATGCCGTACAGGCGCAGGCTGTCGCCGCTGCGCACAAAATTTACCGCCGCACGCCGTCCGTGCAGATCGAATCCGACCTGCAGGTGCTGCTGGACTGCCTGCTTGCCATCGCGCAGGGCAAGACCCCGCCGGTGTCGGTGCAGCCGATGCGCCTTGGCGACTACGCCGCCCGCATGGCAGCGCCCCACCGCATGGATCTGATGATCAGCGCCATGACCAAGGACGGCGCGTGGCACTGCAACCAAAAATGCCTGCACTGCTACGCCGCCTGCCAGCCCCTTGCCGAGGTGCCGGAGCTGGACACCGACCAGTGGCTGGCGGTCATTGAAAAATGCCGCAACGCGGGCATTCCGCAGCTGACCTTTACCGGCGGCGAGCCGACCCTGCGCAGTGACCTTGTCAAGCTGGTGCAGGCGGCGCAGTGGTTTGTGACCCGCCTGAACACCAACGGACGTATGCTGACCAGCGCGCTCTGCCGCGACCTGCACGATGCCAGCCTGGACGCTGTGCAGATCACCCTGTATTCCGCCGACGAAGCTACCCACAACCAGCTTGTGGGCGCCAACGGCTTTACCGACACCGTGGGCGGCATCCGCAACGCCTTGGACGCGGGGCTGAGCGTCAGCATCAACACCCCGCTTTGCAGCTTAAACCAAAATTATCTTGCCACCGTGCAATTTGCCCACAGCATGGGCGTGCGGTACCTGACCTGCAGCGGGCTGATCCCCACCGGCAACGCCGCCGGGGACGAAAGCCGCGCCGTGCGCCTGACCCCCGCCGAGCTGACCGAGGCGCTGCGTCCTGCCATGGCGTTTGCCGCCGAACACGGGTTGGAGATCAACTTTACCAGCCCCGGCTGGCTGAGCGAGGACACGCTGACCGCGCTGGGCTTTACGCAAATTCCCAGCTGTGGGGCGTGCCTGTCCAATATGGCCATTGCCCCCGACGGCACCGTGCTGCCCTGCCAGAGCTGGCTTTCGGGGCAGGGGCTGGGCAACATCCTGCACGAGCCGTGGCAGCGCATCTGGGACAGCGCATCCTGCCGCACCGTGCGCGAGGAAAGTGCCCGTATGAAACGCCAGTGCCAGCTGGGTGACACCCCGCTGCAGGAGGGCTGCTGATGAAAACAACACTTGTACGCAAAATTTCCGCGTTTTTGCTGGTCGGTGCGCTGGCGTGCCTGCTCTGCCTTGCCGCCTTTGCCGGCGACCTTGCCCCTTATGCCGAAAGCGGCGATATGGACTACATCCCCTACTACCGCGTCACCGTGGACCCGCGGGAGGACGGCTCTGCCGATATCACCTACGAGATCGACTGGCAGGTCATTGACGGCGGGCGCGACGACTACCTGTCCTGGGTCAAAATCGGTCTTGCCAACGCCTACGCCGACGAGCTGACCGCCCTGACCGACACCATCTCCGACATCGAGTACAGCGGCAACGGCGGCAGCTACGCCAAGATCACCTTTGCCGAGCCTTACTACGCCCCCGACATCGCCGCCGAGATCGGTGCCGAAAGCCGGGTACATTTTGCGTTTTCGGTACATCAGAGCCACCTGTTCCGCTTAAATACCGACAGCACCGCCGACTTTGCCTTTACCCCCGGCTGGTTTGACGAGCTGAGCGTGGAAAAGATGGAGGTGCGCTGGCGTAGGACCGACGGCTGCACCGCCGACAATATGGCGACCGACGGCGACTACCTCCTGTGGGAGTACGGTCCGCTGGGACACGGTCAGGGCGGGGAGGTCCACGTCACCATGCCGGTGACCGAGAGCTTTGACCCCGACGCCGCCTACAGCCCCGACGATGCGCTGACATGGGACGACAACGACCAAGACACCTCTATGGATGAGGTGATCGGCGTTACCTTTCTGATTTTATTGCTGATCGTTATTGTTATTGCGCTGAGCATTCCTCCCCGCTGGAGCGTCGGCTTTGGCGACGACATCGACCCCGACGACTGGTACTGGTACACCAACGGTATCCACACCGTGCGCCGTCTGCGCACAGCCCCGCCCCCCAGCGGCTACCACCGCACCGACCCGCCCAAGGGCTTTAAAGCCGGCGGCGGACACAGCCGAGGCGGCGGTGTGGGACGCCACAGCAGCGGGGGCGGCTGTGCCTCCTCCTGCGCGTGTGCCTGTGCATCCAGCTGTGCGTGTGCCTGCGCCTGTGCGGGTGGCGGGCGCGCCGGATGCTCGGTCAAGGACTTTTATACCGTCAAACTTCCCCGCAAAGAAAGTGAGGCATAAGCCATGGGTCTGGAAGATCAATACGATGCTTGGGTGCGCGGCTTGATGGGCGGCGGCAAATATGCCGCCACGCCCGAGCAGACCGCCCAGGCCGGGGACGCCGTGCAGCAGATGCAGGCGCAGCTGGAAGCGCTGCAGCAGGCAAACCGCCGCCAGAAATCCGCCGCCGGTGCCGTGGATGCCGTGCAAAAGGCGGGCGCTGCCACCGCCGACAGCGTGCGCAAGATGAGCAGCGATTTAGCCCGCAGCCTGAAGCAGGACGGTCTGCTGGGCGGCAAGACCGCCGCCCCTACCCCTGCGCCCGCCGTGCCGGAACACGCCGATTTTACCGGTGTAGCGGAAAAAATCCGTGCGCAGGTGCTGGGGCAGGACGCCTTTGTGTCCGCCTTGGTCAAGGCGTTCCGCCGCCCCTTTGTGCTGGGTACCGCCGCCGACACCGACAGGGCGCGCAACATTCTGGTGCTGTGCGGCGCGGCAGGCACCGGGCGGCACTACGCGCTGGACTGCACCGTGCGCGAGCTGGCAGGGCGCGGCATTTTGCACAGCGAGCTGGTGGAAACGCTGGACCTTGCCCTGTACCCGGGACCCGCGCAGGAAAAGCTGTTTTTGCAGGACCTGTACGCCGCGCTGCAATCGGACGCGGAGGTCCTTGCCTTTGAAAATTACGAGGGCTGCGCCCCCGGTTATCTGAATATGCTGGCGACCTTGGCGATGGACGGCACACTGGCGCTGTCCAGCCGGTACGTCTTGCAGCGCGGCATTCTGGTGGATGTCGGCACGGCGCTGGCACCCGGTGCCATCGGCGAGCTGAAGGCGGGCGGCAAATATTTTGTGTTTTTCTCCCGCAAGGGCGAGGCGGCGCTGGCAGAAACCTTCGGTGCCCGCTTTGTGGACGCCGTCTGCGGGGATATCTGCCGCACCGAAGCCTTCACCCCGGAGTCGCTGGCAGCCATCGCCGCACGCGAGCTGAACGAGCTGGCGCAGCGGGTGCGCCGCCAATGCGGGCTGACCTTGGGTATGGACGCCGCCGTGCGCGACCTTGTCGCCGCGCAGTACGGCAAGACCCGCGGTATGCAGGCGATGCGCGACTACTGCGACACGATTTACCGCGCCATTGCCGAGTATGTGTTAGACGCTGACATCGCCCCCGCCGCCGGAACCCCCGCTGCCCTGTGTGTGGAAAACGACCGCCTGCTGATGGCGGTGGACGGCGCGGCACCGCTGGATCTGCTGGCGCTTTTGCCGCAGCAGTACCGCGGGGATGTCGATGCCGTGGAGGCAGAGCTGGACGAGATCGTCGGGCTTACCGAAATTAAGGATTATGTGCGTGATATCGCCAAAAACGTGCAGGCGCAGCAGCGCCGCAAGGCAGAGGGGCTTAAGGTTGCCGACATCAATATGCATATGATCTTTACCGGCAACCCCGGCACCGGCAAGACGACGATCGCCCGCATTTTGTCCAAGTACCTCAAAGCCATTGGCGCTTTGCGGGGCGGGCAGCTGGTCGAGGTGACCCGCGCCGACTTGGTGGGGCGCTATGTCGGGCATACCGCGCCGTTGACCAACACGGTGATTCAAAGCGCCTTGGGCGGCGTGCTGTTTATTGACGAAGCCTACAGCCTGTACCGCGGCGGCGAGGACAGCTTCGGCTTGGAGGCCATCGACACGCTGGTCAAGGGCATTGAGGATCATCACAACGATCTGGTGGTGATTCTGGCGGGCTACACCAAGGAGATGCAGCTGTTTTTGAGCGCGAACTCCGGGCTTGCCAGCCGCTTCCCGAACCAGATCGAATTCCCCGATTACACGGGCGCGGAGCTGTACAAAATTTTGCTTTCCATCGCCAAAAGCAAGGGCTACCGGCTGGACGAAAGCTGCGAGCAGCCGCTGACCGAATGGTTTGACCGCCGCCAAGCCGAGGACGCCGCCACCAACGGCAACGGACGTATGGCGCGCAACGCCTTGGAAAAGGCGATTTTGAACCAATCCCGCCGCCTGATCGCCGACCCCGCCGCCAGCCTGGAGCTGCTGCTGCCCGGCGATTTTGAGCTGGAATAAGTGCTGCGGCACGGTAGGGGCGGGGCATGCCCCGCCCGCGACCTAACCGAAACGCGAAAAAAACGGGTTGGTTCGTAGGGGCGGCATAAATGCCGCCCGTTGCAGCCGTC
>SFOX01000032.1 GCA_004552305.1 Subdoligranulum variabile | reverse complement strand
TATTATAAATAACATTTGCCGCCGCGTCAAGTGGATCCTGTGGCAACACCGATTGCAGCAACACTGTATTTGTAAAAGATTGCGGTTTTTATTGCCATTTGCCTGCATTTGGGGTATAATAAACATCAAAGCAATACCACATAATTCTCAGTGCAGCACTGAAACTGCTAGACGGGAATTGTGCGGTGTTGCCTTAGAAACCTTCCCAAGCCATGGGCAGCACGGGTTGCTGAACCGTTGTGCTGCCGTAAAGAAAGCAGGAAACACAATATGGCTGATTTTTACACCTATCGCAATAAAGTAGCAGGTCGACGCCGCAAGCGCCGCCTGATGATTGTCCTTATCGTGGTGCTGGCGTTGCTGCTGGCGGTCGTGGGCTGGTTCAGCTTCCGCCCCACAGAAAAGAAGCCTGCCCTGCAGGCAGACCCCATCTCGCAGGCAGAGCCGACTGCCACGCCGACCCCAACGCCCACTCCAACGGCAGAGCCTGCCGCAGCGGAGCCGCGCCGTATTTTGCCCGCCGTTGACACGGCTGTGTGGGATACCTCTGCCCCTGTGGCACAGACCATCGACGACGGCTATTTCAACACCGACCACCGTATGGTGGCGGTGCCGATGCTGGGCACCGTGACGAAGGACTACTTCAATACCGTCACCTTTGTGGGCGACAGTATTGCCTCGGGTCTGGGCATTTATGCCACCGGGTATCAAAACGCAAAGTACGCCACCTATATCAGCGCTGGTGTGGACATCTTTGTCAATAATGTCAAGGTCAAAAATGCCGTGACCAATGAGCAGGAAACCCCGATGGAAGCCATTGTGGCGACCCAGCCGGACTATGTCTACCTGCTAGTGGGTACCAACAACCTTGTGCGGCAGGGCGGCGAGGAAAACTTTATCGCCTACTATGAGCGACTGATCGACATTCTGCGCGAAAACCTGAACCCCGGTGTCATCTACTATATCCAGTCTATCCCCGCCGTGCAGGAAACCGTCGTCAGCAGCAAGCCCGGCTTGGACAATGCGCGCATTGCCACCGTCAACGATATGCTGGCGAATATGGCCCTGCGCAAGGGCTGCTACTTTGTCAACGTGGGCGAAACGCTGAACAATCTTGCCGACGGCAGCCAGAAGGATGAATACGAAACCGCTGACGGCGTACACTTTAACCCATCGGGCTACCGCGCCTGGGCAGAATACCTTGCCACGCATACTATGTGGAACCGCCGCAGTATGTATGCCGGACAAAACCCTTATTATATCTACGGAACCTGATATTAAACAAACCCCGCCTATGGTGTAAAAAACATCGTAGGCGGGCATTTTTGTACAATGGTACAAGAAAAAAAGTTTTTTTCTGTCGAAAATACACAAATCAAAAACAACAACTTTGAATTTTTTGGCGTAAATTTATAAAAATGTCTTGAATTTTCCGTTCAAAGCGGGTAATATAGAATTAGTTACAACAGTAGCGGTGTTATTGCAACACCGCCGCAAAAAGGGGAGATAACGTTGAAGCAAGGCAAACAAACGCCCAGCCCCTCTGATTTGCCGATTTATCTGTTTAAACAGGGCAACAATCAAGAGGCATATCGCTATTTCGGTGCGCATTTGTGTGAGCAGGACGGTCAGCCCGGTGCAGTGTTCCGGGTATGGGCGCCCCACGCAAAAGCCGTATCGCTGGTGGGCGACTTTAACAGTTGGACACCGGGCGAGCATCCGCTGCATACCGTAACCGACGGCATCTGGGAACTGTTCGTGCCGGGTATCCAAGAATTTGACACCTATAAATACTGCATCACCACGCAAGGGGACGAGCTTCTCTACAAGGCTGACCCCTACGCTTTCCATACCGAGACCCGCCCTTCCAACGGCAGCAAGGTCTACGATATTGAAAACTACACTTGGGGCGACGCCGCATGGAGCGCCGAACAAGCCAAAAAAGACCCCATCAACAGTCCGATGTCCATCTATGAGATGCAGGTCGGCAGCTGGAAGATGAAGGACCCCGAAAAGCAAATTCCGTACAACTACGCCGAGCTGGCGGACGAGCTGATCCCGTACATAAAAGATATGGGCTACACCCATGTGGAGCTGCTGCCCATTACCGAATACCCCTTTGACGGCAGCTGGGGCTATCAGGTCACCGGCTACTTTGCCCCGACCAGCCGCTACGGCACCCCCAAGGATTTTATGACCCTGGTGGATAAGCTGCACCAGGCCGGCATCGGCGTTATTCTGGACTGGGTGCCCGCCCACTTCCCCAAGGACGGTTACGGGCTGTATATGTTTGACGGCGCCCCCTGCTATGAGGACCCCAACCCCCGCCGCGGCGAGCATAAAGAGTGGGGGACAATGGTCTTTAACTACGGAATGAACGAGGTTGCCAGCTTCCTTACGTCCAGCGCTATGTTCTGGGTGGACCACTACCATGTGGACGGTCTGCGCGTGGATGCCGTGGCAAGTATGCTCTATCTCGACTACAACCGCAAGGACGGCGAGTGGGAGCAGAACACCAAGGGCGGCAAGGAAAATCTGGAGGCGATTGCTTTCCTGCAGAAGCTGAACACCGCTATCCTGACCAAGTTCCCGCACAAGATGATGATCGCCGAGGAATCCACCGCCTGGCCGCTGGTCACCAAGCCGGCTGCCGATGGGGGACTGGGCTTCAACTTCAAGTGGAATATGGGCTGGATGAACGATATGCTCAGCTACATGAAGACTGACCCGTTGTTCCGCGCCGGAAACCATGGCAAGGTGACATTCAGCTTCTTCTATGCCTTCAGCGAGAATTTTGTGCTGCCCATCAGCCACGACGAGGTCGTACACGGCAAATGCAGCCTGCTGAACAAAATGCCCGGCGACTATGAAGAAAAATTTGCGAACCTGCGCACTTTCTTCGGCTATATGATGGCACACCCCGGCAAAAAGCTGCTGTTTATGGGGCAGGAATTCGGTCAGTTCATCGAATGGGATGAAACCAAACAGCTGGACTGGATGCTGCTGGGCTACGACAAGCACAAGGCGCTGCAGGACTATGTGCGCGCGCTGAACCATTTCTACCGCGATACGCCCGCCCTGTGGCAGGTCGATTACAGCTGGGAGGGCTTCCAGTGGATCGTGCCGGATGACAGCCAGCAGAGCGTGATTGCCTTCCTGCGGCGCGATGCTGCCGGTAAGATGCTGTTGGTGGTCTGCAACTTCAATCCTGTTCTGCGCAAGGATTACAAGATGGGCGTACCCAACGCCGGTACCTATAAGGAAGTTCTGAACTCCGACGAGGTACGCTTCGGCGGCACAGGCATCACCAATGGCTCGGTCAAGAGCGAAAAAGGTGAGATGCACGGCTTTGAGCAGCATATTTCCCTGACGCTGCCGCCGATGTCCACCGTGTATTTTCAGGTTCCTGCCGCCCGCAAGCACCGCGCCAAAAAGACCGCAGCGGCACCTGCCAAGAAAACCGCAGAAAAAACCGCCAAGGCTGCCCCCAAGCGCAGCCGCAGCAAAACCGCCAAAACGCCGGCCCAATGACCGCGCGGAATGGATATAGTTACTAAACGGCTTTAGCCGGCAAATTTAAGGGGAGAAAAATCTTATGGCAAAAGAAATGATTGCAATGATTCTGGCAGGCGGCCAGGGTTCGCGCCTTTATGCGCTGACACAAAAGCTTGCCAAGCCCGCAGTTCCTTTTGGCGGAAAGTATCGCATCATCGACTTCCCGCTGTCCAACTGTGTCAACTCCGACATTGATACCGTAGGCATCCTGACCCAGTATCAGCCCCTTGTGCTGAACGAGTACATCGGCAACGGTCAGCCTTGGGACCTTGACCGCCTGCACGGCGGTGTTCACGTTCTGCCGCCGTACCAGCAGGCTTCCGGCTCTGACTGGTACAAGGGTACGGCAAACGCTATTTACCAGAACCTGTCCTTCATTGACCGTTATGATCCCAAGTATGTCATCATCCTGTCCGGCGACCAGATCTGCAAGCAGGACTACTCGGACTTCCTGCGCTTCCATAAAGAAAAGAACGCCGAGTTCTCTGTCGCCGTTATGGAGGTGCCATGGAGCGAGGCTTCCCGCTTTGGACTGATGGTCACCGACGAAAACGACAAGATCAGCGAGTTCCAGGAAAAGCCGAAGGAACCCAAGTCCAATCTGGCTTCCATGGGTATCTACATCTTCAACTGGGACATCCTCAAGAAGTATCTGACTGAGGACGAGGCAGACCCCAACTCCGAGAACGATTTTGGCAAGAACGTTATCCCCAACCTGCTGCGTGACGGTCGCCGTATGTACGCCTATCACTTCAGCGGCTACTGGAAGGACGTCGGCACCATTTCCAGCCTGTGGCAGGCCAATATGGAAGTTCTGGACCCCAGCCATTCCGGCATCAATCTGTTTGACGAAAACTGGAAGATCTACTCCCGCAACACCGGCAAGCCCTGCCAGCGTATCGGGGACGATGCCGACATTGTCAACTCCATGATTTCCGAAGGCTGCCGCGTCAACGGCACCATCAACAATTCCATCCTGTTCCCCGGCGTCGTGGTCGAAAAGGGTGCCACCGTGGAAGCCGCTGTGGTTATGGGCAACACCGTGATCAAGGCGGGCGCTTGTGTTAAGCACTGCATCGTGGCAGAAAATGTCACGATCGAAGAAGGCGCTACTGTGGGCGCTATGCCCGAGGGCGGCTTGAACATCGACGAACCCGGCGATGTTGCCACCGTCGGCTCCGACGTGCGCATCGGCAAGGGTGCTACCGTCGGTCCCAAGGCAATGATTTCCAGCGATGTAAAGGATGGTGAGGAACAATGGTAAATAACAACATCAACGCTCTCGGCGTCATTTTTGCAAACACCTATGACAACCTCGTTCCCGAACTGGTGGCAGAGCGCGCTATGGCGTCTATCCCGTTCGGCGGACGCTATCGCCTGATTGACTTCGTCCTGTCCGGTATGGTCAACTCCGGCATTGATAACATTTCCATCATTGTGCGTAAGAACTACCACTCCCTGATGGATCATCTGGGTGCCGGTCGTGAATGGGATCTGACCCGTAAGCGCGGCGGCTTGAACATTGTGCCTCCCTTTGCAGAGCGCAGCGTCAAGATGTACTCCGGTCGTGTGGACGCGCTGGACAGCATTCTGGACTGGCTGGAAGATCAGAAAGAACGCTATGTCGTACTTTCTGACTCGTATATGGCAATGAACTTCGACTTCGGCAAGCTGGTGGACACCCACGTTGCTTCCGGGGCCGATGTGACCATGGTCTACAACCGCGCCCCCATTCCCGAGGGCGCCCGCAGCGACAACTACACCCTGCGTATGGATGAGAATGGCCGCGTGACCGAAATTCTGACCAATGACTACCGCTGCGGCGAGCAGAACCTGGCCATGAACATCTACGTCATTGAGCGCGAGAGCCTGATTCATCTGATTCACGACGCTGCCGTGCGCGGTCTGGTTTATTTTGAGAGAGATATTCTGGCGCGTAACCTCAAGCTGCTGAACGTTCAGGGCTATGAGTTTACCGGGTATGCCTCCCGCGTTTCCGATATGAAGAGCTACTTCGACGAGAATATGCGTCTGCTGCAGCCCGAAAGCATGGAGCAGCTGTTTGATGCAGCCCCCATCTACACCAAAATTCGTGATGACAACCCGACCCGCTATGTCAAGGGCAGCGCTGTCAAGAACAGCCTGCTGGCTGACGGCTGCGTGATCGAGGGTACTGTTGAGAACTGTGTGCTGTTCCGCGGCTGCCAGGTCAAGAAGGGCGCCGTTGTCCGCAACTGTGTGCTGATGCAGGATACCGTAGTGGAAAGCGACTGTGAGGTCAGCTATGTTGTCACTGACAAAAACGTCCATATCACCGCCGGTAAAAAGCTGAACGGCACCGAGAGCTTCCCGGTGTTCGTTGCCAAAAAGCACAGCGTGTAATAAGCTCATAGAGGTGTGTTCCCTATCTCCCCGGAGCTTGCCTTTGATGAGAGGACGCGGGAGGGGTGACCTGCCCCGTCCTCAATATTATGATTCCTTCTCCCACCCAACGGAGGTATTTATGAAAATTCTGTATGCTTCCAGCGAGGCTGCCCCGTATGCAAAGTCCGGCGGTCTGGCTGACGTAGCGGGTGCATTGCCCAAAGCCTTGGTCAAGGACGGTGTGGATTGCCGCGTGGTTATGCCGCTGTACGGCGATTTGAAATTCAAGGACACCTTGACCTATGTCACCAACTTCAGCGTGCCTGTGGGCTGGCGCAGCCAGTATTGCGGTCTGTTCAAGAGCGAGCTGAACGGCGTCACCTTCTACTTCATCGATAACGAGTATTACTTCAAGCGCAGCGGTCTGTACAGCTTCTACGATGACGGCGAGCGTTTCGCCTTCTTCTCCCGCGCCATTCTGGAGATGCTGTTCTACACCGACTTTGAGCCGGACATCATCAACTGCAACGACTGGCAGACGGCGCTGACCCCGGTCTATCTGAACCTGTACTACCGTCATCTGGACAAGTTCAGCAAAATCAAGACCATTTTCACCATCCACAACATTGCCTATCAGGGCAAGTACGGTCTGGACATTCTCGAGGACACCTGCGGTATCGGTACCCGCGATGCCCATGTGGTCGAATTTGACGGCTGTGCCAACTTTATGAAAGGTGCCATCGAAACCGCCGACAAGGTCACCACCGTCAGCCCCACCTATGCCCAGGAAATCCTTGACCCGTGGTTCAGCCACGGTCTGGACGGTCTGCTGCGCCAGAAGCAATATAAGCTGTGCGGCATCCTGAACGGTATTGACGTGGATGTGTTCAATCCCGCCACCGACCCCGACATCCCGCAGCGTTACGATGCCAACACCTTTATGGAAGGCAAAGCCGCCTGCAAGGCTGCCCTGCAGGACGAGTTCGGGCTGAACAAGGACGGCAGCCCCGTTATGGCTATGGTCACCCGTCTGGTCGGTCACAAGGGCGTTGACCTTGTGCAGGCTGTCGCTGAAGGGCTGCTGCAGCAGGGCATTGAGCTGGTCATTCTCGGCTCCGGCGAGTCCCAATACGAGAATTTCTTCAATGAGCTGGCTGCCCGCAATCCCGGTCGTGTCGGCGTGTACATTGGCTTCAATGCCAAGCTGGCGCAGCATATCTACGCCGGTGCTGACATCTTCCTGATGCCCTCCCGCTCGGAGCCTTGCGGTCTGGCACAGATGGTTTCCTGCCGTTACGGCACCATCCCCGTCATCCGCGAAACCGGCGGCTTGAAGGACTCCATCCACGACTCCGGCGACGGCTACGGCAACGGCTTTACCTTTGCCAACTACAACGCCCACGAGCTGTACGAAGCCTGCTGGCGCGCCAAGGAAGGCTACTGGCAGAAGGACGGCTGGCCGATACTGGTCAAGCGCGCTATGGAATGCGACTTCAGCTGGTCGAACTCCGCCAAGAGCTACGAAGGTCTGTACAACGAGGTCGTGAACCTCTGGTAAGGTAACATCCGAAAATGCCAAGAACCCCCGGCAGCCATTCGCTGCCGGGGGTTCTCTGTGTTCCGAAATCCAATCAATCCTTACTGTGCAGGTGGTTCTCCACCCATTTGATCAGTAGCTCCAGTGCGACAAGGTTTTCGCCGCCTTCAGGTACGATCAAATCCGCCTTGCGCTTGCTCGGCTCCACAAACTGCTCGTGCATGGGCTTTACGGTGGTCAGATATTGGTTCACCACGCTGTCCAGTGTGCGTCCGCGCTCCTTGACATCGCGCATAATGCGGCGCAAAATGCGCACATCGGCATCGGTGTCCACAAACACCTTCATATCCAGCAGGTCGCACAGCTCAGGGGAATCAAAAATCAGAATGCCCTCCACAATAATTACCGGCGCAGGGTCAACCTGTACGGTCACATTGCTGCGGTTGTGGATGGTGTAATCGTACACCGGCACCTGCACCGGATGCCCGGCGCGCAGCTCGCGCAGATGCGCCACCATCAGGGCGGTGTCAAAGCTGTCCGGGTGGTCGTAGTTCAGTTTGCAGCGCTCCTCATAGGGCAGCTCATCGTGGCGCTTGTAGTAGCTGTCGTGGTTGATGACGCTGACCTCGTCCGCACCGAAATGATCCCGCAGCTTTTCGGTCAGCGTGGTCTTGCCGCTGCCGGAGCCGCCCGCAATGCCAATTACAATGGTTTTCATCGATATTCCTCTCTTTTACACATCCAGATGCAGCTTGCGCCCGGTGGGTTCGTACCGGCGGCAGTTGACCCCCGTCATCTTGAACATACGGCGGCTGGCGATGCTGGCGGGCGTATCGTGGTATTTGTCCGACAGGTAAATCAGCTCCTTGATGCCGCTTTGGATGATCGCCTTGGCGCACTCGTTGCAGGGGAACAGCGTAACGTACATACGCGCTCCCTTCAGGTTGTTGTTGGGGCTGTTCAAAATCGCGTTCAGCTCCGAATGGCAGACGTACATATACTTGGTTTCCAGCGGGTCGCCCTCGCGCTCCCAAGGCATATCATCGTCATTGCAGCCGATCGGCATACCGTTGTAGCCCAGCGACAAAATTTTGTTCTCGGGGCTTACGATACAGGCACCCACTTGGCTGTTGTTGTCCTTGCTGCGCATAGCGGTAAGCATCGCAATGCCCATAAAGTATTCGTCCCAGCTGATATAATCGGTACGTTTCATCGTGTTTTAGCTCTCCTTTGCAAGGATTCTTTCTTATATTATACATACCTGCGCGTCAGGGCGCAAGGCTGTTTTTTAAATATTTGCGGCGGGTTGCCTCGCCCCCGCGCAGGTGGCGTTCTGCCTTATTCTTGCGCATTACGGCGCGTACCTGCGCCCAAAGCCCGGGGCTGCGGCTGCGCAGGCGGGCGTGGTCTTTCCATACTGTGCTTTTGCTTATGCCGAACTCTGCTGCCGCACGGCGCACAGTGGCGTGGTTTTGTACAATATAGCGCCCCACCGCCACGGCGCGTTCCTCCGGGTCGCCTTTCATGGGCTTTCCTCCTTATGTGGAATTTTTCTGCCCAATCCTATGTAGAAGCGCCGCCGGATATGCAGCATAAAAGGGGAAGTATCTGCCGCAAAATGCACAGCGCCCCCAAGGCATAAGCCTTGGGGGCGCTGTGCTAAGATGATTGTTATGTTAGTATATCATCCTCAAAATAATCGGTATCAACGCGTTTGATTTTGTAGACTTTTTGTACAGATACACCAAGTCCGTACTCTATCATCAGCGCAGTGAGCTGCTTTCCGTCAACCAAAATAATATGCTGTGCTTCCGCATACTCTCTGGCACCTTTTGAAAACTTGGCAGTTGTGATAAATAAGCCTTTATCAATACGAGGTGGTCCCATCATAGCGCCAAAGAATTTTTGGATTTCCGGCTTCCCGATAGTAACGTCTGGATTCCATCGCTTCGCCTGTGTATAGATCAGATTAAATCCTAATTTATCCTCATTAATGACACCGTCAATTCCATCATCGCCGCTGTATTTTGTTCTAAAACCGTCGCCATAGTCCATAGCCTTCATGAGATCGACAACTAACTGCTCAAAGAAACTAGGCGACCTCTGCATGATTATATCCAGCAATTCATCTGCAAGATTTTCATTCAGTGTCTTATGAATGAAATCCAACTGTTCCTCTGGTGTTCTTTCATCTTCTTGGTTGGAATTAACGACTGCCGATGCATCATGCTCAGTTTCTGCTAGACTACCGCCCACAAATCTCGCAAAGCTGGGATAATGGGTTTTCAAATATTCATTTGTAATTGGTACGCCACTGTTCAGCAGCGCCTTTCCCTCACTTGTAATCAAATAATTTCCTCGTGAAGGTGACTCAATTAGCCCGGCTTTTTTCAGATAAGTTTTTGCCCAGTTTAATCGGTTAATAAAAATTGTTTGACGTTGGCTGGGCAACTGTTCGGCCAATTCTTCAACTGATAAGTTTAAATTTTCGGCAACCTTGGTAGCGGTTTCCTTCATGCAATAAATTTGTCCATCCTGTATGACGTCAAGGAGCGGTTTATATAGTTCATTGTATTTAGGCAGTGCCATTCCTTCATCTCCATTCAAATCCAAAAGAGTATTCAATTTCAAAAATTTATGCTAGAGGAACTGCACATTTAATTTACAGTGTGACCTAGAATGCTGGCGTTGCGCAATGAGGTGTGTAGTTAATCTACAGGTAATTCCTCGACAATTTCTTGTAAAAAATTCACGACTAGGGGATTTATGCCCAAGGATCCGCCTCCTGCGGGATACGGATGCCGGTCAGGAGCTGCTGCTCCCACAGAAACCACTGCCCGGTGAGCGGCTTATGGCGCAGCTTCAGCGGGCGCGGGCTGTCCGCACCGCTGCAAGCTACATACAAGGTCAGATACCCATCGGCAAATTGCGCCCGGCTGTAGGCGTTTTCTGATACCGCAACGCGATACGGCTGCGCGGGCGTATAGTTATTTTCAGGGCAGGAGCCGAAAAAATACGACCGCATCAGATAATCCTTGCCGCGAAAACGGTCGCGCAGGAACTGCTTGTCTATGCCGTTCCAGGGTCTGGGACCGCGCAGAAAATCCAGCATCTTTTCGGTTTCCGCCGGGTTTTGCGGGTACAGCGCCAGCGCCGCCACAGTCAGGGCGGCAACCTCCTCCGGCACAGTCAAGGCAGCTTGGGGCATGGCTTTCAGCTCATCCAAGCTTTTTGGCAGGGCGTTCAACGTGATTTCACTTATCTGGGTACCTCCTTTTCGTTGGTTTTTAGCTTTATCCTGTCACGCATCGCGCGTCAGGCATACGACTGCTTCGACGTGCTTCGTCCGGGGAAATAAATCCACCGGCTGCACACGCTGCGGTGCGTACCCGTGGTCCGCCAGCCAGCGGGTGTCGCGGGCGGCGGTGGCGGCATTGCAGCTGACCATCACCACCGTGCGGGGTGCCATCTCTACAATAGCGGTCAGGGTTGCCTCATCACAGCCCTTGCGGGGCGGGTCCACCACAATTACATCCGGGTGCTGCCCTTCGGCAGCAAGGGCGGCTGCCGCCTGCCCGGCATCCTGACAGCGGAAATCCGCCTTATCGGGGGCAAGACCCAGCCGCGCCGCGGTTTTCTTGGCGCCCTCCACGGCTTGGGGTACGACCTCCACGCCCAGCAGACGTCCGCAATCCGGCAGCATAGAAAGCCCGATCGTACCCATACCGCAGTACAGATCCAGCAAAAAATCATCAGGGCGCAGCACGGCATATTCCCGCGCCTTGGCATACAGCACCTCGGCGGCGGGGGTGTTCACCTGATAAAACTCATGCACGCCCATCTGCAGGGCAACCCCTGCCAGTGTGTCGCGGATAAAGCCGCTACCCAGCACCGTGCGGGTCTGCCTGCCCAAAATCACGTTGGTGCGGGCGGTATTCTCGTTGACCAAAACGGTGGACAGCGCAAATTCCGCCTGCAGCGCTTCGCACACCTGCCGCTCGCGGGGCAGGGAAGTGCCGTTCAGCACAAAACACAAAAGGCGTTCGCCGCTGTGCCAGCCCTGCCGCATATACAGGTGGCGCACCAGCCCCGTGTGGGTTTCTTCGTTGTAAGCAGATGCGCCTGCCTGCTCCAACAGGGTGCAGGCGCGCTTGGCAAGGCGGTTCATCCATTCGGGCTGCAACTTGCAATCCTCGCACAGCACAATGCGGTGGCTGCGCCCGGCGTAAAAGCCTGCGATGAGATGCCCGCTTTCATCGGTTCCCACGGGCAGTTGTACCTTGTTACGGTAACGGTCTGTGTTTTCGGCACCGATAACCGGCAGCACCGGCACATCCAAGCGCCCCAGCCGGGCAAAGGCGTCCTGCACAAAGCGCGTCTTTGCCTCACACTCGGCGGCATATTCCAAGTGCCGCAGCCCGCAGCCGCCGCAGGGGGCTGCCACGGGGCAATCGGTCGGACGCCGCCCTGCGCCGGGGGTCAGCAGCTTTTCCAGCCGGGCAAAGGCATAGCTTTTCATCGGCTTGACAATGCGCACCTCGGCAACATCGCCGGGCGCGGAATCGGGGATAAACAGCGCCATACCGTCCTTATGGGCAACGCCGTTGCCGTCACTGGACAGGGATTCTATTTCTACGGTCAAAATCTGGTTTTTCGCAAATGACATTATAACTCCTCTGCTGCGGTAAACAAGGCGGGTACGGCAGTCGCCGCGGGAAGGGGATCCTTTTCCTGCGCTGCCGCATACTTGCTGGGGGGCATCCCTTTGACCTTCTTGAACACACGGGAAAAATAGAACTGGTCAAAAAAGCCCACCGAAACCGCAATCTCGGCAATCGACAGGTTGGAGCTTTTCAGCAGGCTGCACGCCTCGCCCACACGGTAATTGGTCAGGTAATCAATGGGGCTTTGCCCCACGTTGGACATAAACACGCGGTACAGGTGGCTGCGGCTGACGCCGACCGCCTTGGCAATATCGTCCACCGAAATATCATGGGAATAGTTGAACTGGATGTACTTGATGGCAGACAGCACATATTGGCTGCTGGACGAGCCAACGTTGGGCATAGTGTCGCGGGCTTCCTTCATCAGGTGTGCCATAAAAATGTACAGATATCCCGTCATCAGCGCCTCGCACTGCGGCTCCGGTCCGCGGGAAAGGTAGATGTTGTACAATGTCTCCCGGATGGTGTGCAGATCCTTACAGTGGTGTACGGGGCGTGCCTCGCTGAACGGCATCTGCTGCACCAGCTTGCTGGCGCAGGCACCGTTAAAGCCGACCCAGTAGTATTCCCACGGGTCTGCTTCGTCCGCTGCGTAGGTGATCAGCTGGTTCGGCTTTGCCAAAAACAGATCCCCCTCCTGCAAAGTGTGGGACACACCGCCTACCTGATACACGCCCTTGCCGGACACGACAAGGTGGATCAGATAGTGATCCCGCACGCCGGGTCCCCAAGTGTGACCGGGCTGGCAGGATTCGCGCCCGCAATTAAAAATGGACAGCTCCACGTTGTCGGTATAGTTTTGTTTGTAGGATTGTTTGCTTTCGTTAGACATCTTGCACACCTCAATGAAACACGGCATCCGGGCACACCGCGACTTTTTTATTCATTATACCAACACATTCATCAAAAGTCCATAAAAGAAAAGGAAAAAATTGTTTACTTTCTGGTAAAATTTGTTATACTTAGAGTATAAACGTGCGTTTTCGGAAACGCATTGGCTGTCTGACCAAATATTCAATGTGTAAATTGTGCATACTGCCCAAAGCAGTGCACAGGAAAGGCGAGTGTACCCCATGGCAAATTGTTTGGAGCTTAAACAGCAGATTCTGCAAGGCGAATATGACGCCGCCTTTGCAAAATTATACGGTGCCGGGCAGGAGATTGCCGCCCAGCAGCGGGAGCGTTATGTGACCGTTATTGACCGCTTTGCGGACAGCTTCGGCGCAGAGCGCACCGTGCGCCTGTACTCAGCGCCCGGTCGTACCGAAATCGGCGGCAACCACACCGACCACAACAACGGTGTGGTTCTGGCAGGCTCTGTCAACTTGGACATTGTGGCGGTGGTTTCCCCCAACAAGGAAAACATCATCCGTATGAAGTCCTACGGCTTTGAAAAAATTGATGATGTGGATCTTTCCATCCTGACGCCCCAGCCCAACGAGGCGGAGCATTCTGCCTCCCTCATCCGCGGCGTTGCCAAGGGCGTTCTGGATGCCGGCGGCAAGGTGGGCGGCTTTGACTGCTACTCCACCAGCAGCGTGCTGCGCGGCTCCGGGCTGTCCAGCTCTGCCGCCTTTGAGGTCTGCGTGGGTGCCATCCTGCGCGGCGAGTACAACGGCAACGATATGCAGCTGCTGGATCAGGTCAAAATTGCCCAGATCGGTCAGTTTGCCGAGAATGTGTTCTTCGGCAAGCCCTGCGGTCTGATGGATCAGACTGCCTGCGCCGTGGGCGGCGTTATCACCATCGACTTCCAGGATCCCGCCCATCCCGTTGTGGGGCAGACCTCCATCGACCTGGCAAAGCACGGCTTTGCGATGTGCATCACCGATACCAAGGGCAGCCACGCCGATTTGACCGACGACTATGCCGCCATCCGTCGCGAGATGGAAAGCGTCGCCGAGCAGTTTGGCAAGAAGGTGCTGCGCGATGTGGACGAGGACGAGTTCTACGCCGCCATTCCGCAGCTGCGCAAGGCAGTGGGGGACCGCGCCATTGTGCGTGCCATCCACTTCTATAACGACTGCCGCCGCGCCGCCCAACTGTGCGACGCTGTGCGTGCCGATGATTTCGACACCTTCCTGCGCTTGATCATTGAGGGCGGTCACTCCAGCTTTGAGTTCAACCAGAACGCCTACAGCATCAAAGCCCCGCAGGAGCAGGGCGTGCCTCTGGCGCTGGCCATCAGCCAAAAGGTGCTGAACGGTCGCGGCGCCTGGCGTTTGCAGGGCGGCGGCTTTGCCGGCACCATTCAGGCGTTCGTTCCCTACGACCTGCTGGATAGCTACCGCACCGCCATTGATGCCTGCTTTGGCGAGGGCAGCTGCCATGTGCTGAACATCCGCAACTATGGCGCAGTTCCCGTCACCCCCGATATGTAAAGGCAATCGCGCACCCTTCGTGCCGTAGTCTTACGAACGACAGCTTTGATAAAAACGCCACGCCCGGCAGGTCTGTTATGACCTGCCGGGCGTTTTTTGTCGACCTCTAAGGCAACACCGCACAATTCCCGCCTGACAGCTTAAGCACCGCTGCGGCGGCTGCGGCACTTAGGATTATGTGGCATTGCCCTAGGCATTAATTCCTTATAACTGTGAGTTTTGCTTGCTTTGGCAAAAAAACCAAAGCATTCAGGCTATACATGGAAATGCTGACGATGCTGAAAAGGAAAATTGTAAAGAAAATTGAGCGCCGGATCGACAAATCATGAAACCATGGCGGTTGAAGTTCATTTATTTGAATGTGATTTGCGCCATTTTCAGGCAGAATGGTGGAGATGATTTCGCAACAGAAAATTTCAAAGAATCAGCTTTTCTTGCTGAAAGTAGCAATTCTAGTATATGATGTGTTCCTTTTTATGTCGAAGCCTTTCGTTTGCAGATTCCGATGACCTGCAACGATTCTTAACAAGAACCGAATGTTTTTGCTAAGAAAAGTTGGTCGCAAAGAAAAGCAATTTGTGCTATACTATGTTAAAAGTCATTGCAAAGGTGGGAATAATATGAACCCTGCAAGAAAGTTGTATCTGGATAACATTCGCTGGGTGACGGTGGTTTTGGTAGTAATCTACCATGTGATCTATATGTTCAATGGTGTGCAGCCCTTTGGTGTGATTGGT
>SFOX01000059.1 GCA_004552305.1 Subdoligranulum variabile | reverse complement strand
ATGCTGGACGCCGCAGACTACCTCACCGAGATGTGCTGCCGCCGCCACCCCTACCAGAAGGGCATCGCCGCACGGAAGGGCGTGGAGTATTGATGCAGCGAAAAGCCGGTCTGTTTTAGCTGCCGGTTTGCCAAAAAACAGTATCCTTCAGCTACGAACCTCAGAACTTGGCTCCCCCTTTGAGGAAAGACTTCCCCCGCTCCGGGGGAAGATGTCACCATAGGTGACAAAAAGGGGAATCTGGCGCGGGAGCGCCTGAGAGGGCGAAAATGTGCGGTTCTTTATGAATCCCAGAACGCTGCCAGCGCCGTTTCCAGCGCCGCGGTGCCGGGCAGATACCGGATATGCTGCCAGTGCGGCGGGAACAGGCGGGCGGTGTCGGGCTGCGCAAAGCGGTCGTCCAAAAGCAGCACCACGCCCTTGTCCTGCGGGGTGCGCACCACCCGCCCGGCGGCTTGCAGTACCTTGTTCATGCCCGGGTAGCGGTAGGCGTAGTCAAAGCCGCAGCCGGACTGCTCTTCGTAATACCGGCGCAGCATCTCCTGCCGGGGATTCACCTGCGGCAGACCCACCCCCACGATGGCGCAGCCGATGAGCCGGTCGCCCACTAAATCCACCCCCTCGCCGAAGATACCGCCCATCACGGCAAAGCCCAGCAGCGTCTCGGCAGGATGGGGTACGAACTGTGCCAGAAACTCCGCGCGTCCGGCATCGTCCAAGCTGCGCTGTTGCACAAGGGTGGGAATGTCCGGCCAGCGGGCGGCAAACGCTTCGTGCACCTGCTGCAAATAGGCGTAGCTGGGGAAAAACGCCAGATAGTTGCCGGTCTTGCCCCGCGCCAGCGCCGCCAGCGCATCGGCTACGGCGGGCACACTGGCTTCCCGCTGGTGGTAGCGGGTGGAGATGCCCGGCAGGCAGAACAGCCCCAGATTTTCCGGCGGGAAAGGGCTTGGCAGCGCCACTGCCCGGGCATCGGCACAGCCCAGCACATTGCGGTAAAAGGCAGGCGGGGTCAACGTGGCACTGAACAGCGCCGCGCTGCGCCCTGCCGCCAGACTGGCGTCCACAAAGGGGGCGGGGTCTAAGCAGAGCAGATGCAGCTCCAGCTCGCTGCCCCGGGCGGTAAGCTGAGTGACAAAATGGCTGTCGTACCGGTCAGCCGCGCGGGCGATATCCTGCAAGGCAAAGTAAAGCTCCAGTAGCTGCGCGTGGGCGGGGTTCTCGGGGTTCTGTTCCAGCCAGTCCTGTAACGGGGTGTGCACCGCCCGCAGGGCAGCGGGCAAAGCGGCGGGCAGCTGCTGCAAAAAAACGATGCCGTCCCGGGCGTACAGCGGCTGCGGCAGGGCAAAGTCCGGGGCAGCTTCGGCGGGCAAAAGGCTCACCTGTGCGGGTTCTGTCTCCCTGGCGGGCTCTGCGCCTATACGGGGCGCAGCCTGTGCGCAGGCCTTGCGCGCCGCCAGAAAGACCTTATCTGCCTTGGTCAGTGCAGTCTTTAAGCTGCTTTTGCCCTTGCCCAGCGCCCGCTTTGCTTCGGTCAGGCTGCTTTTGGCAAACTGCGCCGAGTACATGGCGCGGGCTCTGTCCGGCAGGTTGTGCGCCTCGTCAATGAGGAACAGCCAGTCCCCGGCGGCATCAAAAAAGCGCTTGAGGTGCACCACCGGGTCAAACAGATAGTTGTAGTCCCCAATGACCACATCGCACCACTCGCTCAAATCCAGCCCCAGCTCAAAGGGGCATACCGAGAACTGCCGGGCGGTGTCTGCCAGCGCGGCGCGGCTGAAACTGCCGCTGCCGTCCAGCAGAGCCGCCAGCGCGTCCTTGCGGCGGTCGTAATAGCCGTTGGCAAAGGGACAGGCTTCCGGCAGACAGGCGGGATGCCCTTCGGCGTCCGGGTGCAGACAGGCCTTTTCCTTGGCGGTCAGGGTCACACTGCGCAGGGCAAGACCGGGCTGGGCGGCACGCAGCCGTGCCACCGCGTCCTCGGCGGCGGCTTGGGTGGTGTTGCGGGCGGTCAGGTAGAACAGCTTTGCGCCGCAGCCCTCGCCCATGGCTTTCAGGGCAGGGAAGAGCGCGCTCATGGTCTTGCCGATGCCGGTGGGCGCCTGACAAAAAACGCGGGTGCCGCCCTTGCGGTCAGCGCTTTTTCCGGCGCGGCAGGCGCGGTACACTTCGCCCGCCAGCGCCCGCTGCCCGGGGCGGTACTCCGCAAAGGGAAATTGCAACGCCGCAAGGCTCTGGCTGCGCCGGGTGTCCCAGTCCAGCTGCCGCTGCGCCCACGGGGCGTACTGCGTTAAAAGCTGCTGCAAAAACTGCTCCAGCTGCTGCCGGGAGAACTGCCGGGTAAAGCGCAGGATCTGGTCGGTGTCGACTTGGTAATAGGTCAGCCGCACCGCAAGCGTTTCCAGCCCCTGCTGGCTGCTGTAAATGGCGGCATACACCATGCCCTGCGCCCAGTGGCAGGGGTTCAGCTCCTCGGTGATCTCTTCGTAAGGAACAGTGGTGGTCTTGATCTCGTCAATGGTCACGGCGCCGTTTTTGTCGGTGAAAATGCCGTCTGCCCGGCCCTCCAGCGTAAAGGCGATGCCGCAGGTCTCCCGCTCCGCGCTGAGGAATACCTCGGCCTGATAACCCTCCCCGGCGGCTTTTTGCAGCTTGCGGTGGATGCGTGCACCCTCGTTGGCGCGCTCAAAGCCGGTAAAGCGGCTGTCGATGCTGCCGGTGCGCAGCAAAAACTCCACCAGCTGCCGGATGGGCAGATGGATGCTTGCCAAGGCGTTTCACCTCCGTTGTATTTGTACATTATCCCACTCCGAACAGCTCCATGCACTGGGCGGCTGCGGCATCCACCTGTGCAAAGTCCACGGCGGTGCGGTAGTAGGTCTCCAGTTCATCGTGGCAGCTTTTTGCCTGCGCCATCAGGGCACAGGCCTGTTCCAGCAGTTCGGCGGCGGCGCGCTCGTTGAAGCGCAGCCGTGCCCGGCAGGCGGAAAGGTTCTCCCTGTCCACAAAGCGGCTGCACCGCACGGTCTGCGCCGCAGACAGCCGCACCGGATGCCAGCGGTTATCGGTCAGGAATGCCAGCCGCAGAGAGGGGATAAGGATGTGGTCGATCTTGTCCTCCGGGTGCATGGCGCAGGGGCAGGTGATGATGTGGTAGCCCCGCGCCAGCGCTTCGGCGCGGATGAGCTCCAGCAGCAGGCGGGACACTGCCCCGTAGTCGTCCCGGAAGAGGATGCATTTGTCTGCCAGTGCCTGCACCGTGCCCTGATAGAACACCTCGCCCTTGGGCGTGATGGCCGAGAGCAGTCGCAGCTCTTCAGAGCCCATCTCCTCGGTGCGGGGCAAAAGGCGGGTGCACAGCCGCTTGACGTAGCGGCGCACTTTTTCAAAGTTTGCGCTGCACGCTTCGGCGCGGCGGCTGTCCAGCAGCAGGCTGCCCGCCGAGGCCACATACCGCGCTGCCCGGCTGCGCAGCAGCTGGTTGCGGGCAAACAGG
>SFOX01000058.1 GCA_004552305.1 Subdoligranulum variabile | reverse complement strand
AAGCCCGCCTTTCCATAACTTTTAAATACTCATTTGAGCGAAAAATGCAGCCCAAAGCGCCCAAAAGTAAACAATTTTCCGCAATACTTTACTTTCCGAAAATTGTAAAATCGGTTATTCCGCAGCCCCGCCGCCGCCCGCTATATCAACACTACCCCGCCCGCGCAACAAAACAAATGCAGCGCCCGCCGCATCCACAGTAAATTGATAGCTGCGCGGATCGGCAGCAATGCTGCGGAAATCACAATCAATATAGTCCACCACGGGAGCGCCGAGATTGCCGCCGCTGTAGTACCAACGCCCACCAATTTTCTGCTGCGCTTTGGCGACATATTTACAACAATAGCCTATAGCCGCATTATAGTCACCATAGATTGCAATCGCTGTAGAGAAGCCAAAGCCCCAGTCAGAGATATTATAAACCGCCTGCGCGCCCGCCGCAATCCACGCCGCGCGCTCCGCTTCGCTGCGCGGTCGGCGCGGCTTCTTGCTGTCCATAAGCCGGAACGTGCCGCTTTCAACGATGCCGATATCGGCATCGTTGAAGAAGCCGTGAAAGTGAATAGCGCCGTCCTTGTGGTACTCGGGCACGAGCACATATGCAAGACCATTTCTGCGCACGCGATTATCAAGCCAAACCCTCATACGCTTCAGAATTGCGGAGGAATCATAGCGGTCAATCTGCTTTGCGTCAATCGTCAAGGTCACAAACCACCGAAACGGCGTACAACGGGCAATATCTTTAATCTTCGCCGCCGCACGCCTGCGGGCGCGGTCAAGGTCTTCGGCGCTTGCCTCTGTCTTTTTTCGCGGTGATGGTTTACTGTCCCATTTATCGGACAGCTCCCACCCGCCCGCCGAAAAGATGGGGCGGGAGCACGCTAAAAGCCCCCAGTCACCGTTAGGATAAAGCTTGAGTTTTCCATGACATTTAATATCGCTTTCGGCGAAATGCGGGAAAGAGTTATTACAGGACATCATGACGACATACTGTCCTAATATCAAGTATATAGCCCCGCCCGAATGGGGCATTGTTACATTGAACCGAAGGGAAAACGCGCCCGCAGTCAAATTGTGACATTTTACCACACCCGTCAAGCCCCGCTGCGCGCCTACGGTAAAGGGCATTGACGGGCGCGGTAAAAGGGAATACAAGCGACGGCGGGCGCGGACAGTGCCACGGAAGCAAGCAACGCTTGAAACCGTTAACCGCTGCGCAGCGGAGTAACGATTGCTGCACACGGAGTCGCGCCACGCATCGTCGCTGCGCTCCTCGCGTTTGGCTGGTACGCCTACTATCGCGCGGCGGTCGCCCAGCCGCCGCCCTTGCGGGGGACGGGCGGCGGCGCAGCGCCCGCTCGCGCTCGGCGTGCCATACCAGCAACCCCGCCGCCCCGTGCGCGCCCTGCCCACCCTCGCCCCTGTGGGGGGCTCGGGTGGGCGCAGCGCGCACAGGGCGGCTATTCGTCTGTGGGTAGCCGCCGTAGACGCGCGTCAGAGCGTCTATTTCACGCCGTCCGCTATGCAGCCGCCCCAAGGGGGCTAATGCCAGCAGAGCGCAAAACAACGCCTCTGCGGCTGTTTCGGCTGCTACGCGTCGGCAGCCTCTCCCCCTTCCCCCTCCCCTCCCCCGCCCCCGCTGGGGGTCGGGGGAGGCGGTCAGCCTGCGGCTGTCGCTGCGGCGGGACGGGGGTATCGCTGCGGCGGGACGGGGGCTGTTCTACTGATAGCCCGCCGTCTTTCGCCCGTTCGCGGAGCGATTATAGCAGGCGGTCAAGCCCCGATTTTCCCCTTGTCGGCAGACCCGTCCGCAATGGGTGCGGGAAAATCGCCTACGGTAAAGGGCTTGACTTCGCCCGCTGGGTAGCCTGCGAAACGGGCGAAAGCCTCAAACGAAAGGAGAAAGACAAATGACCGAACTCGAGAAAATCAACCGAATCTACCTAATGGAACTGAGGGAAGCACTATACGACCGAGAAGCAGAACTACACGAAGAAATCTGCCAAATATGGGGAAGAATCGACGAAATCAACAAGCAACTCAAGAAAGATTACGAACCAATCGAAATAGACGAATCCGAACTACCCTACTGACCGCCCGAACGAACCCGTCGTAAGGCGGGTTTGTTTTTTTGGCTACAGCGGAAAATCTGCACACTACCGCTGCGGCGGGACGGGAGCTGTTCTATCGGCAGTCTAAACCCGCTAACCGCGCCTGCACCTTTGCGCCCGCCATCTCCGAGGCAAACGCGCCAAGTAAGGGAGCGCGTGCGTTTGCCCCGATCGGCGGGCGCTGCCCTAAGCTCGCAAGCTCGCTACGGGCATAAATGAACCGCCGCCGAAAATTGGGGCGCTCGTCCCTCGCTCTGGTCAACCCGCGCTTGCGGGGGACGCGCGGCTTGACCAGCCCAATTTTCTTTATCGCCCCATGCCGACTACCCCCACCCGCCCTTGCGGGGGACGGGCGGGCGGGGCGCTGCGGCGGTCGGCAGGGGCTGCGGCTCTCGCTCCGGGCGGCAGCGGCAGCCCCCCGCGCCCCCTACGGGGGGTTCGCCTGCGCGGTCGCCTCTTTGGTCTTGCGCTGGCAATAAATGCCCGTCCTTGATAGTCCGTCCTCGCTTGGATGCCCGCGCTCGCAAGCTCGCGCGGGCATCCGCTGCGGCGGTGCGCCTCCTGCGTCGGCGCTGCTTACCAATCCTGCAAGCCTCCTACCCGCGCACTTGCTCGGCTCACTCCGCCGTTGCTTGCCTCAACTCAAGTCTGTCTACTTGTCGCGGCTCCGTGCGCGGGTCCCCCCGCCGCTGCTTTTTCGCCCTCCGCTCGGGGGCGGGGGGCAGAAACGCCTGCGTCCGCTTTGCCGCTCTGCTCGGCTTGCCGTGTCGATAGCTTTCCCGCCATTGTTCGCGGCGCGGCGCTCCCGCAGGCGTTCTTTAAGGCTGCGCCCCCCGCCCTTTTCCGCTGCGGCGGGACGAGGGTTATAGTCGTTTCTGCGTTCACTTTCTTCGGCTGCTGCTTGACGGCAGCTTCTCCCCCTTCCCCCTCCCGTCCCCCGCCCCCGCTGGGGGTCGGGGGAAGCGGTCAGCCTACGGCTGTCGCTGCGGCGGGACGGGGGATAAAAGAAACGCTTGACAAACACCGAAACACATGCTATACTAATTCACGGTCAGCCTGTCGCGGCGGCATTTGCCGCCCACCGCGAAAGCGGCGTCCGAGCGCGGCAAAGCGTCCGTCCTTCGGGATGGACGCTTTTTTTATGCAATAGGTTGACAAGCTGCCCCAAATTTGCTATATTGTAATAGCTCCTTTTTTCATACATTTTTCCGATTTAGCTATCACAGTTTCCAGAAAACACCATGCTTTGGCATGGTGTTTTTTGCTTTTCAGCAGCAAAAATCTCCCATATCGGAACTTTCAAAACAAACAACAAGCTCCTGTTGCGCTTCATCCTTCATCCCATCATAAATTTTTTCGTAGACCGCAGAAAGCACCTTCACCGCATCGAG
>SFOX01000031.1 GCA_004552305.1 Subdoligranulum variabile | reverse complement strand
GCGCGGGCGGCTTCCTTGCCGGCGCCCATCGCCAGAATAACCGTGGCGGCACCGGTAACGGCATCGCCGCCGGCGTAGACCATCGGGCGGCTGGTCAAGCCGTCGGGACCGTTGGTGATCAGGCAGCCGTGCTTGTCGGCGTCCAGACCCGGCGTGGTGGAGCGGATCAGCGGGTTGGGGCTGGTGCCCAATGCCATAATCATCGTATCCACGTCCAGAACGAACTCGCTGCCCTCCTTGACGATGGGGCGGCGGCGTCCGGAGGCATCCGGCTCGCCCAGCTCCATCTCCACGCAGGTCATACCCTTGACCCAGCCGTTCTCGTCGCCCAGCACCTCGGTGGGGTTGGTCAGCGTCTTGAAGATGATGCCTTCCTCCTCGGCGTGCTCGACCTCCTCCTTACGGGCAGGCAGCTCCGCCATGCCACGGCGGTAGACGATGTACACGTTCTCGGCACCCAGACGCTTAGCGCAGCGGGCAGCGTCCATGGCAACGTTGCCGCCGCCGACAACGGCAACAGACTTGGACTGCATAATGGGCGTGTGGGAATCGGGTCGGTACGCCTTCATCAGGTTGACGCGGGTCAGGTACTCGTTGGCAGAGTAGACGCCGTTCAGGCTTTCGCCGGGGATGCCCATAAAGCGGGGCAGACCGGCACCGGAGGCAACGTAGACAGCCTCAAAGCCGTAGTCGTTCATCAATTCGTCAATGGTCAGCACCTTGCCGATGACCATATTGGTTTCGATGTCCACACCCAGGGGATGCCGTACATCAACACGCCGCCCGCAACGTGCAGGGCTTCGTAGACGGTGACCTTATAGCCCAGCTTGGCAAGGTCGCCCGCGACCGTCAAGCCGGAGGGACCCGCGCCGATGACCGCGACCTTGTGACCGTTGGGCGTGGGGGCGGTGGGCTTGGTATGTACGTTGTTGCGGTACCAGTCGGCGACAAAGCGCTCCAGACGACCGATGCCGACAGCCTCGCCCTTGATGCCGCGCACGCACTTGCCCTCGCACTGGTTTTCCTGCGGGCAGACACGTCCGCAGACGGCGGGCAGCGCGCTGGACTGCGCAATCACGTTGTAGGCGGCCTCAAAGTCGCCCTCGGCAACGTGCTTGATAAAGCCGGGGATGTCAATTTCCACGGGGCAGCCGCTGCGGCAGGGGTGGTTTTTGCACTGCAGGCAGCGCTTGGCTTCGTTTACCGCCATTTCCTCGGTGTAGCCAAGGGCAACTTCCTTAAAGTTTTTGTTGCGGACGTTGGGTTCCTGGCTGGGCATGGGGCATTTTTTCGGGTCCATATTGGGCATGATCACTGCACCTCCTGTTTCAGCAAGTTGCACTCGGCCTCGCGGGCGTGTGCCTCAAAGGGCTTGTACATCGTGCCGCGGTGCATCGCTTCGTCAAAATCGACCTCAAAGCCGTCAAAGTCGGGACCGTCCACGCAGGCAAACTTGGTCTGCCCGCCCACGGTCAGGCGGCAGCCGCCGCACATACCGGTGCCGTCCACCATAATGGGGTTCATCGAAACAACGGTCTTGACGTTGTGGGGTTTGGTCGTCTTAACGACGAATTTCATCATAATCAGGGGTCCGATGGCAATGACCTCGTCAAAGCCCGCGCCCTCGACGATCTTCTGTTCCAGCGGGGCGGTGACAACGCCCTTTTCGCCGTAGGAGCCGTCATCGGTCATAAGGATAAACTCATCGCAGCAGGCGCGGAACTCGTCCTCCAGAATGACCAGATCCTTGTTGCGGAAGCCGACAATGCCGGTGACCTTGGTGCCCTGCTCGTGCAGTGCCTGTGCCACGGGCAGCGCAATGGCGCAGCCCACGCCGCCGCCGACAACGCAGACGTTTTTCAGCCCTTCGATCTCGGTTGCCTTGCCCAAAGGTCCCACAAAGTCATGCACGGCTTCGCCCTCTTTCAGGGAGTTCAGCTGCATAGTACCCGCGCCGACGACCTGAAAAATGATGGAAACGGTGCCGGCCTCGCGGTCAAATCCGGCGATGGTCAGGGGGATGCGCTCGGAATCTTCCTTGGCGCGGACAATGACAAACTGCCCGGCCTTGGCCTTTTTGGCAATCAGCGGCGCATGGATCCACAGCTCGGTCACAGTGGGGTTCAGCTCCCGCCGTTTGATGATAGTAAACAAGGCAATCTCTCCTTTTACAAAAGCGCAGCTCTTCACGAAGCTGCGCTTGCTTTAGTATATGTTGCCGGTTTCGCGGTAGCTGCGCCAGACGTTTTCAAAAAAGTCGTCATCCTCGGGGATGGGGCGCGGGGCACGCCAAGCGGTGCGGCAGGTGCCGTCCTCGAACCACAGCTCCTGAATCAGCGGGGCTTCGGTTTCGTCCAGGGCAAAGGTGAAGGTATCGGGAAGCTGGGCAAACGGCTTGACCCCGCCCGTCAGGTCGGTGTACAGGGCGCTGCCGCGGCTTTTGCCGCCGTGGGCGGTATAGTCCGCCATGGCGGTAAGGTAGGCGCGCTGGCTCAGCAGCATATCGCGCAGACGGTAGACCATGGCAAGCTCGGTGCGGCTGCCCGCCTTGACCGTTTGGGCAAAGTCGGCAAGCTGTGCTTCCACCTGTTTGCCGTAGGCGCGTATCTGCGCCGGGTCGCGTATGGCGGCACCGCAGCGACTCATTTCCTCGGCGGCGTGCTGCCACAGGGCGCGCACATTGCCGGTGTCGGCGCGGCAGGCATCTGCCAGCGCAGCCATCTCGGTCAGGGCAGCGGCGGCTGCTGTGTCAAAGCAGGCGGGGGCATCGCCCTGACAGCGGGCGGCAATGTACTGTGCGGCGCGGGTGCTGCCCACCTGCCCGGCGTTCAGCGCCGTGCCGCCCGGGCGGTAGACGCCGTGGCTGGCAGCGACCTCGCCCACGGCAAACAGACCCTTGACGTTCGTCTGCCACCAGCAGTCGATGTCCAAGCCGCCGTTGTTGTGCTGGGCGCACAGGGCAATTTCCAGCGGCTGGGTGTACAGGTCCACGCCCTTGTCGCGGTAAAAGTCGATGGCGGGGCGGTTCATCTGCGCCAGACGCTCGATGGGCGTGCCGAAGCAGGCACCCGCGCGGGTCAGATACTCCCGCGCTTCGGGCAGCAAGGCGTCATAGCTAAACGCGCCGCCCACGGGGTTTGTGCGGTAATCAAGATAGACTTTGCGTCCCTTGCAGGTTTCCAGATATACCAAAATGTCGATGATCGAGCTGCCGTCGGCAACCTTGCGCACATCAAAGGGCCACTGGTAGCCCTTCAAAAACAGCTTGCTGAGCATATCGTGCGCATCGGTGAAAAAGTCCGTCAAAAACTCGCGCTCGTCGCTGCCGTCCGCCGCCGTGGAAAACACCCGCGGCAGCACCTGCATATAGGTGCCGGAAACATTCCAGCGCGGCGCAACGGAGGCAAGCCCGTACTGCCATTCGGTCAGGTTTTTGCCCTTGGCACCCGCTTCCAGCGCAAGCCCCGTGGCACCGTATTGGCTGAAGGGGTAGACACTGTCGGCGTACATCCCGGCGGGACCGCCCGTGGCGTACACCACGTTTTTGCAGCGGATCAAAACAAAGCGGTCGGCGTCGTTTTGCGCGACCACATTCAGGCAGAGCAGCCCGCAGACCGTGCCGCCGTCCGTCAGAATTTTGATAACCTGGGTCTTGTCCAGCATCGGAACGCCCTTAGCCTGTACGGCAGCCTCCAGACATTCGGTCATCTGCTTGCTGGTGTAGGGACCCACGCTGGTGGCGCGGCGGCGGGGGTCGTGGTCGGTCTTGTAGCCGATGTACTCGCCGTAGCGGTTGCGGGGGAACGGCACGCCCAGCTCGACCAGCTTTAAAAAGCACTGGGTCGAAAGCGCCGCCTCGCACAGGGCAAGGTCGCCGTCCACGCAGCGCCCGGCGTACAGGGTGTCTGCCATTTCGCGCACGCTGTCCGGCTCGCCGCCGGAGAGGGTCAGCTTGTAGTAGGTCTGTTTGTCGCTGCCGGTGTTGCGGCTGGTGCCGCCCGCGCGGTTTTCGGTGACCAGCATAATGTCGTGCTGCCCCAGCTGCCACAGGCGGTCGGCGGCGTTAAAGCCCGCTGCGCCGCTGCCGACCACGGCGGTATTGCAGCGGTACACCTTTGCTGTGTACGCTCCGGCTTTAAAAATTTCATGTTCCATCGCAAATTTCCTTACAGGCGTTGGATGTGGAACCCGCCGTCCACGTCAAGGTAGTTGCCCGTGGTGTAGCGCAGACGGTCGCTGCACAGCAGGCTGACCGCACCGGCTACATCCTCCGGCGTACCCCAGCGGGCAATGGGGAAGGCGCCCTTTTCAATCAAAGCGTCGTACTTGCCCTGCACCTTGCTGGTCATATCGGTGGCAATGACACCGGGGCGCACCTCGTTGACAAGGATACCCTCCGACGCAAGGCGGTCGGCGTACAGGGTCGTCAGCATCGACACGCCCGCCTTGGACACGCAGTATTCGCCGCGGTTGGTGGAGGATACCACCGAGCTGCAGCTCGACACATTGACGATCACGCCCTTGCGCCCGTCCACCGGCTCTTGGGCAATCATCTGCTTGGCGACAAGCTGCGTCAGGAACATATTGCCCTTGGTGTTGATGCCCACCACATAGTCAAAGCTTTCCTCGCTCATATCCAAAAGGTCGGCGCGGACCTTGGGCGCAACACCGGCATTGTTGACCAGCACGTCCACCCGCCCAAAGGCAGCCAGCGCGGCGTCCAGAATTTTTTTGCGGTCCTCGGTGCAGCCGATGTTCGCCTGCACATAGGCGCAATCAATGCCAAGGGCTTGCAGCGTATCCAGTGCGGGCTGGTTTTTCTCCTGTGCGCCGGTGGCGACCATCACAATGTTGTATCCGTCCAACCCCAGCTGCCGGGCAATGGCAAAGCCGATACCGCGGCTGGAACCGGTGACGATGGCAGTTTTTTTCATACCCATTTACTCCTTATCAGCCGCGGAAGTTGGCGGGCTGTGTTTTTTTGATCTCCAAAAATTCCTTGTAGAACGGCATAAAGGTCTTAGCATCGCGGATCACGCAGCCCGTGGGCTTGTGTGCGCGGATCAGATCACCGCACTTGCCGCAGGTCAGGCAGACGCGCTTGGGGTCAATGCGCCCGTTTTTCAAGATCTCGTTGGCAAAATCCGGGTCAGCAAATGCCATACGTCCAAACAGCATACCGTCGCACAGCCCTTCCTCCACTGCGCCGGCGGTAAACAGGTCGGCGTAGGCGCGCAGGTAGCTGGGGGCGGATGCCCAGACCGTCATTTCCGGCACGGCTTTTTTGACCTCGCCGATGCCGTGGATCATCCGGGCAAGACCCACAAAGGGATGCTCGTCCGGCTCGTACTTGCCAAAGTCAAAGGGGCGGGTCACATGAGTGGTGGCGTAGGGGTTGCCCATGGTCAGATCGACCATATCCACGCCCAGCTCGTCGTGCAGCTCGCGCACCAGACGCTTCGGCTCGGTCAAATCGGGGGCGGTGCCGCTTTCAGGGCTTACGCCGAAGCCCCACGGGTAGGCGTAGCCGTCGTAGATGCCGACGCGCGCCGTGACCATAAAGCGGTCGTCCTCATACACTTTGGCGGCGCGGATGCCGTTTTTCAGCAGGCGGAAGCGGTTTTCAAAGCTGCCGCCGTACTCGCCGGGGCGGTTGTAGGCGGATGCCAACTCTGCCAGCAGGTAGCCGTGGCAGCTCTTGATGTCCACCGCGTCAAAGCCTGCTTCCTTGGCAAGGGCAGCTGCCTCGCCGAACTTGACCTCCAGACCCTTCAGGTAGTCGTCGCTGACAATGCAGGAGTCATCGGCGGCGCGGTACTGCTCCAGAATCGGGTGGCGGTAGGCAATCATCGGGGCTGGCTTGTTGCCGGGGTTGGAGTAGCGCCCGCTGTGGTTCGCCTGCATAATCAAATACGGCGCATAACCGTTCGCCTTGATGCCGGCTTCCTTGACGGCGGCGGTCATTTTTTTGAATTCGTCCAGCGTGTCGCGGGTCAGCAGCAGCTGCGTCTGGGAGGAACGCCCCTCCTCCGCGATGGAAATTGCCTCGAACCAGATGACCGAGCTGCCGCCGATGGCTTCGTTGACGTAGCGGCGCACGGTGTAGGCAGAGGGGGCGCCCTCCGGCGTGGAGTCGGCACCCTCCATGGGGGCGATGCCCAGCCGGTTCGGGAAGGTAATATTACGCACGGTCAGCGGCTGCGCCAGCGCGTGGGTGTCGGCTGCAAAGGGAAGGTCAACACCCAGCTCGGCGGCGCGCTGCTTGACTTCTTCTAACGATTTATAGTGGAATTTTTCGTGTGGCATAATTTTTCTCCTTGCAGTAAGCCCGTTACGGCTTCAGGATCACCTTGATGCTGCCACTCTTGCTGTCCAGCGCGGTATCCAGCGCCTGCTGCAATTGCTCAAGCGGGAAGGTGTGGGTGATAAATTTTTCCAGCGGGATATCGCGGGCGGCGGCAATCGCAATGGGGAAATCCCAGCAATAGCCCTGCGCACCCTGCACATGAATCTCGTGGGTGACAAAGCGGCTGGCGGGGATTTGAATCTGCGGCTTTTCATAAATGCCGATGATGGTCGCCGTGCCGTTGCGCTTCAGCGTCATAATGGCCTGCAAAAAGCAGCTTTCGCGTCCTACGCACTCAAAGCTCTTATCCACGCCCTTGCCGTGGGTCAGGCGGGCGACCGCCTGCTCCAGATCCTCCTTGCCGCTATTCACGGTAACGGTGGCACCGACCTGCTTTGCCATTTCCAGCCGCTGGTCAGAAAAATCGGCAATGATGACCTCGGCGGCACCGCTGCGGCGGCACATGGCGGCCACCATCATACCGATGGCGCCGGCACCGATGATCAGCACCGTTTCGCCCAGACGGATGTCGGCGCGGCGTACGGCGTGGGTGGCAACCGACAGCGGCTCGATCAGTGCGCCGGTTTCGTAGCTCAGGTAGTCGGGCAGCTCGTAGACATACGGCTCCTTGACCACGACATAGTCCGCCATGGCACCGTCGCCGTTGCGGTAGGTAAAGCTGATATGCTCGCAGTAGCCGTACTGTCCGTGGCGGCAGGCGTCGCACTTGCCGCAGACGATGCAGGGTTCCACGGTCACGCGCTCACCGAGGCGAGCCTTGGTGACCTCGCTGCCGACGGCGACCACATCGCCGGAAAACTCATGCCCGATGGTCACGGGCAGCGGGGCGGACGGGTGCAGCCCGCGCGCAATGTGCAGATCACTGCCACAGATGGCGCTGGCGCGCACCTTGACAAGCACCTCGTCCGGTGCCAGCGGGCGGACGGGTTTATGTAAAAAGTGTACTTTAAAAGGCTCATATACTTCGCCGATACGGTTTATAAGTTCTTCCATGGCAAAAAGCCTCCCTTAAAAATAGTGTTGCAGAAAATGCAGTCCGCGCAGGGCAACCTCGTCGGGGGCACCGTGTACGTTGGTCCAGCTGGCGTCCAGCCCGCCCGGGGCAAAAGTTTCCATCGTGATATGCCCGGCGTAGCCGTACTGCTTCAGCAGTTGCATCACGGCATCCCACGGCACAATGCCGTCGCCCGGTGCGCCGCGGTTGTTGGCGCAGGCGTGGAAGTGGGTCACCCTGCCGCTTTTCAGCGCTGTTTCCAGCGATGCAAGCAGGTCCGCCTCCTCCAAGCAGGCGTGGTAGGTGTCGTAGTGGATGCCCACATTACCGCAGCCGATATCCGCAAGCATGGGCAGCAGCTGCTCCACTGTGTTGATGACACTGGTGCGGTAGCGGTTCAGCGGCTCCAGGGCAAGGCGGATGCCGCATTCTTTGGCGCGGCGCGAAAGCTCCTGCAAGCCGGTGACAGCCAGCTCCCATTCGCGGGCAGCCTCCGCCGGGGGCAGGATGTGGCGCTTGCCGCCCCCTGCATACAGGGGACCCGCCAGCACCACGGCACCCAGTGTGGCACCCGTTTGCAGGCAGTCGGTCAGGTACTGCATGGTGGCGGTGCGTACATCGGCATCAAAGCTCGAAAGATCGCGTCCTGCCCCCATGGCGGCGCACAGCGAAACCTCCAGCCCGCTGGCGCGCACCTCATCGCGCAGGGACGGGCTTATGGTGGGCTGCGTCATCGGCAGCTCCAGCGCGGTAAAGCCCATTTTGACTGCCTTGGTCGGCAGACCGCAGCAGGCGTCGGACAGCCCTGGCACCCAGTTCCAAAGATTGATACCCAGTTTGTTCATAGCATTTTCCGTTGGGGGCTGCCTTTATTTGGTGGAGCGCCGCACGATCAGATCGCTGTTCATGATCATACGCTCCGGCTTGGGCAGTTCCCCGTATTTGTCCTTATATTCGATCTGGCGAATCAGGCTTTTGGCTGCCTCCATACCCATATCGTACAGATGCTGCGTCATCGTGGAAAGCGGCGGCTCGACCATGGCGGACATACTGACGTTGTCCACGCCGATGACCGCCACATCCTCGGGGATGCGCAGCCCCATATCGTGCAGCGCGTGCATAACCACAAACGCCTTGGGGTCACTGGTGCAGAAGATGGCGTCGGGAAGCTGCCCTTGCTCTGCCAGATCACGGATTTGATAGTAAAAACCATTGCTGCCGCCGCTTTCACGCAGGAGGTACTCCTCCCTTTCGGGAAGACCGCTGTCGGCAAGCGCCTTGCGGTAGCCACGCAGACGCTCACGGTAGAGCAGCAGCTCCTCGCGCCCACAGACGATGGCAATGCGCTTATGCCCGATGCGCGCCAGATAGCGCGTGGCATCGTAACCGATCTGGAAGTTGTCTGAGGTGACGGTATCCACCTTGCCGATGTCGCTTTCCTCAAAACGGTTGACCAGCACAAGGGGGTAGCCCTCATCGCGCAGGCTGCGGATGTGCGGGGCGTCGCTACTCAGCGAGCAGACGATAAACCCGTCGATCCAGCGCTGCTTCATGGTTTCCAGATAGGATTTTTCAATGGCGGCGTCCTCGTCGGTGTTGCACAGAAAAACGGTCATTCCGTTTTTGCGCGCCTCATCCTCCACGCCGCGGGTCAGCTTGGGGAACATCAGGTTCTCGATGGAGGGGATCATCAGGCAAATCGTATTGCTACGCCCCATCTTCAGGCTTTGTGCCAGCGCGTTGGGCTGGTAGTTGGTCTTGCGGATGGCTTCGGTCACGATTTTTCGCGTTTCCTCGTTGACATAGCTTTTGCCGTTCAGCACGCGGGAAACCGTGCTTACCGACACACCTGCTACAGCGGCGACCTGCTTGAGATTCATAGGGAACTCCTCCTGCTTTTTATTGATATACCATCGGCAGCAGGAAGGTTCCTGCCCCGATGCTTAGTCCTTATCCCAGTAGACGGTGGCGCCGCGGTGTGCAGAGGTACACTGTTTGCGGAACAGCTGCAGCCACCCGGTGGCGGGTTTGACAACAGGCTTCCAGCTCTCCTTGCGGCGGGCGAACTCCTCCTCGCTCACATCTACATTTAATGTACGGGCTTCAATATCAATATACACCATATCCCCATCGTGAATCAATGCCAAATTGCCGCCTTCGTAGGCTTCGGGCGAAACATGACCGATCGCAAGGCCGCCGGTGGCGCCGCTGAAGCGTCCGTCAGACACCAAAGCGATCTGACTGCCCAGCCCCTTGCCCAGCACAGCCGCCATAAAGGTTTCCATGTGGGGCATACCGGGTGCGCCCTTGGGACCCTCGTAGCGGATGATAACCACATCGCCTGCCACGATCTCGTCCTTTAAAATGGCGTGCCATGCGTCGTCCTGCGAGTCGTAGCACTTGGCGGGACCGCTGAACTTCCATGCGGCGGGGTCCACGGCGCTGAACTTGACAATGGCGCTGTCGGTGCCAATATTGCCGTGCAGCACAGCCAGACCGCCATGCTCGTAAATCGGCTCTGCCACGGTGTGGATGACATCGTGGTTTTTGTTTTCGGCGCGCGCAGCCTTGTCACCGATGGTGCCGAACATACCCTTGGCGTCGGTGTCGATCTTGTCGGCAGCCGCCAGCTCCTTGACCACGGCACCGATACCGCCGGCGGCGTCAAAGTCCTCCATGGTGTAGGTGGGGTGGTTGGGGTAGATAGTGCTGAGCAGCGGCACCTCGCGGCTGATGGCGTCAAAGGTTTCGGGGGTGATGTCAAAGTTGGCCTGCCGTGCAAGCGCGGGGATGTGCAGCAGGCTGTTGGTGCTGCCGCCGGTCGCCATCATATAGCGCACGACGTTTTCAAAGCTGGACTGGCTCAGGATGTCGCTGGGGCGGATCTCATGCTCCCAGGCGTACATGACCTGCCGGGCGGCCTGCCGTGCCAGCTCGTGCCATTTTTCGGACTGGCTACGGGTGCTGGCGTTGTCGTGCGGGGCAAAGCCCAGAATTTCCGCCATGGCGCACATCGTCTGGGCGGTACCCATAAAGGGGCAGGCACCGGGGGTGGGGCAGGCGTGGCGCACAACGTCCTTGTACTCCTCACGGGTGATGGAGCCCTCCACATAGGCGGCGTAGGCCTGCTTAGTGTGGGTCAGGGTGATCATACGCCCGTCCGAGCGATGCCCAGCTGCCATATAGCCGCCGGTAAACATCACGGTGGGGATATCCACGCGCACGGCACCCATCAGCATGCCGGGAACGACCTTGTCGCAGGTCGCCATAATGACCATGCCCTCCAGCATATTCAGGTTGGCGACCATCTCCACCTCGCTGGAAACCAGATCGCGGGCGGGCAAGGTGTAGCGGTCGCCGGGGGTGTTGCTGCAGATGCCGTCGCAGATGCCGCTGATGGGCAATTCCAGCGCCAGACCGCCCAGCTTGTAGATTTCCTCCTTCATCTCGGCAATCAGTGCCTTGTCAAAGGGGTAGTGACCGGGGTTCATTTCGTTCCATGTGTTGACCAGACCGATGATGGGGCGCTTGGCGTCCTCCTCAGAAATACCCATGGCGTACAGCAGGGTATTGCGGTGGTCGAGAGATTCCTCATTCCATTCACGAATCATATACTTGCTCACTTTCTGCGGCGCTTGCCGCATACAATTTTATTTCTGCATCAGATGGATGGCAAAGCCGCCGATCTGCTGCTTGGCGTAGATGACCAAGATCCGCCCGTCGGGAAACCGCTTGACGGAGTCCTCGTCAAAGGCAAAGCCTTTTTCCTCCAGATAGCGGCGGGCCGCGGGAAGATCGGCGGTGGCAAGGGCGATGTGTCCATGCTCGCCGCGCCCGGGGGCTTTCATCCACTCGATTTGGGTACCGGTAAACCGTGCATCCGCACTTTCCTTGGCCGGGTTCACAGCCAGCTGAAACAAAACCGCAAATTGCTCGGCGCAGCGCTCTGCCTGCGCGGCATCGGCGCAGTTGACGCCGATGTGGGCGATTTCAAAATCCGGTGTGTATGCCATACCTCAGCCTCCCAGATAAGCCTTGCGCACGGCATCGGACTTCAGCAGCTCCTCGCCGGAGCCGGACAGGTTGATCTTGCCGTTTTCCAGCACATAGGCGTAGTCGCAGATGCCCAGCGCCTTGCGGGCGTTCTGCTCGACCAGCAGCACCGTAATGCCGGAATCGCGGATCTCGCGGATCAGATCGTAAATCTGGTTCACGATGATGGGCGCAAGACCCATCGAGGGTTCGTCCAGCAGCAAGATCTTGGGGCGGGACATCAGCCCGCGCGCAACCGCCAGCATCTGCTGCTCGCCGCCGGACAGGGTACCGGCAAACTGATCCTTGCGGCTTTCCAGAATGGGAAAGCGCTTGTACTGCTCCTGCAGGTCCTTTTCAAGGTCGGCCCCTTTAAAAAGGTAGCCGCCGACCAGCAGGTTGTCGCGGATGCTCAGGCCCGAAAAGCACTTGCGTCCCTCGGGAACGTGTACCACGCCCGCGCCCACGATCTTGCTGGGCTTGCGGGGCAGGGGCGCGCCCTCAAACTCCACGGTGCCGGTCTTGGGCTTTGCCAAGCCGGAAATCGTGCGCAGCAGCGTGGTTTTACCGGCGCCGTTGGCACCGATAATGGAAACGATCTGCCCTTTATGCACCTCCACGTTGATGCCGCGCAGCGCTTCCACATGACCGTAACTGACAGCCAGATCGGTCACTTTCAGCATAGGTTCCATGTTTATTCCTCCTTGCCTAAGTAGGCCTCAATGACCTCGGGATTGTGCTGGACTTCATCGGGGGTACCCACGGCGATGGTTTCGCCGAAGTTCTGCACATGGATCTTGTCGGAAATGCTCATTACCAGCTCCAGACGATGCTCGATCAGCAAAATGCCGAAGCCGATCTCCTTGCTGATGCGCTGGATCAGCTCAGTCAGCTCGGCAACCTCGGTGGGGTTCAAGCCGGCGGCAGGCTCGTCCAGCAGCAAAATTTTCGGCTCGCACATCAGGGCGCGGGCAATCTCAATACGGCGCTGCATCCCGTAGGAAAGATTCTCCGGGCGCTCGTGCAGGTAGTCCTGCATCCCCACAACCGTCAGGTATTTCTCGCACAGCTCGCGCCCGCGCTTTTCCTCGGCGCGGCGCTTGGGGGTGGGCAGCAGACCGCCCACGATGCTGTAGCGGCTTTGGGGGTCAAAGGCGCACATCACGTTTTCTTCCACGGTCAGCCCCTTGAACAGGCGGATATTCTGGAAGGTGCGTCCCATACCAAGGCGGGTGATTTTGTACTGCTCCAGCTTGGTGATGTCCTTGCCGTCCAGCACAACGGTGCCTTGGTCGGCGGTGTACACGCCCGAAATGGTGTTGAAGATGGTGGTTTTGCCCGCGCCGTTGGGTCCGATAATGCCGTGGATTTCCCCGGCGTTCGCTTCAATGGAGAAGTTCTGTATCGCCTTGACGCCGCCAAAGCTCTTATAAATGTTCTTGACTTCCAGCAGTGCCATGGTTTACCCCTCCTTTTTGGCAGTGTTCTTTTTGCCCAATTTGGCAAAGGCTTGTTGAATGTTGCGGGGCGTAAGCTCCCACTCGCCCAGCAGACCGGACGGCTTAAAGTTCAAAATCAGCAACACCAGCACGGCGTAGATGACGTAGCGGTAGTTCTGCAGCCCGCGCAATACCTGCGGCAGGGCGCTCAGGATAAAGGCGCCCAGCGTGGAACCGGTCAGGCTGTTGACGCCGCCGAAGAATACCATAATGACCCAGTCGGCGCTCTTTTTCCAGCCGAAGCCGGTGGGATCCACATAGGACATATAGAAGGCGTACAAAACGCCGGAGTAGCTCGTCAGCGCAACGCTGAGCAGAAAGGCAATCATCTTGACGCGGGTCACGTTGATGCCCATCGCCTTGGCTGCCAGCTCGTCGCCCTTCAGCGCGATGCACTGGCGGCCGTATTTGCTGGTCTTGAAAAACGCTGCCAGCGCAATGGCAAGCACGGCGGAAATAAACGCCAGCGGCAGCCCGACCAGACGGGGGATGCCGGTCAGACCGGACGCGCCGCCGGTCAGGGTGGTCATACGGTTCAGCAGGGCGGCAATCGCCTCGCCAAAGCCCAGCGTGACCAGCGAGATATAGTCACGGCGCAGACGGACAACGGGGTAGCCGATCACATAGCCGATCAGCGTTGCCCCCGCGACCGCCAGCAGCGCCGCCAAGACAAAGGGAACGTGGGCGCGGATGACCAAAAGCCCCGATACATAGGAGCCGATGGCCATAAACGCCGCCTGCCCCAAGCTGAACATACCGGTGAGCCCGGTCAGCACATAGATGCCGGATACGGCAATCAGGGTGATAGAAACCTGCGTAAGTACGTTGGATACAAGTGCATTCATTGTGTGATATCCTCCTTACGCTTTTTCCTGAACGTTGCTGCCGGCAATGCCCTGCGGACGGATCAGCAGGAAAACCAGCATAACAGCAAATACAGCAATGGTCGAATAGCCGGAACCCAAGGCAGCCAGCAGAATGGTTTCCAGAATACCCAGCAGCAGCGCGCCGATGACGGCGCCGGTCAGGCTGCCCAAGCCGCCGATGACCGAGGCGATAAAGCCCTTGACGACAAGGCTGCCCAAGGTGGGGTACAGGGTGTACTTGATGCCCAGAAACACGCCGGCGATGCCTGCCAGAATACCGGAGATAACAAAGGCGAGCTGGATGATGCGGGTGGAGTCGATGCCCATCAGCTGGGCGGTGTCGCGGTCAAAGGAAACCGCGCGCAGCGCACGACCCAGACGGGTTTTCTGGATGACATACGCCAGAACGATCAGCGCCACGGCACTGATGCCGAACATCATTAAATCGCCGGTGGAAACGACCAGCGCTGCCACATTGACAGTGGGGGTTTTAAAAAAGGAAGGAAAGTTGAAGAAGTTGGAGCCTGCCTTGATAGTGACAAGACCCTCGTACAGGGTGCCCAGCGTGATGGAGGACACAAAGAAATAGGTGGGCGCCGAGTGGTTTTTCAAAATGCGGCGGAAGCCGACAAACTCGCCGAACAGCGAGATCAGCGCGCCTGCCAAAGCAGCGATCAGCAGGGTGGGAAGCAGCCCCATCCCCTTGCTGGAAACCAGGAAGTAGGCGATAAATGCTGCCGCTGTCATAGTGGCACCATGCGAGAAGTTGGAAAACTTTAAAACATTGAAAATCAGCGCAAAGCCGGTGGCGATCAATGCGTAGATCGAGCCGGTCGCAATGCCGTTTATGATGACTTGCAGCGACATACTTGAATTGCCTCCTAGAAAAAAGCAGGCAGCCCCGCCAAAGCGGTACGGATCCGCGGGGCTGCCTGTTCAGATGTTACGGATAATGGACACGCAGACGTTGGTTAGCCGGCAAACTGCTCCAGCATAACGGGGGTCTGGTTGTCGTAGGTGTACATATACATACTCATACCGGTGGGCATATGGGTGGTGGGGTCAATGGTGATCTTGCCGGTAATGCCCTCGTAGCTCAGATTCTCCAGCGCGTCGTGCAGGGCGGTGTAGTCGGTGCCGACTTTGCCGATGCAGTCCGCGGCAGCCATAACGATGTCGTAGCCCAGGAAGTACTTGTTGGGGGCGCTGACGTCGTTCTGGATCTCGGCGATCTTGGCGGCGATGGTTTCGTCCTCGGTGTTGATGTTGTTGATGTAGTAAATGTTGGAGCAGTCGCCGCCGTAGGTGACGTTGAAGCCGGGCGCGCCGTCCAGACCGGTGATGATCTTGCCCTTGTAGCCCAGCTCGGTAGCGGCGGTTTCAATGGCGACCAGCTGCTGGGTGTAGTTGGGGCAGTAGATGGCGTCCACATTGGCGTTGACCAGGGGCAGCAGCAGGGTCTTGTAGTCGGTGTCAGCAGCGCCGTAGGCAACGATCATGCTGCTGTCCACGGTGATGTTGTCCTCGGCAAGGCGATCCACAAAGGGAGCCAGCAGGGAAACGGAGTAGGCGTTCTCCTGATTGTACAGAATACCGAAGGTCTTGTAGCCGTTCTTGATGGCAAAGGCTGCCATAATGTCGCCCTGCGTGGTGGCGCTGGGCTGCAAAGCAAACATATTCTTGTAGGGAACGCCCTCGCTCTTGGTCTGGCAGGCGGGGTCCATGGCAAGACCGACAACGGGAACATCATAACCCTCGGAGGTTTCCTTGATGGCGTTGGCGATGTTGGCAACCGGGGGTCCGACGATCAGGGAAACCTGATCCACGGTCACGGCGGTGATGTAGGAGTTGACAGCCTCGGTGACGTCGCCCTTGGTGTCGTAGGTGTTCATCACGATCTTTTTGCCGTTGATGCCGCCGTTGGCGTTGATCTCATCGACAGCAGCCTGTGCGCCCTTCTGGACGGACAGACCCAAGCCGGAGGTGTTGCCGGTGATGTCCTGCAGGCAGCCGATCAGAATCTCGCCGCCGTCGGCAGCTGCTGCAGAGGAAGCAGCGGGGGCAGCCGTGCTGGTGGAAGCGGAGCCGGAAGCTGCGCCGCCGCAAGCGGCCAGGCTCAAAGCCATACCAGCGGCCATAACAAAGGATACAATGCGTTTCATAGTGTTTCTCTCCTTGATTTTTTGTGTTGGGCAACACTGCATAATTCCCGCCGCGGCGCTCACCTTTGCAGCATCCAGTATTATCTGCGCTTTTGGCTTAGCAGCTGCCGCACCTCGCTCGCCGTATCGGCACTTAGAATTATGCGGTATTACCGTTGGTTTCCGTGGTCAGCGTGCGGGGCTGCGGTTGGGATGCGTGCGGGCTTTGCCTCCTTTTTTCCGGTGCGAAGGCGGGCAAATTGGGAACTTTTGCCCTGCCTGCACCGGTATTCTGTTTTTTTATCCGGTTCTGATTCTTCATTGCAAACGTTTGCAATCGAAGGTAAATATAAATTCCGATGGAGTTCTCCGCGCTTTTGCGGTTCCACCAGAAATCTTATGCCCAAAATATACTCCTGTTGCACTGATTTGTCAATATGTGCTGCATATTTTCGTGTTTTTGTTCAAATTTGATTATGCAAACATTTGCAAAATGACGAAAATCCGGCGCATCGCACCCCGACCATGGCAGAAAAATGAAAGGGCGGACCGATAATTTTATCTGCAATGAGAGCAGATGTCACGGAACTTGTCAAAAGAATCGCTGTGGCAATTTTATATCGCAGGGTGTATAATGAAAACGTTATCACATAAATCATTTTCAAAAGGCGGGGACAACACCATGAAGCAAAAACATATTCCGGCGCGCTGTTTTTTCTATCTGTTCGGTATGCTGGTTCTGGCTATGGGGCTGATTTTGAACATCAAGGCCGGGCTTGGCTCCTCAGCAATTATGTCCGTAGCCTACACGATCAGCGAGGGCGCAGGACTGAATTTGGGTGACATGACGTTTGTGATCTACTGTCTTTTTATCGCTGCGCAGATGATTATAAACGGCAAAGACCGCAGCTGGCTGGATCTGCTGCAGCTGCCGATGAGTCTGGTGTTTACGCGGTTTATGAATTTATTCAAGGCGGTAATCCCCTACGAACACGGTTATCTGCCCACAGATCTGCTTGTGTTGCTGGCGGGCATTGTGCTGACCGGCATTGGTGCCGCTATGACAGTGGATATGCAGCTCATCCCCAATTCCGGCGACGGTATCGTGAACAGCATCGCCCGCCGCTGCGGTCGTGAGCTTGGCTTTACCAAAAATATTTTTGACTGCGGTTGTGTTGCTGTTTCCCTGCTTGTCGGTGCGTTCTTCGGCGATCCGCTGCTCGGCATCGGCTTAGGTACAGTCATTTCAATGCTTGGCGTCGGTCGCGTTGTAGCTGCCTTTAACCATCTTTGCAAACCCGCCATAACCCGTGCCGCGGGGTTGGAGAAAGTTGTACGTAAATAAATTTTTCATTGGCAATATAGCGAACTCAAATTCTAAAGTGAATCAGAACGGATTCACTTTTTCGAGTCAAGATTTTTGGATGAATCTAAACGGATTCACTCTGAAATTTATACGAATTTATATGGCTGCTCGGTTTGATTGCTCACGCCTTGGGAGAGAATATGTTTCGCTAGCATAGCGTTTGGATATCCACAAACGCATTTCTGGGGTGTTTCCCAGACCCCCTGAGGTCGCTCTGCGTCAATAAAAAAGGCAAGCCGCAGAATAAAACGGCTTGCCTTTTATTTTGAAAAGTGTAAGTTTTTTACCTTGGTGTCTCGCGCTCGACCACCTATCGGATATTCCACGACGCGACTTTCCCGGCGTTCCACATCGGCAACCGGCTGCTGGTGCGGCGGGATGAACTTCTGGGCTGGCTGGAGCGGCAAAAGGTCAATAAAGCCCAAAACGAGAACCCGAAGATTGTCGGGTCTGATGAATAGCTTTGTGGTCGTACCTGTGGTAGTCTTTGTGTCACGAAAGGAGACGATGCATCGTAAAAGACACGTCTAAAAAAGCCCTGCGCCAATACAAGAACCCGCCCATTCCCACAAAACAAGAACAAATTGTCGTACCGCAGAACAGCGTGTTGGTACTCGTCAAGGCGCGCTGACCGCGCTGACCGTTCCTATATTAACCTGCCAACTCCGCAAAATTTATCCGCAAAAAGCGCCCGGGCGGTTGAAAAGTTCAGTCGTCCGGGCGCAGTCATTTTGCCGTTTTGGGGTCATTTTGGGGTCAAAGTTACCAGCTTGTTACCACTTTTTCCATGATGTAGAAAAAAGCTCGTTGAAACTTGTCGTTTCAACGAGCTTTTGTTGTCTGAGTGTGACAAAAAAGATACCCTGTTTTGAAAGTGAAAAATCAACAGTGCCGAGAATTTTTATTGCTTTCTTTCTCTGTGGGTCAATGCAGCATCCATTCCAGATACTCTGCTCCTGTAATTTTCCTCGTCCTTAATTTTTCTTTTTGGCTATACCACTCTTTCAATAATATTTCCACTTCCTCAAAATTATCAAAGAGCAGAATCGCATCAATTGGAACACTTCCACCACAGTCATGTTCCCAGTCATACCAGATCAATGTTCGGATAATATCCTCTGGCGTTTCTGCCCTTGTAAAGAAATAGCCAAGGAGTTGAATGTCCG
>SFOX01000057.1 GCA_004552305.1 Subdoligranulum variabile | reverse complement strand
CGGCAAGGTACTGCGCCTGCAGGGCGGCAAAGCCGTTGTGCGCGTCGGTGCGGCAGCGGGGCGAAGCGCCGAACGGTATGCAGCGTCCTTCCGCACCTCTGCCGAGGATTTTGCCGACAGCACGCCCAATCAAATCAAGGACACGGCGCTGCAGACGTGGCGCACGGCGGGCGGCATCAAAACGCTTTTGCGCCACCCGATACAAAGCGCTTTGGCGGCAGGAAAACTGCTGTTAATTGTGACGGGCATTCTGCTGTTTCTTGTCCTTGTTACCCTGCTGGGGCAGATGGCGGGCACGACCGTGAGCAACGACACCGACCCCAACGGCAACCCCTACGGCTACACCACCCTGACCGACCGCCGCAGCAACAACCTGCAGCACGGTGTCACATGGAATTACGCCAACGGGATTTACAACGATACGGCGGAGATCGTGTCCATGGCGGCGGTGTATTTCCGGCAGGACTGGCCGACCTCTGCCGAGCTTGCCGCCTTTGACGACAACCACCCTTTTACCCGATTCTGCCGCGCACTGACCGCCTACGGTCTGCAGGTGACGGCGCGGGAATCAGCACCCTATTCCTGCATGACCTACGGCGGCTGCGTGTATGGCTACCGCAGCGAGGGCGAAACCGTGACCATTTCCGACTATCGGCTGTTCACCCACACCTGCAGCGAGGGCAGCGCCGCCTGCGGGCATTACACCGCCGCGCATGACTGGCTGTGGAACACAGGTCATACCAAAAACGGCAGCACTTCCCAATGGATCGCGGACGGCACCCACGAGGTGACCGTCTTTTTCCCCATCCTTTTGCCGGACGGCGCGTCTGCCTGCGGGCTGACCGACCTGCCGCCGGACTGTACCGCCATATCGGACGGCATGATCCGCGCCGAAGCCTGCCGCGGCAACCTTGTGCTGGGCGAAAGAGCGAACCTTTATACAGGCACCCCCAACGGCTGGTTTGCCGCACCGAACGAGGGGCTGAGCGCGACCTTCACCGTTATAACCACGGACGGCGATGCGTCTTTTTCCCAAGAATACACGGTGCATTTTACCAACGCGGCAGCCGTTGCCTGGTGCCCGGGCGAGTTGCACGACGGACAATACGGACACTATGACCTGGACTGCACCATTTACCTGACAGGCTGCGACCGCTACACCGACCCCGAAACCAAAGCGCCGAACGGTGCCGCGGGCGGTACGGGCAATCTGGAAGCCTTAGCCCAAAGCTGCAATGACGGCACGCTGACACGCACCATCATAAAGCAGGACCAATACGGCAGCGAGTATGCCGGCAACGCGGTTTCTGCCCGCTTTACCAAAACCGTCACGCTGCCGCGGGGCAGCCCCGACTTTGCCGCATGGTACAAGGACGGCGCAGATGCGCAGGGCAATGTGGCGTGGGCATCGCTTTTGTACCGCATGGACTGGCAGGAGCTTTACGGCGTGACGGACGGCATCAAGTGCCGCGCGACAGGTACAGGCATGACCGAGGAAGAACTGCAGCGGGTGTTTGCCAGCCTGAACATCGACCCAACCACCGCACGCGGGCAGGTCGTGGCGTTTGCGCTGGGCTGTCAGGGACGGTTCGTCTATGCGCAGCCCACATCGCTCAGAGGTGGTCCCGGCAGCCCGAGCGTGGGCATCAATCTGGATTGTTCCAGCTTTATCCAATATTGCTACTGGGCGCAGGGGCTGCCGTTTTCGGCGGGCAACACGGCGTCCTACCGCCATGCTGCCGATTTACAGCCCATTTCGCCGTCCGAGGTGCAGCCCGGAGACCTGCGCGTGGTATACGCCGACGGTCATGCGCAGGGACATGTGCAGATGGCGCTGGGCGGCGGTGCGTGGATCGAGTGCTGCTACGGTTACGGCGTGGCGGTGAACCGTTCCAACGCATGGATGGAAAGCCGCCCCTGCCACTACTTCCGCTATGGCGGATTTTGAGGTGACGGATATGAAAAAATCTCTGCTTTTGATGCTGCTGCTTTTTGCGCTTGCCGCATTGCCTGTTTGTGCCGAGGACGCAGCCGAGGTGACGGTATCGGTACCCGCGCTGCCGCAGGAGCTGCAAAACCGAACGGTGCTGGTCAGCCTGGGCAGCAGCCCCGCCGACACCGATGCCGTGTTGGTGGCGTTAAGCGGGCTGAACGGCTATACCGAAACGGTAACGCTGACCCCAACTGACTACTACTGCACGGCGGCGTTCCAATACGATGCGCTGGGGGATTACCCGCTGTGTGAAACGAACCAAACGGTATTTCTGCACGCCGAGGCGGGCGGTCGGTACGAGCTGACCTATGCACTGTCCGGTGCAGGCTGGTACGAAACCGCCACGGGGCAGCAGCGCTATTACACCCCATTGCCCACCGAAACCCCGCCGAGCGGATATCAGGCGGGCCCAGCGCAAATCGGTGTGTATCTTACGGTGCCGAGCGGGTTTTCCCAACCGGTGGTTGCCTACCTGCAGAACCTGTACACGGGGGATATATACGAACTGAACCTATACGATGCCAACGGTATGGCAGCCGCTATGCCGCAGGCTGTTTCCGGCAAGTATGTGTACCTGTCCGCGCGGGTTGCGGGCGATACAGCGGGACGGTATCAGATTGAATCAGAACAGGCGGTTCTTCTTGCCGGGGACGGTGTCGACTTTCACCTGACAGTGACCGACACCGAACAGCCGAACCGCACGATGCAAACGCCGAGCCGCGGGCAGGTATCGCAAGAGCAGCCGAAACCGTCTGAATCGGTGCCCGAATCCGATTCCCAATCGGTAAAAGAGCCGACAAGAGTGAAGAAACCGCTGCCCGCAGCGGCGGAAATTCTGCCGCTTTTGGCAGCGGGCGGCGGGCTGTTTTCGGTGCGCCGCAAACGCCGCCGACAGCGCCCGCAGGGGTAACCGGAGCGTGAGCGACGGTTAGCAAGCATTGCATGTGTTATACACACATGCAGTTCAGGGACACCCTGAAACCCATTTTGAGTTTGCGGCAGAAGAAAGGACGCAATGATTATGAAAAATAGAGTCCGTCCAATTAACAAATCGCTGTTTTTTTCTGTTGAAGAATGGGAACAATTACAGGGGAAAATGTCTGAAGCAGGCATGACAAGTTTCTCTGCGTATAGCAGGGAATTGCTATTGGAAGGGAAAATCAATCACTATGATTTTTCTGAATTGAAGCAACTGAATGCCTCTATAGGTCGCATCGCTGGCAATATAAACCAGATTGCGAAGCGGTGCAATGAAAACAAATCGGTTCACACAAACGATGTAGAGCAGCTGCGCCGGGAGTTCCAGACCTTGAAAGCCGACTATCAGGAGCGTGTTGTAAAACTGTTGCGCAAAATCTACTGAGAAATACTATTACCCGAGCCCTATGTAAAAGTGGATTTCACATAGGGCTTTTTCATTTGGGGAGGCGTATGATGGCGGTTACAAAAATCCACGCGATAAAATCTACCCTCGGCAAGGCACTGGCGTATATCGAGAACCCCGACAAAACAGATGGGCAACTGCTAGTGTCCGGTTACAACTGTGAGCCGCAGACGGCTTCTGTCGATTTTGAAATGACCGCGGTGCTGGCACATAAGGTGAGAAATCTGAAAAGAAAACGGTCAGCAAACCTTGCCTACCACCTGATACAATCCTTCTCGCCGGGGGATGCCGTCACGCCGCAGCAGGCGCACGAACTCGGCAAAAAGCTGGCATTTGAATTCGGCGGCGGCAAGTACGAGTATGTGGTGGCAACTCACACCGACAAGGGGCATATCCATAACCATATTCTGCTCAACGCGGTTTCTTTTTACGATTACAAAAAGCTGCGGACGGTGCCTTACCGCACCGCGCGG
>SFOX01000056.1 GCA_004552305.1 Subdoligranulum variabile | reverse complement strand
ACAGGGAGGATTTTTAGGCGCAGCGGTCGCAGAACGCGAGGGGCGCCCAAGCCCCGAAGCGAGATGCGGGAACCGCAAGAGGGAGCAAAATCCGACCGCCGCCTGCGGCGGAAACAGGGAGGATTTTTAGGCGCAGCGGTACAGGGAGGATTTTTAGGCGCAGCGGTCGCAGAACGCGAGGGGCGCCCAAGCCCCGAAGCGAGATGCGGGAACCGCAAGAGGGAGCAAAATCCGACCGCTGGAAATTCAGGTTGTCGAAAAACTCTTGTACGGGCGAGCATTGCTCGCCCGTACCCGCTTGCCTTGTAGGAAAACTGCTCCAGAAAACGCGCTGCTGCGCCAAGTTGGCGGGCGACCCATGGTCGCCCCTACGCATCCCCCATATCCGCACCCACCCCTTTTTCCTTCAAAATTTGATGTAACACCAGTTATTTATGAACAGGAAGTGTTTTGCTTATGAAAGACATTACCAAGTACCGCGGCATTATCCCCGCATTTTATGCCTGCTATGCACCGGACGGCTCCATCTCCATCGAGGGCGTTAAGGCGCTGACCCGCCATCTGATCGCCAAGGGCGTCAAGGGCGTGTATGTCGGCGGCTCCTCCGGCGAGTGCATCTACCAGCATCCCGATGAGCGCAAAGCCGTGCTGGAAGCAGTTATGAGCGAGGCAAAAGGCAAAATTACCGTGATCGCTCACGTTGCCTGCAACAACACCGCCGACTCTGTCGAGTTGGCTGCCCACGCCGAAAAATGCGGCGTTGACGCCATTGCCGCCATCCCGCCGATTTATTTCCATCTGCCCAACTACGCCATCGCCGACTACTGGAACGCAATAAGTGCCGCCGCCCCCAACACCGAGTTTGTTATCTACAATATCCCGCAGCTGGCCGGCACCGCGCTGACGATGCCCCTGCTGCAGGAGATGCTCAAAAACCCCAACGTGGTTGCCGTTAAGAACTCCTCGATGCCCACACAGGACATCCAGATGTTCAAGGACGCCGGCATTGCCGCCCGCGGCGAGGATGGCTTTGCCGTCTTTAACGGTCCCGACGAGCAGTTTGTTTCCGGGCGCGCTATGGGCGCTGACGGCGGCATCGGCGGCACCTACGCCGTTATGCCCGAGCTGTTTATCCGTATGAACGAGCTGATTGAAAAGGGCGACCTGCCCGCAGCCCGCGCCATCCAGTACAAGGCAGACCGCATCATCTACAAAATGTGCGAAGCCCACGGCAATCTGTATGCCGTGCAGAAGGAGATCCTGCGCCGTATGTACGGGCTGGAGCTGGGCGGCGTGCGCGCCCCGCTGCCCAACCTCATCCCCGAGGACGAGGCGGTCGTCGCCGAGGCACAGCGCCTGATTGAAGCTGCCATCGCAGAGCTGTAAAAGAGGTACGGCATGGTTGTCGATTCGTTTGATTATATCGCCCGCTACAAGGGGCTGCACCCCAACTTGGATACGGCGATCGACTGGCTGAACAGCCACACGCTGGATGCGCTGGAAAACGGGCGCATCATCATTGATGGGGACAAGGTCTTTGTCAATGTGATGGACGCCGACCTGCGCGATGCCGAGGGCGCAACCTTTGAGTATCACCGCCGCTACGCCGATTTGCAGATCGACCTTTGCGGCAGCGAGCATTGGGGCTGGGCGTCCGACGGCAAGGACGAGGGCACCTTCAACGCGGAAGGCGATGTCGGCTTTAAGTCCGGCGCAGAACACGCCGGCGGGGAACTGGGGCAGGGTCGGTTTGCCATCTTTTTCCCCGGCGAACTGCACAAGCCCAGCTGCAAGACCCCCGGCTGCGACCACCTGCGCAAGGCAGTGGTCAAAATTCTAATGAAATAAGCCCAAAAACTTCCCCCAACTCGGGGGAAGCTTTTTGGTATGAAAAAGGAGCTGCTTGCTATGACGCACGAAGAAATTTTTAATAAAATTCAAGGCGGTCTGATCGTTTCTTGCCAAGCGCTGGAGCATGAGCCGCTGTACACCAAGGAGGGCGGCATTATGCCGCTGATGGCAAAGGCCGCCGCCCAGTCCGGCGCGGTGGGCATCCGCGCCAACACCGTGCGCGACATCACCCAGATCAAGGCAGTCGTTGACCTGCCTGTCATCGGCATTATCAAAAAGAATTACCCCGGCACGCCGATGTACATCACCGTCACGATGCAGGAGGTGGACGAGCTGGTTGCCTGCGGCGTGGATATTCTGGCGGTGCAGGGTACCGGCGCACTGCGCCCCGATGGGCAGACCAGCGCGGATTTTATCCGCACCATCAAAGAAAAATACCCCGACCAGCTTGTTATGGCGGACTGCGATAACCTCGAAAACGCCATGGCGTGCGCCGCTGCCGGTGCGGATTTCATCGGCACGACGATGCGCGGCTACACCCCCGAAACCAAGGGCATTGACGATGTGGACTTTGGCTTTATCGCCCAGCTGGCGCGCGAATGCCCGGCAAAAATCATTGCCGAGGGTCACATCCACACGCCGGAGCAGGCGGTGCAGGCGTTGTATGCCGGTGCCTTTGCGCTGGTCGTGGGCGGCGCCATCACCCGCCCGGCAGAGATCACGGCGCGCTATACCGCCGCTATCAAAAACCATAAGTAAGCAGGTGCGTTATGAGTAGAACCTATCTGGGCGTGGACATCGGCGGCACGGCGGTCAAGCTGGGTCTGGTCGATGACAGCGGCGCGGTGCTGCGCCGTGCCGAACGCAGTGTCAGCTTTGACGGCTACAAAACGCCGATTCTGGACACCGTGCAGGCTGCCATCCGCGACTTTTTGGCGCAGGATCCCCCGGCGCTGGCGGGTATCGGCGTGTCCGCCACCGGGCAGATCGACAGCCGCCGCGGCGTTGTGGCGGGAACCTGCGGCAACTTTCCCGGTTGGATCGGTGTGGAGATAAAAGATACGCTGGAACGTGAATTTAACCTGCCAGTCACCGTTGCCAACGATGCCAACTGTATGCTGCTGGGCGAGGTCTGGGCGGGTGCCGCCAAGGGCTATACCGACGTTATCGGCGTCACGCTGGGTACCGGTGTGGGCGGCGGCATCCTGACGGGCGGTCATCTGCTGGAGGGCGCGCGCGGTCTTGGCGGCGAGCTGGGGCATTTCCGTCTGCACGCGCTGGACGGCGTGACCTGCACCTGTGGTGCCATCGGCTGCTACGAGCGCTACGCCGCCACCACGGCACTGGTGCGCGGGGCAAAAAGCGCCGGGCTGGAGCTGCCCGACGGGCGCGCCATTTTTGAAGCGGTCGCCGCGGGCAATGCCCGCGCTGCCGCTGTGCTGGACCGTTGGATTGACGAGATCGCACAGGGTCTGGCGGGTCTGGTGCATATTTTTAACCCGCAGCTGATTTTGGTTGGCGGCGGCGTAAGCGCCCAGCAAACGCTGCTGATCGACCCGCTGGCAGAAAAAGTGCGCAGCAGCGTGATGCCCGCCTTTGCCCAAGGGCTGGAAATTCAGGCGGCTGCCCTGCAAAACGATGCCGGTCTGGTCGGCGCGGTGTATTATTTTCTGCAAAATGCGCCGCAGTAACAGGGCGTGGATTCCTATGGCAAGGAGAGAAGATTCTCCTTGCCTTTTTTCTACCCTTTCATACCGGACGATAAAAATAAACCCTGCAGCGTTGTGCAGGACTTGCGTGGATTGGCGAAATATGGTATTCTAAAAATGCTGCTTCGGTAGCAAGGCGCTGCACACAACGGCAGGCAGTTAGCCACACTTCCCGAAAGGGGGTGAGGCAATGCGTTTTACATTGACTTTCCATAT
>SFOX01000055.1 GCA_004552305.1 Subdoligranulum variabile | reverse complement strand
GCGGCTGCAGCTGTTCGCGGCTGACGGCACGGCTGATCAGCGGGAAATTTTCGTCCCGCAGATGCACATCGAATTTGCCGATATTCTCCACCGTAAACGGTTGTCCGTTTTCCAGATAGACCACGCTGCCCTCAGCGCATACGGGCTTGATTTCCGGCACAACGACCGCGCGCGGGAGCTGCTTTTCCTGCTGCTGCGCCAGCCAGACGGGATACTCTTTTTCTTCTTCCGGCGTCAGGTAGCGCTGCATTTCCAGCAGGTAAGCAATGCGCTGCGCGGTTTCTTTCCACTTGAGTTTGCGCTCAAACCGCCCGTCCGCGCAGGTCATTGTCAGCGTCAGCCCCGCAGGGCTGTGCCCGACCCAGCCGCGCCCGCCGTTTTGGTAATACCAGGTTCGACCGCCGCAGCCGTATTCTTTTTTCAAAAATTCGGCGTTATCGCCCCGCTTTTCGGTAAAATGCCGATAGATACGCAGCTTGCCTTTCTCGAACCCGCTGCCGTCTGCAACCGCAAGGTTTACCTCCTCATCGGTGATATGGCTGCCGTCGTCCCTGATCGGCGCGTTTTCCATCGCACGGGGTATGGCGCGCTCCTGTTTTTCCTCGCTGCGCAGCTCGTCATCTGCCAGCAGGGTTTCTTCCGCACCGCGCGGGGCGTCCTTGGGCAAAGTAAAGGAAAGCTGCGTATTCTCCTGCGGCAGGGTTTTTACGTCAAGGGCTGCTGTCAGCTCATGCTGCCCAATCAGGTCGTTCAGCGCATTCGCCACCGCACGCCACGGCAGCAGCGTTTCGGCGCTGCGGGTCAGGTACGCGCCCTGCCAGACAAGCAGCCCGTCCTCCTGCCTGTGGAACCCCACGCGGGTGTCACCGTCCAGCAGAAGTTCGGTAAAGATATCCTTGTAGCTGTCACGCACAAAGCGCAGCCGATCAATCGACAGCGGCGACTTTTGGTAAAAGGCAAGGTAATCTGCGTTGGCGGCGCGGGAGGAGGTCTCGGTTTTCAACAGCTGCGGCAAAAGCTCTGCGGGAAATTCGGGCAAAGAAAAAGCGGAGGGCGATGGCTCGCTCTCCGCTATCGGGGCAGATTCGGTTAAATCTCGTACAGCATCGGCAGGACGGCTTCCTCCGCCTGCTGTTTCAGGCTGTTGCACAGCTGCGCCCAGCCCAGCGGGTTCGTCTTGCGGTTGGGCATCGGCGTTTTCCGCATCAGCTCGCGCAGGGTCTTGTCCACCATTTGCTGCGCGTCCTGCCCCATCTTGCGGCAGCTCGGCAGCAGCGTACCCTCCAGCATCATGCGGTCGCACAGGGTCGGTTCGTTCTGTTCGAGATATTCCAGCCGCATCCTGCCGTAGTGGTTCAGCTTGACTTCCGGCGTGTTCGGCAGGCTCAGGTTGGGCACCAGATATCCGTTGCAGTTCGTGTACATCATTGCGGGCAGCCTCCTTTCGGCTATCAGGGTTTTCTTTCGGTTCGCTTATAGTATGCATCGGTTCCGCTTGTTTTGCAACACTGTCGCGCGTGCGATTTTGCTGCAAGACCGCCTGCCCGATTTCCTGCAGCAGCGGTTCCGCCACGGTCTGCAGATACCCGCCCAGACACAGGCTGATGGGGTAGGTGTCCAGCTGCGCGACCTGCTCAAACGCCGGGAAGCTGGCGCTTTCGACCGACAGCCCCAACCGCAAAAACGCCATGTACACGGCGCTTTGTACGGCAAGGTCATGCATAAAGGCAAGCCGCTGTTCGGGCTTTGCCCAGGCAAGCGCGCTGCCCTGCACCGAGCGTTCGGTCACGCGGCGCACACGCTCGAACTGCTCGGCAGCGTTTCGGGTTGCCTGTTCAATCAGGAATATGCGCGGGTCGCCATTGGTCAGGCTCTGCAAAACAGCTTTGCGGTTTTCCTGTGTGACCTCCCACGGCGCAGCGGTCTTTTCGCCCAGCAAAAGGGTGTCGGTCATCGAGAACAGTGGATTGACCACCGGTCTGCCCTCGTGCCGCTGCAAAACCAGAATACTTTTGCTGCCCCACATGACCTTACGATGTGCCTGTTCGTTTGGATCAACAGCTGGTTCAGGTAGGTGGTGCGGTAGTTGTGGGCAGCCGTAAACAGGAACCGCCGCCAGCGGTCCGGCGATGCCGTGACCTGCACGGCTGCCTTTTGCGCCAATTGGAAAACATCTTCTGTGTTGGGCATAGTCTTACCTTTCCGGTTCCTCCCGAACCTGTTCTTTTTGGCGTTGGGCTGCGAGTTCATGCAGCTCCGGCAGCAGGTGGCTTACATCCTGAAATCCCACAGAGTCCACATACAACGCCTGTTCTTTCCCGCCTTGTTCTAGGACCACAATGTCACTGACCGAAAGTGAGTGCATACGGCGGCTGCAAGGGCGGCTGGGGGCGTTAAACTCCCGAAAGCACTTTTCCAAATCGTAATCTTTGGGCAGATTTGCCAGATACACGCTGCTGTAATCCTCTGCACGGATGCGGTTTTGGGCGTAGCTGTAACGCATAAAGCGATAGTCAGTATCGGCGGTGATCTGGAAAATTTGCAGTCTATCCAGATTGTCCCCCGGCTGGGGGTGCTCAGGAGTAACGTAACAACCGGATTTAAAATTTGCGTCTGCATATTGCTGAATATGACAGCCATAGTGCCCGACATAAGCATGGGTTACGTCAATGTTCTTTACCGCTCTGAGCCGTTTGGTTCCGTCCGCATTTGTCTCAATCACGCGCTGCCCGTCACGCACCTGAAATAGTTCTCGCCCATCTCTGTTCAAGAATCGCGTGAATTGCAAACTGCTGCATAGCTCATGTGCGTAAAGCCATTCTGTAATGTGCATATCCTTTTCCACCTGTACCCATGTATAACCATCCCGCTGGGTATAGGTATGCGGGCGGACCCTGTCCACGCCGATAACTTCTACAAGTTTCTCGGCCATTTGTGGGATTCGTGTATCACTACGGTCAGCATAAGGACCACGGTAGTCATCGCACAGGTAATTGATGCCATTTCGCACCTGTATGATTGCGACCGCTCCGTCCGGATTCTGACGGTCGATACCTACCACCAATCGTGCATAAGGGAATCTTGTCCGTTCATTCCAAGTGCGTTCGTTGTTATAGGGCATTTCACGCAGTTGAAGATAACGCTGTTTCAAATCTGCGATATTGTCAAAGAATTCCGTTGGTGTTTGCTTTTCAAATTGCTCCGGAAGCGCACGGGTCATAGCATCCGGAATCAAGTAGTACCGGTACTCCGCCATATCAGCGCTCCTCCTCATGTGCTTGCTCATGAGCCATCTGTCGAAAATAGCTTTCCAGAATTTTCAAGATGCGGTTTTCCATCTGCTGTTTGGTGCAGCCCACCGGGAAGAACCGCGCTATTTTGCTGACGCTGATGGTCAGTGTCGGGTCGCGTGGCGGCACGCTGGGCTTTTGGGCTGCCATGATTTCTTCCAGCTTGTCCGATGTCAATGAGCCCTCTTTGCTGGCGGCTTTAAGTTTTTGCGCCTGCGAAAGCGATGGCGAGCAGGACTGCGACTCTATGTAGTTGAGGAAATCTTTTTGTTCATCTGCCGACAGGTAGGAAAGCTCCACGGCGGGGTTGAATTTAAGGGAACCGTTGTCCACTTTCTTTTGCAGGTCGGGAACTAAGCTGTTCAAACGAACATAGCGAAAGATTTGATTCTTACTTTCACCAACTTTTTCTGCCAATTCGTCACTTGATGTTTTTGTATCGAAATTATTCCCAACTTGGGAATAATTTTCTTTGGGTGGACGTCCTCGCTTGCGTTGCGCTGCATCAAGTCGCATCGCATACGCCCTTGCCTTTTCCATCGGGCTGATATGCTCGCGCTGGATATTTGCATCCACCATGTCGATGATAGCTTGGTCGTCATCCACATCTCGCACCTGCACCTTGATGCTTTCCAGCCCTGCCAGCTGTGCAGCGTGGAAACGTCGGTGTCCGCTGATGATCTCATACCCGCCCTCGGCACGGCGACGCACCGTCAAGTTGGTAAGTACACCATTTTCCTTGATGCTGTCCACCAGCTTTTGCATATCCTCGTCGTCGCGCACCTCAAAGGGGTGGTTAACGAACGGGTGCAGCTCGGCAAGCGGCACTTCGGTGACAAGGTCGCCGCTTTCGCGTTGGCGGTCCGCCTCCGAGGAAAACATATCAGCGATCGCGGGCATCTTCATCGCGTTCATAAACTTGTTCTTCGCGGCCATGACCGACTACCTCCTTCGTAAATTCCAGATACGCTTTGGCGCTGCTGCTCTTGGGTTCGTACAAAATCGTTGGTGCGGCAAAGGCCTGGCTTTCCTGCACCTTGACGTTGTAGGGGATTTCCGTATCAAACACGCGCAGCTTGTTTCCGTACCTTGCACGCACATCGGCAGCATAATGCTCCGACACCTTGGTGTGCTGGGTCATTGTCAAAAGAATGCCCATAATGTGCAGCTTGGGGTTGATCTTGCGCTGCACGCTGAACACCGAGTCGGTCAGCTGCGACATACCGACCACCGAAAACGGCTGCGCCTGCATCGGGATAATGACCTCATCGGCGGCAGAGAGTGCATTGGTCAGCAGCAGTCCCACCGAGGGCGAACAGTCGATGATGCAGTAATCGTACTGGCTGTCGTAGTGCTCCAGACAGCTGCGCAAAAGAATCTCGCGGCACATCATCGTGCCCATTGCCAGCTCAAAGCCCGCCAACCGCAGATTGGACGGGATAAAATCCACCTGCGGCGCGCTGTCATCCACGCGCTTACTGCGGTAGACGCATTCGCGGTGGTACAGTGGTTTTTCGCCGGCAACTTTCATCAGCAGCTCGGTCAGGGTCTGGTCAAGGTCCTGTTCGGGCGGGATTCCGCAGTAGCACGAAAGGTTGCCCTGCGGGTCAAAGTCCACCATAAGGACGCGGTATCCCTGTTGCGTCAGGGCAATGCCCAGATTGTAGGCGGTGGTCGTTTTGCCGGTTCCGCCCTTTTGGTTTGCAATGGCAATAGTTTTCATCGGCTTTCCTCCAAAATATCGTCTAAGGTCATGCAGCGCTGCCGGAATTCCTGCGTAAACTGCACCAGCGTATCGTTGTAGTCCTTGCCCAGCGGCGGCGCACGGTCCTGCACGGTTTTTCCGCTGCCCGCAAGATGCTTCGTTATCTCCTGCGTCCGCGTTCTGCCCGCTTCGTCATTGTCAAGGCACAGGACAACGCGCTGAATGTTCGGGAAATAGGTCAAATAGGCGTCCAGTGCCGCATACCCTGTGCCGCCCAGCGCCAGATAATGGACGCTGTGCCAGTTGCCGTCGTGTTGCAATATGCGCAGGGATGCACCCGACATGGCATCTATGGGCGCTTCGTACACTTCCACCGTGTCGGTCTCGACGGCAGCCTCGATGTAGAATGGGTAGATTTTCCTGCTGCCGGGGACATCGCGCCGAAACTGCTGCGCACCGCAGCCGCGCAGGCTGCCGCCCTTGGCTTGCCCTTCCCCATCGCGCCCGACAAACACGCAGTTGGGGTGATTTTTGATGCTGGTCTGGTACAGGATTTTCTTCTGCTTGCAGAACGACAGCACATTGGGGTGAATGCACCGCTTGCGCAGATAGGCGGTGGCGGCATAACTGTTGGGGTCCGGCTGCGGCAGCCTGAACTCCCGCGGCGGCTTGGGCTGAACCGGCGGTGTAGGCGCT
>SFOX01000054.1 GCA_004552305.1 Subdoligranulum variabile | reverse complement strand
CATCGCAATGAGGTTTTCTGGTGCGACCGGGAGGATTCGAACCTCTGGCCTTCCGGGTCGGAGCCGAACGCTCTATCCAGCTGAGCTACGATCGCTTATATATGAAAAACGCCGTTACAGCGTATTCCAATCTTGTAAAGTAGTCGATTTCCAATAGTGGTCAATTCGTGGTCTGACTACCGTTGACCACCGCGTTTTTACAGGCGCAAATCACGTTGTATCGAACAAAAATAAGCCTAAAACCTGCCATGTCGCAGTTGTCGGAGCCGAACGCTCTATCCAGCTGAGCTACGATCGCATACGGTTTGTTGCCGAATACCCTTACAGTATAGCAAACCTGAACAAAAAAAGCAAATGTTTTCTGGCAAAATGCGAAAAAACAAACCCCATCGTTACTTTTTATCCTGCTTGTCGGCGGGGGTTTCGCTGCAATGCCGGTGGCAGGATGCGCAGTTGCCGCCGCAGCCGCCCTGCCAGCCGCCGTTCTGGCAGATAAACCCAATCGCCAGCGCCAGCAGCACAAAAATCACGATGACCACAATTACACTTGCCATACCAATCGCCTCCAACTATTACTATACCACGAAAACTTGCGGCGGGCAAGTGTATATTTTGTGTGCGACGGCACATACTACCCGTAGCCGAAAGGAGGCGACAATATGGAAAATATCGGTGTTACCTGCGATGTGTGCAGCTGCGCACATCATGAGGGCAGCAGCAAGTGCAATCTGGAGCAGATCCACGTTACCGAGCATTGCGAGCATTGCAGCCAGACCCAGCCCAACCCGCATTTCTGCAAAAGCTACGAGGAAAAGTAATCCCGCGCAGCGCCAAAACAAAACCGGGCAGACCCATTTTCAGGGCGCTGCCCGGTTTTTGCTGTAAGGGCAAAACCGCCTAGTCCCCTGCCCCAAGCCCTGCCATAGCAAGCGAAAGCTTTACCATATTTTAACACACATCCCGCAAGGTCGCCCGGTGCGCAACCTTGCGGGCTGGGATTGTCAACACAAATTTTCGGCAGACAGGCGCGATTTTCCCTTGCATTGCAGGAAAATATCGCGTATAATAGTGCTGATACAAACGAATACACAGGCACAATTGTGTCTGTTCACGAAACACACCTCGGTTGAAAGGCGGCATCATGGGGGCAGAAACCACGCAAAACAGCAAAGCCTTTGCACAAATCAAGCTGCAAAGTATGGACAAGGTCCTGCACGAAATTTCCTGTATGGATGAGGCGGAAAGCGAGGAGGAACTCGCCGTCGCCATTATGCCGCTGCTGCAGGCCATCGGCGAATACACCGGCGCCGACCGCGTGTACATCTTTGACTGGACGGACGAAACCCACACCGCCATGCGCAACGCCTACGAATGGTGCGCCGCGGGTGTGACCGCAGAGATTGAAAATTTCCAGGCGGTACCCATCAACCTTTCGCCCGACTGGATGGGGTGCTTTCACAGAAAAGAACCTGTCATCATCGAAAATATTGACGATATCAGCACCTCCAACCCGGTGGAATACGCCATGCTGCAAGCGCAGGGCGTACACTCGATGATTGCGGTACCCATCTACGCCAAGCGCAAGCTGCGCGGGGTCATCGGCATGGTCAACGCGCGCGAGGGCAAGGACGAATTTTCGCTGCATCTGCTCACCGACGTGGGCGGGCATCTGGGCAGCGTGCGCGAAACGATACGCAGCACCAACCTGCTGAAAGCCACGCTGGACAGTGCGACCAACAGCGCCGAGATCATCTCCTCGCTGGCGACGCTGTACACAATGATCGTGACGGGCAACGTCAAAACACGCATCTACGAGATCATTGTCGGCAACGAACAGATCTACAAGCTGGCAAGGCAGTCCGGCAGCTGGGACGACTGGGTGGACGTGCTGCTGGAGATGTTTGTGGCGCCGTCGATGCGCACCGCTATGCGCGACTTTTTAAACCCCGACACGCTGGCGCAGCGTATGCGCACGACCAACACCGTGGTGTATGAATTTTTGGATGCCGATGGCGGCTGGCATTTAGCGCGCTATATCGTGAAAAGCCGCGACGCAAACGGCGACCCCGCCGAGATTTTGTATGTGGGGCGCGACATTGCCGCCGAAAAGCGGCAGGAGCACGAATACCAGGAAAAACTGCGCCGCAGCGCGGAGGAAGCCGAGCGCGCCAACGCCTCCAAAACCGCGTTTTTGCGCCGGATGAGCCACGATATCCGCACGCCGCTGAACGGCATTGTCGGTATGATCCATGTGGCGGACCGCTACGACAACGACCCCGACAAACTGCGCGAATGCCGCCGCAAGGTGCTGCACGCCACCGACTACCTGCTGGATCTGGTCAACAACACGCTGGACATCAGCAAGATGGAATCCGGCTCCCTGCAGCTGGAAAACCAGCCGTTTGACCTTGCCGAGCTGCTGCTCAAAACCATGTCGGTGCTGGACACCTACTCGGTCGAAAATTCCATCGTGCTGACCGGCGGGGTGCCGGAAAGCCATTTTCAGCATCGGTATCTGATCGGCAGCGGGGTATATCTGAACCGCCTTTTGATGAACCTTGCCAGCAACGCCATCAAATACAACCGCAAAAACGGCACGGTGAACCTCTTTTGCAACGAGCTGAGCTGCGACGGCGACACCGCGTGGTTTGAGTTTGTCTGCGCGGACACCGGGCTGGGTATGAGCGAGGAGTTCCAAAAGCACGCGTTTGAGCCGTTTGCGCAGGAGGGCAAGGAAACGACCACCAGCTACACCGGCACGGGGCTGGGGCTTTCGATCGTGAAGGACATTGTCACGCTGATGGGCGGCTCCATTGACATGCGCAGCAAAGAGAACGTAGGCACGACATTTGTTGTCAAGCTGCCGTTTACCGTTGACCACGCAAAGGAGCAGCCCGCGCAGCAGACCCCGCCGGAAAACGTGGATCTGCACGGGCGGCGGATGCTGGTCGTTGAGGACAACGAGCTGAATATCGAGATTGCCACACTGCTTTTGGAGGACGAGGGCATTTTGGTGACGCAGGCGCGCAACGGGCGCGAGGCGCTGGAAACCTTTGCGGCGTCCGCCCCCGGCTGGTTTGACGGTATTTTGATGGACGTGATGATGCCGGTGATGGACGGCTTGGAGGCGACCCGGCGCATCCGCGCACTGGACCGTCCCGACGCCGCCACGGTACCCATTTTGGCGATGACCGCCAACGCCTTTGAGGAGGATCGCCGCGCCTGCCTGCAGGCAGGCATGAACGAGCATATCGCCAAGCCGTTGGATATTAAGGTGTTCCGGCAGAAGATTGCCGAGATTTTGTAAAAAAATGTACCCTCCCGCGCAGGCGGGAGGGTACATTTTTTATGGTTGGCGGGGCAATAAAAATCTTTGCGCGGCAGGGGCGGGGCATGCCCCGCCCGCGGTTTTGCGGTAACGCGAAAATACCGGGTTGCTTGTAGGGGCGGCATATATGCCGCCCGCGCAGCCATCCGGACATTGCGACACAACGGGCAAACCGCATCTTTGGCTTCCCCCTTTGGGGGAAGGCTTTTGCGGCGGGGTGGGGTCACCCCGCCCTACGGGGCAATAAAAATCATTGCGCGGTAGGGGCGGGGCATGCCCCGCCCGCGGTTTTGCGGTAACGCGAAAATCACGGGTTAGTCCGTAGGGGCGGCATATATGCCGCCCGCGCAGCCATC
>SFOX01000053.1 GCA_004552305.1 Subdoligranulum variabile | reverse complement strand
TACAGGTAAAACGGTGACGCTGTCATTCCGTGCCCTCAATGGTTGGCGGTGCGTCATAGCGCCTGGCGTCCGCAAACTCAGGGCGCAGCCATTGCCAACTCTGCGGTGCGCGGTCAATGCCGAACCGCATCAAGCCCAACGGTTCGATTTTGTGCGGCTCGCCCAGACGCCAGGCGTAGACGGTGCGCCCGCCCAGCTGGCAGATGTATGGCTTGTGTCCGCTCCGGTAGGTGTCAAAATCCTGCACCCGCAGGCAGGCGCGGGCGGCGGTAGCGCGGACGGTTTCGGCGTCGGCGTCTGCCGTGATTTCCTGTACGCCCTCGCAGTCCACCCAGCCCACGATCATGCCGCGCCCGCCGTTTGCCCTGCTCTCGTACAGGAACACCCGCAGCGGGTAGGTGGCTTTTGAAATTGTAAACGCGCAATAGTTCGGCTTAGTCTTTCGGATTTCCATCGTTTTGTCGCCGGACAGAATCAGCCGCACCCACTCTTTGCGAATACTCAAAATCACTGCTTGCATTCGTCCAGCACCTCCGGGAACGGAAGATCCGCCTTGTCAAGCGCCCCGGCGTTCTGCAACGCCTTTTTCACGGTCAGCAAATTGATGGTTTCGCGCAGACGTTTATTTTCTGCCGCCAGCGCTTTGACCAGTGCGATTTCACCGCAGCCCCGGCATGGGTAATCGGCTTCGCGGCGGCATTTCCGGCATAGGGTACGATGCCAGCGCCACAGGCTTTTCAATTTGTTTCGCATGGTTAATCCTCCCAATGGCTTGCCATCATGTCCGCAAGATGCAGATGCAGCACCAGCGGGATTCTCTGCGCTGTGTCAAGCTCCCGCGCGTCGCGGTCGCGGTACGCGCCCATGTGCCAGCGTATCGCCAGCATTTCGACCTCGGTCAGCTTAAACCCGTGCTGCAACAGCAGCATAACCGATTTTTCACCGTGACCCAGCGGCAGCGGGTCGATGTAGGTATATTTCGCGCCGCCGTCTTTGTTCTCGACGTGATAGCAGTCAATTTTGCAGACGTCATGCAGTAGGGCGGCAACGGTCGCCTGTTTGTGTGCAAGGTCGTCATATTTGTATTGGTAGTCGTGGGCGTCGATGATCTTCGACAACTCACGGTATACGGCAATGCTATGGACGACCAGCCCGCCGGGGAAGTCTTCATGAAATTTTGTTGAAGCCGGTGCTGTAAAAAAGTCGGTTTCGTTCAGCCATTCCCTGAACTCTGCCGGGCAGACGCTTTTGCAGTCTGCTTCTGCCAGTGCCGCGTCGAGGATTTCCCAAAATTCCCGGCGCTTTTCTGCGCAAAATGAGCGTTGCAGCTCTTCTCCGGCGTTCCGAATGTCAATAGTTACCATTTCTTCGCCCCCCTTAAATGCTGCGCTGGCGCTCGCTCTTATATGCGCTGGTAATAACAACAGCGCCGTCTTTTACCTTAAATTTTGCAACCACGCCGCCGTCGATCTTGATCTGGGCGGTTTCGACTGCCATGCCGCGCACCGCCTCTGCCGTATGATTGAGCAAGTCGATCTGTTCGTCGTCGGCGTCGCCGAACAATTCCTTGATAATTTTCTGCTGCTGCATCTGGCGGCGGACAATTTGCCCCTGCGGGCAGCTGCACAACAGGGTCGCGGCTTCGTCTGCCGCCTCGATGGTCGTCACCGGGGCGTTTAATGTCTGCGTCTGGTGGCAGCACCTACACTCGCCGATGCCGATCAAATTTTCTTCCATGGTCTTGCCTCCTATGGTGTTTTTACGGTTTCCCGCAGTTGTGGCGCGCCCCGGTGTCGAGCCGGGCTGGCAAGCCTGCTTTCGTCACTTGCCTTTGACCGCTGCGCGCCATCTGAACCCGCCCAGCGGAAACAGGCCGCGGGCGGGGGGTACGCGTCGCTCGCGCACAAGCACCGCCGAACTGTACCCGCCGGGCGGTCGCGGGGTATCGCGTCAGCCTCGTGCGGCGTCGGCGACATATATGCCCCGCCAGCGGCGGGGGCTATTGTGGTAGTTGTATATTCTGCAACCGCCCTTGCTCTTGATAGTAGCGGGCAAGGTCGCGCAGGGCGGCGGGGTGCAGCATCGAAAGCTCGAACCGGGTGCGGCTCAGGTCGCCGGGCGTGGCGGCTTCGTTGTGCTTTGCCAACCATTGCAGATAGAAAACGCGGATAACCGGGTGGCTTATATTGATGAAGTAGTAGGGCGGCTTTTTTGGGTCGCGCTCTGCTTCTCGGCGGCGATCTTCCATAACCAACGCCGCCAGCGCGTCGATGAGCGCCACCCGCTGTTCCGCCGGGGTCATTTTCCGTGCCCGGCGTCATCGTCCGGTCGATAAATGGTCGGTTCGTGGTCGTCCAGCATGTCGTGCTCGCGCATTGCGTTTCGGTAGCCGACGTCGCGCCCACTTATCCACGCCGACGCCAGACCTACACCGGCGACGACCACGCCCAGCGCATAAAATAATACGTTCATTTTTTCTTTGCCGCCTCCCGCGCATCGTCCATCAGGTCGGCGGGAACCATGCCCGCCAGCAAAAGGCGCTGCAAGGTGTCTTTGTAGGCGGCAATCATGCCCGCCAGCTCTGCCGCTTGGCAGATCATCGACCCGCGCGCACCTGGATTATGTACTCCGTTTGTGTTATGCAGCACCGTGTGAAATGTCTTTTCGTTCTGCCGCACTTCCTCAATGACCCATGCGACTGCCTCGCGTTGGCTTATTTTTTCCACTTTTTTGCCCTCCCTGTGTTGGGGTACTGCGCCCGCAGGAACGCGGCGGCGCAATCCTCGCAAATCGTGGGGTCGCCGGTGCGCGGGTGTTTGCATTCAAATACAAAGCCCAGCGCCTCCGCCAGATACTCCGGGCAAGCCCACGTTTTCCAGCTTGCGGCGGCGACCGTCTCAGGGACAAGCCCGCGCAGACCCAGCAGGGCGTTATCTACGCAGCCGACCCGCGCGGCGCGGTCGTCGCGGTCAAGATCTTGCAGATATTCCAAAATTGTCATTGTGCCGCCTCGTAGGTGTCCAGCAAAGCGCGGTAGTCGCGCGCCCGCTGTTCAGCTGCGGCGGCGCGGAACTCGCAGGACGCTTTCAAAACGTCGTAGGTTTCGCGGGTCGTGTGCAGCTGCCAACTGAACAGCGTCAGCGCCACCAGCAGTGTGACGGTGCAGACGACCGCCAGCCGCCGCAAAATGCGGTTTTCGGCGCGCAGGTGTTCGACCTGCCGGTCGGTATCCGCCGGGGCGGTGCTGCCGCCGTGGGGAAGATTGACGGTGATAATTTTATACTGCATTTTTGACCCCTGCTTTCTGTTTGTTCAATTCTGCGGCGAACAGCTCCACCAGAAACGGCGCTGCCGCCTTGACGCCCGCATCGGTCAGAATGCCCAGACCGACCGGCGTACCGTCCGGCAGCTCCACGCTGCTGACAGTACAGGCTTTTTCTTTCATAGTCTTTTACCCCTTGGCTTCGCGGTAGCACTTAATGCTGCCGCGAACGTAGATACGCCCGCGCATGATCTCAACGGCTTCCAGCGCGGTTTCCACAAGGTTGACCGCACCGCGATTCATGCCGACGCCGGTCAGGTAACATTGGGCAAAACAAAAGCGGCTTCGCCCTCTTCACATTTTCCGTTTTCCCACGCCTGCGCGGTGTAGGTTACTTCGATGTTTTTCATGTTCAGCCCGCCGACTCGGCTTTCTCGCATTTTTGAATACTCTTGATTGCGCCCTTTTGTCCTTGAAAATATTCGACGCCGAAAAGAAACCTTTTAACAGCTTCAACCAGTTCTTTGGGTGCTGTTCCGTCAATGAGCTTTTCCGCCATCCAATCGTCCATTCTGAGCGTTTCGGTTTCTTCATTTGCGGTTACGCCCTGAAATTCGTGCCGGACAACTAGGTAGGTCACTTTTACGCTTGTCATTGTCA
>SFOX01000030.1 GCA_004552305.1 Subdoligranulum variabile | reverse complement strand
ACATCCTGCCGCAACGCGCCGAATCGGCGCACTACCAAAGAAAAGAGGGACTCCCCGCCGTGATATTTGGCAAGTACATCAACCGATATTACCTCAAAAATGCCCCCGTCCTGCTGCTGGGTCTGGCGGCGTTGCTGATGGTGGACTACATCCAGCTTTTGGTTCCCAGCCTGTATCGGCTGGTCATCAACGGCGTAAATCTGGGGCAGGTGGTCGTCAACGGGCAGACGATGCCCTTTGACAAGACCGTGCTGATGCAGCAAATCTGCCTGCCGATGATCTGGATCGTTCTGCTTATGGTCATGGGGCGGTTTTTGTGGCGCGTATGCTTTTTCGGCTCGGCGGTCACGGTTACCGCCGACCTGCGCGAGCGTATGTTTGATCACAGCCGCTGCCTGTCGCAGCAGTATTATCAGGTCAACAAGGTCGGCAACCTGATGAGCCTGTACACCAACGACCTGGACACCATACAGGAGTGCTTCGGCGACGGCATTTTAATGTTTTTTGACGCGCTGGTGCTGGGGCTTATGGCGCTGGTCAAAATGTGGTGCATGGACTACCGGCTGACTTTGCTGGCGCTGATCCCCGCCGGCATTATGTTTGCCATCGGCACCATTATGGGCAAAACTATGACCAAGCGCTGGGAGGAACGCCAGCAGGCGTTTTCGGACCTGTCGGACTTTGCGCAGGAGAATTTCTCCGGCATTGCGGTCATCAAGGCGTTTGTCAAGGAGTACAAGGAGCTGACGGCGTTCCGCAAGCTGAACCGCGAAAACGAGGAGATCAACGTCATCTACACCAAGATCGCCACCCTGCTGGAGGTGCTGGTGATGCTGTTTGTCGAGTCGGTGGTCTGCGTGATTCTGGGCTACGGCGGCTGGCTGGTCTACCGCGGGCGGTTCAACGCCGGGCAGCTGGTGGAATACATCGGCTATTTTGAAGCCATCGTCTGGCCTATTATGGCGATCTCGATGCTGATCGAAAAGACCTCCCGCGGGCAGGCGTCGCTCAAGCGCATTACCGAGCTGCTGGATGCGCCCATCGACGTGGCGGATAAAAACGACGTAGAAACGCTGCAAAACCCCAAGGGCGGCATTGAGTTCCGCCACCTGAGCTTCCGCTACCCGGACGGCGAGTACGACGTGCTGCACGATATTTCCTTTACCGTACACCCCGGCGAAAGTGTGGGCATCGTGGGCAAGACCGGCGCGGGCAAGACCGCGCTGGTGGACCTTTTGCTGCGCACCTACAACGTGCCGGACGGCACCCTGTTTGTGGACGGGCGGGACGTCAACACGCTGTCCATCCGGTCGGTGCGCGCGGCGTGCGCCTATGTGCCGCAGGATAACTTCCTGTTTTCGGACACCATTGCCCACAACATCGGTTTCGGCGTGGACGATGCCACGCCCGAGCGCATTGCCTATGCCGCCGAGCTGGCGGATGTGCGCGACAACATCGTGGACTTTAAGGACGGGTACGAAACCGTTCTGGGCGAGCGCGGCGTGACCGTTTCCGGCGGGCAGAAGCAGCGCATTTCCATCGCCCGCGCCCTGCTGAAGGACGCGCCGATTCTGATTTTGGACGACTCGGTTTCGGCGGTGGATACCCGCACTGAGAAAATTATTCTGGATAACCTCAAGCAAAGCCGCGCGGGCAAGACCACGCTGCTGATCGCCCACCGCATTTCCACGGTGGAGCGGATGGATAAAATCGTATTTTTGGAGGACGGCAGCATCAAGGCGGTGGGTCCGCACGACGAGCTGTACGCCCACTGTGCCGAGTACCGCCGTATGGTAGACCTGCAGCGGCTGGAGGACGAGGCGGGAGGTGACGACAATGGCTGATATCAACCCGCTTTTGCTGGTGGGCGCGGTGATCGGCGGCGTTACGGCGCTGCTGGTCGCTGCCTATGCCTGCGTAAAGGACAAAAAGACCGCCATGGGCTTTGAGCGCCAGATGAAGGACGGCGAAATTTTGACCCGCCTGTTTGCCTACGCCAAACCGTACCGTGCAAAATTTGTCCTTGTGCTGTTTTTGATGCTGTTCTCCATCGCGTATGACATTATCGCCCCGCTGATCGTGGGCGCGCTGGAGGAGCTGGTCGCCGGGGAATTTGTGCTGTCCCGGCTGTTTGCCGGTGTGGCGGTGTACGCCGGGGTGCTGGTGTTCTCGATGGTCAGCACCTATTTGCAGGCGGTCATTCTGCAGCGGGTCGGGCAGCGCATTGTGTCCGACCTGCGCGAGGATTTGTTCACCCACATCGAATCGCTCTCGCACGAGCAGCTGAACGACATCCCCGTGGGCAAGCTGGTGACCCGCGTCACCAACGACACCAACGCCATCTCGATGATGTTTACCAACCTTTTGGTCAACCTGTGCAAAAATGCCTTTGTTATTTTGGGCATCTTGGCAGCTATGCTCTGCCTGAACTACGCCCTGACGCTGATGGTGCTTTGCTTTGTGCCGTTCATCGTGATTTTTACGGTGATTTTCCGCAAATTTTCCCGCCGCGCCTACCGCAAGGTCAAGGACGCCACGACCGACATCAACACCTACCTGTCCGAGAATTTGTCCGGCATTAAGGTGACGCAGATTTTCGGGCGCGAGGACGAAAAAATGGCGGAGTTCCGCGAAAAAAGCCGCCGCCTTGCCAAAGCCTCGCAGGAGCAGATCTTTGTGTTCGGCGTGTTCCGCCCGCTGGTGTATATGCTGTACATCTGTTGCATCCTGTGCCTGTTCTATCTGGGCGGCACGGGCTGCCTGGACGGCGTACGCTTTTTTGGGCAGACCATCACCGGCGGCACCATCGTGACCTTTTATATGTACATCTCCAAGTTTTTTACCCCCATCCAGAACCTGGCAGAGCAGTTCAACTGGCTGCAATCGGCGCTGGCATCGTCGGAAAAGGTCTTTTCGATTATGGACATCCAGCCCAAGATGGTGGATGCGCCCGATGCCATTGAATTGGACGAGGTGCGCGGCGAGATCGAGTTCCGGGACGTCTGGTTCAGCTATGTACCCGGCGAATGGGTGCTGCAGGGCGTGTCCTTCCATGTGGAACCGCGCCAGACCGTGGCATTTGTCGGCTCGACCGGGTCGGGCAAAAGCACGATTTTGTCGCTGATCTGCCGCAATTACGAGTTCCAGAAGGGCGAGATTTTAATTGACGGCATCGACATCCGCAAAATCAAAATTTCGTCGCTGCGGCGTCACTTCGGGCAGATGCTGCAGGATGTGTTCCTGTTCTCCGGCACGATACGCAGCAACATTGTCCTGCGGGAGGAGGGCATCCCCGACGAGGAAATTCTGCGCGTCTGCCGCTACGTCAACGCGGACAAGTTCATTGAAAAGCTGGACGGCGGTCTTGACGAGGAGGTGCGCGAGCGCGGCAACAACTTCTCTGCCGGGCAGCGGCAGCTATTAAGCTTTGCGCGGGTCATCATCCACAAGCCGAGCATTATGATTCTGGACGAAGCTACGGCAAATATTGACACCGAAACCGAGCTGCTGATCCAAGACTCGCTGGAAAGAATGCGCACGGTCGGCACGATGCTGATCGTGGCGCACCGCCTGTCCACCGTGCAGCACGCCGACAACATCATTGTGCTGAGCCACGGCAAAATTCTGGAGCAGGGCAACCACCAGCAGCTTTTGGCAAAGCACGGACGCTACTACCAGCTGTACACCCTGCAATATCACAAGGAACAGCTTAGCCAATAAGGAGGCGCACTATGAGTGCAATTTTAGCCGTATGCGGCGATTCTTTCTGCGCGATGGTCAGCGACGGACGCTTTGTCGAGGAACCCATCGCGGACAACAAGCCCCACATCCTCAAGGACGATTTGCCCAAGGTGCGCAAGGTCAACCGCAATGTGGCGGTGGGCTTTGCGGGTGATACGCTGGCGGCGGTGCAGATCATCAACGCGCTGGACGCCTACGACACCCAGTACCTGACACTGGAAAAAATTGTAAAAATCCTGCGCGAAAAAGCGCTGACCGTGACCGCGCAGCCCGTCGGCGTGCGGCTGTTGGTGGGCGGGCGCAACCGTAAGGGGCAGTTCTGCCTGACGATGCTGGGCAGCGCCGAAAACTACGAGCCGCAGACCCAGCTGGCGCGCCCCGGCGCGTATCTGATCGAGGGGGCTTGCTCCCACACTGACATTGCCCCGCTGTTGGAGCAGCAGGTCAAGCCGCAGGCCGCCGCGTGGCGCAGTTTGGACGATATTGCCCACACGCTGGACGCCTGCATTGCCACGGTGGCGGAAAGCGACCGCAGCGTCAACACCGAGTATTTCCGCGCACTGGTTATGTAGCTGGCAGCTACCGTCAAGGAGCTGATGGCGTAAGCTGCTGATTTGAATAAGGAAACAGCGCCGTACCCGCAAGGGTACGGCGCTGCTGTTCTTCCCCCTTTGGGGGAAGCTGTCACCGCAGGTGACTGATGAGGGGGCGTCTGCCGGACATTTCCCCCTCATCCGGCGCGTTCCGCGCCACCTTCCCCCCAAGGGGGAAGGCTTTTGCGCGGTAGGGGCGGGGTATGCCCCGCCCGCAACCTAACGGCAATAACAACCTTGCGGGTCATTTGTAGGGGCGGCATATATGCCGCCCGTTGCAATCACACCGCAAATGCGATATATCGGGTAAATCGTACGGGACGCATATATGCGTCCCCTACAAACCTGCCGGAAATTTCCTATCATCGCAAAATTTTGCGGCAACCGCAAAACACCCCGGCGGGGTGTGGTCACCCCGCCCTACGGGGCAATGAAAATACATCGCGCGGTAGGGGCGGGGTATGCCCCGCCCGCGGTTTTGCGGCGATGCGAATCTTATGGGTTGGTTTGTAGGGGCGGCATATATGCCGCCCGTTGCAGCCATCCGGATAGTGCGAACTATCGGGAAAACCGCACGGGCGAACAATGCTCGCCCCTACAAGAGTTTATCGACAGCCCAATCTCAACTCTTAACTCTGCGCACCATGCCCTTTTGCGTTACCAACGCGGCGTCCAACTTGCGCTTGCGTCCGTCGGCAAATTGCAGGGTCAGGTACTTGCCGTCATACGCAACAACCATGCCGCGCCCAAACACCAGATGCTCCACCACCGTGCCGGGTTCTGTTACGTCGGACAGCGGCACCGCGGGGCGCGTCTGGGGTGCGCTCACCTTGGCGGCGCGGGCTTGTGTCTGCTGCTCTGCCTCGCGCCGGGCGCGGTTTTCCGGCAGGTTGTAAATGACCTCCTGCACAAAGCTGCACCCCTCGCCCGCGCAGAAAAACAGCGTCAGCTCGTCACGCGCGCGAGTCATCCCCACATAAAACAGGCGGCGATCCTCCTCGTACTGGCGAATTTCATCGGGGGTCTGGCAGGCGATTTCGGGGCGGGCAGGCAGCACGCCGTCGATGGCATCCAGCAAAAACACCCGGTCGTATTCCAGCCCCTTGCTGGAATGGATGGTGGACAAAATCAACGGCGCACCGTTGTTTGCGTGCTGCTTCAGCATCATTTGTAGGCTTTGCAGGCGTCCCGGCAGCAGGCTGGGTACGGGCAGGCTTTCGCCCAGCTGCGCCAGAATTTCCAGCTTGCCGGTGTCCATGGACTTCTGCTCCAGATATTTGCGGTAGCCCAGCTCCTCGGTCAAAAAGCGCACGGCATCGCCGGCGTTCATCCGGGGCAGGCGGGCAAGCCCGTGGGCGATATCCTCCGCCTGCAGGCGCAGCCGATGGCGTATGCCGTCCGCCGCGCACAGCGCCTGCCACACCGTGCTGCCCGCGCGGCGGCTTTCCTCACAGGCGTACTGCGCCTGCACGCGGGAAATCGGCACGCCGAACTTGTAGTACACCCGCATAAAAACCTCGGTGTCGCGGGCATCATAGGCTAAGGTGATCATATCGGTGATGTCCCGCACGATCTTGCTGCCGAAAAACGTCCCCTCGCCGCCGCGGTAGCAGTAGAGGATGCCCGCGCGCTCGCACAGGTCGATCAGCGGCAGGGCGCTTTCGTGGTTGCGGAACAGCACCGCCGTTTCGCTGCGGCAGGTTTTGGCAATGTCAAACAGGTGGCGGGTCTGGTCCTCGCGCCGGGCAACGCGCACGATCTGCACCGGTGCACCGGCACCGCGCGTGGGGCGTATCGTTTTGGGGCGGCGGTAGCGGCTGCGCGCCACAAAATGGTTGGCGGCGTCCAGAATGGCATCGGCGGAGCGGTAGTTATGCTCCAGCAGCAGCACCTGCGCACCGGGGTACTGCTTGTCAAATTCCAGCAGCGCCTGCGGGTAGGCGGCGCGAAAGCCGTAAATGCTCTGATCCTCGTCCCCGACCATAAACAGGCTTTCGCAGTTTCCTGCCAGCAGGTGCAGAAGCTCGTGCTGCAGCTTGGAGGTGTCCTGCGCCTCGTCTACGCAAAAATGACGGTACTGCGCCTGAAAATCCGCCAAAATGCCGGGCGCTGCCCGCAAGATCTGCAAAGCAAAGACCATTTGGTCATCGTAATCCATCCGGTGCTGCGCGCGCAGGGCGGCTTGGTAGCGGTGATACAACTCAGGCAGGTTGTCAATGTCGGACTGTAACTCCTCCAGCTCGTCATCGGTCAGCGACATATTTTTGATATAGGTAATGGCGGTGCGCAGCTCCTTGACCGAGCTTTCGGCGGGGTATTCGTGGTTGACCTGCTGCCACAGCGCGGTCAGCAGCTGGGTGATCTCCCCCTCGTTGGTGATCAATTCCGGCTGGGTGCGGCGGTAACGGTGGCTGTAATGCTGCAAAATCACCGCCGAAATCCCATTCAGCGTGCGGAACTGCGTGCGTGCCGCCAGCTCGGCACCAAACCGGGCGGCAAAGCGGCTGCGCATCTCGTTGGCGGCGGACACCGTGTAGGTCATCGTCAGGGTCTGCTCCGGCGCAGCGCCCGCGCACAAAAACAGGTAGCCCAGCCGGGTGACCAGCACGGTGGTCTTGCCGCTGCCCGGCACCGCCAACAGCAGCACAGCGCCCCGGTCGGCTGTGACCGCCGCGCGCTGCTGCGCATTGAGCAGCTGCATATATTGGTTTTGGAACGCTGCCTTGTCCACGCTATCCCGCCTTTCTTTCCCTTTAGGCAACACCGCACAATGCTCGCCAATACACAAAGTATTGCCTGCGCTTTTGGCTTAGCAGCTGCCGCACCTCGCTCGCCGTATCGGCACTTAGAATTATGCGGTATTGCCTTTAGTGTACCATAACGGCGGGGGCGGCGCAATTATTTTTCGGCATTTGCTGTGGGGGACTTTTCCCGGCGGTGGGAATGTGCTAAAATAGAAAGGATCAAAAAAGGAGGTACCAAAACCTTATGCCCGAAGCTTATCTTTACGCACGCTGTGCGTCGGATATGGCAGTCCTGTATTGGGACAAGCCCTCGCTGGCTGCCGCCGACGCTGTATATACCGTTTTTATCAACGACAAAGAACTCGCAGATACGAAAAAAACGCACTGCACCATCCAGAACCTTGTACCCGATACCGACTACACCGTGCAGGTGCAGATGGGCGGACATTGGGTCGGCGGGGGCGTTGTGCATACCGGCAGGGAAAAGCACCGCATTGACGTGACCACCGCGCCCTACTGGGCAAAAGGGGACGGCAATGTGATGAACACCGCCGCCCTGCAGCGCGCCATTGACGCCTGCGGACCGGAGGATATTTTGTATTTCCCGGCGGGCGATTTCCTGACCGGGGCGCTGCGCCTGCACAGCGATATGGAAATCTACCTGGCCAAGGGCGCCAACATCATCGGCAATGCCAACCCCCGCAACTACGAGCCGCGCATCCCCAGCCGGTTTGAGGGGGTGGAAATGCAGTGCTATTCCAGCCTGCTCAACGCGGGTACGCTGGACCACACCCAAGGTGCCAACTGCCGCAACATCACCATCCGGGGCGAGGGCAGCATCGTCAGCGGCGGGCAGGAGCTGGCGATGAACATCATCCGCCACGAGCGCGAGCGCCTGCAGGCGACCATGCCCGACTACGCCGAAAAATCCGCCGCCTGTGAAAACGACGACACACTGGGCGGGCGCGTGCGTCCGCGCTTAATCAATTTAAGCAACTGCGAAAACGTCTGGATCCACGGTATTACGCTGAAAAACGGCGCATCGTGGAACCTGCACATGATCTATTGCAAGAACATTGTGACCGACCACTGCACCTTTATTTCCGAGGGGGTCTGGAACGGCGACGGCTGGGACCCGGATTCCAGCGAGGACTGCACGCTGTTTGCGGGGCAGTTTTTCACCGGCGATGACGCGGTGGCAATCAAGAGCGGCAAAAATCCTGAGGGCAACCAAATCGGGCGCCCCTGCCGCGGCATTAAGGTGTTTGACTGCCGCAGCGCGTTCGGTCACGGCATCTGCATCGGCAGCGAGATGAGCGGCGGCGTGGAGGACGTACAAATTTGGGACTGCGATTTAGAGAACGCCCTCTCGGGCATTGAGATCAAAACCACCCCCAAGCGCGGCGGCTATGTGCGCGGCGTGACCGTGCGCGACTGCATCAGCCCGCGGGTGATGGTACACTCGGTACCCTACAACGATGACGGCACACCCGCGCCCGACGCCCCGGTGCTGACGCACCTGACCTTTGAGCGCCTGACTCTGACCGGGCGCGCGCTGGGTCCCGACCATAATTGGCAGGACGTTGCGCCCATTGAGCTGGCGGGCTTTGCCCAGCCCGGACACGAGATCAAGGACGTGCTGTTCCGCGATATTACCATTACGGCGCAGGAGCCTGCGCTGCCGCTGAAGCTTTGCAGCGATGTGTCCTTTACGAACCTTTGCTGCAAGCCCGCCGCTAAGTAAGGGGGAAAAACCTATGGAACTTTCGCAAATTACTGCACAGGCGCGCACCGCCACCGAGGAGCTGCTGGCTGCCGCGCATCTGGAAGCAGGGGACGTCTTTGTGGTCGGCTGCTCCAGCAGCGAGATCGTCGGCGGGCAGATCGGGCATCATTCCAGTATGGACGCCGCCGCTGCCGTGCTGGCGGGCGTGCTGCCGCCGCTGCAGCAGCAGGGTATTTATCTGGCGGCGCAGTGCTGCGAGCATCTGAACCGCGCGATTGTTATCGAGCGCGAGGCTGCCCGGCGGTACAACCTGCCCATTGTGGCAGCCGTGCCGCAGCCCCATGCGGGCGGCAGCTGGGCGACCCACTGCTGGCGCACCTTCCGCGAGCCGGTGCTGGTGGAAGAAATTCGGGCGGCGGCAGGGATGGACATCGGCGGTACGCTTATCGGGATGCACCTGCGGCGGGTCGCTGTGCCGGTGCGGCTGAGCCTTGACCACATCGGGCAGGCGATCCTGCTTTGCGCCCGTACCCGCCCGCCGTTTATCGGCGGGGCGCGGGCTGTTTACAGTGAGGAGGAAGTGCGATGATTTCCGAAGCGCAAAAACGGCAGATGCGCGATGCCGTGGCAGAGATCCGCGCCAAAATGGCAGATGCCGCAAGGGCAGCCGGGCGCGACCCCAAGGACGTGCTGCTGTGCGCCGCCTGCAAGACCCGCACAGTGGAAGAAGTGCGCTACAGCGCGGATTTGTCCATTGACCTGTTTGGCGAAAACCATGTGCAGGAGCTGGTGGAAAAAACCGACGCTGCCGCCTACAACGGCAAGCCGGGGCATTTTATCGGGCATTTGCAGACCAACAAGGTCAACAAGGTGGTGGGGCGCGCCGCGCTGATTCAAAGCGTGGACAGCACCCGTCTGCTGGATAAAATTGACGCAGCAGCGGCAAGACTGGACGTGGTGCAGGATATTTTGGTGGAGATCAACATCGGGGAGGAAGCCAGCAAAAGCGGCGTGGACGCCGACGGGCTGTTCCCGCTGCTGGAATCTGCCGCCGCCAAGGAGCATATCCGGCTGCGCGGGCTGATGGCGATCCCGCCCGCCGATGCCGACGAAACCGCCGCCCGCCGTTTCTTTGCCCAAATGCGGGAGCTGCTTGCCAAAGCCAACGCGCAGCACTACGACCGCGCGCAGATGGACATCTTGTCCATGGGGATGAGCGGGGATTTCACCGCCGCCATCGCCGAGGGCGCGACCCTTGTGCGCATCGGCACCGCCATTTACGGTGCGCGGGATTACAGCAAAAAGATGTGATGCAGCGAAGAAAATTTGCCGCCTGCGGTCAAATGGCAGCGCAAAAATCACGGGTCGGTCTGTAGGGGCGGCATATATGCCGCCCGTTGCAGCCATCCCGGCAAATCGACCTACCGGGAAAACCGCACGGGACGCAACTATGCGTCCCCTACAAACCTGCCGGGAGTAGGTGTTTTAACGATAACCGCTTGCTTTCCGGCAATTTGTAGGGAACGGTCTTGACCGTTCCGGGCATTTTGCGGTGATTGACCATTTCCCCGGCGGGGTGGGGTCACCCCGCCCTACGGGGCAATAAAAAACCCATTGCGCGGTAGGGGCGGGACACGTCCCGCCCGTGACCTAACGGCAACGCGAACATCACAGGGAAACCACATATATGGCTTTTCCCCGCCCGCATAAACAACCAAAAGGCAGGCACCGCATTTGCGGCGCCTGCCTTTTTGGAAAGCAAAAATCAATGCAAGAACGTTATTTCAACACCGCGCCCAAGTTGGCGCTGGTCACAAGGCGGGCATAGCGTGCCAGCCAGCCGGACCTGATGTTGGGTTCGGGCTGGACATAGGCTGCCTTGCGGGCTGCCAGCTCGTCGTCGCTGACTGCCAGATGGATGCGGGCGTTCGGGATGTCGATCTCGATCGTGTCGCCCTCATGCACAAGACCAATCGGTCCGCCGGACGCTGCCTCGGGGCTGACGTGTCCGATGGCGGCACCGCGCGATGCGCCGGAGAAGCGCCCGTCGGTAATCAGCGCCACGGTGGTGTCCAGCTTCATACCTGCCAGCGCGCTGGTGGGGTTCAGCATTTCGCGCATTCCGGGACCGCCCTTGGGACCCTCGTACCGGATGACCACCACGTCGCCGGGGTGGATTTCGCCCGCATAGATGGCGGCAATGGCGGTGTCCTCGCTGTCAAAGACGCGGGCAGAACCGCTGTGGCACTGCATTTCGGGCGCAACGGCGCTGCGCTTGACCACGCAGCCGTCGGGGGCAATGTTGCCCCACAAAATCTGTAAGCCGCCGGTGGCGCTGTAGGGGTTCTCGATGGGGCGGATGGCGTTGGGGTTGCGGTTCTTCGCCCCGGCAATGTTCTCGCCCAGCGTCTTGCCGGTCACGGTCGGCACGTCCAGATCCAGCAGCCCGGCCTTGGCAAGCTCTGCCTGTACGGCGGGGATGCCGCCCGCCTCAAACAGGTCGGGCATATGGGTGGGACCGGCGGGGGCAAGATGGCAAAGGTTCGGCGTCTTGGCGCTGATCTCGTTAAATAGGGCAAGGTCGATGGGGCAGCCTGCCTCCTGCGCAATGGCAAGCAGGTGCAGCACCGTGTTGGTGGAGCAGCCCAGCGCCATATCGCAGGTCAGGGCGTTGCGGATGGAGCGCTCGTTGATGATCTGGCGCGCGGTCACGCCGCGGCGAACCAGATCCATAACCGCCATACCGGCGTGCTTGCCCAGCTGCAGGCGCTTGGCGTACACGGCGGGGATGGTGCCGTTGCCGGGCAGCGCAATGCCGATCGCCTCGCACAGGCAGTTCATACTGTTGGCGGTATACATACCGCTGCAGGAGCCGCAGCCCGGGCAGCAGTTGCAGGTGCAGTCCTCGAGCTGTTCCTCGGTGATCAGCCCTGCCTTGTAGGCGCCCACTGCCTCAAACATTTTGGAAAGGCTGACTTCCTCGCCGCCGTAGCGACCCGCCAGCATGGGACCGCCGCTGCACACCACGGCGGGGATATCCATACGCACCGCCGCCATAACCATACCGGGTACGATTTTGTCGCAGTTGGGTACCAGAACCAGACCGTCCAGCTGGTGCGCCATATACATGGTTTCTACGCTGTCGCAGATCAGCTCCCGGCTTGCCAGCGAGTATTTCATACCGACGTGACCCATGGCAATGCCGTCGCACACGCCGATGGCGGGAATCAGAATCGGGGTGCCGCCCGCCATACGCACACCGTCCTTGACGGCGTCGGCAAGCTTATCCAGCCCCATATGACCGGGTACGATCTCGCTGTATGCCGAAACCACGCCGATCAGCGGGCGATCCAGTTCCTCGGGGGTGTAGCCAAGGGCGTAAAACAGGCTGCGGTTGGGTGCGCGCTCGGGACCTTTTTTGACGTTGTCGCTGTTCATAGTGTTGTTCACTCCGTATTACTTTTTCAGCCAGCTCATCATCTTGCGCAGCTCGGCGCCCACCTTCTCGATGGGATGCTCGGCGGCGATGCGGCGCTGTGCCAGGAAGTGGGTCTTGCGACCGCCCTTGGGACTCATCTCGGTCAGGAACTCGCTGGCAAAGGTGCCGTCCTGAATTTCCTTCAGCACCTGCTTCATCTCCTTGCGGGTGTCCTCGGTGATCAGGCGCTTGCCGGTGCGGTAGTCGCCGTACTCGGCGGTGTTGGAGATGGAGTAGCGCATCTTGGAGAAGCCGCCCTCGTTGATCAGGTCAACGATCAGCTTCATTTCGTGGCAGGTTTCAAAGTATGCCATCTCGGGGGCGTAGCCGGCCTCGACCAAGGTGTCAAAGCCTGCCTGGATCAGCTCGCAAACGCCGCCGCAAAGCACAGCCTGCTCACCGAACAGGTCGGTTTCGGTTTCCTCTTTAAAGGTGGTTTCCAGGATACCGGCGCGACCGGCACCAATGCCGGAGGCGTATGCCAGGGCGATGTCCTTGGCCTTGCCGGTGTAGTCCTGCTCAACGCAGATCAGGGAGGGGCAGCCCTCGCCCTCGGTGTACAGGCGGCGGACGATGTGACCGGGTCCCTTGGGGGCGATCATGATGACGTCCACGTTTTTCGGCGGGGTGATGGTCTTGAAGTGGATGTTGAAGCCGTGGGCAAAGGCCAGCGCCTTGCCCTCGGTCATATAGGGGGCAACCTGCGTGTTGTAGATGTCGGCGCACAGCTCATCGGGAACCAGCATCATCACGACGTCGCCGGCCTTGGCGGCTTCCTCGACCTCCATGACCTTGAAGTTCTCGTGGGTGGCGGCGAACTCGCTGGCTTTCTCCCAGTGGGCAGAACCCTTGCGCAGACCGACCACGACGTTGACGCCGCTCTCGGCGAGGTTTTCGGAGTGGGCGTGACCCTGCGAGCCGAAGCCGATGACGGCGACGGTCTTGCCGTCGAGCACACCCAGGTTGCAGTCGGAATCGTAGTACTTGTTGATAGACATAAGAAAAGCTCCTTTACTGTGTATGATGTTGTATCTGTAAAAACGGAAGGGAAACGAAGGATAAAAATGAATAGATAAAAGATAAGAGATAATAAATAAGGGGAACCGCGCCGCCTTGGCGGCGCTTAAACTGTAGGAAAACTCTTGTAGTAGTCCGTTAAAATTAAAACTTCACCTTTTTCGGCAGGTTTATAGGGGACGCATATATGCGTCCCGTGCGGTTTACCCGTTATAACGCATTGTCGGGACGGCTGCGGCGGGCGGCATATATGCCGCCCCTACAAACCAACCCATTCTATTCATTATAGCATATGGTCGCGGGCGGGGCGTGCCCCGCCCCTACACAATCCATAGACCAAGAATGTGATTTTCCGGTACGCTGCCGCGCCGCCTTGGCGGCGCTTGATTTGTGCGCGGAGCGCACATCCATAATTTTTATCTTTTATTTTTTATCTTTTATCTTGCCGCGGCAGCTGCACCGCCCGCACCTCCTGCTTGGGCTTTTGCAGGTGGGGGTGCTTGCCGCCGCGCTCCATGGCGGTCACGCCGGTGCGGCACAGCTCCAAAATGTTGTAGCCGTCAAACATGGTCAGAAAAGCGTCGATTTTGTCCGGTTTGCCGGTCAGCTCAAACACCATGCTGTCGGGGGACAGGTCGATGATCTTTGCCTTGTAAATGCTGGAAATCTCCCGCAGCTCGGCGCGGTTGCGGCTGGTGCAGGCAACCTTTAGCAGCAGCAGCTCGCGCTGCAGGCATTTGTCGGGGTCCAGCTCAAAGACCTGCCGGGTCACCTCCAGGCGGTCAGTCTGCAAAATCAGCTGGCTCAGGGCTTGCTCGTCACCGTTCAGCGTCACCGTAATGCGGCTGATGGCGGGGTCGTTGGTGGCGGAAACCGTCAGGCTGTCAATGTTGAAGCCGCGTCGGCAAAACAGGCTGGCAACGCGCGCCAGAACGCCGTTTTCGTTTGCCACCAGCAGGGTGATGACCCGGCGGGCGGATTCATTGGGGGATGTAGTCATAGCGGGTCACCTCATTTCATAATAATATCGTTCACATCGCCGCCGCCGGGGATCATCGGCAGCACCTTTTCGTCCTTGCCGATGCGGCAGTCGATCCAGCTCGGACCGCGCTGCTGCATTGCGTCGGCAAAGGCGGCTTTAAACTCGGCGGGGGTGGCGGCGCGGTAGCCCTTGGCACCAAAGCCCTCAGCCAGCTTTACAAAATCCGTCCGGCGCTGCGGGTCGGTGTCCGAGTAGCGCTTGCCGTAAAAGGTCGTCTGCCACTGGCGCACCATGCCCAGCACCTGATTGTTAAAGATCACCGTGATGATGGGCAGCCCGTAGCTTACGGCGGTGCAGCCTTCGTTCAGGTTCATATGGAACGACCCGTCGCCGGTCAGCATAACGACCCGGGCATCGGGTCCCAGCGCCATCTGTGCGCCGATGGCTGCGCCGTAGCCGAAGCCCATGGTCCCCAAGCCGCCGCTGGTCAAAAAGCCGCGGCTTTTGGTGTGCTGCAGGTACTGCGCCGCCCACATCTGATGCTGCCCCACGTCGGTAACGTAGACCGCATCGGGTCCCGCCTGCCGGCAGATCTCGCGGATGATCTGGTGGGGCTTCAGCTCGGTGTCGCTGTCGGTGGGCTTGTAGTCGTTTTTCTGCCACGCGGCGATCTGTGTGCGCCACGCGGTGTGTTCGGTGGGGCGGATGTGCGGCAGCACTGCCTGCAGGATGTAGCTGGCATCGCCGGTCAGGCTTAAATCGACCGCCACATTCTTGCCCAGCTCGCTGGGGTCAATGTCGATCTGGATGATTTTTGCCCGGCGGGCAAAGGTTTCGGGCTTCAGCGCCACGCGGTCGCTGAAGCGCGTACCCACGGCAATCACCAAATCTGCCTCATCAATGGCTTTGTTGGCGGCGTAGCAGCCGTGCATCCCCAGCATACCAAGGTTGCGCGGCTCGCCGTAGCTTAGCACACCGGCTGCCATCAGGGTGTAGGTGGCGGGGATGTCCGCCTTTTCCAGCAGGTCGCGCAGGGGCTGGCAACCTGCCGCACTGCACACGCCGCCGCCAAAGTAGATCAGCGGACGCTCAGCGGCGTTGATCAGCTCTGCCGCCCGGAGGACATCGTCCTCGTCATAGCAGGTAACGGTGCGGATCAGCTCCGGTGCCTTGGGGGTGAACTCGCAGGTTGCGGCGGTGATATCCTTGGGAATATCCACCAGCACGGGACCCTTGCGCCCCGACTGCGCAATGCGGAACGCCGCCCGCATCGTATCCGCCAGGTCCTCCACGCGGCGCACGGTGTAGTTGTGCTTGGTGATGGGCATCGTAATGCCCTCGATATACGCTTCCTGAAAGGAATCCTTGCCCAGCATGCTGGTTGCCACGTTGCCGGTAAAGGCGACCATCGGCACGCTGTCCATATAAGCGGTGGCAATGCCGGTGACAAGGTTGGTGGCACCGGGACCGCTGGTTGCCAGCACCACGCCGGTGCGCCCGGTGGCGCGGGCGTAGCCGTCCGCCGCGTGGGAAGCACCCTGCTCGTGCGCGGTCAATACATGGCGTATACGGTCAGAGTTTTTATACAGTTCGTCATATAAATTCAAAATAGCGCCGCCGGGATAGCCGAACAGGGTATCCACGCCCTGCTCGACCAGAACTTCAACAAAGATTTGTGAACCGGTAAGCTTCATGGGTCATCGCTCCTACTTTCTTATAAAAAAACAGGCTTTGCCTCTTGTTCCCAAGAGACAAAGCCTGTGAAAAATCACCTGCTCTGCGGTACCACTCTTATTGGGGCATGGCCCCCACTCAGCGGACTTCCAACAAAGTCCTGCACGGTAACGGGTGCGACCGGACCCTTCTACCGGGCAAAAAGCCTTTCGGGGGTCTGCTCCGGGAATGACTTCACGCGGCACCGCCTTGCTGCCTTGCACCGACCGGCAGTTCTCTGAAAAGGGGTGGGGCGTTACTGGTTTCCCATCCACGCATTTGGTTGATGGAATAAACTATACCCTACTTTTCAGGTTTTGTCAAGGATGTTTTCGAAAATTGTCAATATATCTTGAAACTTTCGGCAAGGCAGTTTATACTAAAAGCGGATTTTCTTGGGAAAGGATGTTTTTACTTATGTTGCGCAAGGATTGGTCAGCCCGTTTGCAGGGGCTGGTGGTATTCCGGGGGCTGCTGGACACCGAGCTGCTGCGTGCGCTCGCGGCAGCACTTCGGGCGGAAGCGGGGGACACAGCGTCCATCGCCGCGTTTGAGGCAGCGATGTTTGTGCGCGGCACCGACTGGACAAAGGTTTTGCTGGAGCTGGTGCTGGAACACGAAAATCTCTGCCTGAAGGTGGCGGCGGGGAGCGATGCGGGTCCCGTGCTGGAAAGCGCACTGGACAGCGAGCTGCAATTTTTGCAGGCGCTGGGTACCGCGACGCCGCAGGAGCTGTTCGGCACGATGCCGGAGTTTATGCCCTGCTGGCAGACGACCCCCGATGCGGATTTCGCCGCCGCCTACCGCACCCGGCGGGAGCAGGCAGGCAAGAAGGGGTACGGCATTTTTGCCCGGTATCACGTCTTTACCTTGGAGGACGGACACCTTGTGCCGGTGCAATGCCCCGACCCGCAGCGCCTGAGCGAACTGCCGGGTTATGAGCGCGAGCGGGAGAAGATCATCGCCAACACCAAAGCCCTGCTGGATGGCAAGCCCGCCAACAACGTGCTTTTGTACGGCGATGCGGGTACCGGCAAGTCCAGCGCGGTCAAGGCGATCGCCAATGAATTTGCGCCCGAGGGGCTGCGGCTGATCGAGGTCAAAAAGACCCAGCTGTATCAGATCCCGGCGCTGATGGACGAGCTGGCGAAAAACCCGCTGAAGTTCATCCTGTTCATCGACGATTTGAGCTTTGCCGCCAACGACGATAATTTTGCCGCCCTCAAGGCGATTTTGGAGGGCAGCGTCGGCGGGCGCAGCCACAATGTGGCGGTGTATGCCACCAGCAACCGCCGCCATCTCGTCAAGGAGAGTATGACGGACCGCGCGGGGGACGACCTGCACGCCGCCGACACCCGGCAGGAAATGATGAGCCTTGCGGCGCGTTTCGGGCTGACGGTGACTTTCCAGCAGCCGGATAAGGACCGCTACGACCATATTCTGCTGGAGTTGGCGAAGCAGTACGGTGTGCAGATGCCCAGCGACCAGTTGTTTATCAAGGGTGCGGCGTTTGCCCTGCGTGCCGGGGGGCGCAGCCCGCGCGTTGCCAAGCAGTTTGTGGAGCTGCTGGCAGCGGGCGTGAACGCTTGACGGCAGAGTTAAGAGTTTAGAGTGCAGAGTTGAGATAAGGTGCGGTGCCTACGGCACCGCATTTTTTATAGCCGGGCTTTGCCCGCAAAAGCTCTTTTCGGGTAGTGATGTAGGGAGGGGTCTTGACCCCTCCTTGCCGCCTTACAGCAGCAACAACATAATGGGTGTTCCGTAGGGGCGGCCTATATGCCGCCCGTTGCAGCCATCCGGGCAATACAGCCTAACGGGACGCCTATATGCGTCCCCTACAAACCTACCGAAAGTTCGCAATATTCCCATTAAGTTTATCGACAGTCTGGGGCGGTGCCTTTGGCACCGCCTACCTTATCTTAACTCTCAACTCTTCACTCTCCACTCTGCGCGGCGCGCGCGCCGCGCTTCACGCTCTCTCGGTCACCAGCGTAAAGCCCGCTTCGGTCAGCTTTTCCTTGATTTGCTCGATCTGCGCGGCGTCGCGGGTTTCCAGCCCCAGCTTCAGGAAGCAGCTGGTGATCGCCATGTTCGCGTCGCTGCGGTCGTGGTGAACGCTGACAACGTTGGCGCCGCACCCCGAAACAATATCGCTGACCATACTCAGCTGCCCGGGCTTGTCCTCCAGGGCAATCATCAGGTTCGCCTTGCGTCCGCTCATCACCAGCCCGCGCGTGATCACGCGGGAGAGAATGTTCACGTCAATGTTGCCGCCGGAAATCAGGCAGACGGTCTTTTTGCCCGCCAGCGGCAGCTTGCTGAACAGCGCCGCCGCTACCGGGGTGGCACCCGCGCCCTCGGCAACCAGCTTCTGGTTTTCCATCAGCGAGAGGATCGCGGCGGCGATTTCGTCCTCGCTCACGGTCACGATGTCGTCAACGTACTGCTCTACCATTTTAAAGGTGGTTTCGCCGGGCGTCTTGACCGCAATGCCGTCGGCAAAGGTGTCCACATGCTGCAGGGTTTCGTAGGTGTGGTCGTGGAAGGCGCGCTCCATGCTGGGCGCACCGGTGGCCTGTACGCCGTACACCTTTACGTCGGGGCGCAGGCTCTTGATGGCAAATGCCACGCCGGAAATCAGCCCGCCGCCGCCGATGGGTACCACCACGGCGTCCACATCGGGCAGCTGATCCAGAATCTCCAGCCCGATGGTACCCTGCCCGGCAATGACCAGCTCGTCATCGTAGGGGTGGATAAAGGTCATACCGATTTCCTTTTGCAGCTCCACCGCGCGGTCGTGGGCGTCATCGTAGGTGCCCTTGACCAGCTCGACCTTGGCACCCAGCCGCTTGGTGCTTTCTACCTTCATAATAGGGGCGGAATCCGGCATACACACCACGCTGGGTATGCCCATGCGGGTGGCTGCCAGCGCCACGCCCTGCGCGTGGTTGCCCGCCGAGCAGGCAATTACGCCCTTGGCGCGCTCCTCCTCGGTCAGCTGACTGATTTTATAGTAGGCGCCGCGCAGCTTAAAGCTGCCGGTCACCTGCAGATTTTCAGTTTTTAAATACAGCTCGGTACCCGGACACAGCCGCGGCGCGGCGATCAGATCGGTCTTGCGGGCAATGGGCTTTAGCATAAATCTTGCGTGGTAAACTTTATCCAGTGTCAACATTGGGCAGGCGTCCTCTCTTTGGCGTGCGTACAGCCCGGCAACACAGAAGCGTGAAGGCGGGCTGCGGGCTGCATCCTTGCAGCGGCGGGATGCTTTAGATTATAGTTGAAATAAAGTAATTTGTAAAGTGAAATATTCTCACTACATAGAAAACAGCAGGATGCACAAAATAAACAATCAAAATTTGTGCAATACTGCCACTGGGTGGAAACGGAAAGATGCGGTTTACTATACCTATGAGCGCTGGGGCGAAGCTGAGGATCTGGGCGGACCCGCCGTGTTCCTCACCTCCGAGGCTTCCGACTTTGTCAACGGTCTGATCCTCTACGTTGACGGCGGCATCCTCGCTTACATCGGCAAGCAGCCCGGCTGATTGCTCCGTACACACAGCAAAGGCGCACGGAAGGAAACGCCCCCTTGATTTCCTGCCCCGGTGTGCTATAATTTTAGACAAAGTAAGCACCCATTTATAAAAGGAGAGAACGCCATGAAATTTTCCGAAATGCCCTATGAGCGCCCCGACCTTGCCGCCGTCAAGCAGCAGTTTGCCGACCTGCTGGCAGAGCTGCAGGCTGCCCCGGACTACGCCGCCGCCCGCGAGGTTTTCCTGCGCGAGCAGACGCTGAGCAAGCATATCGACACCTTGGCAAACCTTGCCAGCGTGCGCAACACCATCGACACCCGCGACAAGTTCTATGACGAGGAGATGAACTTCTGGAACGAGGCGCTGCCCCAGCTGCAGGAGTGCGAAAACGCATGGAGCAAGGCGATGCTTGCCAGCCCCTTCCGCAAGGACTTTGCCGCCGAGTACGGCGATTTGATGTTCGTCAACGCCGAAATCGCCGACAAGGCGTTCTCGCCCGAAATTCTGCCCGAAATGGCAGAGGAAAACAAACTGACTACCGAGTACGGCAAGCTGATCGCCAGCGCCCAGATTCCCTTTGAGGGCGGCGTCTACACGCTGAGCCAGCTGTCCCCCTTCAAGAACGACCCCGACGATGCGCGCCGTCTGGCGGCATGGCAGGCGGAGGGCAAGTGGTATAAGGAGCATCAGGCGGAGTTTGACGGCATCTACGACAAGCTCGTCCACCTGCGCGACACCATGGGCAAAAAGCTCGGCTACGAGGGCTACACCACCCTGGGCTACTACCGTATGGGGCGCAACTGCTACACCAAGGCGGACGTTGAAAAATTCCGCGCCGCCGTGGTCAAGTACCTTGTGCCGCTGGCAGACAGCATCTACCGCGAGCAGGCCAAGCGTCTGGGCAAGCAGTACCCGATGAACTTTGCCGACAACGCGCTGATGTTCCGCAGCGGCAACCCCACCCCCTGCGGCGATGCCGATGCCATTGTGGCGCAGGGCAAGAAATTCTACGATGAGCTTTCGCCCGAAACGTCGGAGTTCTTCAACAAAATGCTGGACGACCAGCTGATGGACCTGCTCTCCACCCCCGGCAAGGCGGGCGGCGGCTACTGCACCGGCTTGGGCGATTACGCTGTACCGTTCATTTTTGCCAACTTCAACGGCACCCAGCACGACGTCGAGGTCGTCACCCACGAGGCAGGACACGCCTTTGCCGCCTATATGAACCGCAACCGCATTCCGTATGCCACCGTCTGGCCCAGCATGGAGGGCTGCGAGGTTCACTCGATGTCGATGGAATTCTTCGCCTGGCCTTGGGCGGAGGGCTTCTTCGGCAAGGACGCCCGCAAGTTCCGCTACAGCCATCTGGCGGGCGCGCTGACCTTTATCCCTTACGGCACGATGGTGGATCACTTCCAGCACATCGTCTACGAAAAGCCCGACATGACCCCCAAAGAGCGTCACAGCGTCTGGAAGGAGCTGCTGGGCGTCTATATGCCATGGATGCAGCTGGGCGACGAGATTCCCTTCTACGGTGAGGGCGAGGGCTGGCAGCGCCAGATGCACATCTACCAAAGCCCGTTCTACTACATCGACTATTGCCTGGCACAGACCGTCAGTCTGCAATTCTGGGCGATGCTGCAAAAGGATCGCGCCGAGGCGTGGAGCCACTATATGGCGTACACCCTGCAGGGCGGCAGCCGCGTCTTTACCGAGCTGCTGAAAAATGCCGGTCTGACCTCCCCGTTTGAGGAAAGCTGCCTGCGCGGCGTCTGCGAAACCGCCAAGCAGTGGCTGGACAACTACGATCTGACGGGGATCGAATAATGGCGAACCGCAAGAACAAGCGCGCCTATCTGGATGATTTTCAGCGCGACCTCAACGGCAACTACCAATACTGCGGCGCGCACTGCCACTATGTGGGCAAGACACCGCGCAAAACCGTGCTGCTGCGGCTGTGGCTGCTCTGCGGCGGCGCTACCGCGCTTACGGCGGGGGCGGGCTTTGTGCCGGGCGCTACCGCCCATATGCCGGCGTATGTGTCGCTGTCTTATGTGGCGGCGCTGCTGGCGGAGGTCTATGCGCTGTACACGCTGCTGCGTATGACGGCGGGCGGCGAACCGCTGCGCGCCTACCTGCACGAGCAGACAGCCGAAAGGCTGCCGGGGCGCTGCACGCTGGCAGCGGTGCTCTGCGCCGTGGCGGCGGCAGGGCAGGGGGTTGCCACGTTTGCTGCCACACAGAGCCGGGCGTCAAATGTTACCTACCGGGTCTTTCTGGTTTTGGCGGCGGTGGGGTATCTCGCAGCGGTCAAGGTCGCCAAGGCGATGGCGTACGAAAAACGCTAAACACCCGGTAACGTGTTACGCCGGAATGGCAGCTGCCTACCTTATTATATATTATATAAATAAAGCAGGCGACTTCGGCGCGGGCGGGACATACCCCGCCCGCGGTTTTGTGGTAGCAACAACATAACGGGAAATCCGTAGGGGCGGCATATATGCCGCCCGCCGCAGCCATTCTGACAAATCGACCTGCCGAGAAAACCGCAGGGGACGCAACTATGCGTCCCCTACAAGCCTGCCGATGGTTCTCTGTCACCGCAAAAATCCGGCTGCCGCAAAATACCTCGGCGGGGTGAGGTCACCCCGCCCTACGGGGCGATAAAAAACCACCGCGCGGCAGGGGCGGGACATACCCCGCCCGCGGTTTTATGGCAATGGCAATATTGTGGGTACTCTGGCTTACCCCGCAAATTTCCCGCCTGCACACAAAAACCGGTCGTATTGCACCAAATTCTGCCCTGTTTTTTGCAAAAACAGGGCAGAAGGTGCATAACCGGCAGGCTTCGGCAGAACGTAGAAAATCCGTAAAAAAATTTTGCAAAAATGCCAAAAAACACTTGCAATTTGTGCGATGCCGTGTTATAATCTTTCTTGGCTGCGAAAGGCTTGTGCAGATAGTTACAAGCGTCCTGCGCAAGCCGCGATATGCGTTGATGCGGGAGGTTGCCTGCGCCGCTTGGCGAAGGGTTTTTCCGCGGAGTATGTCCGATCTTAGAACCGGGCGAAAGAATTACGGAAACAAAGGGATACGTACGCTGCTGCATTCTGCGGCGCGGACCAATGTTCACTTTTACTTTGTGATGTTTCTTTCCGGGAGAACTGTGCAAACACGGTTCACCGGATTTTGTCATGGGTAAAGGTTGAACACCCGGAAACGTGTGTTATTTATCGGCTCGCCTAAGGCACAAAATTTTATAGGAGGCGAATGTAATGGCAGTCAAAGAAAAAATCAGAATCCGTCTTAAGAGCTACGATGCATCCCTGATCGATGCAGCGGCACAGAAGATCGTGGAGACCGCAAAGCGCACCGGCGCCCGCGTGTCCGGCCCGATCCCTCTGCCCACCCGTGAGCAGTTCGAGACCCGCACCCACAAGCGTCTGATCGACATTCTGAAGCCGTCCAACAAGACGGTCGAGGCTCTCATGAGCCTGCAGCTCCCCGCCGGCGTTGACATCGAGATCAAGCTGTAATCGGAAACTTACCACCATTAAACAAGGCCGGTACGCGCGGCCGTGATCCGCGTACGGCCGGCGGTTTGATGACAAGCCACCCCGAAAGCAGAACCGATCTCGCTGCAAAGCCAACAGCGGAGAGGTCATGTTGGTGAAACCCCACCAACCAATAACCTTTACAGGAGGAAAAACACAATGCAAAAAGGTATCATTGGCAAGAAGCTGGGCATGACCCAGTTGTTCGACGCCAACGGCAAGGTCGTTCCGGTCACCATCATCGAGGCCGGTCCCTGCACCGTCGTCCAGAAGAAGACCGTTGAGTCTGACGGCTATCAGGCTGTTCAGATGGGCTACGGCGAAGTGAGCGCCAAGAAGGTCAACAAGGCCGCCAAGGGTCACTTCGACAAGGCCGACGTCGCCCCCAAGCGTACCCTGCGCGAGTTCCGTTTTGAGGACATCGCCAGCGTCAACGTCGGCGACATCCTCAAGGCTGATGTCTTCGCCGAGGGCGACAAAGTCGACGTCAGCGGCGTCAGCAAGGGCAAGGGCTACCAGGGCGTTATCAAGCGCTTCGGTCAGCATCGCCTGCGCGAGAGCCACGGCACCGGTCCCGTTGCCCGTCATGCCGGTTCCAACGGTTCCACTTCCACCCCGTCCCGCGTGTTCAAGGGCAAGAAGCTGCCCGGTCACATGGGCGCTGTGCGCGTAACCGTACAGAACCTCAGCGTCGTCAAGGTTGACGCTGAAAACAATCTGATCGCCATCAAGGGTGCTATCCCCGGTCCTAAGGGCTCGGTCGTCACCATCCACGACAGCGTGAAAGCGTAAAGGAGGAAAACACAATGGCAAAGTTTGATGTCGTCGATATGAACGGCAAGAAAGTTTCCACCGTTGAGCTTTCCGACGCCGTGTTCGGTATCACCCCGAACGAAAAGGCTGTCCACGAGGCAGTCGTAAACTTCCTGGCCAACCAGCGCCAGGGCACCCAGAACACCAAGATCCGTAAGGAAGTCCGCGGCGGCGGCAAGAAGCCTTGGCGCCAGAAGGGCACCGGTCACGCTCGTCAGGGCTCCATCCGTGCTCCTCAGTGGACCCACGGTGGTATCGCTCTGGGTCCCAAGCCCCGCAGCTACTACTACACCATCAACAAGAAGGTCAAGCGTCTGGCTCTGCTCAGCGCCCTGTCTGACAAGGCTGCCAACGGCAACATGATCCTGGTCGACAAGATCGCCGCTGACGAGTACAAGACCAAGACCGTGGTCGCTTTCCTCGCCGCTGTCGGCGCAGGCAAGAAGAACCTGATCGTCAATGATGCTCTGGATGCCAAGTTCGTCAAGAGCGCCGCCAACATCCCCGGTGTCAAGACCGCCGCTCTGAGCGTAAACACCTACGATGTTGTCAACGCCGACAAGCTGATCCTCAGCGTTGACGCCGCTAAGAAACTTGAGGAGGTATACGCGTGATGAAATTCGCACAGGATATCGTTCTCGCCCCCGTCATCACCGAGAACTCTATGGCCGGCATTGCCGACAAGAAGTACACCTTCAAGGTTGCTACCGACGCCACCAAGATCGACATCGCCAAGGCTGTTGAAGAGCTGTTCGGCGTGAAGGTCGCCAAGGTCAACACCATCTCCGTGCGCGGTCGTTACCGCCGTCAGGGTATGCACGCCGGCTACACTGCCAAGAGCAAGAAGGCCATCGTCACCCTGACCCCGGATTCCAAGGAGATTGAATTCTTCAACTCCATGGTCTAAGAGCCTACCGGTCGGGACTTGACCCGGCTGTTGGCAGAACCCCGCCGAGGGGTTCGCTTATGGGGATATGACCCCGATAAAAATTCATAAGATAACAACAAGGAGATCTACAATGGCTATCAAGAAGTACAAGCCGACTACCCCCGGCCGCCGCGATATGACCGTCACTGATTACAGTGTTCTGTCCAAAGTGGCGCCCGAGCGCAGCCTGCTGGAATCCAAGAAAAAGCACGCCGGTCGTAACAACACCGGCAAGATCACCGTTCGCCATCAGGGCGGCGGCAACCGCGTCAAGTACCGTGTCATCGACTTCAAGCGCAGCAAGTTTGATGTCCCTGCCACCGTCAAGACGCTGGAATATGACCCGAACCGTTCCGCCTTCATCGCTCTGATCGAGTATGAAGACGGTGCCAAGAGCTACATCCTGGCTCCCGATGGTCTGAAGGTCGGCGATACCGTTATGGCGGGTCCCAACGCGGACATCAAGCCCGGCAACGCTCTGCCTTTCGAGAACATCCCCGTCGGTACCATGATCCACAACATCGAGCTGTACCCCGGCAAGGGCGGTCAGCTGGTTCGCTCCGCCGGTGTTATGGCGCAGCTGATGGCTAAGGAAAATGGCTACGCTCTGGTTCGTCTGCCCTCCGGTGAGATGCGCAACATTCGTCTGAACTGCATCGCCACCATCGGCGTAGTTTCTAACCTCGACCACGAGAACGTCAACCTGGGCAAGGCCGGTCGTAAGCGCCACATGGGCGTGCGTCCCGGCAGCCGTGGTTCTGTTATGAACCCCTGTGATCACCCTCACGGCGGTGGCGAAGGCCGCGCCCCGGTTGGTCACTCCAGCCCTCGTACTCCGTGGGGCAAGCCCGCTCTGGGTCTGAAGACCCGCAAACACAAGGCACGCAGCGACAAGTTCATTGTCAAGCGCGCCAATGGCTAAGGGAGGTTTTTGAACAATGTCTAGAAGCACCAAGAAGGGCCCTTACGTTCTGCCTTCCCTGATGAAAAAGGTTGAGGCTATGAACGAGGCCGGCAAGAAGACCGTCGTTAAGACCTGGAGCCGTTCCTCCACCATCTTCCCCGAGTTCGTTGGTCACACCTTCGCCGTTCATGACGGTCGCAAGCACGTGCCCGTATACGTCACCGAAGATATGGTTGGTCATAAGCTGGGCGAGTTTGCGCCCACCCGCAAGTTCACCGGTCACGGTGGCGGCAAGACCACGAAGTAAGAGAGGAGGAACTTCAAATGGAAGCACGGGCAACGCTCCGTTACGCCC
>SFOX01000029.1 GCA_004552305.1 Subdoligranulum variabile | reverse complement strand
ATCAACTTTACAAAATTATTCCTCGTCCTCTTTTTCGGGGACGATCTTGCGCGCCACCGCCCACAAAATTTTGCGGTCCTCGATGCTTTGCACATCAAAATGAATGCCGCAGGTTTCCACCGACGGCGTGGTGCCGTCCTCGGGGATGGTGGGCAGGCAGCTCAAAATCATACCCGCCACAGTGTCGTAGTCGCGATCCTCGGGCAGGGTAAAGTCCAGCTCCTCGGCAAATTCGTCCACGCGCATACTGCCGCTGACGCGCCAGATGCCCTCGCCCACCTCGGTCAGATCCTTCGGCTCGGCGGGGTCGAACTCATCAAAAATATCGCCGACGATCTCCTCCAGCAGGTCCTCAATGGTCACAATGCCTGCCGTGCCGCCGTACTCGTCCACAACGACCGCCAGGTGCTGCTTTTGCGCCTGCATATCCTTGAACAGCTGGTCGGCGTGTACGCTTTCCGGCACAAAATACGCCGGGCGCAGCAGGGATTTCAGCGGCTGGGGGTCGCCGCTTTGCAGGTTCAGCAAAAAGTCGCGGGCGTTCAGAATGCCGCAAATATCGTTGATATCCTCGTCGTACACGGGGTAGCGGCTCAGACCGGTTTCGCGGATGGTTTGCAGGATCTCGTCGTTGGTGTCCTCCAAAGAGAACGCTGTAACGTCAGGTTCCGGGGTCATCGCGCCGCTGGCGGTCATATCGCCGAAGTCGAACACGTTCTCGATCCACTCCTGCTCCTCGTGGGCGATGGTCCCCTGCTCGCCGCTGTTTTCCACCATCAGGCGCAGGTCCTCCTCACTGGCAACGCCGTCCTCCGCCTCGGTTTTCATACCGAACAGCGTAAGGCACCCGTTGGTCGTGACGCCCAGCAGAGCGATCATCGGCGCAAAGCAGAAGCGGATCACCCGCATCACCGTCAGCGCGGGGCGGGCAAACAGCATCGGCTTTTGCATGGCAACGCGCTTGGGTACCATCTCACCGAAAGCGATGGAGAAAAACGAGATGATGATGGTCACCAACACGGTGGAGATGACCCCCGCCACGCCCGCCGACAGCGGCAAATGCAGCGTAACTACGAGGAAATTGCTCAAATAGCCGGAGAAGTTGGCAGTACCGAAGGCGGCGCTTAAAAAGCCGGACAGCGTGATGGCGACCTGAATGGCGGACAAAAAGCTGTTGGGGTTTTCCACGACCTTCAGCAGGGCGGCGGCGGTTTTGTCGCCGTCCTCCGCCTGTTTGCCCAGCTTGACGGGATTCAGCGAGAGAAACGCGATTTCCGAGCCGGCAAAAAAGGCGTTCAGCAGGATGAAAACGAGCTGTAATACAATTTGTTCGGGAAGATTTTCCACAAAAAGACACTCCTTGGTTGATAAGTAGGCGGGATTTGCACCGCAGAAAAAGCAAAAGGAACGCAAAAAAAGCAAAGCCCCACGCGATGCCGCGCTAAGCCTTGCTTGTCATTCATTCACGTTTATGGATATTTCGTCGGGGGACTGTGTCGCCGTCGGCGTTCATACGCGGGTAGTTCCTTTCCGGTAAAAAAATTTAGAACAGCTTCTATTATACAATACGAAAAAAAGATTGTCAAGTGCGGCGCAAGGGGGAAGCCACAGTGGCGGAAAAGCCTTCCCCCTTGGGGGAAGGTGGCGCGCCCGCGCGCCGGATGAGGGGAAAATGTCCGGCAGGCGCCCCCTCATCAGTCACCTGCGGTGACAGCTTCCCCCAAAGGGGGAAGCCACAGTGACGGAAAAGCCTTCCCCCAAGGGGGAAGGTGGCGCGCCCGCGCTGGATGAGGGGGAAACTTCCGGCAGGCGCCCCCTCATCAGTCACCTGCGGTGACAGCTTCCCCCAAAGGGGGAAGCCACAGTGGCGGAAAAGCCTTTCCCCCTTTTGGGAAAGCCAAAGCAAAATTACCCCGCCGCAAGGGATTTCCCTATAAAAATGTAAAATTCCCGCTGCCGCCTTTACAAAACGGGGAAAAGCGGGTACAATAATACCAAGTGATTTTGCGGCATTCCGCCGCAGGAAAGAGGAAAACGAATATGAAACGTCTGATCGCTTTTGCGGCGGCCATGCTTTCGCTGTGCCTGCCGCTGGCAGCCTGCGGCGGCAGCTCTGCCGTGGATTCTTCCGCAGCGCCCGCTGCCCCCACCGCGCAGCCCACCGCCGAGCCGACCCCCGAACCCACCCCCGAGCCGTATGAGGCGAACGTCCTGACCGGCGAGAAAAAGGATGCCGACTACCCCGAAGGGCAGCGCATCACCGGTGTTATGATCAACAATATCGTGGCGGCACGCCCCCAGCGCGGTCTGTCCAAGGCGGATATTCTGGTCGAGATCAAGGTCGAGGGCGGCATCACCCGCTTTATGCCTTTGTTCGTGGACTACAAGGATATCGGCGAGTTCGGTCCCATCCGCTCCGGTCGTGACCAGTTCTTCCAGCTGCTGCTGCCCTTCAACGGTCTGTACGTCCACGAGGGTCAGTCCGTCGTTATGGACCAGTACGAGCGCGACTACGAGTATAAGGACCTCAATATCGGCGATGCCGGCAACTGGGGCTACCGCGACAACGGTCGTGTAAACTGGGCAGGCGACACCCGCAGCAGCGGTCTTGCCTACGAGCATACCCTGTACGCCACCTCGGACGACCTGCAGGCAGTCATCGAAAAGCGCGGCACCGATATGAACCGCACCTACAACTCCACCTTCTTTAACTTTGTCAACTACAACGACCCCGCCCGCGACCTGACCAACAGCCTGGACAGCGCCTACAGTGACAAGTACGGTCCCATCGTGTCCGACGGCGAGTATGTGGAGATCGAGCATAGCCAGAGCTACAAGACCCGCTTTAACTACGACGCCGCCAGCAACACCTACAAGATGCAGATGTACTACTACCCGGACGGCAGCTGGCGCGACACCATCGACGAGGCTGCCGGCAACGCCCAGCTGGACTTTACCAACGTCATCGTGCTGTACACCGACATCCACGTCTACCCCGGTCACGAGGAAAAGGACCTGCAGTGCGTTGAGTACGGCAACGGCGGCATCGGCTACTACTGCTACGGCGGCAAGTGCGAAAAGATCTTCTGGCAGAAGGGTACCCCCCTGCAGGCGCTGCAGCTGTACTACGCCACCGAGGACGGCAAGTGCAGCGACACCCCGCTGGATGTCAACGTCGGCAAGAGCTACCTGACCGTTGTGGACCTCGACGATGCCGAGAACTTCGTCCACAACGCCGCCAACGCGGGCTAACCAAGGCAAAAAAAGCAACGCTGCATCGCGCTGTTTGGCTGCGCCTTACCAACACCATCACCCGGCGCGGCGACCCTGTGCGGTCAGCCGCGCCTTTTATTCAGGAAATTTGCGTATGAAAAATCTGCAAAAAATCACTTCACTGCTGCTGGCGCTCGCCCTGTTGGCGGGCTGCGGGGCAGGGGCATCGTCCGCCTCGTCGTCGGCAACCCCCACCCCGACCCCCACGGCAGAACCCACGCCCGAGCCGACACCGGCGCAGTCGGTCAGCTTTAACCCGCTGACCGGCACCACCGAGGCGGACTTTACAGGCTGCCGCCCCGTGGCGGTGACGCTGCGCACCATCTACGGCGCGCAGCCCCAGTGGGGCATTGCGGCGGCGGATGTGCTGGTGCAGGGCGTCAGCGTGGGCACCACCCCCGGTATGCTGGCGCTGTACGGCAGCGTGGATAAAATCGGGCGCGCGGGTCCCGTGGGCGAAGCCAGCGACCTGCTGCTGCAATTTGCCCTGCCGCTGAACGCCGTGCCGGTGCATATCGGCAAAAATGTCTATGCCTCCAACCTGCTGAACACGCTGGCGTATCAGGACGTGGACGGCTTGCACGTCGGCAAGACCGCCTTCGCCTTTGATACCGACCGCCAGCTGGCAGGCTACCGCGAGGAAAACTGCTTTTATACCACCGCCGACGGCGTGCGCGCCGGGCTGGAATTTTACGGCGCGTCCGCCAACGGCGAAAACGCACCGCTGTTCCGCTTTGCCCAAGACCCCGCCGCCCTGCCCGAAACGCAGAACGGCACAACGCTGAGCATTGCGTTCTCGCCCGACGGCACAGACCAGCTGGTCTACGATGCCGGCACCGGTCGCTACACCAAGCTGAACACCGACAGCACCCCGCTGACCGACGCCGAAACCGGCGAAGCCGCGCAGTTTACCAACGTGTTTGTGCTGTATGCGTCCAGCGGCGTCAAGGATGACGGGCATACCCGCCAATATGACCTGACCGGCGGCGATGGGCTGTACCTGTACGGCGGCGCATGGCGCGCCATCAAATGGAGCAAGGCGGACGCCACCGCGCACTTGGAATTGCAGGAAGCCGACGGCACCCCGCTGACAGTCAGCCCCGGCAAGAGCTATATCGCCGTTTGGGGCGGCTACTACGGGCAGACGCTGGCAGTGACCGCCGCCGACGGCACCCCGCAGGAGCTGCCCGCCAAGCCCGCCCTGCTGGAAAGCGGCATCCCGGACGATGCCGCCGCCGCAGCCCAAGCGCAGCTGGACGCCCAGCAGGCGCTGACCGACGCGCAGGCGAACCTTGACAGCGCCACGGCGGATTTGGCGTCGGTGGAGTCCGAGCTGGAGGAGGTCAACACCGCCCTGGCCGCCGACCCGGAAAACGCCGACCTGATCGCCCGGCGCGACGAGCTGACCGCCAAAGCCGCCGAGCTGAACCAGACGATTGCGGACAACCAGGCGCTTTTGGCAGCCGCAGCACCGCAGGAGTGAGTTCGGGTTTTATAAGTTCCGATACAATGCGCCGCGCAAGCGGCGCATTTTTGGTAGGGGAGATTTTTTGGCGCGGCAACGCGAAAATCACGGGTTAAACTGTAGGGGCGGTCATCGACCGCCCGCGCCGCCGCCCCGGCAATGCGATATAACGGGTAAACCGCACGGCGGGGTGGGGTCACCCCGCCCTACGGGGCAATAAAAAACCACCGCGCGGTAGGGGCGGGGCATGCCCCGCCCGCGGTCAAATGGCAACGCGAACATTATGGTTTGGTTTGTAGGGGCGGCATATATGCCGCCCGTGCCGCCACCCCGGCAATGCGATATAACGGCTAAACCGCACGGCGGGGTGGGGTCACCCCGCCCTACGGGGCAATAAAAAACCACCGCGCAGTAGGGGCGGGGCATGCCCCGCCCGCGGTCAAATGGCAACGCGAACATTATGGTTTGGTTTGTAGGGGCGGCATATATGCCGCCCGTTGCCGCCACCCCGGCAATGCGATATAACGGGTAAACGCCACGGGCGAGCAATGCTCGCCCCTACAACCAAAGGGGGAATTGCAATACAACAAAAATGTGTCCGCTTAGCGGACACTCCACATCGCAACTCTAAACTCTCCACTCTCCACTCTGGGCGGCTTCGCCGCTTGCCCCCCAAAAGTTCCCCGCAAATTCAAAATCTTTTATTGACATCCCCGCCTTTTGGTGCTATCATACGCATATACCCACAAAACACATAGGTTTAATCTGTTAAAGAAACGAGGAATTTACCATGAGCGACCGTAAATTGCACTTTGAAACCCTGCAGCTTCATGTCGGGCAGGAACAGCCCGACCCTGCCACCGATTCCCGCGCTGTCCCCATTTACCAGACCACTTCCTATGTTTTCCCTGACTCGCAAAACGCTGCCGATCGCTTTGCTTTGAAGGCGGAGGGCAACATCTACGGTCGCCTGACCAACTCCACCGAGGATGTCTTTGAAAAACGCATCGCCGCGCTGGAAGGCGGCGTGGCGGCGCTGGCGGTTGCGTCCGGCGCGGCTGCCATCGCCTACACCTTGCAGGCACTGGCGCAAAACGGCGGGCATATCGTCGCGCAAAAGACCATCTACGGCGGCACCTCCAACCTGCTGGCGCACACGCTGCCCGCCTTTGACGTGCAGACCACCTTTGTGGACGCGCACAATCTTGCCGAGGTCGAGTCCGCCGTGCAGGAAAACACCCGCGCCATCTACATCGAAACGCTGGGCAACCCCAACGCCGACATCCCCGACATTGACGCCATCGCCGCCATTGCGCACAAGCACGGCGTTCCGCTGGTCATCGACAACACCTTCGGCACGCCGTACCTCATCCGCCCCATCGAGCATGGCGCCGACATCGTTGTACACTCCGCTACCAAGTTTATCGGCGGTCACGGCACCTCGCTGGGCGGTGTCATCGTCGATTCCGGCAAGTTTGACTGGAAGGCCAGCGGCAAGTTCCCCGCCCTCGCGGAGCCGAACCCCAGCTACCACGGCGTCTGCTTTGCCGAGGCTGCCGCCCCTGCCGCCTTTGTGACCTACGTCCGCGCCGTTATCCTGCGCGATTTGGGCGGCTGCATCAGCCCATTCAACGCATGGGTGCTGCTGCAGGGCACCGAAACGCTCTCCCTGCGTCTGGACCGCCACAACGAAAACACCAAAAAGGTCGTTGAATTTTTGGCGCACCACCCCAAGGTCGAAAAGGTCAACCACCCCAGCCTGCCCGACCACCCCGACCACGCCCTGTACGAGAAGTATTTCCCCCACGGCGGCGCGTCGATTTTCACCTTCAACATCAAGGGCGGGCAAAAGGAAGCGTTTGCCTTCATTGACCATTTGGAGATCTTCTCCCTGCTGGCAAACGTTGCCGACGTCAAGAGCCTGGTCATTCACCCCGCCACCACCACCCACGGTCAGCTTTCCGACGCAGAGCTTGCCGATGTGGGCATCGGTCGCAACACCATCCGCCTGTCCATCGGCTGCGAACACGTTGATGACATCATCGCCGACCTCGATCAGGCGCTGAACGCCGTGGAATAACCCGCAGCAAAACCAAAACGCCCCCTCGGCTGAGGGGGCGTTTTTTTTCGGGATGCCAATCCACCCAACGGAAAATGGCGAACCTTCGATGCATCTTACAGCACCTTGGACAAAAATGCCTTCAGGCGCTCGTTTTCGGGGTTTGCAAAAAATTCCTGCGGGGGCTTGTCCACCTTGACAACGCCCTCGTCAATAAAGATGATGCGGTTGGCGACCTCGCGGGCAAAGCCCATTTCGTGGGTGACGCACACCATCGTCATACCGGCGCGCGCCAGCTCCTTCATCAGCTCCAATACCTCGCCAACCATCTCGGGGTCCAGCGCACTGGTCGGCTCGTCAAACAGCAGTACGTCGGGGTTCATTGCCAGCGCACGCACAATGGCAATGCGCTGCTTCTGCCCGCCGGACAGCATATTGGGGTAGGTGTCTGCCTTGTCTGCCAGACCGATGCGCTCCAGCAGCTCGACCGCCTTTTTGTCCGCCTCGGTCTGCGTCATCAGCCCCAGACGCACGGGCGCCAGGGTGATGTTCTTTTTCACGGTCAGGTGCGGGAACAGGTTGAAATGCTGGAACACCATACCCATTTTCTGCCGCACATGGTCGATGTCATGGTCGGTCACCGGCTTGCCGTTGAAGATGATCTCGCCGCCGTCCGGCTCCTCCAAGTGGTTCAGGCAGCGCAAAAAGGTCGATTTGCCGCAGCCCGACGGTCCCACCAGCACCACGCAGTCGCCCTTGTTGATGGTCAGGTTTACGCCCCGCAAAACCTGCAGACCGTTGAAGTCTTTTTTCAGATTTTTAACGTCTATCACTTTGCGCCAACTTCCTTTCCACCTTACTCAGCAGCCAGCTCAGCAGCATGACCAGCACCAGATAGATGCACGCAATGCCCAGCAGCGGGAACATCGCTTCGTAGGTACGGTTCATAATGCCCTGCGCCGCGTACAGCAACTCCTTGCCGCCGATGACCGTGATCAGCGAGGTATCCTTCAGCAGGACGATAAACTCATTGCCGAGCGCCGGCAAGATCGAGCGGATCGCCTGCGGGATGATGATCTCCAGCATCGTGGTCATATAATTCAGACCCAGGCTGCGCCCCGCTTCCATCTGACCGGGGTCAACCGCCATCAGACCGCCGCGGATGATCTCCGACACATACGCGCCCGAGTTGATGCCCAGCGTCAGCGCGCCGACCAGCGTAAACTCGCGGCTGCTTTTAAAGACGACCATGCTCATGATCAGCAGCTGCACCATCATGGGTGTGCCGCGGATGATGGTGGCATAAACCTTCGCAACAGCGTTAAAAATGCCCAATACCGGGTTGCGGTGATGGGGCTTTTGCTGGTCGTGCGCCACACGGATCATCGCCACCACAGAGCCAAGCACAACACCCAGTGCCAGCGCCATGGCGGTGACCAGCAGCGTGGTGCCCACGCCCTTGATATACTGCTGCCAGCGGTCCGCCACGATAAATGCCTGATAGAACTTTACAAAAAAGTCCTGCAAGACGTTCAGCGTCTGCCCGCTTTTTGCCATTTGTGAAAGCAGCTCGTACTGTGCCTGCATCTCACCACAACCTTTCCCTTTTTTAGAGTTATGCGGTATCGCCTTTTGAATAAAAAAGACACGCCGGGTCTACCGGCGTGCCCATCTTCGGACGTTACTAAAGGCAACACCGCACAAGGCATCTGCGTTGCCAAAATGCTCGCCAATACACAAAGTATTGCCTGCGCTTTTGGCTTAGCAGCTGCCGCACCTCGCTCGCCGTATCGGCACTTAGAACTGTGCGGTATTGCCTAAGATTTTACTCTGCTTTGATGTACTTGTCAATGATGGCCTGCAGGGTGCCGTCGTTCTTCAGCTCCTCCAGCGCACCGTTGATGGCGTCAAGCATCGCGGTGTTGCCCTTGGCAACGCCGATGGCGTAGTCCTCCTCGGCATAGGCGGTGTCCAGAATCTTCAGACCGGGGTTGGCCGCAACGAACTCCTTGGCGGGGGCATTGTCGATAACAACAGCGTCCACCTGACCGTTGACCAGCGCCTGAACGGCAGTCAGACCGTCGTCATACGGGGTGACGTGCTCATCGCCGAAATCGTCGGAGCAGTAGATGTAGCCGGTGGTGCCGCGCTGGGTGCCGATCATCTTGTCAGCCAGATCGTCGGGGGTGGCAACGTCGGAGTCCTCCTTGACGATGATGGACTGGATGCCGGTGGCGTAAGAATCACTGAAGTCCATAACCAGCTGGCGGTCCTCGGTGACGGTGACACCGGCCATGACCAGGTCGCTCTTGCCGTTCTGGGCGGCCAGCAGGGCGGCGTCAAAGTCCATATCATCGACCTGCAGCTCCAGACCCAGCTTTTCGGCAATGGCGGCGGCTACATCAATGTCGATGCCGACAAAGTTGCCGTTGTCATCGGTGGACTCGTACGGAGGAAATGCAGCGTTGGTGGACATGGTCAGCTTGCCGGGGGTGACGGTGGTCAGCTCGGCAGCGGAGGCAGCCTCGGAGGAGGCGGCGGAGGAAGCGACCTCAGAGGAGGCGGCTTCGGAAGAAACGGCTTCGGAAGAAGCGGAGCTTGCGGAAGAACCGCAGGCGACCAGGCTCATCATCATAGCGCCGGCCATAAGCATAGCAGACAATTTTTTCATGGATGTTCCCTCTATTTCCTATCAAATTCGGTCAAGCCCTCACTTGACTATGACGTTAGTATACCTGCATATCTATGCAATGTCAATGCATAAATACAAACTTTGGCGTTTTGCGTGTACGCGCACCCCGCACGCGGCGTTTTTTGTGCAAAACAGCAGAGATTGGCGGGGGAAAGCGGTTAAAGGCTTCCCCCTGTGGGGGAAGCTGTCACCGTAGGTGGCGGATGAGGGGGAGTCTGCCGGAAGTTTTCCCCTCATCCGGCGCGCAGGCGCGCCACCTTCTCCCCAAGGGAGAAGGCTTTCCGTAGGGGCGGTCCTTGACTGCCCCTTGCAGCCGCCCCGGCAAATCGACCCAACGGGCAAACCGCAGGGGACGCATATATGCGTCCCCTACAAACCTGCCGGAAATAGGCTGTTGCCTATAACCGCTCATCTCCCGGTTATTTGTAGGGAACGGTCTTGACCGTTCCGTGCAATCTAACCACCAATGCGATATATCGTGAGAACGCGCACTATAGAAAAATGTGTCCGCGCAGCGGACACACCAAATCTTAACTCTAAACTCTCCACTCTCCACTCTGTGTTCCCCCTCTTGCGCTCTATAATAAAATAAGGTATAATAAGATGATTTAGTGTCATTTTTTTGAAGGAGGGCTGCTGCGGTGAGCCTGCAGAGCTTTACATTTTTTGGGTTTTTACTGGTGACGGTACCCGTCTACCTGCTGCTGCCCAAGCGGCTGCAAAGCCCGTTTTTGCTGGCTGCCAGCTGGTTTTTTTACGCTGCAGCGGGAAAAGCTATGGGTATGCCCGCCATGCTGCCGCTGTGCATTGCCATCAGCGGGTTCGCCTACCTGTGCGGGCGGGCGCTGCACAAAAACGGCGGGGCGCACAAAACCGCCGTGCTGCGCGTGGGCGTTGTCGGCTTGCTGGCGATTCTGGCGTTTTTTAAATACAACGGCGCCTTGACCCGCCCCGGCGGCTGGCAGGGTCTGGCGATGCCGCTGGGCATCAGCTTTTACACCTTTGCCGCCATCAGCTACCTGATCGACACCGCCCGCGGCGACTGCGAGCCGGAAACCAGCTTTGTCGATTTTGCCCTGTACACCGCGTTTTTTGCCACAGTGACGCAGGGTCCCATCTGCCGCGCCGGGCAGCTTTTGCCCCAATTTAAGCAGGAGCATCGCTTTGACGCGGCGCGCACCGTGCGCGGCTTGCGGCTGCTGGCGCTGGGGTTGTTCAAGATGGTTGCCGTCAGCGATGTGCTGGGCGTTTTTGTGGGCGAGGTGTTTGGGCATTACCGGGGCTACGGTGCGCCGATGTTGATTTTGGCGGCGGTTTTTTATACATTCCAGCTGTATTTCAACTTTTCCGGCTATTCGGAGGTTGCCCGCGCCGTGGGGCTTTTGCTGGGGCTGGACCTGCCCGAAAACTTTAAAACGCCCTTTTACGCCACCAACTTTTCCGGCTTTTGGAGCCGCTGGCACATCAGCTTTTCCTCTTGGTTGCAGGACTACCTGTTTATGCCGCTGGCGTGGGCGGATGTCAGCCGCGCAACCGTCGGGCGCTTGACCCGCCTGCCCGCAGAATTTTGCGTATTTACGGTATTTTTTGTTTCCGGCTTTTGGCACGGCAACACGCTGCCGTTTGTCATCTGGGGGCTTTTGCAGGCGGTGTACCGCTTGGGCGAGGAGCTTTTGCACCGCCGACTCGGCAAGCCCAAAAAGAAAGCCCCCGCGTGGGTTCTGTGGGCAAAGCGCGCGGGCGTGTTTGTGCTGTGGACGCTGAGTATGGTGTTTTTCTGCGCAGGTATGTATACTATGTCCACCGCTGACGCCTTTGGCATTTTGGCGGGGTGGTTTGCCGGCTGGGCGCCCGCCCGCTTTGCCGCCGAGCTGTACAGCGCGGTGTACACGGCGTTTTACGCCAACCCCCTGATGGTCGCGTTCTACTATGCCTTTGCGGCTTTCGGGCTGGCGCTGTGCTTTGTGCTGGATCACCGCCGCGCGTTCGTGTACAAAAACAAGCCGTCCGAGCTTTGCCTTGCCGCCGAAAAACACCGCTGGGTCGTGTATTATCTGCTGGTGCTGGGGCTGCTGGCGGGCTATATCCTGCAAAGCGGCGGCTTTGCCAACGCCGATTTTGGTATGTATGCCAACTTTTAACGGCTATATTAAAAGGAAAGGCGGTCTGACCGCGTGAAGTTGATCTGCAAAAAGCTGGCACTGCTGGCGATCCCTGTGGCGGTGTGGTTTGTGTTTTTTGCGGCGTTTGAGCCGAACAATTATTTTGGGATGAAGGCGTCCGCGTCCTCCAGCCAGCCGGTGGCGCGGGTGCGCGCCTACCAGCAGCATCCGGGGCAAAACCTGATTTTGGGCGACAGCCGCTTGGCGCATTTTGACCTTGCGCTGGTGCAGGAGGTTTCGGGGCAGGAATGGCAGAACCTCGCTTTCGGCGGTGCATCGTTAAAAGAAACGCTGGATCTGGCGGATTATGTGCTGCAAAGCGGCAACACCCCCGCGCAGATGCTGCTGGAGGTTTCGTTTTACACGCTGAACGAAAGCTACAACACCGACCGTTTTGCCACGCTGGAAACCACACTGAACAACCCGCTGGCGTACTGCTTCAACCTGGAATACAACGTGAACGCGCTGACGGTGGCGCTGGACACGCTGCGCGGCACGCCGGACACAGTCGAATCCGGCGATTGGGTCGCGGCGGACTACCAGGCGGACGACGGCACGGTTTTGCCGCTGCACCGCAAATTATACGATTACCCCGCCACCATCACGCCCAAGTGCCGGGCGTGGGCGCTGAACGAAACGCAGCTGGAACACCTGTACCGCGTTGCCGATGCCTGCCGGGAGCGCGGCATTGCGCTGACCGTCGTTTTGCCGCCGATGGCGCAGAATGTGCGCACCGAGGTCTGCGACGAGTTCGGCATCACGCAGGCGATGCAGGACACGGTTTTGCCCGCGCTGCACGCCGCCGCCGACACCTACGGCTTTACCCTGCTGGATTACGAGTGGCAAGGCAGCTGCATTACCGACGATGACACGCAGTTTTTTGACGGGTTCCATCTGGACGAGCGGTACGGTCTGCCCGATTGGACGCGCCAGCTGTTTGAGGATATGCAAAAATAAGAAGGATACGTTATGGCATTGGATTTTTTGATTTTATACGAGCATACGGTGCGCGAATATGAGAGCGACCTGCTGTTAAAGCTGGAGCTGGAGCGCCGCGGCTACACCGCCGAGATCCGCCAACTGCTGGACCCCAAGCATCTGCGGCTGTTCGGCAAGGACAAGCCGGAGGTGCTGGTCGCCAGCTGTATGTACGACAACGAGGCGATCAACAGCCATGTGTACAACAACATCGGGCGCTGCAACAAGATCGTCAACCTGCACTGGGAGCAGATGCTTTCGGACACGCAGGAGGAGGGCGACTGGTTCAATATGAACGGCAACGCCAAAAAGTGTGTGCAGACCTGCTGGGGCAAGCGCACCGCCGCCCGCCTGCAGGCGCACGGTATGGACGTCAAAAACACCCCCGTGACCGGCGCGGTGATGATGGATTTTCTGCGCCCGGAATTTGCGGGGTATTTTAAGGGCAAGGACGCCCTGTGTCGGGCGTTTGGTCTGGACCCCGCCAAAAAGCTGCACCTGTATATTTCCAGCTTTGGCTATGCCAGCATGAACGACGACGAGGTGGCAGAGCTTTCCAAGATGGCGGGTACGGATTTTACCGGCTTTGCCAAGACGAACCGCGTGTCGATGGCGGAAACCCTGCGCTGGTTCGATGAATATCTGGGGGCGCACCCCGAGGTGGAGCTGGTTTACCGCCGCCATCCCAGTGAGTGGAACAGCCCCGCGCTGGAGGAGCTGAGCCGCAAGCGCCCGAACTTCCATGTGATTTTTGCCGATTCGGTCAAGCAGTGGATCGTGGCGGCGGATTCGATTTCCATCTGGATGAGTACCGCCATCGCCGAGGTGTATATGGCGGGCAAAAGCTGCCATATCCTGCGCCCCGTACCCATTGAGCATGAGTACGACCCGGTCATTTACAAGGGGGCGAGGTATGTGACCACTTATGCAGAGTTTGACGCTGCTATGTCGGAAAACGACCCTCCTTTCCCCATTGCGCGCGAGGTGATCGAGGGGTATTTTGACCCCTGCGCCGAACCCGCCTACCGCCGGATGGCGGATTTGTTGGAGGATGTGTACCGCAACCCGCCGCGCGATACCCCCATGGGCGAGGGGTTCCGCCCGCATTTTAATCTGCTGAAATTCTGCGCCTTAGCGGGTGTGCATTTTCTCTACCGGCGCGGCTGGGAGCCGAAGCGGGTATTTGCCTTCTGCCCGCCGCTTCTCTCTTTTGGCAGCAAAAGAGAGAACCAGAGAAAACTGCCGCTGTTTCGACGCAGCGGACCCACGACCAGGGGCTACTCGCCCCTTGGAACCCCAAAGTGGAAGGTCGCGGACGGGCGGGGCTAAAAAATCGTCAAGACACATTTTTTGACGCCCCGCCCACCCGCTCCCGTCTTACGGCTCCGCCGAAAAATTCGCCACCCCGTAGGGGCGGGGCATGCCCCGCCCGCGACCGAATGGAAATGAAAAACTTACGGGTTGTTTGTAGGCACGGCTACTATGCCGCCCGTGCAGCCATCCCGTTATTGCCAATCTACCGGGCAAACCGCACGGGACGCATATATGCGTCCCCTACAAACCTGCCGGAAATTTGCATTTTCCCAAATTATTGCTTACCTTCCGGTTATTTGTAGGCAACGGTCTTGACCGTTCCGGGCAATTTTGCGGCAATCGCCCATTTCCCCGGCGGGGTGGGTCACCCCGCCCTACATCGCACTATATAAACCGTGTCCGCGCGGCGGACACTCCTTATCTAAACTCTCAACTCTCAACTCTTAACTCTCAACAAAGGACCTCACTATGTCTGCTGATTCCCAAAAAACGTCCGGCGAATCCTTTGCCGGCAACGTGATGAAATACTCCGTCGCCACCTATCTGGGCTTTGTCATTACCGGTGTGGCGCTGATCGTCAAGGGGCTTTTGCCCGCCGAGGCGCTGGGCGCCCCCGTGACCTTTATGACCTACACCGCCACCGTGATGAACCTTGGCATCTTGGGTCTGGATCAGGCGCTGCTGCGCTTTTATCACGAGCCGCCCGCCGGGGCGCAGCCGCGCCAATTGTTTGCCGCCTGCACCCGCATTTCCGGCGCGTTTATGCTGGTGCTGGGCGTCGGGGGCAGTGTGTTTTTTGCCCGCCCCTTAGCCGCCGCGCTGGGTCTGGGCAGTGCCGGTCCCGGCATTGTGCCGCTGCTGTTCATCAACGCCGCGCTGTATATGCTGGTGCGGTATCTGAACGTTCTGCTGCGTCTGGAAAACGACATCCGCGCCTACACCGCCGAAACCCTGTGGATGCAGGGCTGCTTCAACCTGTTTTACCTGCTACCGGGCTTTTTTACTTCCAATGTATATCTGCTGGCGCTGGCAGCCATATTGAGCTTTGGCGTAGTCGCCATCGCCTTTGGGTACAAGTACCGCAGCGCCGCGCTGGCACCCTTGCCCGCCGACACGCTGGGCGGCATCGCCAAGGTCACCGTGCCTTACGGCGTGGCGCTGGCACCCGCGCAGATTTTGTTCAGCCTGTCCAGCGGCATCTGCCTGTCCTTTGTCAGCAACTACTGCGACGCCACCGCGCAGGGGCTGTTCGCCTTCGGGTACAGTCTGGCACAGCTGGTCACCGCCATTCAGGCAGGGTTTTCGACCTACTGGGGTCCGTATGTGTACGCCCACTATCAGGACGAGCAGGAGCGCATCTGCAGCGTGCATGACGTGCTGAACTTTTTGATTTTTTCGTTTTTCACCGTGCTGGTCATGCTGGAGGATATCGTTTTCGTCATCTTCCGCGACAAGCAGGGCTGTATGACCATCTTCCCGCTGCTGATGCTGGCGGTAGTGTTCAACATTCTGTGCGAGGGTACCGTCTACGGCAACTCGATCGCCCGCAAGCCGTGGCACGATACCATCGGCATCGGCGTGGGCGCGGCTGCCAACCTGGGGCTGTGCGCCCTGCTGGTACCCGTCTACGGGCTGCGCGGCGCGGCATTGGCGCTGGCGGGCGGCAACGGCGCGGCGTTTTTGTACCGCAGCATCACCGGGCAGGCGTATTACCGCACGGTACCCAGCTTTCCGCGCACGATCTCCGGTTTTTTGCTGGCGTTCGCCGTGACCGCCGTCGGCACGATTTTTTACAACCTGTTCTGGCTGAAACTGGTTCTGACCGCTGCCATTTTGTTTATCTATGGCACCATATACCTGCCGCAGCTGAAAAAGCTGTGGCGCATCGGCTGCGGTATTTTGCGCAGCATCGCTAAGAAATGAGGCAACTATGAAACACTGCGGCACCCAAACGCTGGAAACCCCGCGTCTTTTGCTGCGCCCCCTGCGCATGGACGACTGCGAAATGATGTTCAACAACTGGGCGGGCGATGCCGAAATCACCCGCTATCTGCGCTGGGACGCCCACCCCAACTGGGCGTACACCGCCGAACTTTTGAACGAGTGGGAAAAGCACTACGCCGAGCCGAACTACTACCAGTGGGGCATCTGCGAAAAAAGCACGGGCATTTTGATCGGCTGCATCAGCCTGTTTTCCGACAGCGAGATGCGCACCGGCTGGCACGCCAATTTGGAGCTGCTGGGCTTTCCGTATGAGGTCGGCTTTGCGCTGGGGCGCAAGTGGCACAACCGCGGCTATATGACCGAGGCGCTGTGCGCGGTGCGGGATTTTTGGTTTACCGCCGTGGGTGCGCCGTGGCTGACCGCCTGCTTTGCCAACGGCAACGATGCCAGCTGTGCCGTGCTGCAAAAGGCAGGCTTTACCTACGACCACGATGTGACCATCCACCGTTTTAACGGCGCAGCGGTAGCCTGCCGCGCCTGCAAGGTATTGAAAGAGGACGTATGAGCGAAGAAAATGTGATTCAACTCGACCTTGGCACCACCGCACAAAAGACCACCGCCGCCGAAAAGCTGCCCGTGGTGCTGCTGGCGCTGGACCAGGGCAAATACGATATGCCCCGCAGTTTGGACGAGCTGCGCGCCTTGGCGGACGCCAACGGGATGCAGGCAGTGACCCAGGTTGTGCAAAAGCGCCAGACGCCGGAGGCCGCCACCCTGCTGGGCGAGGGCAAGGTCGCTGAGGCGCGCCTTGTCTGCCAGAACGTCCGCGCCGCCGCCGCGATTTTTGACGGCGAGCTGACCGGCAGCCAGATCCGCAATTTAAGCGCCGCCCTGCAGGTGGAGGTGCTGGACCGCACGCTGCTGATTTTGGAAATTTTCCGCGCCCGCGCCACCACCAACGAGGGCAAATTGCAGACCGAGCTTGCCACGCTGCGCTATCAGCTGCCGCGCCTGCAGGGCTTGGGCGAGTCGATGAGCCGTCAGGGCGGCGGCGGTGGCGGCGGGGGCGGCGCGCGCCGCGGCGCCGGCGAAACCAAGCTGGAGCTGGATCGCCGCCACCTGCACCACCGCATTGAGCATCTGGAAGAAAAGCTGAAGGAACTGGAAAAGCGCCGGGGCGAAACCCGCCGCGCCCGCCAAAAAAACAACGTACCTGTGGTAGCTTTGGTGGGGTACACCAACGTGGGCAAGTCCAGCCTGCTGAACGCCCTTTGCGGCGAGCAGATTTTTGAGGCGGATATGCTGTTTGCCACGCTGGACCCGACCGCCCGCAAGCTGACCCTGCCCAGCGGGCTGCAAATCATTTTGGTCGATACCGTCGGCTTTGTCAGCCGATTGCCGCACCATCTGGTCGAGGCGTTCCGCAGCACCTTGGAGGAGGCCGCCTTTGCCGATGTCATCATCAAGGTGGCGGACGCCGGGGACGAACAGGCCGCCGAGCAGCTTGCCGTGACCGACGAGGTGCTTTCCGGGTTGGATTGCGGCGATATCCCGCAGCTGGTCGTCTACAATAAGTGCGATACAGCGAATCTTTCTTCCTTTGACCCTGACATTTTGCTGACCAGCGCCAAAACCGGGCGCGGTCTGCCCGAGCTTTTGGCAAAGCTGGATGATGTGCTGGCGCACCGCGTGCGCACGCTGGAGCTGGTGCTGCCCTATGACAAGCTGGCGCTGGCGGATATCCTGCGCAGCCGCGGCAGCGTGGCGGCGGAGGAATACCGCGAGGACGGCGTTTTTTACCGTGCCACCGTAAAAATTGACGACCTGCACCGCTTTGAGCCGTTTTTGGTATAACGCGGCGGGAAGGGAGCCCTTAAGCACCGCTTCGGCATTTAAAATTGTGCGATGTTGCCCTTGACATCTATTGGGGACGAAACCGCCAAAATATCTGCAAAACCGCCTGTTGGTGTTTATGGCAGACGGATTCCGAACCGGTTTACTACGCGAAACCGAATTCCCCTGCAAGGGCGGGTTCAGCAATACGCCCGATGGCATATTGAACCACCAGTATGATGCAAACGGCTACTGCAGCTGCTGCGGTGCGCCACATATTGCCTACACCGTGACCATACCCGCCACGCTGGACGGTACAACCCATGTGACAGCACAGTATACGATCCAAAAATACGGTACTGCGTTAAAAAGGGCGATCCGATCTTGACCGCCGAAAACGGTGACATCCCAGATATTCCGCTGACCTTTGTCAAGCCGGACGCTGCTCCCTACGCGGGCCGCTACACCGGCACGGTAACCTTTGAAGTCAGCGTTGGTCCTAAGACAACGCCCTAAACCACGCAAACCATGCAAACAGGCTCCGCCCGACATCGGGCGGAGCCTGTTGTTTTGTAAAAAATTACATGCAATAGACCAAGAATGTGTAGGGGCGAGCCTTGCTCGCCCGTGCGGTTTACCCATTCGATCGATTTACCGGGACGGCTGCAACCTAATGGGCAAACCGCACAAAAGGCTTCCCCCCAAGGGAAAGGCTTTTCTGCAACGGGTCAGCCGTCCTGCTCCTCCATGCCGTCCAGATAGCCGTGGGGTACCACGTCGTAGGCTTCCGCCAGGTGGTCGCGCATCCACATTTCGGCGTCCAGACGCACGCTGTAGCCCGCGCCGGGGTCGGTCATCCACTCCTCCGGCTTGCGGAAAGGCAGTGCGTGCTGGCTGAGCATATTCATAATCACGCCGCCGTGGGTCACGCAGGCGGCTTCCTCGGTGTGGGTGCGCAGCATATACTCAAACATTTTCATCAGCATGGCCGATGTGCGGTTGTAAAACTGCTGCCGATCCTCGGCGCCTGCGGGTACGGTGCGGCTGGTCGGGTCCATCCACTGGGCAAATTCGGGGTCGCGCACCAGCTGCTGCAGGGGCTGCCCTTCAAACTTGCCGAACGCCATCTCGCGCAGGTCCTGCAATTCGATCTGCTTTACCCCGGGAAATAAAATCTCCGCCGTTTCGGTGGCGCGCAGCATCGGGCTGGTGAACACCAGCGGCACCTGCGGGTAGGCAAAGTCCTTTTTCAGCGTTTTGAGCTGGGCGCGCCCCTCGGCGCAAAGGGGCAGGTCGCTGCCGCTGCCGATGTACAATCCGTCAAGATTGCCTTGGGTCAGCCCGTGGCGGATCAGATGCAATTTGTAATATTTCAATGCGGTTACGCTCACTTTCCAATGGTTTGTTTACTCTACAAGAATAGCGTAAAACCCCCGCCGGTTCAAGCTGAAATGATTACAATTTGGTTACAATTTTACCCCGCTGCAACGCTTTGCCAAATTTTGCCCACAATATTTATACCCACCCCGCGCACAGGGCAACCAAATGTAGACCCCGCGCCCCGAAACCGCGTTTTTACTGCCGAAATGTGGGGTTTACAAAGCGTTTTTTTGCAAGTATAATATACATCATGTAGAAACGTTACGCAGCCGGCATTGCGGCGCGGCTGCAGAATGAGGAACACTATGGCAATCGAGTTCAACCGTATTCTTACGATGCTGCGCAAAGAACGCGGGATCACCCAGAAGCAGGCGGCGCAGGATCTGGGCATCAGTCAGGCGCAGCTCTCCCATTACGAAAAGGGCATCCGCGAGTGCAGCCTTGCCTTTGTGGTGCAGGTGGCGGACTATTATAATGTAAGCTGCGATTACCTTTTGGGGCGCAGCGCTGAGCGCAGCGGGCAGACCATTCAGGTCGAGGATCTGCCCGAGCCGAACGCCCCCACCACCGGCAGCGTGTACCGCGGCAGCGTGCTGCCCACGATGTACAAAAAGCTGATTGAAAACTCGCTGGATATTTTGTACGACAAATTGCAGGAAAGCAAGGACAAGCAACTGATCACCTGCGTAAGCCGCTACCTGATGCTGGCGGTGTACCGGATGTTCCGTATGCTGTACGATGCCTCGGGGCGCAATGTGGTGGGGATGTTCCGCATCAGCACCGCGCGCTGGCAGGGCAGCGCCGATGCCGCCATGCACCTGACCGAGGGCGAGCTGAACGCCGTGCTGCTGGGCGAGGACGCCAACCACGACAGCATCGACCCCGCCACGATGAGCCTTAGCACCGAGCGGCTGACCGCCGATTACCCCCGCCACGCGACCAGCCTGCTGAACTTGGTAAAGAACGCTGAGGAAGCCATGCGCAGCCTGACGCACGAGGGCAATTGATGGATTTATGATTGATTTATAAGGAAAGCGACCGCCAAACAGGCGGTCGTTTTGGGTTGCGGAGGGTTTGCGGCGCGGTAGGGGCGGGGCATGCCCCGCCCGCAATCGAATGGAAACGAAAAACTTACGGTTTGGTTTGTAGGCACGGCTACTATGCCGCCCGTGCAGCCATGCCGGTAATGCGATACACCGGGCAAACCGCCTGTATGGCTTTCCCGGTGGGGCACTATAACAAAAAATGTGTCCGCTTGCGCGGACACACCAACTCTAAACGCTAAACTCTGCGCGCGCTCGCCTTACAGCTTTTCCAGCTCGCGGCGGCAGGTCGGGCAGATGCGCTTGCCGTGCAGCAGCACCGTGCCGGGCTTGACCTCGTTGCAAAAAATGCAGGCATCGGCGGGCTGGTACTTGCGCAGCAAAATCATCTCGCCCTCGGTCATAATTTCCAGCGGGGTGTCGGGAGTGATGCCGTAGCTGCTGCGCAGCTCCTTGGGCAGCACGATACGCCCCAAATTGTCGATACTGCGAATAATTCCTGTTGAGATCATAGGGTTTTCCTCTCTTTTTGCTTTCTTTATATGTCGTTGTGCGTCGCTCCTTGATTTCGTCATCATTATACAGGATTTCCCCAAAATTGTCAATATATGGAAACTGCAACTTTTCGACACGATTCGCCATTTGCTAAAATTATTTCCGATATATCGCCGATTTTGCAAAACCAGCCAAAAATTATGCGCAAAATTTGGGCAGGATTTTATTTCCAATTGTAACATTTTGACGATTTCGCTCGTTTTATTGGGTGAAAGGGAAAAACGACACAAATCCGACACATTGCCCCCGTATACTTGTTTCATATTAAAGAAAAGAAGGAGCTTTTATGCCTACGACACGCACCCCTGCCCCGCCGCGCCGTCAGGTCTATCGCCGCAAACAGCGTCGGCACCGCCCGTGGCTCTGGCTTTTGCCCGCTGCGGCGCTGCTGGCGCTGGCTGCCGCGGTTTTGCTTTACGACGCAGCCCCGGCACCCCAAAACGCCCCGGCAGCCAAGCCCGGCGACGCCCCGTCCGAGCCGCAGGACGACCGCATTGTGGTGGCGGTGGACCCGGGACACGGCGGCGTGAACCCCAACATCGGCAGTGAGGATTACGGCGCCGAGGGCTGCGGTCTGCGCGAATGCGACATCACCCTGCAAACCGCGCGCCTGCTGTGCGCCAAGCTGGAGGCAGACGGACGGTTCCGCCCGCTTCTGACCGCCGACGGCTCCGCCTACCTCAAGCCCTCGCAGCGGGCAGAGCTTGCCCAAAACGGCGGCGCACAGCTGCTGGTGTCCATCCACCTGAACTACGACACCTCCGCCGCGTCGGGGTTTGAGTGCTACGCCGCACCGCCGCACCTTGCCACCAATGCCGACAGTCTGCGCTTTGCACGACTGGTGGCGGACGAATTTTCGGCGCTGGGGCTGACACTGCGCGGCGGCAGCAGCGGCGTGCGGTATATGTACTTTGACGAGTACGACAACCGCATTTTTACCGATGCCGACGACACCACCGTACATACCGGCTGGCCGACCTACACTGTGGTCGAAAGCAGCGGCTGCCCCGCCGTTTTGTGCGAGGAGGGGTTTATCAGCAGCGCCGGGGATATGGAAATTTTGTCCGGCGAGGACGGCTGCGCTGCCGCCGCCGAGGCGTACTACCGCAGCATTGCCGCGTATTTTTTCCCTGAAAATTAACTTTGCGTATGCCGCCAATAAACTCACTGGGACGATTGCGAACTTTCGGTAGGTTTGTTTCATGCCGCCGGTTGGGCGGCTTTTTTCAACAAAAAAAGGGGGCTTGCGCCCCCCCTTTTTTTTCTCGTTTACAGAATTGCCCCGATGGCGGAAAATCCCAGCAGGCTGACCGCACCCATAATGCAGCCCGCCAGCAGCACGCCGCCCATACACGCCAGCACGCTGGATTTAAAATCCATATCCAGCAGGCTGGCAGCCAGCGTGCCGGTCCACGCGCCGGTACCCGGCACCGGAATGCCTACAAACAGCAGCAGCGCCCAGAACAGCCCGCGCCCCGCTTTCTGCTTGAGCTTTTCGCCGCCCCGGTGACCCTTTTCCAAAAAGAAGCGGAAAAACTTGCCGACGACCGGCTTGTCGGCGCCCCATTCCAGCACGCGGCGCGCAAAGAAGAAGATGATCGGCACGGGGATCATATTGCCGATGATGGAAATGACGTACACCTGCCACAGCGGCAAGCCCAGCCCGACCCCGATGGGGATCGCGCCGCGCAGCTCGATCAGCGGCACCATGGACACAAAAAAAACATACAAATAACGTTTCAGCATACAAAACCTCTCGTTGGTAAAAATCAGCGTGTATCTTACAGTATAGCATACCGGCGTGCGTTTGGCAACCGCGCCGCCGCCCTTTGCGCCGATTTTACACTTGCCATCCCCCGCCGCGCAGCGTATAATAGTAGGCAGAGAAAGCGCCGCTGCGGCGATATATATAGGGACAAAAGGTGCAAAAAATGAAACGAGTTTTATTGATCGACGGGCAGGGCGGCGGTATGGGCGCACAGCTGGCAAAGCTGCTGCTGCCCCGGCTGCCCGCCGACTGCGAGCTTTTGGCGGTGGGTACCAACGTACTGGCGACCAGCGCCATGTTAAAGGCAGGCGCGGCGCGCGGTGCCACCGGCGAAAACGCTGTGGTGTACAATGCCGCCCGTGCGGATGTAATTTTGGGTCCCATCGGCATCCTGATGGCGAACGGCATTTTGGGGGAGGTTTCGCCCAAAATGTCGGTGGCAGTGTCGGGCAGCGAAGCGGTCAAGGTGCTGATTCCCGCGTCCGGCTGCGGAATTTTTGTGGCAGGCACGCAGGACTGCCGTCTGGATGAATACCTGCAGAACGCCGTGGCGCTGACGTTGCATGCGCTGGACGAATGACGCCGCTGTCCCTTGCTGCCGCGCCCATTGTACAGGCGGCGCTGGCAGCCGCTAAGGATGCCCCCGTGCTGCTGGGCATCGACGGGCGCTGCGGCAGCGGCAAGACCACGCTGGCCAACTGGCTGGCGCAGCAGCTGCACTGCCCCGTGCTGCACACCGATGATTTTTACCTGCCGCTTAGCGCACGCTGCGAAAACTGGCAGCAGCAGCCCGGTGCCAATATGGATTTTTATCGCCTGCGGCAGGAGGTCCTGCAGCCGCTTTTGCACGCACAGCCCGCGCAGTACCGCGCCTACAGCTGCGCGGCGGGGGCGTTTTTGCCGCCCACACCGCTGCCAAGCACGCCGCTGACCATTTTGGAGGGCAGCTACAGCCTGCACCCGGCGCTGCAAACAGAATTTGCCGTGCGCGTGTTTGTGACCTGCCCGCCCGACGTACAGGCGGCGCGGCTGCAAGCGCGCGAGGGGACGCGCTATGCGCAGTTTGTGCAGCGCTGGATCCCGCTGGAGGAGGGGTATTTTGCCGCCCACGACCCCGCCGCCCGCTGTAATTTTGTGCTGGACACGGCGGACATTTTTGTGTAAAATAGAGAGTGACCCTTTGAAAAAAAGCCAGGAAGGCAGCGCCCAGAAGGGTGCGCGGGTGATACTTTTTTGATAAGGATGATTTTTCTTGAAAAACGAAAGCACTAAAAAATTAGCCTATGCAGCGTTGTTTTTGGCGCTGTGCCTTGTGCTGCCCCTGCTGACGGGGCAGATCCCGCAAATCGGCAGTATGCTGCTGCCGATGCACATCCCCGTGCTGCTGTGCGGGCTTGTGTGCGGCTGGCAGTACGGTGCGGCGGTGGGCTTTGTAGCGCCGCTGCTGCGCTCGCTGCTGTTCACGATGCCGAAGCTGTACCCCGTGGCAATCGCCATGGCGTTTGAGCTGCTGACCTACGGCTTGGTGATCGGGCTGGTGTACCGCCGCCTTGCCAAAAAGGGTACGGTCGGGGTGTACGCGGCGCTGCTGACCGCCATGGCGGCGGGACGCCTGGTTTGGGGCGCGGCGGAGGTCGTGCTGCTGGGGCTTAACGGCAACGCCTTTACCGCGCAGGCGTTTTTGGCGGGTGCGCTGCTGAACGCCGTGCCGGGCATCCTTGTACAGTTGATTTTGATCCCCGCCGTGATGGCAGCCCTGCAGAAAGCCAACGCCCTCGAAAAAGAATGACAATACGCAAAAAGCCGAGCAGGAAGCACGGCTTTTTGCGTTGTTGAACGGTGGGGAGGAATATGGCTCAGAGTTGAGAGTGGAGAGGTAAGAGTTTCGATGTGGTGTGTCCGCTTTGCGGACATGTTTTTATAAAGGGGGCGCGAAATCCATAACAACGCGAAACATACGGCAGATTTGTAGAGGACGTATATATGCGTCCCGTGCAGTTTACCCGTTATATTGCATTACCGGGGTGGCTGAAACGGGCGGCCTATATGCCGCCCCTACGGACTAGCCCGTAATATTCACGTTACCGCCATGTTGCGGGCGGGGCTTGCCCCGCCCCTACCGCGCGATACCCCATTATAATAACGTAGGGCGGGGTGACCCCACCCCGCCGTGGAAAAGCCTTCCCCTTGGGGGAAAGCCTTTGGCGCGTTTCCCCGTCACACCGTGTTTAAGCGGTAGCCCACGCGGAACACCGTCTGGATATCCTGCTCCAGCCCCAGCTTGCGGCGCAGGCGGTTGATATGTACGTCGATCGTGCGGCTGACGCCGATGTAGCTGTATCCCCACGCGCGCTCCAGCAAATCGGCGCGGGGTACGGCACGGTTGCGATCCTGCAGCAGCACCTCCAGCAGGGCGTACTCCTGCGGGGTCAGCGCCACCGGACGTCCGGCGCGGAATACGCAGCGGCGAACGGTATCGACCCGCAAGTCCTTAAAACAGATATCGGTTTGCGCCATCGCAGGCAGGGGGATGATGCGGCAGGGCATCGGCAAAGCTACGGCATAGGACATACAAATTCGCCTCTTTCGTATTGATTTTTGTTTCTATCTATTATAACGAGGAATGTGTCCGATATGTTACAATCGGTGGAAAAACTTTTTCCACAATTTCCACTGCCGGGAAAATTCGCGGTTTTTCAAACAAAAATCCATATTTCCACAACTTTCAGTGCTGTTTTCCACAGTTTCAACAGGGTTTTCAACAATTCCACCGTGGAAAACGGTGCAAAATGGTGGAAAACTCTGTCGAAACCGTTTAAAACTTATGGTTGTTAAAATTACGCCAATCGGTTTTTGCCCGGCTTTGCGGCAAATTTTCCTAAATTTCAAAAGTTCTTCACACTGCGTTCATTTTTTAGGTTCATTCTAGTAGCAAAGAGCAAAGGAGGCTCCCTGTATGAAAGAAACCACACCCCCCAAGGACCCAAAAAAGAAGCTTTGGCTCGGTTACACCATCGTGATGGCGCTGGTGCTGATTTTTAATGTATTTTTGATGCCCGCCATGCTGCGCGCACAGGTCGAAAGCGTGAGCTACAGCAGCTTTTTGCAGATGCTGGAAACCAAGCAGCTGAAAACCGTCCAGATCGAGGATCAGCAAATTTACTTTGTAGATAATAACGATAAATCGTACAAAACTAACGCTATTGCGCAGGACTCCAACCTGGTTACCCGGCTGGAGGACGCGGGCGTGGAGTTCGGCACGGTCTACCAGAACCCCACCATCTGGGACATGATGCTGAACGTGGTGATTTCCTTTCTGCCGCTGATTTTGCTGTTCTGGTGGGCAAACCGTGCGCTGGGCAAGCGGATGGAAAGCATGGGCGGCAACTCGATGCTGTTCGGCGGAAAATCCGGTGCCAAGCAATACGTTGTGGACGACAAGACCGGCATAAAATTTAACGATGTAGCGGGCGAAGATGAAGCCAAGGAAAGCCTGCAGGAGATCGTGGACTTTTTGAACAACCCCAAAAAGTACGAGGACATCGGTGCCAAAATGCCCAAGGGCGTGTTGCTGGTGGGACCTCCGGGTACCGGCAAAACGCTGCTGGCGCGCGCCGTGGCAGGCGAGGCGGGCGTGCCGTTTTTCAGCATTGCAGGCAGCGAATTTGTGGAAATGTTTGTGGGTATGGGCGCCAGCAAGGTGCGCGATCTGTTCAGGCAGGCAAACGAAAAAGCACCCTGCATCGTATTTATTGACGAAATTGATACCATCGGCAAAAAGCGCGACGGCGCATCCGGTATGGGCGGCAACGATGAGCGCGAGCAGACGCTGAACCAGCTTTTGACCGAGATGGATGGCTTTGATGCCGCCAAGGGTGTGATTATTCTGGCAGCGACCAACCGCCCCGAATCGCTGGACCCCGCGCTGACCCGCCCCGGTCGTTTTGACCGCCGCGTGCCGGTGGAGCTGCCCGACCTGAAGGGACGCGAAAGTATTTTGCGTCTGCACGCCAAAAAAGTCAAGCTGGGACCCGACTGCGATTTTGCCGTTGTCGCCCGTATGACGCCCGGTGCTTCGGGCGCGGAGCTGGCGAATATCATCAACGAGGCCGCGCTGTGCGCCGTGCGCCACCACCGCAAGGCAGTGACGCAGTTTGACCTGCAGGAGGCCGTTGACACCATTCTGGCGGGCGCACAGAAGAAAAACAAGATCTTGAACAACAAAGAAAAGTGCATTGTCGCCTACCACGAGGTCGGTCACGCGCTGGTCGCCGCGCTGCAAACGCACAGCGCACCCGTGCAAAAAATCACCATTGTGCCGCGCACCAGCGGCGCACTGGGCTTTACCATGCAGGTGGAGCAGGGCGACCACACCCTGATGAACCGCGATGAGCTTCTGAACAAAATTGCCACGCTGACCGGCGGACGCGCTGCCGAGGAATTGATTTTTAACTCCATCACGACCGGCGCATCCAACGACATTGAACAGGCGACCAAGCTGGCGCGCGCCATGGTGACGCGCTACGGTATGACCGAAGATTTTGACATGGTAGCGTTGGAAACCGTGAACAACGCCTATCTGGGCGGCGATGCCAGCCTTGCCTGCAGCGAGGCGACCAGCGCCAAGATCGACGCCAAGGTCGTGGAGCTGGTGCAGACCCAGCACAAGAAAGCGTACCAGATCCTGGCAGACAACCGCAGCAAGCTGGACGAGATCGCCCAGTACCTGTACGAAAAAGAAACCATCAGCGGCGAAGAATTTATGCGGATTTTGAACGCACAGCCGCAATTACCGGCAGAATGCACAAAGCAAGAACCGTAATTTTGTGCTTTTGTCAACAGTTTGCCCCTTGACGAATGGGCAAATGCCCTGTAATATTAAGGCAACACCTTACAATTCCCATTTAAGGGGGGACAGAAAAATGACGTTTGAAGAACTGCAGGACCTGCTGGCAGAACAGTTCAGCTGCGATTCCGGCGAGTTGGAGCGCGGCGTTTCGCTGGCGGACTTGGGTGCCGACCACGAGGATATGGTGGAGCTGGCATGGGGTCTGGGCGAAGCCGTGGGCGCTGAAATTGACGAGAACGACCTGCACACCGATATGACGGTGGGCGAGCTGTGGCGCTTTGTCCGCGATTTGGAAGAAAACGCGGATCTGTAATTGGACAGGATATTTGGGAACCGGGGCAAGACCCCGGTTCTTTTTTGGTTGGGGGGAAATCCGGTAAAGGGATATTTGCAAATAAGAAATAAGAAATAATAAATAATAAAAAAAGTGTGCCGCCGACGGCGGCACAACAGAATCTAAACTCTTAACTCTTAACTCTCAACTCTGTTCTTCGCGCACCATCACCGTCACCGAGGTCGGTGCCAGCTCCAGCGCGTTGCGGTAATGCGGACCAAAGGGAACCGTGCCGGCGGTGCGGTCGTTGACCAGCGTGCGCCAGCGCCCGGCGGGCAGTGCCACCCATTGGCGGGTGCGCTCGGGGTTGTAGTACACCGCCAGCCGCCCACCCTGCGGCACAAAGCCGATCAGCCAGCTGGGCAGCGGCAGGATGTAGGCGGGCTCGGTCGTTGTGTCGCCGCTCAGCTCCGGATAGGCGCGACGCAGCGCCAAAAGCCCGGCATAATACTGCGTTAAATCGTAAAATTCCGGTGTGTAGGCGCGCTGCCAGTCCAAAAGATTGGTCGCCAGCGGACCGCGGTAGCTGTTGGGGTCGCCGTGCTTGGTGCGGGCAAATTCCTCGCCCGCCTGCAGAAACGGCATACCGCAGATCGTCAGGCAGATGCCCGCCGCCATTCGGTTTTGCGCCAGCAGGTCGGGGGCGGGGGAGTCGTAGTCGGTGCGGCGTGCCACCGCCGCCAGCTTGTCCCACAGGGTGTAGTTGTCGTGCGCCGAAACATACTGCACCACCTGCATGGCGCGCTTGGGGGCAAAGCCATGCTCGCCGCCGCGCCATGCGTTGGCAGCGTATAGCACGTTCAGCCCGCAGGGGGGCGCACCGTTCACATAGCCTGCGCTGCCTGCGTCAAAGACGTTGCCCTTGATGCAATCCCGCGTATCATCGCAGAAAAACCCGATGCGGTCGCTCAGCTGCGGCAGGGCGCCCTTGTCGGCGGGGCGGGCGCCGCCCTCGTAATTGGTGCCGCCGCCCGTCCACGGCTCGCCATACAGCAGGATGCTTTGCCCGTCGGGCAGGGTGTCCAGCGCGGCGCGGATGGCGTTCATCGTGTCCACGTCCTCCAGCGCCATCAGATCAAAGCGGAAACCGTCCAGATGGTAGGTTTTTGCCCAGTACAGCACCGAATCCACCAGATATTTGCGCACCATGGGGCGCTCGCTGGCAAGGTCGCAGCCGCAGCCGCTGCCGTTGGTCATACGTCCGTCGGGCGTGCGGCGGTTCCAGTAGCCGGGAACCGTGCGCTCCAGCCAGCTGTCGGAATGATAGGTGTGGTTGTACACAACGTCCATCACAACGCCCAGCCCCGCGCGGTGCAGCGCCGCCACCATGGCGCGCAGCTCCCGCACGCGCACCTCGCCGTGGTAGGGGTCGGTGGCAAAGCTGCCTTCGGGCGTATTGTAGTTCAGGGGGTCGTAGCCCCAGTTGTAATCGCGCCCGGGGCAGGCTTCGTCCACGGTGGCGTAGTCAAAAATCGGCTGCAGCTGCACATGGCTGATGCCCAGCCGCCGCAGGTAATTTAAGCAGGTGGGGTGGATGCCGTCGTTGTTCAGGGTGGTGTTTTCCGGCGTAAAGCCGAGATATTTTCCGCGCCACGCCGCGGGTACGCCACTGTGTGCATCGGCAGAAAAATCCGCAGTATGCACCTCCCACACGGCGGTTTCGCCGGCTGGGATGCGGGGGCGGCGGTCGTTTTGCCAGCCCTCGGGGGCGGCGCGGTTTAAATCCAGCACCATGGCGCGGCGTCCGTTTACGCCGGTCGTGCGGGCGTAGGGGTCAACGGCATCGGCGGTGTGACCGTCCGAAAATTGCAGGTGATACAGGTAGTACACCCCGTGGCAATCGCCGGGGCGGGTAAACTGCCAGACCCCGCCGTTTTGGGTCATGGCGTGGCTGCCCAGATGCGCCGCGCCCGGCTCGTCGTCGGTGCCGGCGGCAAAAAATTCAAGGCGCACCGCGGCGGCGGTGGGCGCCCACAGCTTAAAGGTGGTTTTTTCGGGCTGCCAGATTGCGCCAAGGTCGTCGCCGGCGTAGTACGGCAGTTCGCAGGCTTGTTGCCAGTTCATAGTAAACGCCCCTTACAGTGGTTTGTTGCCTCAATTGTAGCAAAAACCGGTTGAGATGTCAAAAAAATATATCCGCCCAAAGCCGGGAAAAGCCGCCCTGGGTTGGGCGGCTTTTTTTGGGTGCGGTTTGCCCGGTATATCGCATTACCGGGACGGTTGCAACGGGCGGCATAGTAGCCGTGCCTACAAATTAACCCGTAAGTTTTTCATTGCCGTTGGGTCGCGGGCGGGGCATACCCCGCCCCTACCGGGTGGGTTCCAAGGGGCGAGTAGCCCCTGGTCGTGGGTCCGCTGCGTCGAAACAGCGGCAGTTTTCTCTGGTTCTCTCTTTTGCTGCCAAAAGAGAGAACATAGAGCGGCAACCCGGGGTGTAACCGCTACCCCTCCAAAAACGCGCGGATCTCCTTTTCAACGGCGGCGACCTCCTCGGCAAAGGCGCGGGCAGAAATCCGCAGCGCACCGTGTCCCATTACAATGATCTGCTCTGCGCCGTCACTGCTGACTACGCGGGTTCGATGCTCCTTCGCCAGCTCGTGGGTGGCGCGCTCGATGTACATATCGGCGGTTTCTGCCTCGCGGGTGTAGACCACATACAGGTTGTGGTGCTTTTCGACCTCGCGCGCGCCGCCGCTGACCCGGTAAGCGTCAAAAACCAAGATAGGTATGCACTTTTTGTAGCCGGCATAGTTGCACAGGATGTCCATCAAGCGGCGGCGGGCGGCGTCCAGACTGCCGTCTGCCAGCTTGCGCAGCTCGTCCCACGCAAAAATCACGTTGTAGCCGTCCACCAGCAGATAGTCGGGTCCGGCGGGCGGCGCTTTGACGGGGGCGGAAACGCCCGGTGACGTGTGCATAGCGGTGCGGGCTGCCTTTTGGGCATCGCCGGGCTGACCGCGCCGCTTGATTTTGTCGTAGGTGCGCTCAAAAATGGCAAGCAGCTCCTTGTCCTGCTCCAGCGTGCCGCGGTATACGTCGGCGCGGCGGCGGGCTTCGGCGGCGGTGGCTTCGGGGTCGGGCGCGGCGGGCGCATCCAACCGGCGGGAAAGTCCGCTGTCCAGATGGGCTTTGGCGGGAACCTCGTCCCATTTGACAAGATACCCGGCGCCGTGGGCGCAAAATACCGAGTCGGCGGGGTTTTCGGTGTCGGCGTCGGGGTCGTACCCGGCGGCGGCAAGCACCTCGGCGGCGTTGTGGCAGACATCGTACCCGGCGGGCAGCACCGCCCAGCGCCCGCAGCCGTGGGTGTAGGCGGCAACCTCGCGGGCGTAGCCGCGTGCGGCGGCAACCGGCAGACGTCCGGTCAGGCGCACAGTGTCGCCCAGCGTTTCGGGCGCGGCAAAGCTGCCGCACATCCGTTGGATGTCCGCCATAGCGCGTCCCAAGGCGTCGGCGGGCAGCTCCAGCGTGAACTCGTACCACGGCTCCAGAAGCTGCACAGCGTTTTGGGCGGTGGCGGTGCGCAGCCCTTGGCGCACGGCGCGGTAGGTGGCTTGGCGGAAATCCCCGCCCTCGGTGTGCTTTAAGTGCGCGCGCCCGGCTGCCAGCGTGATTTTTACATCGGTCAGCGGCGCACCCAGCAGCGTGCCGGGGTGGGTGCGCTCCGCCAGATGGGTCAAAATCAGCCGCTGCCAGTTTTCCGCCAAGGTGTCGGGCGGGCAGTCGGCAGCCAGCTGTACGCCGCTGCCGCGCGGCGCGGGTTCCAGCAAAAGATGCACCTCGGCGTAGTGGCGCAGCGGCTCGTAGTGACCGATGCCCTCCACGGCGGCGGTCAGCGTTTCCTTGTACAGAATGCCGCCCTCGCCAAAGGTGACCGCCAGCCCAAAGCGCTGCTGCAGCAGGTTTTGCAAAATTTCCAGCTGCACCTCGCCCATCAGCCGGACGTGGACCTCCGCCAAATCGTCGCGCCACGCAACGTGCAGTTGGGGGTCCTCCTGCTCCAAGGTGCGCAGCGCGCGCAGCAGGGTGTGCGGGTCAGCGGCGGGGCAATCGACACGGTAGTTCAGCACCGGCTCCAAAAGAGGCGCAGCAGCGTCGGTTTCTGCGCCAAGTCCCTGCCCGGGATGCGTGAGGGCGGGACCCGTTACGGCAACAACGGTGCCGGGCAGCGCCTCCGGCACAAGGCGGAATTTGCTGCCGCTGTACAGCCGCAGCGTGTCGGCTTTTTCGCCGCCGGGCAGCGTGTCCTTGACGTGCAACACCCCGCCCGTGACCTTGACCCACGTCAGGCGGGCGGCGCCGTCCTCGCTGATTTTAAAGACGCGGGCAGCAAATTCATCAAAGGGGCGGGGCTGGCGGGTCAGCGTCTGCAGTGCGTGCAGCAGTGCGTCCAGCCCGTCAAACCGCAGCGCCGCGCCGAAAAACACCGGGAACACCTGCCGCCGCGCGATGGCGGTGCGCAGGGTTTCGGGGTCGGGCGTGCCGGAGAGCAGGACTTCGTTCATCAGGGGTTCGCTGCAAACGGCGAGGGCTTCCGGGTCGGGCGTGCGGGAAAAATCCACGCAGCCGTCCCCGAACCGCCCCTGCAATTCGCGCAGACGCAGCGCGGCGTCCGCGCCGGGCAAGTCCATTTTGTTGACAAAAAGAAACGTGGGTACGCGATATCGGGCGAGCAGCTTCCATAGGGTTTCGGTGTGCGCCTGCACGCCCTCGCTGCCCGAAACGACCAGCACGGCGTAGTCCAGCACCTGCAGCGCGCGCTCCGCCTCGGCGGAAAAATCGACGTGTCCGGGGGTGTCCAGCAGGGTCAGGGTGGTTTCCTCGGCGGTGGGGGCAGCGGGCAGGGTCAGCACTGCCTGCTTGGAAAATATCGTGATGCCGCGCGCGCGTTCCTGCGTGTCGGTGTCCAGAAATGCGTCCTTGTGGTCCACGCGCCCGGGCTTGCGCAGCACCCCGGCGCGGTAGAGCAGCCCCTCAGCGAGGGTGGTTTTGCCGCTGTCAACGTGTGCCAGCAGACCGATGACTAAGCGTTTCATAGAAATCCTTTTTATAGATAATAGATAAAAGATAATAGATAATAAATAAGGTGTGTCCGCGATGCGGACACGTTTTTAATAGGGAAATGCGAAAACCATAACAACGCGGAATTTCCGGCAGATTTGTAGGGGACGCATATATGCGTCCCGTGCGGTTTGCCCGGTAGGTTGTCAATAACGGGATGGTTGCACGGGCGGCATATATGCCGCCCCTACAAACCAACCCGTAATTTTTTTCATTTCCATTCGGTCGCGGGCGGGGCAATGCCCCGCCCCTACCGCGCAATAATTTTTATTGCCCCGTAGGGCGGGGTGACCCACCCCGCCGGGGAAATGGGCGGTAACCGCAAAACTCCCGGAACGGTCAAGACCGTTCCCTACAAACCACCCATATAAAAGAAACAAACGGGTAAAAAACCAACTTCCGCAAATGTTATCGGCGGAGCCGTAAGACGGGAGCGGGTGGGCGGGGCGTCAAAAAATGTGTCTTGACGAT